>VGXS01000006.1 GCA_016873225.1 Planctomycetota bacterium | reverse complement strand
CGGGCAGGACAATGATGTCGCCTACCGGACTTGGTCGCACCACTACCTCGTCGGCGCCCTAGTCGCCGGCGTCATCGCCTGGCTGGTCACCGCGCACCTCGCTGGCCAGCTTTCCTACCGCGGACTCATGGACTGCCTGCTGCCCCTGTGCATGGGGGTGCTCGTGCTGGCCCTCCTGCTGGGCACCTATTCCGATGTGCTCTTCGCACCCCTCAAGCGCATGGCCGGAACCATCGGCCTGAGCTTCCCGCAACTCCAGGCCATCCTGGCGATCGGCGTTCCGCTAGTGATCTGCTACACCTTTGTCGACAGGTCGCAGCGGCTGGCCCTGGGCACCGGCGCCGTTTTGCTGGCCGCCACCATCAACGCCATGGGCGAGGACGCATCCCTCTTGCAAAGGCGGGGCTTCTTTGGAGTGCTGCAGGTGGAAAACCGCAGGGAATCCGACGGGCGCTTCCGCCGGCTGCTCCATGGCACCACGCTCCACGGCAAGCAGTTCCTCGACCCCGACATGGCCGACATTCCGCTCACCTACTACCACCGCTCCGGCCCCATCGGACAGGTCATGACCTCATGCCTGGGCAACGGCTACGCCTCGTTGCAGCCGAAGGCCGCCGGCCCGCTCCCCAAGGTCGCCGTGATCGGCCTCGGCACGGGAACCATGGCCTGTTACGCGCAAAAGGGCCAGGATCTCATTTTCTTCGACATCGACCCGCTCGTGCGCCAGATCAGCTTCGACGGAAAGGAGCGATACTTCTCTTTCGTCGAGGATGCCAAGCGTCGGGGCGCCAATGTCGAGCTCAGGATGGGTGACGCCCGCATCCGCATGGCCAAGGAACCCGATTCCTCCTACGACCTGATCGCCGTCGACGCCTTCAGCTCCGATGCCATTCCCGTTCACCTGATCACGCTCGAGGCGTTGCGAATCTTCGTGTCCAAGCTCAAGGAAAAGGGCATCGTGGCCTTCCATGTCTCGAACCGGTACCTCGACCTTGTCCCGGTGCTGGCCAACCTCGCCGAAAAGCAGGACCTGCGCATCCTTTTCAATAGCGACAGCAGCGAGAACTGGCCGGGCAAGACCGCCTCCACCTGGGTCGTCCTTTCCAAGTCGAAGGAGAGCCTCGACCCGCTTCTTTCATCCCGCATGGGCCCCGGCCAGGTGCTCGAGATGTACCAGGGCCTGCTGGCCCTGCCGACATTCGCCTCGACAACGCCGGGCACGGGCAGGGGACTGGCTTACGCGATGGACAAGCTGAGCCTCGACATGAACATCAGCGAGGCGAACATCCGCAAGATGGTCGACAACCCGAACCAGGAAAGCGACGAGGCGAACCTCCTGCGCAGGATCCGCAACCTTTACATGGAACCGGCCGACTCGATGGCCAGTCCCGCGGGCGGCGTCGGCGCCGCCGGGTTGATGCTGCGTTCGGTGATTCCGCTGTGCCGGGGAGCCTCCGCATGGCTTATGCCGGAACCCGACCCCAAGGTGGGCCTGTGGACCGACGACTACTCGAACCTCATCGCGGTGTGGAACCGCCGCCACGGCGATGGCAAGTCCTTGCCGCCCACGGATTGAGCCCGGATATCGCCATCCGGTTGGCTGTCAAATAGGTAGGTGGCCAAGGGGGCGGCAACGCGCCGCGCCCGGCCAACGGCCGTTAGAAATCGATGCTGGTGCCGACTCCCTGCTCAACCGCGTGCTTGTACACGCGCATGGCGCACGCGACATCCTGGATCGCCAGGCCGTTCGACTTGAACATGGTGACTTGGGAGACGTTTTCTCGGCCGGGATAACGACCCACAAGCAATGGCCCCAGGTCGCGGATATTGGTCCAGGCGATCAACTTGTCCTCGATGGGCTTCTCCAGGTCTCCCGATTCCATCCGGGCCTGTTCACGGTGGTCCACCACGATCAGGTCGCAACGCTTCACAGCGGAGGGCGTTAGTTCCGCCTTGCCGGCAAAGTTCGACCCGCAGGCGTTGATGTGCATCCCAGCTTCAAGCCAATCGCCTTCCACGAATGGATCGTATGCCGAGGTGATGGTGCTGACGATGTCGTGCCCGGCAACCGCCTCGCGCGCGGTGGAAGCCACGGCCACCTTGATGGAGGGAAAGGCGCCGGCCACCTTGGCGCCGAAAGCCTCGCGATGGGCCTGGGTGGGACTCCATACAGTGACGCGGCAAATTGGGCGAACCTTGGCGATTCCCTCGACCTGGGTGAACGCCTGCTTGCCTGTGCCAAGAATCCCGAGTGAACTGGAATCGGGGCGGCTGAGCGCCTTGGTGGCCACGGCCGATGCCGCTCCGGTGCGGATGCGCCCGAGGTGGTCCGCCTGCATGATCGCCTGGAGCAACCCGGTTTTGCCATCAAAGAGGGGCACATAAAAGAGGGGCGGATTCTTGCGGCTGGTCGAGTAAATCTTGGCGCCCATCGCCCCCATGCCCTTGATGGTGGCCGCCATGACATGAATCTGGGCGTGATCCGTCACCGCGCGCGAACGGGGGATGTTCATCGCCTCCTCGAGGCCGATTTTCCGGAACGCGAGTTCCACGGCCTCAAGGGCCTCGGACATGGGAAGAAGCCCCTCGACTTCGGCTTCTTTGAGCAACAGGATCGCCATGGAAACACTCCAATCGGAAGCAGCGGGGAGACCGGTTCAGCCCTTCGACAGCCAAGCGGCCAATTGCGACACCCCGGATTCGATTTCCTCGTTGCTCGTCGCGAAGCTCAGCCTGGCGAAGCCCTCCGCCCCAAACGCGCTGCCGGGAACGAGGCAGACATGGGCATCCTCAAGGGCCGCGTCGCAGAATGAAGCCGAATCGCTGATCTTCCGGCCACCGGGAGCCTTGCCGTAAAGCCCCTCGATATTGAAAAAGGCGTAAAAAGCCCCGTCGGGAACAGGGCAGCGGATTCCGGGAACGGCATTCAACAGCCTGCAGACAAGGTCGCGCCTTTGCTGGAACACCGCGCGCATCGATTCCACGCAACCCTGCTCCCCGGTGATGGCCGCCAACGCCGCGGCCTGGCTGATGCTGCACGGATTGCTGGTCTGCTGGCTTTGGATATTCCCCATGGCCTTGGCCAGGGCCACCGGCGCCACCGACCAGCCGATGCGCCAACCGGTCATGGCGTATGTCTTCGAGACACCGCTGACGGTGATGGTTCGTCCCGGGAGGTCGGGGTGCAGCGTCGCGAAACAGACGGGCTCGCGTCCGTCGAACATCAACCTCTCGTATATCTCATCGCTCAGCACCGAGATGCCTGTATCAAGCACGACGCGGGCGATCGCCTCGAGTTGGGCCTTGGTGTAAACGGCGCCGGTCGGGTTGCTCGGCGCGTTGAGCAGAAGCATCCGGGTGCGCGGCGTGATGGCGGCCTTGAGTGCCTCCGGAGTCAGGCGAAAACCGCTTTGCATGCTGGTCGGCACCAGCACAGGCACGCCTCCGGTCATGGCGACGAGGTCGGAATAGCTCACCCAGTAGGGCGTGGGAATGATGACCTCATCACCGGGACTGATCGCTCCGGCCAGGGCGTTGTGCAGCGAATGCTTGGCCCCGTTGCTGATGAGAACCTGTTCTGGAGTGACGGAAAGGCCGTATGACTCGCCATACAACTTGGCGACCGCGCCACGGAGTTCCGGGGTTCCGCTGGCCTGGGTGTACCGGGTCTTGCCGGCGGCCATCGCGCGGCGCGCCGCCTCGCACACATGTTCGGGCGTGGGGAAATCCGGCTCACCCAGGCTGAAATCCCTGATGCGGACTCCCGAGGCCTGCAACTGCTTGGCCCGTGCGGCCGCCGCCAAGGTGGCTGATGGCTTGATCGACGAGGCGAGACGGGAAACCTGCAGCATGCCCACCCTTTCAGACCATGGCCGGGACCCACGCCCCGGAAAGAAACATTAGTGTATCCACCAGGCCGCATGCCAGGGAGTGCGGTCACCACCCTGAAGAGCCTTCAACTACCGAAATGGCCCGCATCATCCAACTTGTCCACCGTTATCCACCCGCCCGGGGAGGCGCGGAAAGCCATGCCCACAGCCTGGCCAGCGTCCTCGCCGGCCGCGGGCATGAGATCGTGGTTCACACGACCACCGGGACATCGCATGACAGTTTCGTGAACCCGCATGCCCCTCATCTTCCCAAGGGGATGGCCATGGACGGGGCCGTTTCCGTGTGCCGGCATCCCGTTTGGGTTTTCCCCGGTCAAAGAAACCTCCTGCGCGCCATCAACCTCCTGCCGATTCCCGTATCGATCGCCCCCTGGCTGTTTCCCTGGGGGCCCGTTTGCCCGTCATTGTCGTCGGCGGAAACCGGCAAGCCGCCCGCCGTGGTTCACGCCATGGGGTTTCCGCACGGATCAATCATCGCCGCCGGTGGCAAAATCGCGCGCCGGCACGGCGCGCGATTGGCCATCACCCCTTTCTGGCACCCCGGCGCGGCGGGAAAAGCGGGATCGTCCCATCGGCGCGGATTCGATCATCCGTCGCTAGTCGCGTTGGCGCGACGGGCCGACATCCTCATCGTGCAAAGCCGGTCCGAGAAGTCGCATTACGCCGAACTCGGCATCGAAGCTGAAAAAATCGTGATGGCTCCTCCCGGCATAAACCCGGAAACGGTGTCTGGAGGCGACCGAAGGCGGGGCAGGAGTGAATGGGGGTTGCCTGATGATGCCGTGGTCATCGGCCACCTGGCCCCCCTTTGCCAGGGAAAAGGCGCGGTGGCCTTGGTTGAAACCCTATCCGCGATGGCGCACTTGGGAGTCCACGGCATCCTCGCGGGCCCCGTGCTTCCCGACGCCCGAAAGGCCGTCGGCCTCGCGGGCGCGAACATCCGGATCCTGCCACCTCTTGACGACCGCCAGCGAAGGGACTTCTTCGCTTCGATCGACATTTTTTGCCTGCCGAGCGTCCTCGACTCCTTTGGTCTGGTTCTGCTGGAGGCTTGGTCGAACGGCGTGCCATGCGTTGCGGCAAGCGTCGGCGGACCGGGTGAACTCGTGGGCCGTGCCGGCGGACTTCTGGTCAAGGAGCCATCAGCCAGCCATCTGCGCCAAGCCCTTGGAATTTTGGCCGCGGACGCCTCGCTGCGCCAAAGGTTGGGCGAGGAGGGCAAGGCGATCGTTCGCCGTGAATACCTGGCCCACGACCGATATCAGGCGCTGGCCAAAATCCTCGAGGGCCTGGCCCATGCGGAACCTACCGCGCCAACCGGGAGCCCAGGAATTTTCTGAGATCCTCCAGGCGGTAGCGCAGAATGGCCCCATGTGCCACATCGGAATACCTGTGCGGCAAGGCCTTGTCGACAACCTCGGTCCAATCCCGGGGGGCCTCAAGCAACGACACCATGCCGAACGCCGATGAATCGGCGACTGCCGCGTGAAGCGCGGGGGTGGTGGTCCATCCGACCGCGACAATGTCGGGCTTGCCCCGCCCGCCGGCTTGAATCCATGCCGAGGCGGCCAGCAGGTCCTCAGCCCTTTGGCCAACCAAGGACTCCCCCAGAAGGTAGACCAGAAACGAATCCGATCCGTCGGAATCGCCATAGAAGTTGTTGAGCTTGTTCATGGTTTCGCCGAACCCGCGAAGGTCGATGTTGAGCACCCATCTCCCCTCCGATTGGAAACGCTCGGCCAAGGCGCGGGCCTTCTCCTTGCCCTCGGAATGGGCCACGATCACGGGAGGCATTCCCGATGGTGCCGCCGGCGCGTGAACAAGGGCCGGCAAGGGCATTCCTTCCCGATCGAGCACGAGGCGGATCGTCTGCCCTTTCATGGGCATGGCGGAATCGCCCCGCACCGAAACGGACACCCCCTCGCGAATGCCGGCGACCTGCCTGACTGCCAGGGGCAGTTCGCCCGGGGGCGAGGGACGCCCCGTCTTCAACCTGTCCTTCAGGACCTCCACCGCTGTCCTTTCCCCCGGCAATTCCGATACATGGCCGGTGCGGGTGACCTGCAGTTCACGCTCCTCGATCAGAACGATGGAATCCGGTTCGCTGACGGGCGCGTCGACTCCCCGCAACCATTTCGCCATCCAGCGGACCGAGGCTTCGCGCATCGGCTTGGCCCAGCCATGCTTGTCATCGTGCTCCATCATCGACACCTGTTCGGTCTTCCCCAAAATCGCGAACAATCCACGGGCCTCCCCCACGGCCTCGCGGGCCCCCGCGATGGGAAAAAAGTCCTGGATGGCGGCCGCGACCAGAACCGGGGAAGGCGCCCGCATGCTGATGTAATCGGGATGATCCATGCCCCATTTCAACTGGCCGAAGATGTTTTGCTCGGCATCCTGGGGACCGATGGCCCGGGCCACGCGCGGAAGCTTCGTGATATAGCAGGCTGGAGCGGCGGCCTTGATCCTGTCCTCAAGGGCCATCATGTAGGCCGTTTGGGTTCCGCCACCGGAGTTCCCCATAAAGCCGATCTGGTCTTTCCGGATATCCTGCCGGGATTGCAGGTAATCGATCGCGCGCATGCCGTCCCATATTTCGATCTGGGCGGTGTTGGCACCCAGCAAGGTGGCGGGCAACCCGATGGCGTTGTGCCCCCGGGTGCTGCCCCTGCCCCGTTCACCTTGCTCGATCGGGTCAAAAATAAGGGCGGCCATTCCGTTCAAGGCCGTCAGGGCCGAACCCCGTTGGTAAGCCTCCATGGCCTTACCGTTGATGGAATGCCCGCAGGCGATAGCCACCCCGGGCCAGGGCGCGGGAAAGCGCCCGCTTTCCGGAAGAAACAGGGCCGCCGTGACATGGAAACCCGGTCGCGACTCAAACAGGATTTTCTCAATCCTGTACCCGTCGCGTCGAATCACGCCGAGAACCTGGGAATTGAGCGGCGTCCTTTCTGGAAATCCTCCAATTGCCCCGACAAACGCCTTGCGCAATTCCTTCTGGCGGAGTTGAAGGGCCTCCGCGGTCTTGATGGAGTCGACCCGGGTGGACCGGACCTTGTCGGCAGCGTCGATTCGCGCCAGCAACCACGACTTCAGCGAGTCGGCCTTGGGTTCGATCGGCGCGGGTTCCGCGCCGACAGCGGCCCATGACAGCGCGAAGGAAACAATGATGGCCTGGGACATCGCCTGCTCCAGTCGGGTTGATTGACGGCTTGAACAGTCCGGAGGCTAACCCATCGGCTTGCGCGGTCAACCACCGAACCGGATTGGAACAACGGACAGGAAACATCCGAGGAACGGCCCAGGCCGCGAACTCACCCTTCCCCGAGCATGGGGCTCAGAATGGCCGCGCTTGTCTCCTCCGAAACCAACGGGGCCACGGCGGCCAGGCAGGCGCGCGGGTCCACGCCGGGCGGGGGCAGGATATTGAGGTGTCCGACCTTTCTTCCGCCCCGGGGTTCTTTTGCATAGTCGTGCAGGCGGACAAACGGCAAGCTCAGCACCTTCATGGGATCGGGCATGGAACCGATCAGGTTCACCATCAACACCGGCCTGGACGGTTCCGGGTTGCCCAGGGGTAGCCCGGCAACGGCCCGGACATGGTTTTCAAACTGGCTTACCCCACCGCCATCCAGGCTCCAGTGTCCCGAATTGTGGACGCGCGGCGCCATTTCGTTGGCGACCAATCCGTCAGCTGTGACAAAAAACTCAATGCACAGGTTTCCCACATGGCCCAACTCAAGCATCAACCGCTCCATGGCCGCCCTGGCCTGGCCCGCCCAGGGCGCCGCGACGGTCGGTGATAATGGAATCGACCTCCTGAGAATCCCGCCGGCATGCGCGTTTTCCGTCAGGGGGTAATGCACCAGCGAACCATCGGCACCCCGGCAGGAGATTTGTGACACCTCCGACCTGAAGCGGACGAAACCCTCAAGGATCAGGTCCGAGGTCGACCGATCTCCCGCGACCGAGGCCCAGGCCATGCGGGCATCCTCAGGCGCTCGGATGAGCGCCTGTCCCTTGCCGTCGTAACCAAGTCTCCTTGTCTTGAGGATGGCGGGACATCCCAGCGTTCGCAGGGCCTTCTCCAAGTCGGCCGGATTGTCCACGGGGCGATGCGGGGCTGTCGGCAGCCCGATCGATCCGAAAAGGCTCTTTTCGACAAGCCTGTCCTGCGAGGTCAGCAGCGATCGCGTTCCGGGGCGAACCGGCACCGCCGCGGACAGGCCGTCAAGCGCCTTGGCGGAAAGGTTCTCGAACTCGTAAGTCACGACATCGCATTCAACGGCGAGGCGGGCGAGCGCCGAGGCGTCACCGTACTCGGCCACGATCAACCTCGCCACGGCACCCGCGCACGCGTCCGGCGCGGGATCAATCGCCGAGAATTCCAGCCCAAGCGGACGACCCGCCAGGGCCAGCATGCGGGCCAACTGCCCTCCGCCGACAATCCCGATTCGTTTCATGCCTGTTCCGGATCCGGATGGTCGAGCACTTCCCTCGTCCGGCGCGAGCGCCAGGCGGCGAGCCGGGAAGCCAGTGCCGCATCGGTCCCCGCCAGGCAGGCTGCCGCCAACAAGCCCGCGTTGATGGCACCGGCCTTGCCGATGGCCAGCGTTCCAACCGGCACGCCGGCCGGCATTTGGACGATGGAAAGCAGCGAATCCATTCCCGAAAGCGCCTGGGACTGGACAGGAACCCCCAGCACCGGCACCCAAGTCTTGCTCGCGAGCATTCCCGGAAGGTGGGCGGCGCCACCGGCACCGGCGATAATGACCCTGATGCCGCGCGCCGCCGATCCCTCGGCATACTCGAAAAGCAGGTCGGGCGTCCTGTGGGCCGACACAACCCGCGCCTCGACTGGAATCTCCAGTTCCCTGAGCACCTCGACGGCGTGCCTCATGGTTTCCCAGTCGGAGCGGGAACCCATGACCACCCCGACAATCGGAGAAGCTGTTTGGCCGCCCATACCATTCCCCCGAACAATCGGGCTCGCAACGATTTCCGTCGCGAGCCGGCGCCGTCATATGGTCGAATCATACCCCATCATGGCGCCCGGAACGGATACCGTGGAGCGCTCCGGACAATGGCCCATTCCCGCATTTCGCAAGCGGATCCAATTTTGAGGATTTTTCCTTTTGTAAAGGGGCTAGCAATTGGAAAGCCTTGTCGCCAAGATTAATCATGCATTAGCAGCCCGGTTTGCCCCTTGGCGAACCCTTTTGGGGACATAGGTAATGGCACGGGGGGATTTTTGGGGATTCTCCCGATACTGTCTCTAGGAACGACGAGGAATTCAGCATGCTCGGCAGGAACTGGCTTCATGGAATCGGCGATGCGCCCGCGCATTCCGCCACACTGGATTTCCCACTTCCCGCAGGCATCTCTCCCCTTGCGCCCATCCTCTCCGCCGATGAAGACGAGGAGGATGACGATGATGACGACGAAGAGGATGATGACGACGACTTCGAGGACGACGATGACTTCGAGGATGATTTCGACGACGACCTCGAGGATGAGGAGGACGACCTCGACGATGACGAAGACCTCGACGACGATGATGACGACTTCGATGACGACGATGAAGAGGAAGAAGAAGACGAGGAGTGATCCAACTGTCACGGCCCGGATTCCCTTGGCAGGCTCCGGGTCGTGGTAACCCCTACTGGCCGCACCCCAAACGCTAGGAACCCCTCTCATGGCACTTGGTGGAAAGCCGATCAAATCTCCGTTGGGTTCCTCGCAGCCCCAGGGTTCAGCCCAGCAGACCGACTTCGAACTCGAATTTTATGTCTCCATTCTCCACCACATGCCCGATTATGTGGATGTGCTCAGGGTCGTGGGCAACCTGCTGACCCTCAAGGGCCGCTACGCCGAAGGTCTTGTCGTTGACAAGCGCCTCGTGCAACTCAGGCGGCACGACCCGCTCTCCCACTACAACCTCGCCTGCAGCTATGCGCTCCTCGACCGATGCGACCAGGCCATCGAATGCCTTCGCAAGGCCTTGGAAATCGGTTACCGCGATTTCAGGTACATCCGCGAGGATCACGATCTCAACAACCTGAGGCGGGACCCCCGTTTCGAGACCCTGCTTCTCGAATTCGAGCCTTGCTGATTTGCCGGTCGCTATCGCCCGGGCCCATCGAACCTGAACGCCTCCGGCAGCAACTCGCCCACGATGTGCCGGCTTTTCCCACCGCCTGATCCAACCAGCCAAACCGTTGCCCCCGGGGAAAACTCGAACAAGACCTGACGGCACGCCCCGCAGGGCGGAGCGGGCTTTTTCAGGTCGGTGACCACGATCGCATCCGTGAATCCGAGCAGACCACGGGCCACAGCGGCGCAAACCGCGCATCGCTCGGCGCATTGCGTCAATCCGTAGCTGGCGTTTTCCACATTGCAGCCCGGCACGATTTCACCGCCTGGAAACATCAGGGCGCAACCAACCTTGAAACCCGAGTAGGGGGCCCAGGCATGAGAACGCGCCCGCCAGGCCATCGCGAGCGCTTTCTCATGAATCTCGGTCCATTGGGGCTCGGGCACGGAATGGCTCCTCTCGTTTTCAGGCCCGGAATAGGGACAAAAGATTGGTGCTGACCAAGGCAGCGGCAAACCCGGCCAGCAGCGCGCGGGGGGCCAGTCTTGCCAGCAACTCCCTTCGTTCGGGCACCAGCGCCCCGATGCAACCGATCTGGATGCCCATCGAGCCAAAATTGGCGAAACCGCTGACGGCGCATGCCGCCATCGCGCGAAACCGGTCCCCCGCCTCCTTGAAGGCGGGATCGGTGGTCAGGTCTCCGTAGGCGATGAATTCATTGGCGATTAATTTTTTGCCCAGCAGCCTGCCGGCAAGGTTCGCCTCATCCCCGGAAAAGCCGGCCAACAGGGCCACGGGACGGAACGCCCAGGCCACACCGTCGTCGAGGCTGGCGCCGGGCATGCATGCCTCAAGAGCGCTTTTGAGCATCGCGATCAGAGCCAAAAAGGCGATCAACATCGCGGCAACATGCAAGGCCAGCATCATGCCTTCGGAGGCGCCGCCCGTGAGGGCGTCAAGAATGCCGTGATGAATCTTGGGAACGCGCCAGGCCTCAAGTTCCTCGGAAGCCTCCCTTGCCGCTTCAGGCATGAGGATCTTCGATAGGTAGAGGCTGCACGGGGCCGCCATCACGCTTGCCGCCAGGACGCCGACGGGGTCGGCGCCCATCCCGATATAGACGGCCATCATGGCCCCCGACATCGCGGCCATGCCGCCAGCCATGAGCGCCAGCATTTCCGATGGACTCATGCGGGACAGGAACGGCTTCACCACCAGCGGGGCCTCCGTCTGCCCGATGAAGACGGTGGCGCAACAACCGAATGTCTCCGGCCCCGTCGTGCCCATCAACCGCCGAATCACGGTGCCGACCCCGCCCACCACCAACTGGAGGACTCCCCATTGGTAAAGGGCCGCGGAAAGGGCGGAGATGAACACAAGGGTGGGCAACGCATTGAAGGCGAAGATGAATCCCTCGCCCTTTCCGACCGATTTTTCAAGCTTCACCGGGTCGGCCAGGATGCCGAATACCATCCTTCCGCCCTCCGCGGAAAAACCAAGGAGTCCCTCGACTCCATGGCCCACGGCCTGGAACAACTCCATCCCGGGACGCCTGTCTCCCACCCGCAATCCCACGACCGCCCATGCCAGCGCCGCCTGGATCAGCAAGCCCGCCGCGAGTGTGCGCCAGGGCACCCGCTCCGGCGCGGCGCTCAACGCGAAAAATGCCGCCAGGATTCCACCCAGACCCGCGAGCGAACGAACCGCGTGGGGAAGATAAGGGTCGGCAACCAGCAGAATGGCCAGGCTGGCGGCCAGCGCGCCGATCGCGCAAGCCCTGACCTGAAACCTCAAGTTGCCTGAAGCAAGATCCTCGGGGGACATGTTCCCTCCCGGCTGTTGAGCCATATTGGCATTCCTATGGTGTCCGGGCCCCATCGTTCAGCGAGGCGCCATGCCGGGAAGGCTTGGCCTCCCAAAGCCCGTGGTTATGGATACTCGCAAGTTTTTCAGTCAGCCATGAAGCCTGGCTCGAATCGCGGCACAGCGCGAACACGGCCGGCCCCCAACTGCTTTGCCCGACACCCTCGATGCCCCAAGCCCTGATCGCATGCACCGTTTCAGCGATGCGAGGCGAGGCAAAAACCCCTCCCTGGACGGAAGAAAAAGCCTCACCGGCCATCGTATTGAACCTGTGCACGATCGGCCCGAGCGAACGGAAGTCGCCGGCCCGTGCCGCGGGCAGCAAGTCGGCGCCGGCCATGCGGCGAAGTTCATGGGCCAGGTCATCGCGTCCCGGAAGGGACATGAAGGCCTCGACCTCCCTGCGGCCATGCCATTCGCCGGGTTCCTCGGGAAGCACCACCACAACCCGCCAGTCATCGGGCAAATCAACCCGATCGAGCAAAGGCGCCACCCCCGCCGACTCACGCCGCTTGCCTTCGTCCAGCAAAAGGCCGCCTTGAAAGAATCCGTGGCAACCGATCGCCGATCGTTTGCCGCGCCCGCTCGCGGCCATGAGCGCGGCGGGATCCTCGGATTGGCCCGACAACCGCGCGACGGCCCACGCGGCCGCCAGCGCTGATTGGGTGCCGCTGCCAAATCCGGCATGCGCGGGTGGCGCCGCTTCCAATTCCAACTCGATGTCCCGGCACCCGAGTCGCTCCAACAAGGTTCCAAACCGCGCGGAGCCATGGCGGCCGACTTCCCGTCGGGTCGCCTTCACCATGGTTCCCGGTTCGGTCACCATCAGCCCGACGCCGCCGAAAAGCGTGTCGCATGGAGGCCCGGCGGGGCGGAACAATCCCCAGTGCAATCGCGCGCCCGTTTGAACGCGAACCGCATTCATGCCACGGTCGCCCCGCGGCACGCCTGTTCGATGAGGGCGAAAGCCTGATGGTGGGCCTCGCCGCCCGTTTTCGCGACAAGCGGCCTCAGCCTTTCGATTTCCATGAGGATTTCCTTGGCCGGGATCAGGTGAAGCCGGGTCGCCAGGATCGCGGCTTCCAGAACGGCGTGGTTCGCCCGATTGAACCCGAAAAACGGCCTGCCGGATTCCTCGGCGACAACCCTCGCAGCCATCAGGCCGCGTGGCCCCTCGCAACTGGTTTCGACGATTTCAAACTCGATCCAGCGACAGGCGTCGGCAAGGCGCCAGCCGGCAATGTGGCGGGCGGGGTTCCAGGGCCCCAAGGGCATCCCCAAAGCTGAACGCGCCAAAACCAGCGGGTCATCCGTGACATGCAGCACCCCGCGGGGAATGCGGCACAAGTTGGCCCAGGTGGTTGAACTGGTGAATGGCCTTAGTTCGAAGGTTTTCCAAGGCGGCCGGGAAGGCATGCGGGGCCCCATGGGCGCCGCGTGCGGCGCGCCATCTCCGCCTTCCGAACTGACGATCCCTTCGAGGATCATGCCTGCTTTCACGCTCCATGTCGCATGGTGGCTTCGACAATGACCCTTTATAGTGGCCGTTTGGACCGGGAAGCACCACAGGGCGGGCATATCCTAGGGCATGGTAGACAACGCTCCGGTTCTGGCGATGCAACACGCCGGGCTGACGATCGAGGGGTATTCCCGGGCCGCCGTCCAGACCTACTGGCGCGTGCCTGAACTCAAGCTCGGATTCGACCTTGGCGGACAGCCATGGGAATTCATGGGCACGCCCACATGGTTTGTCAGCCATGTGCATATCGACCACATGGTCTCGCTGCCGCAGTATGTGGCCAGGCGGCGGATGATGAAGATGGATCCCCCGGTGATTTACGCGCCGGCCTATGCGATTGCTGACCTCAGGAGGCTGCTGCTGGTCGTGCAAAGGCTCGACAGGTGCCGGATGCTTTGCGACCTGCGGGGCATGGAAGCTGGTCAGGAAATCACGCTCTCCCGGGATCATGTCATCACCACCTTGGCCACAAGCCACACGATTCCCTCGCTGGGGTTCGTGGTTTGGGAAAGAAAAATGAAACTCAAGGAGGAGTTCCTCGGATTGCCAGGCCCCCAGATTCGCGACCTGAAGTTCCAAGGAGTGGAAATCACCAGCGAGGTCCGCTCCCCCTTGCTGGCTTACACCGGAGACACCAATCCCGACGGCTTCGACAACAACCCGGTGTTTTTTCAGGCCAAGATTCTCATCACCGAAATGAGCTTTGTCCGGCCCGGCCATAAGAGAAGCAAAGTGCATAAGTTCGGACATATGCACCTTGATGATTTCGTTGACCGCGCCGACCTGTTCAAGAATGAGCTTGTGATCTGCGGGCACGCCAGCACCCGCTACCTGCCCGATGAGATCCGCAAGTCCGTCGAGTCGAAAATTCCGCCCACGCTCGCCGAAAGGTTGCGCCTTTGGCTGTGATCCCCTCCAACAGTTGCGATTGATTCCCAAAGCCCTCCCGGGCATACGCACCCGGCAGGGAGGGAATGCGCCTTGTCTCGCCACTTGGTAAATGGATTGTCACGCATGGCCGCGATGACGGCCTTCGCGGGATGGGCCACGGTTGCGATGGCCCAGTCGCCGCCGCCCGTCCTGCCCGTGGCCGACCAGCTTTTCCAGCCCGTCCGCAAGGTGGAACTCGACCCTGTCGCGGCGTTTCGGTCCCAAAGTCCAAAGCCAACCGAATCCATCGCCAGCCTGGTGTCTCGGCTGGAGGAATCCGACGCCAACGGCCTCGACCAGACCGACGCGGCGGGTTTGGCCCGCAGGCTAAGGGAACTGGCAAGGCGGCTGGATGAAAGACAATCCACCCGTATTTCCCGACTGGTTCTCGCTAGGTCGGTCGACCCGCGGGGAAATTGCGAACTTTGGCCCGCGGGCCACGCCTACAGGCCCGGCAGGGGTGATGAGCCGGGGGACAGGATGCTGGCCCTTGTCGAGGTCGAGCACCTCAAGTTCCAGTTCCGCGAAGGATCCGAGGAATGCTCGTTTTCCGTCCGCACCGAATTGCGCGACCGTCTTTCTGTCAGGCAAACCATGAGTTTTCCAGCCAAGGCCGTGCGCAAGGCGGATGAAGCCAACCGCCAATGGCTTACGCTGTGCTTTCACCTGCCGCCAAGGCTCAGCCCGGGCCAGCACTCGCTTTCGGTTGAAATCGAGCAATCCGACGGGAATGTCACCACGAAAACACGCAAGTCGGTGGAATTTCTTGTTGGCATCGGGCGGGATGAACCGCCGCCGGAAACATCGCGCGCCCCACGATCCGGAACCGGAGGACCATCGGAATGAAGCGACCATCCGCATCCAGGGCCATATGGTTGGCTTGGCGTCTCGTCTTCGGCATCGGCTTGGCCGGCGTCGTGTCGCCACATGCCTGGTCGGCGCCGCCGGTTTTTTTCCCGTTTGGCGGCCGCAAGCAGGAAAAACCGCCCGAGGACGGTGGCAAGGACGGCAGGCGCTTCAGCCGCAATCGTGAATTCATCCTCCCTTTCAACCTGACCGAATCCGAAAAATCCCATGTTTCCCAAGTGCACCTGTTCGTCCGCACTCCGGGCGAGCCCTGGCGTCGGCATGACTCGCTTGAACCCTCCGCCGGAAAGTTCAGGTTCATGGTTCCCGCGGATGGGGAATACTGGTTCAACATCGTCACCGCCGACAGGCAGGGGAGGCTCAATCCAGCGGATACCGCTTTCATGCCCGCGGCCCTGAAGGTGGTGGTTGACACCCAGGCGCCCCTGGTGGAACTGTCGCCCAAGACCATGGGCAGCGAACTGGTGGCGCACCTGGCGTGCGATGACAGGCATCTCGACACCTCGTCCATCCGTGTCGAAATCCGGGAAGGTTTCAAGCCATGGAAGGAGTTGCAAGCACTTGAGGGACATCCGCGACATTATCCGGTTCCGGCGGGGGAACCCTGCCGTTTGCGCGCCCATGCCTCCGATCTTTCCGGCAACGCCGCGACCGCTGAACTTTCCATCGGCAATCCGCCGCCCGCCGTTGCGGCCACGACGCCAGTCCCTGACCGGGCGGTTCCATCCTTGGCGCAAGCCGGGGGATTCGCGCCCGTTCCGGCACCGATCGCTCCACGCGCCGATGCTCCCAAGCTCATCAATTCGCCACGGACGACCCTTGAATACAAAATCGAGGGTGTCGGCCCCAGCGGCGTCAGCAAGGTGGAAATCTGGCTCACCAGCGACGCTGGAAAAACCTGGGCCCGCAAGGGCGAGGATTCGGACATGATCAGTCCGGCGGTTGTCGACCTTCCCGGGGAGGGCGTCTTCGGCCTGATTGTCCACGCCGTCAATGGAAGCGGCGGAGGCGACCCGCCACCGGGGCCCAACACCCCACCCGATGTTCTCCTTGAAGTCGATTTCACCCGCCCGTTGACCAGAATTCTGGGCGTGAAGCCTTCCGGTCCCGATGCGATGGGAGCCGTGGACATCGCCTACGAGGTCACAGACAAGAACCTCGCGGCGCAGCCTGTCACGCTTCTGGTGGCCAGCAGGAAGGGCGGTCCCTGGATTCCGCTGGCGCAACGGGTCGCCAACTCCGGCAACTTCCGCTGGGAAGTGCCGCGACACGCGGGCTTCGAGTTTCATTTCCGGCTCGAGGCGGTTGACCTGGCCGGGAACATTGGCTCGTCTGAAACGGATCAGCCCGTGAGGTTTGACACATCCAGGCCCAAGGCCAAGGTCGTGCAGGTTCGAGCCGATTTGGAAACGCCCGGTCAGGTGGTTCCAGCCGCGGCGACCACGCCTGCTCTACCCGCCCCAGCACCTGAATTGCCCAAAATGATCGAGCTTCCTGGTTCACCAGCCAACCCGTTCCTTAAGCCAAGGCCCTGAAACTGCTTGCTTCTCACATGACAGCTGTGAGAAGCCAAGGGGCATCCCCCTAATTGGGAAATCGAAAGCCTGCCCCATATTGCCCATACCCACTCATCTCATCCAACCGTTTCAAGTGGATCGACCCACGCCCATTTTGATGATTTTCGCTCAAGTCCCGCAAGGCACTGCGTTGACACCCCCCCCGATCTCGACATAGACTCCCTTCGTCGCAGAGTTGTGTGACTTGAGGAAATCCGCGAAGCGTTGGGGAATTCGGCAAACAGGGTTCCCGCGCAATCGTCATTTCCGGAAAAGTTTCCAGCTTGCATATGGCTTCGTCCCCCCGGAGTGGGATCCAATGGCTCATATCGGTGTTCGTGAACAGGCAATTCGTCCCGCTGAAGGGTTCTACTCTTTCGATGTCCGAACGCCGCGGCCCCAACCGCTTCACACATTTCTTCCGATGGGCTACGAGCCCAACTACCCTTACCCCCTTGTCGTCTTCCTTCATGGGCATGGAAGCAATGAGGAACGGGTGCTGCGTCTGGCGCCGAGGCTGAGCCGGCGGAACTTTATCTCGATTTCCCTGCGTGGCTCGCAATCCGCCGATCCCCGCCCCGATGGAACCCCCACCTACTGCTGGAGCCATGACGGGCACAGCGATGCCATGGTCGAGGACTATGTCTTCCGCGCCATCGAGCAGACACGCCGCCAGTTCCATGTGCATTCGGAACGGATCTACCTCGCGGGCATCTGCGAGGGAGCCTCGCAGGCTTACAGGCTCGCCCTCAATCATGGCGATTCGTTCGGGGGCCTCATTTCACTCAACGGACAGATGCCCCGCCTGAACCGGCCACTGCTGCGGCCCCAAAGCCTGAGGCATATGCGCGTTTTCATCGGACACGGCATCGCCAACTCCGTGGTTCCCTTGAGCATGGCCAAGGAAGACCATCGACTCCTGTATGCCGCCGGTCTCAATGTCCGCATGCGCACCTATGCCTGCACCCACAAGCTGCATCAGGAAATGCTCAACGATGTCAACGCCTGGATCATTGACAACATCCACCGCGACGATGCCTGAATCCGACCGTTCCGGTGCGCTATGATCGGTTGACAAGTTGCCGCCGGTCAACGGAACCGCCTCATGTCGAATCCATGCCCCTTCTGCCAGCAGGCGGCCGCGCCAGCCGACTCACTTCGTGATCATGTGTGGTCGTTCCCCCACGCCGTATCCGTGCTCGGCAGGTGGCAGTTTTACCATGGCTACTGCGTGCTGTTTTCCAGATCGCACGCCCGGGAGCCTGACGAGCTTTCCAAGGCTGAGCGCGACGGCCTCACCGAGTCCATGTGGTGGATGGCGCGCGCCATCCGCGAGGCGTTCGCGCCCCGCAAGCTGAATTACGAGCTTCTGGGCAACCAGGTCGAGCATCCGCACTGGCATGTCTTCCCAAGGCTTGCCGGCGATCCGGAGCATCTCAAGCCCGCATGGGTCCGCATCGACCGGGAGGAAGGGCACCCGGGCCTCCTTCCCGGGCTTGAGGGGAATCAGGCTTCGCGGTCAGCCACGATCGCCACTCTCAAGGCGACCTTGGCGAGGCTTGGAGCGCCCTCGGCATGACCACGGCGCCATTGCGTCTGGCCACCCGGACCAGCCCGCTGGCCCTGTGGCAGGCCAATCATGTCCGCGACCTGCTGGCCGTTCATGGGATCCATTCCGAACTGGTTCATGTCTCCACCAAGGGTGACCGCGTGACGGATAGGCCCTTGCATCAGGTTGGAGGTGACGGGCTTTTCACGCGTGAAGTGCAGGAGGTGGTGCTGGCTCACGAAGCCGATATCGCCATCCACAGCCTGAAGGACCTTCCCACGGCGCCGGTACCGGGATTGGTATTGGCGGGGGTTCCCGCGCGCGGCCCAACTGGTGACGCGTGGGTCAGCCGCCGGCACGCCAGCCTGCTGGACGCGCCCAACGGGTCAAGGGTGGCCACCGGCAGCATGCGCAGGAAGGCCCAATTGCTTTCCAGAAGGCCCGACCTGCAGGTGGAGGATCTTCGAGGAAACATAGGCACGCGCCTGGCTAGGCTCGAAGACGAGGGTCTCGCGGGGATCATCCTCGCGGAGGCGGGGCTGAAGCGGCTTGGCCTCGACTCGGAGATCCGTGAAATCATCGACCCGGAGTGGATCCTTCCCGCGATCGGCCAGGGGGCGCTCGGGCTTGAGTGCCGAGCCGACAATCCGGCCTCCGTGGAGGCGATGTCGCGCATCACCGACCCGCCGACTCGCTCGCTTGTGCTGGCCGAGCGGGCCATGCTGAGGGCCTTGGGCGGCGGTTGCCTCGTGCCGATCGGTTGCCTGGCGCGAGCCGAAGGCCCGACGGGCCATCTGCTTGCCGCGGTTCTCGATGAGAACGGAACGCGCCGGCTTGATGCGCGTCATTCCGGGCCGCTGGCCGACCCGGAGAGGCTGGGAGAGGCCACAGCCAAGGCCCTTGTCGACGCTGGAGCGGAGGAAATGCTGGCGCGCGTGGAGAAACGCTACCTCGGCCAACCCCGCGGGGGAACCTGAAATGGCTTCACCGCGTCCGGAAGTTCTCGCGCCCGCGGGAGACTTCGACTGCATGCGCGCCGCGGTGGCGGCGGGGGCCGACGCGGTTTACTTCGGCATCGACAGGTTCAATGCCAGGCACCGGGCCGACAATTTCTCGATCGAACGCCTGCCCGGGGTGATGGAATACCTGCACAGGCACGATGTGAAGGGGTATGTGGCGTTCAACACCCTGGTCTTCAGCGATGAACTGGCTGATGCCGAAAGGTGTCTGGCAGCGATCGCGCGCTCGGGCGTCGACGCGGTGATCGTGCAGGACATCGGCATCGTCAGGTTGTGCCGAGAATTAGCCCCGGCCTTGGATGTGCATGCCAGCACGCAAATGACACTCACCGAGGCCGGCGGCATGGCCATGGCTGCCAGCCTCGGGATCAGCCGAGTTGTCGCCGCGCGGGAAGCCTCCATCAACGATTTGAAAAACATCAGGGAAACCTGCGACCTTCCCCTCGAGGTGTTCATCCACGGCGCCCTTTGCGTGGCGTATTCGGGCCAATGCCTCACCAGCGAGGCGCTCGGAGGGCGCAGCGCCAACAGGGGCCAATGCGCGCAGGCGTGCCGCCAGCCTTATGAGCTGTTCGTGGATGGTTCCCGCCGCGACACCGGCGACAGAAAATACCACATGAGCCCGCAAGACCTGGCGGCACCCGACGCTGTCCGCGAGCTGCTGTCCCTAGGCGTGGTGAGCTTCAAGATCGAGGGACGGCTCAAGGGGCCTTCCTATGTCACCGCGGCCGTGAACACCTACCGCAAAGCCTTGGACGCAGCGCTTGAGGGAATGTCGCATGAACCGACTCCCGCGGAGTGGCGCGATCTCCAGCAGGGATTTTCCCGTGGGTTCACGCCCGGATTTCTCAGGGGAATCAACCATCAGAAGTTGGTGAGGGGGCGGTCGCCCCGGGCCCGGGGGATGTTCCTTGGCACCGTGGTGCGGAGGGAACGCAACAGCGTACTTCTGGCGCTCGATGATCGATCCACCCCCGTGGCCGAACTCCTCAAGCCGGGGGATGGCGTGGTTCTCGACGAGGCCCGTCCCGAACGGGATGAGGCGGGCGGAAGGGTCTTTGCCATCAGGTCGGGGAGGGAAACCGGAACACTGTGGATCGACATCGGCCCCTCCCCACTTCCCGATGACCGCGGCGGCATCGGGGCATGGCTGTGGAAGACAGACGATCCTGAATTCCATGCCCGTTGCAGGCAGCAATGGAACCGCCCCGAACTGCCCGGCCGACATGCCTTGAATTGGCGGGTGGAGGGCCGGGTTGGTGGAGCGCTCAAGGTTGAGGGGCGCCTTGTTGATGGCCAAATTGCCAGCGCCACCTGGCAGGGCCCCTTGGCCAAGGCCGGCAAGCCGCTATCAACCGACCATCTCGTAAAAGCCCTTTCAAGGCTTGGCGGCACGCCGTTCCGACACGAATCGATCGAATGCGACCTGCCCGATCCGGTGGTGATTCCCGCCAGCGTCCTGAATCAGTTGCGCCGGGAAGTGACCGCCGCCCTCGAACCGTCCCTGAAGCCCAAGCCGCCCGAGCCAAGGGAAGGCGCGCTGGCCAGGTTGGCTCCCACGAAGCTGGCAGTTTTGGAAAACCCCGTTTCCCCGGCGCGGCTTATTCTTTTGGCGCGGTCGCTCGAACAGGTGCGCGCCGCTTGCGCAACCCGGCGATCGCCGGGCATGACGCAGCCATCCCTGGTCTGGCTCGACTTTGAGGATTTCCGTCACTGGGAAGAGGCCATGGAAAATTGCCGGGCCTCCGGCATTCAAGTGGGCATCGCTCCCCTTCGGATTGTCAAGCCGGGAGAGGAAGGCTTGGTTCGGCGGGCGATTCGGTTGGCGCCAGATTTCCTGCTCGCGCGCAACCTGGCCAGCATCAACCTGCTGCGCGAAAGCGGCATTCCCATGGTGGGCGACTACTCCCTCAATGTTGTCAATGAGCTTTCCGCCGATTGGTTCCGCGGCCTTGGCTTGGTTCGCCTGACACCGGGACATGATCTCAATTGGCAGCAGTTGCAGGCATGGATCGACCGCGACGATCCCTCCAGCCTCGAATGCGTGATCCATGTCGCCATGCCGATGTTTCACACCGAGCATTGCGTTTACGCCTCAAACCTTTCCAGCGGCATGGACCATACCGATTGCGGCAGGCCCTGCGAGCGGCACCGCATCGAAATGGCCGACCCTTCCGGAATGCGTTTTCCCGTGCTGGTTGACGCGGGTTGCCGGAACACGGTTTTCAATGCCCATGTGCAATCGGCCTCGGAATACCTGCCCAAGCTGATGGCCAAGG
Source organism: Planctomycetota bacterium (assembly GCA_016873225.1). Classification (GTDB taxonomy): domain Bacteria; phylum Planctomycetota; class Planctomycetia; order Gemmatales; family Gemmataceae; genus REEB421. The sequence goes on along the minus strand of VGXS01000006.1, from coordinate 107,072 downwards.
GTGTTTCCTGCTTCCGTATTGAATTGCTCAATGATTCCGCCGAGGAAACCCTGAAATTGCTCGACCTTTACGGGCGAGTCTTGGCGGGAACTGATGACGGCCGGAACCTCTGGAGAACCCTCCGGGCCAGCAACAAGGTCGGTTTGACACGGGGAACCCTCAGCCTCGCCTGAGTCGAAAACGGTTTCGCGAGACTAGTTTATGAGTTAAGCTGATTCTATCTCGTCTCCTTCCCGAACGGATAGTTCGGCATGCGCGTGAGTTTGATGCCGCTGGAAGGCGGTCGTTCGCTTGAACTGGTGCAGGACCTCACCCTCGTGGGCAGGCAGGAGGGTTGCGACCTCGTGCTTGAGCACAAGAGCGTCTCGAAGATTCATTGCGTCCTCGTGAAATCGGACGGCCTGCTGTATGTGCGCGACCTTGGCAGCACCAACGGAACCCGGGTGAACGGGCAGAGGGTCAGGCGCGCTTCCTTGAGCGCCGATGACCAGATTCTCATCGCCAAATTCGCTTTCCGCGTCATCGTTGAGCGGGAAGGCGCGCCGGCCAGGCATTGCGACCCATACGACCGGACCATCAATGACCTTGCCCCTTCCCACGAATCCAACGGCCATCGGGGAAATGGCGAAAACAGCGACTCCGCCGCGCTAGGTCCGGGAGACGTCCACAACAACCACCTTCCCGACGCCTATCCCGACGAACGCCACTGACAGCGCCCTCACCCCCTATGATGGTGAGGCAGAATCGCCGTTGCTTCTACTTCATGCCGAAAACGGGAACAGAACCGTGACAGACCGACCGCGCACGCTTGAGCAACTTCGAAACTCGGGTTGGACTCCCCGCACTGTCAAGGATGAAATCCGGGCCAATTTCCTGGCGGCCCTCAAATCGGGCGCCGAATTGTTTCCCGGGATCGTCGGCTATGAGAATACCGTGCTTCCCGAGGTGAGCCTCGCCTTGCTGGCCGGCCACGACATCCTTTTCCTCGGGGAAAAAGGACAGGCCAAAAGCCGCCTCATGCGTTCGGTCGCGCGATTCCTCGATGACGAGATCCCTTTTATCGACTCTCCCGGCCTGCAGGTGCGGGAAAATCCTTACAGTCCCATCACCGGGCCGGCGCGCCGCCTGGTGACATCGGCGCCCGCGTCGGATGTGCCCATCGGCTGGTGGCGCCGTGAGGATCGCTATGCCGAACGCCTTGCCCCCGGGACCAAGTTCGCCGATGTGCTGGGAGAGATCGATCCGGCGCGGCTCGCGGCGGGCGTGAGCCTCTCCGCCGAGGAAGCCATCAGCTTCGGCCTCATTCCCCGCATGCACAGGGGAATTTTCGCCATGAACGAGATCCCAGAACTCGATGAACTTGTCCAGGTCGGCCTCTTCAACATCCTCGAGGAGCGTGATGTCCAGGTCCGCGGATACCCCGTCAAGTTCGACCTCGACATCCTGCTCCTCTTCTCGGCCAACCCCTCCACCTACAACCGCTCGGGCAAGGTGATCCCGCAGTTGAAGGACCGGATAGGCAGCATGATCCAGACCCACTATCCCCTGGACCGGGCCTTGGGCATCGACATCATGGAGCAGCAGTCGGGAACCGACTTGGGCGGGGAGTTCCCCGTGGTCGTGCCTCCCTTCATGAAGGAAATCGTCGAGCAAGTCAGCATCTGCGCGAGGAAGTCGCGGCTTGTTGACCAACAGTCGGGGGTCAGCGCCCGGTTTTCCATGGCCAACTATCGCACTCTCGTGGCCAGCGCGCGGCGCCGGGGCGTGCTCTTGGGCGAAAAACCGTCCGTGGCCCGCATCTCGGACCTCGGCCACCTTCCATCCTCATCGCTTGGCAAGCTCGAACTCGACATGATGGGCAGCCAGCAGATGACCGAAAAGCAGGTTCTCGAGGCGATCATGGCCGAGGCGATCGGCATCGTCTTCAACGAGTATGTGGAAAAGTCCGGACTCGATTCCATCGTCGATGTCTTCAACAAGGGCGCCCGGGTCGAGGTGGGAGACATGCTGCCTTCGGAGCATTACGCGGAACGGCTCAAGCGGGTGCCACCGGCATGGGCCAAGGCGTTCGAGGTGAACGCCAACGAGAGCGTCGCCGTCCGCGCGTCCTGCCTCGAATTCGTGTTGGCCGGCCTTTACGCGACCGACCGGATCAGCCGCACCCAGAAGCACGGCCGCATGACTTACGAGATTCGCTGAGGCAACCACTGGGCCCGCCCATGGAAGACCATGTCGAGGATGAACCCCCCCGTGGAACCACGCCCCCGGGCGTGGTCCATGTCTACCAGAAATACGATCCGAGGCTGGTGCCACCCCCCTCCCAACCCGCCCCCGACATGGTTTCCCCTGCCTTCGAGCAGATGCTCAAGTATGGCTCCTCGCGGAAATTCACCGAGGAGGAACTGGCCAACGCCATCAGGCTCGATCCCTCCCAAATCAGGGATCTTGGCCCGAGCATCGAACATTTGAGGGAAATCCTGCTGCGCAGGAAGGACAAGATCCTGGCCACCCACTCAACCGATGAGGTTCGCAAGGACTCTGAAAAGGCGGTGGATACGGGGGCCAAGGCGACCCGTCCCCCCGACAATCTTCGGAAGGAATTCAACAAGGCTGTCCGGGAAAGGCAGCTTTCCGAACTCGAGGACCTCTGGTACCGCTCGGGTGACGAGCGATCCCCGTTCGCCACCCAAATGCTCAAGCTCATGGAGACCATGGCCAACCATTACCTGGTTGAGGAACTCGCAGCGAAATATCCGTTCAGGGGCCTGGAACCGCTCACGGTTCCCCAGGCCCTTGAAATCAAGGAGGAACTCGAGGCGATCGACAAGCTTCTGGAACAACTCGCGGAAGCCGAGAAGACCGCCCGCCTGGCCGTGATCGACATGGAGGAACTGGCCCGGTTCACGGAACCCGAGGATGTCGCCGACCTTGGCAAGCTCCAGCGAGAGATCCAGCAGTGGTTAAAGCAAATGGCGGAGCAGCAAGGCCTTGCCGAGGGCGCCTCGGGAAAGATCGAACTGACTCCCCGCGCCTACCGGCTTTTCCAGGGCAAGCTGCTCTCGCGGATATTCGACAAGCTGCGTGACTCCCGCTCGGGAAGGCATCCCGTGCCCGTGGAAGGGGATGGCGCCACCGAGACGGCCGCGACCCGCCCATACGAGCATGGCGATTCAGCCGCGCACCTCGACCTGCCGGGATCGTTCATCAACGCCATGCTCAGGCAAGGCGGGTCGGGGAGCGTTTCCCTCGACCGGCGCGACCTCATCGTTCACCGCACGCGGAAGACACCCCGATGCGCCACGGTCGTGTTGCTCGACATGTCGGGTTCGATGCGCTACGACGGGCTCTATGTCAGCGTCAAAAGGATGGGCTTGGCGCTCGACGGCCTCATCAGGTCGGAGTTTCCCGGCGATTACCTGCAATTCATTGAGATGTATTCACTGGCCAAGCCCAGGCACGCCTCGGAAATCGTCTCGCTGATGCCCCGCCCCGTCTCCCTGTTCGACCCGGTGGTTCGCCTTCGGGCCGACCTTTCAAGGAAAGACCTCGACGAGGATGCCATCCCCGCCCACTTCACCAACATCCAGCACGGCCTGAGCCTTTCCCGCAAGTTCCTGGCGGGGCGGGACACCCCCAACAGGCAGGTGATCGTCATCACCGACGGCCTGCCCACGGCCCATTTGGAAAAGCAATTCCTGTACCTGCTGTACCCTCCCGACCCCCGCACCGAGGATGCCACCTTGCGGGAAGCGGGCCTGTGCGCCCGCGAGGGAATCACGATCAACATCTTCCTCCTGCAAAGCTGGAACCAGACTTCCGAAGATGTGCAGTTCGCCTACAGGCTGGCCAAGTCCACCAGGGGCAGGGTATTCTTTCCCTCGGGAAAAGACCTCGACCGCTTCGTGGTCTGGGACTATCTCAGCCATCGCCGTTCCATCATCAACTGACCCGCCGACCCATGGCCGACACCTTCAGCGACAATCAGATTCGCCAATACCGCGATGCCGGAAGCATCTTGGCCCGGGGGCTGTTCTCCCCCGGGGAAATCAGCCTTCTCGCCCGCGCCGCCCGCGAGGACCGCGAACTCGACCGGCGGTCTTTCGGACGGGCCGACGGGGAAGGTGGCACCATCAGGCTCTCGCTCTGGAACCACCCGGGAGACGGAATCTATGGCATGTTCGCCCGATGCCACCGGATCGTTCGTGGCGCGGAGCAACTATTGGAAGGCGAGGTCTACCACTACCACTCGAAGATGATCATGAAGGATGCCAAGGTGGGTGGCGCCTGGGCATGGCACCAGGACTACGGATACTGGTACCAAAACGCGGTGCTGTTCCCCCTGCTCACCAGCGTTTTCATCGCTGTTGATCCGTGCACGCGGGAAAACGGTTGCCTGCAGGTCTGCCCGGGTTCCCACCTGGCGGGCAGGATCGACCACCAACTCGCGGGAGACCAGGCGGGCGCCGACCCGGACCGGGTGGCCGAACTTGTGAAGGCTTGTGGCATCACGCATGTGGAGATGAACCCGGGAGACGCCCTGTTTTTCGACTGCAACCTTCTTCACAGGTCGGACCAGAACCGCTCGGACCACCCGCGCTGGTCGATGATCTGCTGCTACAACGCCGCCCGGAACAACCCCTACCGCGATTCGCACCACCCCCGCTACACGCCGCTTGCCGTCGTGGACGACGGGTCTATTCTTCGTGTCGGCATCCGGAGGTTTGCCGACCAAGAGATCGATGTGGCATGGCTGGAAGCCAGCGCCGACAATGCCGCAAAATCGCTGGAAAAATAAAAAATTTTCGAACATCCCGTCAAAATCGGCACTAATTCGGGGCTGTTTCCGCACCGGGCGTCAGGAGTTGGTTGACGAGCACTCGACCAACCCGAATCGATTTCGGTATAGTGAAGCAGAAATTTTGCGGATGACAGAGGGAAAACACCATGCCGGAACCACTCGCCTCGGGCCCCCAGTCTGGTGCCGACATCCTCGTGCAGTGCCTGATCAACCATGGCGTTGACACGATGTTCGCCTACCCTGGCGGCGCCAGCATGCCGCTGCATCAAGCCCTCACCCGGGTGAGCGACCGTCTCCGCACCATCCTTCCCCGCCATGAGCAGGGTGGGGCTTTCGCTGCCCAGGGCTACACCCGCAGCACCGGCAAGGTGAGCCTGTGCATGTCCACCAGCGGACCCGGTGCCACCAACTTCGTGACCTCCCTTGCCGACGCGAAGATGGATTCGATTCCCATCATCGCCATCACCGGCCAGGTAAGCACCCCCGTGATCGGAACCGACGCGTTCCAGGAAACCCCGATTGTTGAAGTCTGCCGCGCCGTCACCAAGCACCACTACCTGATCACCAAAACCGAGGATATCCCCCGCGTGATGAAGGAGGCCTTCCACCTGGCCGTCACCGGCAGGCCCGGCCCGATCGTGATCGATGTTCCCAAGGATGTCCAAAACCGGGTCATCGTGCCCGATTACGACCCGCCGATGAACCTTCCCGGCTACAAGCCCGACCGTCGCGCCAACCGCTCCGAACTGGAGCAGGTTCTCGCCATGCTGAAGGCCTCCAGCAAGCCGGTCATCTACGCCGGTGGCGGCATCATTCACTCGGGAGGCTCCGAGGCCCTGCGCGCCTTCGCTGAAAAAACCGGCATCCCCATCGCCATGACCCTTCATGGCCTTGGGGGTTTCCCGCACGACCATTACCTCTCCCTGGGCATGCTCGGCATGCACGGCACGGTGTATTCCAACTATGCCGTCAATGAAGCCGACCTGCTGCTGGCCTTCGGGGTCCGCTTTGACGACCGCGTGACTGGAAAGCTTTCGGAGTTCGTCAAGCATGGGAAGATCGTCCATATCGACATCGACCCATCCGAACTCAACAAGAACAAGAAGGCCCATCTGGCCATCCATGGCGACATAGGGCAGGCCCTCACCGACCTGAACCGCATGATCGACCAGCGCCCGACCGGCGCCGGCCCGCTCACCCAGGACCTTCGCGAATGGGATCGGCAGATCACCCATTGGCGGGAAACCGAACCGATGCGTTATCAGGACCGTGATGACGCCATCCTTCCCCAGCATGCCATCAAGCGCATGTGGGAAATCCTTCGCGACCGCGGTCAACTCGACGAAACGATCATCACCACGGGCGTCGGCCAGCACCAAATGTGGGCCGCCCAGTATTTCGGATTCTCCAAGCCGCGCACCTGGCTCACCAGCGGCGGACTCGGCACCATGGGCTTCGGCCTCCCCGCCGCCATGGGAGCGCAGGCGGCACACCCCCTCAAGACTGTCATCGACATCGACGGCGACGGCAGTTTCCTGATGAACATCCAGGAACTCGCGGCCTGCCATACTGAAAAGCTTCCCGTGAAGGTCCTGCTGCTGAACAACCAACACCTGGGCATGGTGGTCCAATGGGAAGACCGCTTCTTTGAAAGCAACCGCGGCCACACCTACCTGGGTGATGGCAACACCAAGGAACCGTATCCCGACTTTGCCACGGTAGCCAAGGGCTTCAAGTGCAACGCCCGCCGCATCAGCGCCAAGGGCGACCTCGACTCGGCAATCCATGAAATGCTCGACAGCAAGACGGCCTATGTGCTCGATGTACTCGTGCCTCACCAGGAGCATGTGCTGCCGATGATCCCCAGCGGCATGACCGTCCGGGACATGATCAAGGTCTGACACCCGTGTCTTCAAGGGTGTCAGACGAACGGCGGCGCCTGTCAACCCTGCCTGACTGAAACTTTCCTGGGCTCTCCTGCGTAATGCAGGGAGAGCCCATCGAACTGATGGCTTCGCTTCCCAACTGACGCTCGGCATGAGCGAGTGCCCGACCATGACCATTCATAAACTCGCAACCAACCTCAATTGCGGAAGTTGTGTCGCCGCGGTCAGGCCGTTTTTGGATGCCGATCCGACGATCCGCCGATGGGAGGTTGACACAAACAACCCGGGAAAGGTTCTCACGGTCGAGGGCGAGGCGGTCACTCCCCGGCAGATTGCCCGGCATGTCGAGCGTGCCGGATTCAAGGTGTTCGGCCCGGCCGGGACAGGCGAGCCCATCAACCCTTCAAGTGATAGTCGCTCGTTTATGTCGACTTATTGGCCGGTGCTGCTGGTGTTCGCTTATTCCCTCGGCATTGCCATCGTTCTCGAATGCTTCGCGGAAAAGTTTGACGGTATGCGTGCCATGTCGAACTTCATGGGTGGCTTCTTTGTCGCTTTTTCCTTTTTCAAGCTGCTCGACCTGCCAGGTTTCGCTGATGCCTTTCAAGGCTACGATGTGGTGGCCAAGCCGATTCGGACCTACGGCTACCTCTACCCGTTCATCGAATTGTCGCTTGGGCTGGCCTATCTGGTCCGTTTTTCTCCGCTGCTGACAAATGCCGCCACCATGGCTTTCATGCTGGTGGGGATGATCGGTGTCGCGAGGGCACTGGCGCGGAAGCAACAAATCCGGTGCGCCTGCCTTGGCACGGTCTTCAACCTGCCAATGTCCACGGTGGCGCTGATCGAGGATGGACTGATGGCCGCGATGTCAGCCATCATGCTGGCGATGCTTCTTTCCTAGAGTACGAATCATTTTGCCATGCCGGCGACAGTGTTCGAGCGCCATGTCGCATGGAAGAAAAGGAGAGGCCGGCTTCCTTGAAGCCGGCCGCCGGTTGCTTGGACATTTTCACCGAACTACGGGGCGACTTGCGGAGCCGGCCGGAAGTTCGTTTGAATCTGCTCCTCCTCCTCCTGGATGATGATGCGCGGAGTGATCATCATGAGGAGGCTTGTGGCCTCGCGCCCGTAACCGGTGTTGCGGAACAGGCGGTTGATGTAGGGGATCTTGCTCAGGATCGGCGGACCATATTCATTGCGGGCCTCGCTGAGCCTCTTGAGGCCGCCCATCAGAACGGTACCACCATCAGGCACGGCCACCGTGGTCTGCACGGTCACCGACTGGATGACAGGCTGCTGGATGAGCTGGGTGAAGGTGATCGGATCCGCGGGGTTCGGCTGGTTGAAGCCGGGCTGCGGGAAGATCGGCACCACCACGGGGAACAGGTTGACTGGTCCGGGCGCCAGGTTCTGCATGCTGATGTTGGGTGACAGGCGCACGGTGCGGCGATCGGCGGAAATGATCGCCTGGATCGTCAACTGGATGCCGTTGAAGTAACCCTGCACTTCAGGTTCAAACGCCACATTGCCATTGGCCAGCGTCTGCAGGTTCACGCCGGTGACGAAGAACTGGGTGTCGCCCACATTCAGCGTCGCGGTCTGGCCATTGAACAGAGTAAGTTTGGGAGCCTGCATCACATTGGTGCGGGTGTCACCCTGCGCGGCCTCGAGGAACAGGAAGACCTGGATGTCGCTCAAGAACGCCAGGCCCATGTTGATGCCACCACCCGGGGCGCCGAAGTAATTTCCGAACGCGGGGTTGGACAGGTTGAAGCTGTTCTGGTTGATGGGGATGTCGAGGTCGCTCGTGAACGACCCGGCGGGTGTGATGCCGCCCACCATGTTGCGGAAGTACGGGTCGTTGATGTAACCGGCGGGCTTGTAGTTGCCCGAGGTGATCATCGGTTCGAACTTCGCGGTGTTGCGGTCGGTCTTGATGTTCATGTTGAAGTCGAGGCCGATGCGCTCGTAGAAATCCTCGGCGATCGAGATCAGCTTGATCTCCAGGGCCACTTCCTGGTCGAGCAGACGGCGAAGGTTGTTGAGGAGGTCGGCGACCTGTTCCTGGATGTTGGGTGTCTGGTTCACCACCAGCGACATGGTGAGCGGGTGGTACTCAATGGTGCCCGCGCCGCCGACCGAACTCCATGACTGGGGCTCGATCGTGCTCGTGATGATGCGAATGAGCGCTTCCTCGGTGGTCGTTCCGGTTCGCTTGTTCCATTTGCCGCCATCGCCCACCGTGGCTTGGCCTGAACTTGAACCGGTGCTGGATCCGACCTGGGTTCCCCCATTGAGTCCCAGCGGCGTGCCGATGGGCGTGGGTTGGCCAGAGGCCTTCATGCCCTGTTCCTTGCCGGAAGTCAGCAGCGGGTTGAACGAATTCGGCCCCGCATGACCGACATGGTTCTCGACCGGAAGAACGAGGTCGGTGACCTGGTAGGTGACGGTGGCCAGCTTGCCCCGAGCCTGCGATTCCGTCGTGATCTGGAGCACCTCGTCCTTGATCACCCATGTCAGGTGGACATTCCGGAGCAGCAGGTTCAGGTAGCTCTTGAGGGAGATCTGCTCAACCTTGAGCGTGACGGGACGGTCGAGGCTGATCCCCTCGGCCTCCAGCGCCGCGACATCAGGAACGATGTTGATCTGGTAAAGCGCGCGGATGTCCTCGAGGACTTCCCTGAGCGGTTGATCCTTGAACGAAAGGTTCACGGGGGTGTTGAGCTTGTTTTCGATCTCCCGCTCCGCTGCGCTCTTGCGCTGCGGGCTCGTCAGGGCGCTGAGCGAGGTGCGCTTGCTGCGCCGCTCGGTCATGCTCTCGTTGACATCAAGGGGCTTGTCGATCGTGAGGGCTTGGCCGAACTTGTCGGTGTCGTTGAGTCCGTCGAGGAAGAATTTTTCCTTTTCCGACTTGTTGCCCTTCACGGTCACCAGGGCGCGCTGCGACTTGGCCATGCTGACAGCGGCGGCGGCCATGGCGTTGTCGGGATCGAGTTCCTGGGCCCGCATCGCGTAGCTTTCAGCCTCGAGATACTTGCCTTCCTTGAAGGCCGTGTTGAACAGTTTCATCTGTTCGGCGACCTTCTTGTTCCGGTTCTCCTCCGCGAGCATTTTCTGGCCGATCGGATTCTTCTTCCCTTCCTTGGCGGTCGAATCCTTGTCGAGGAATTCCTTTTGGGCCTTGAGAAGCTTGAAATGCTGCAGGCGAGATTCCACGGGCCGGCGCAGTTGCGCCAGCTTGGAGGCTTCCAGCCCGCAGCCTTCCAGGTCCTGCAGGTAGTCGCCAAGGATGTCCAGGGCGGCGTCGGCCTGTCCGGCGCGGAATTTCTCAGCGGCCTCGCGCTGGGCATCGAGCCCCTGCTGCTGCATCTTGTCGAACTTCACCTTTTGCATCGCCTGGGCTTGCGAAAGCGAATCACCCTTCGGCTCGGCACCGGGCAAGGAAGGCAGGGAAGCCACTGCTCCGGGACCTTCCGGCAGCATGCCACCGGGAAGCGAACCCGAGGCGGGCACTTTTCCGGCCTGGGCCGCGGCGGCCCCGGGAAGCATGCCTGGAGTCGACATGATTTCCTTGAGACGGGATTGGCGTTCCTTGTCGAGAAGCTTGTCATTCACCGCGGCCAGCAGGTTGCGGGCCTGCTCATATTCCTTGCGGTTGTAGGCGCTCACCACGGCGTCGAATGTGCGCCGGCTTTCAAGCGCTTTTTGGTTGTTTTCCTCGGAATCAATCGTTCGCAGGACGACGGATGCCTCCTCCTTGACTCCATAGGGCCCCTGGAACGCCTCCTCGGCGAGCCTGCGGGCGTTGGCGGTCTGGCCGGCGCGAAGTTCCACACGAGCCTTTTCAAGAAGAGTTTTTCCCTGCCCGGACACGGCGGCGCCGGGCATCGCGGGAATGCCCGATGCTTGGCTTGCCTCGACCTTTGGCAAGTTCGGCAAGCCCGATGGCCCCTCGGAGTTCATGCCCACCATGGGAACCGGAGGCATCACCGCCGGCTTGGAGGCCACGGGAAGCGATGGAATGGTCAGGCCTGATGGTAGTGACGGAGTGGACACGGATTCGGGGTCGCTGGGAAGCGCCGGAATGGATGAAACAGCCGGAGGCTTCGTCGCCACGGGTTGGGATGGCGAGTCATTGCCTGGAGCCTTGACGGCAACGGAAGGAAGGCCCGGTTTTTCCACCGCCGGCTTGGGGGCCACCGAGGGAGCCGAACCCGTGGCCGACACCCTGCTGGCAATGACAACCTCCAGGTCCTTGCGGAGTTTTTCAGGCGTGTCCTCGCCGGGCTTGTCGAAATTGACACGCAGTGCTTCCACCTGCTCGAGCAGTTTGCGGCTGCCCGCGACATCTCCCGCCTTGAGCGCGCCCCGCGCTTCGGTGAGTTGGGAGCGGGCTTGCCGCGCCTTGGCGTCGGTTCCCGCGGCAACCTTCGACTGGGCCGCGTGGATTTCGGAGATGAGCTTCTCGGGCCGTTCGGACATTTCCCACATCGCCGAGGGGCCGCGGAGCTGCCGCGCCTTGTAGGCCAGCTTGGCCGCGCCATCAAGGTCGCCGGCCTGCTGCAACTTCCTGGCCTCGGCCATCAGCCTGATCACCTCGGCCTGATCGCGCTTGGCGCGGGCCCTTTCAACATCCGACTTCAATCGGTCGGGATTATCCTCGAACAATCCATAGCGGGCGCCGGGAGCGGCTTTCGCCTGGAGAGCCAGCTTCATCGCCTCATCGATTTGGCCTTCGGAAAGGGCCTTTCGGCCCAAGGCGACCAGTTCCTTGGGCGGTGCCTTGGGAGAAGGCGCTCCGTCCACTTTCTTCCCGGCGGACGATTCCTCAACCTTGGCGAGGTCGGCCTTCACCGGATCAGCCAATTTGGGCGAATCGTAGACCTTGGCAGTTTCCTTTGGCAGGGCGGGGGTGAAAACCTCGGGCGCCTTGATGGTCTCGGATGGTTTGGCGGGCTCTGGAGCCTTCACCAATTCGGCGGACTTGCCTGCTTGGGAATCAGCGGGCAGCTTCGTGGTCATCGCCCCGGCGCCGGCCTTGGCCGCGTCGATTTGCCTCAACACCTTGGCGGGACTGTCGGGCGTGAACATGAAGGTGGTCGGACCCGCGGCCTTCTCGGCCTGCCGGGCCAGCGACTCCGCCCTCGCGAGGTCGTTGGCGCGCAGCGCCTGATGCGACGCCGCCAGAAGGAATTGGGGATCACGCTGATATTTGGCCAGATCGGCGCGCAGTTTCTGCGGGCTGTCCTCGTTGGGTGCGAAAGCCACGCCAGTCGCCTCGGCCTTCGCGGCGATTTCCGCCACCTCCTGGAATTTTCCAACCAGCATCAGGTTGCGGCCGGCGACAAGCATCCCACGCGGGTCTTCCATGGCGGGCGTGACAATCTTGGCCTTGCTGGCCGCGGGAACCACGGCGGATGCCGGCGCCACGGCGGCCGAATCCTGTCCCCGCATGCGAGCCAACCGATCGCGGTCGGCCGAGGAAAGAAACTGCTCGTTCACCGAAAGGCGCTTCATCATGTCGGCGGCGGTGGTTTTCTGGCCAGCGGCGAGCAACCGCTCGATGGCGTCAACCTGGGCGGAACCCTTCTTCCGCGCGTCGAGGGCCGCCTTGTTGGCCTCGATCAGCGTTGTCAGTTCGGCGACCTCGACGGGGCTGAGATCCGACTGGCGCGCCTTGGCCTCGGTGATCGACTTCAAGGCCGACTCATAGTCGCCCCGCCTTTGGGCCTCGATCGCCGCTGTGAGGGCCTGGTGCCCCTTCGACGGCGCCAGCACAACCATGTGGCCGGCAAGGCTTGTGGAACGAACGGCGGGCCCCCCGGCAACCGCCATCTGTCCCATCAGGCCCGCGGCCAGGGCGCAACTCAGCCAACGCCGGCCCCTTTCCCGCACGCTTTTGGAAAATCCAGCCACCCCCGGCCTCCTTTCGAACCAATTCAACCGCCGCATGACGACGGCATGTGGCGCGGGCTATAAGTTTCCCTCATGGCCAGATCAAGATCGTTTCAGGGGAATTCCGATTTTCCCCGCGATCATGTCTGGTAACTTGGAAACTCCAAGGGAGACAGGGCATGCGTTTCTTGCAATTTTTCGCGATGTTCCTCACGGGCGCGGCAGTCACCCATCTTCTTCCGCGCTCCCAAGCCTTCCAGGACGCCAAGCCCAAGGCGCCTGAATGGAAATCAAGCGCGGTGATCGCCGTGCGCAAGGCTGGTGAAAACGAGGTGGGGCCCGGCACGCGCCGCGTGGGCGTGGAGATCTTCAAGGATGAGGCGACGGGAACCTGGCTTTTTGTTTCTGAAACGGGTGATATCGCGGTGGCGCCCGCGAAGTGACTTGCGTCAGAAAGGCTGGTTCACGCCGAACCAGAATTGCGGCCCCGTCCCCTGACCGATGGCTTGGGCGAAGTCGAACCTGAATGTGGCGCGTTCGACAAAGCTGAGCAGGACCCCGTCGAAACGGAGTCCGGCGCCCACGGCGTGGGCCACGGGGCCATAGGAATTTCCGGCCGCCAACGCGTCTCCCACATCGTAAAAGAGCGCGACCTGAACTCCGCGCACCCCGGCCACATGGTCGAGCACATCCCATTCCAGATGCCGCATCACGGGCAGTCGCCATTCCACCGACCCGACCCACACGGTGCTTCCCTGCCGCTGGGCCATGTCGAAGCCGCGGAACGATTCCCCTCCGCCCAAGGGGAAGAAGGCGCCCCGGCTGGGAAGCGCGGTGCCGCCATAGGCCCTCAGGGCCAGCCGTGTTTCGGCAAGGGCCAGCGCCGCGGGACGGACAAGACGGGCCAAGGGGCCCTCCGGGATCCATTCGGAGAAGTCGGGCAACTGCTGCACCAACACGCCCTGGGCCCAGGCCCGGAACATTCCCGAATAGGAGTCGAGATCCGCCCCACCCCCCTCGACAACCGCGTCGAACTGCCAACCCATCGACGGATCCCAGTACGGGGTTTGGCGATTGCGGCGCAAATGCCAACCCGCCGTCGTGGTATTGGAAAACCGCACGGCCCCCTGCGGCAACTGCGAACTGTAGGGGAGAAAGTTGCCCGTGTAAGTCGCGTAAACCTCGTTGAAGTCGAACGGCAACTGGTAAAGGCTCGAGTTCGCGAACAGGATATGCCGGGCAAAAAGCGTCGCCCTGACGGGTGAGGATTGCCCCGACTCGAACTCGTAAAGCCTTTGCTCGGCATTGAAGCCTGTCTGCCATGGGCTGTCGGGCCAGTGCTCCCAAGTGCCATCCACGCCCAGTACCACATCCCGGTAATCGGTTCGGTAGGCCGCGTAAACCCCGCCGTTGAATTCCTGCGACTTGAACGCGCCGGCCCTCAGGCCCAGCATCGTCGTGCGGGTGTACCAGGGGTTGCTGTAGGCCGATCCGTAAATCCATGGGCCGAAAATGATGTTCCAGCGGTCGTTGGCCGTCGTGAGGTCGTTCTCATCGGCCATCGTGTAGAGCCAGGTCGCGCGCATGGCGGGCGACAGGTCGGTATGGTTGTTCGCCAACCTCGGGTCGGGAAGCACCATGTCGGGATCAACCATCACCGACTCGGGTTCAACCGGCAATTCCACGACCACCTGGACCCTGCCGTCGGGCAAGGGCGTGACTTCCGCTGGCGGATTGTCCCCCTTCCATTGCAGGCCGGTCGCCACGGGCACGCGGATCGGGTAGCCCGGTTGCCCCGGCAGGCGAAACCCGAGGCTGGTGGCCTCATCAGTCGGACCGGAACGGGAAAGCACGACCCTCACGCGGGAAACATCCTCCCGGCGGCGAAGACGGGCCACGGGCCTCGGCCCCTTCTCATCAATCGTTTCGGCGCTGTCCACGGCCCAATCGACGCGCCCCTCGCCGCGCCACCACTTGTCGAAGAATCCGGTCCAGTCCCGGCCGGTGAAGTCGGCCAGTTCCGCCTCGAGATCGGCGGCGCGCATGATCCTGTGACGGTACTTGCGCTGGAGGGTTGTGAGGAATTCCAGGAACGCGGCGTCGCCAAGCCTTTCGGCAAGGATGTCGAAGACCTTGCTCGACTTGTCGTAAGCGGTTCCAAAAAGCCTCGCGAGGTTGCCATGCTCCTGCATGCCGCGCTGCACGGGCCCGTCGAACCCGGAATGAACCAGCCCCGACCAACCCCGGTTCCGGTAGCTCTCGCGCGGTATGTTCGGGAGCCATTCCAGCTTATCCGGATAGGTGAGCATCGTGTTATTGCGTCCGCGCCGGCCGTTGATCAGGCGGTGGCTCAGGGCCGTGGCGAGTCCCTCGTCGATGAACGGCTCCCGGTAGCCGTCGGTTCCGACGGCGTTGTACCACCACTGGTGGCAAGTCTCATGGACGATCAGGTATTCAATGAATCCATCGGCGAGCGCCGGAAGGTTGAAGACCCGCTCATCGATCATGATGACCGATCCGCCTTCATTGCCGTTCCAGCCGAAATAGGTTTCGGCGATGGTCAATTCGGGCCACGGGTAGGCGCCCATCCAGGCGCTGTAGGTGCTGACGGCGTCGGCCGCGAGCGCCGCCATCTTTTCGGCAAGCCGGGCGTGGTGCTTCAGCGCCGCCACTTTCACAAGAACCGGATCGCGCCCCTTCACGGCCGCCGTGGTTCGGGCGATCACATAATTCGCGCTCGCGGCCAGTGAAAAATCCCTCACCGCCCGGGCCTCGACCCGTACCGCCTTCCAGCCGGGTCCGGCACCCGTCTCCTCGACGGCCTGCCCCGAATGCGCCAGTTCCCAGCCCGCGGGCAACTGGATTTCCGCCCTATAGTGTCCCGCCTCGTTGAGGAATGGTTGGTGCCATGGCAGGAATGGCGATGGCTGCCATCCCCTTTCGCCATCGTAAACGGCAGGAACGGGCAACCATTGCATCAGGTTCACCACGCCGTTCCACAGGCCCCAACGCCCCTGCTTCTCATCGAGCCTGACCGTGAATTCCAGCTTGGCCCGCACCTTGCCTCCCGCCGCGACCCGCGCGGGGAGTTTCAACTCCAGGTTTGTTCCCGTGGAACCGCCCAGAATGGCCGGCTGGCTGGCCCATTGACCGTCGTGAAACAACGAAACGGATTGAAACTCGAGCGCGGGACGCTTCACGCCGAGGGCGTCCCTCGGGTCCAACCTCAGCATTTCCAGCGTCTTGGCCATCGCTCCCTGCTCGGATTCGGGAAGAACGAAAGCCGCATGGGCCTGGATGACCAGGTTTTCGACAGGTGGACCACCCGGATGGGTCCAGGTGAGTTCCTCCGTCACGGTGACCCGCTTTTCCTGCGGATCGATGCGCATGGCGAGAACGAATTCCGGCAGGTGTGCGGGATACCCGTGGCGAGGGGGAGGCAACGCGGCGGGCGGGGTGGAATCACCACCCAGCGCGATGCCCGCCAATACGATCAGCGCCGCCACCATTTTTGGCCGAGGTCCTCCACCGGGAGGGCACGGCATAGACCATTTGGTCCAAACCTGTCAACCAGTCCTCTCCGGGTTAAGATGATGGGAATCATGCGAATCTCGCGCGTCGTTCCGCTGCTTCTGCTTGTTTTCGTGAACCCCGCCGCGGCCGGGGTTTACGGCAGGCTTGAAAAACTTCCGCCCGTCGCGGCAAGCCACCGCGACATGCGCCTGCTTCTCGGTGAACTGCGAGACGCGGGCACACACGACGAAAAGCGGCCTGTGGTGGCCGGGTCGCTAAGGGCCGAATTCATCGCCCTCCGTGATCAATTGAAAAAGACATCCGGCGACGGCCCCGCCAATGACCTCATGGACCTGGCGGTATGCCACCTGCGGCTTGGCCAACCGGAATTGGCCCGTCCCCTGCTGGATTCGCTTCAAGGCCGACTCGAGGCCCGCGACCCCATCCGGTTCCAGGTGCTGGCGAATCTGGCCACCACCTACCACGAACTGGCGGTTCGGGGCATGGGTCGAGATTTCGCCGAGCGCGCCTATCTGATGCAATCACAAGCGCTCAAGGCTTGGCCTGAAATAGCTTCCAAGGCACCCCAAGGTTGGAGCCTCTCGACCTGGCGCTTTTTGCTTCACGCCGAGCGCGCCCAACTGAAAATGCTGCGGGGCAGGCTACTGGAAGCGACCAACCCGCCGCCAAGGTTCGATCCCAACCAGGCCGGCCCTGACATGGTCTGGGATGGACCGGTCTACCCGGCGGCCCCCGAGGCCTATCGTCCCGGTCCCGCCGATCGGATCACTTGGGAAGGCCTGCCCGGCGATGCGCTCGATCAGGCGCGGCAATTGGCCGTCTGGTTCCCCATGGAAAACCGGGTGTTTTGGCTGCTTGGGGAAACGCTCAATGCCGCGGGCGAGAACAATGAGGGCTTGCGCGTTTTGGAAGAACTGGCAAGCGCGCGCCAAATGCGCCATGTGCGAATTTTGGCTCGCCACATTGAAGTCCTCAAGGCCTCCGTTCCTCCCGCCGAGCCAAATCCGGCGACGGCGCCAGAGACCGAAGCGACATCAGGGCCAAGCCAGGCTGAGGTCTCAGCCGACTTTGGATCGTTTTGGCGGATCTTCTCCGTCGGGGTGGGTACCGGCGCCATCGGAGCCTTCCTGGCGCGATGGCAGCTCGCCACTTGGTTTGGACGGAGGCCACCCCGATGACCGGGGAGCAAGGTGCCGATCCACCGCCCGACCTTCACGCCACCCTGCCGGCGGGTTCGCCATTAACCAATCCCCCCGTTCCAGCCCACTCAGCATGGTGCCCGGCGGGATATGAGATCCTCGCGCGCCTTGGTGCGGGCGGCAACGGACAGGTCTACAAGGCCCGCCACAAGGGACTCGACAGGATTATCGCGCTCAAGCGCCTGCTCAATCCCGCCGCCACCGGCGAGGAAAGGGAGAGGTTCATGGCCGAGGCGCGGGCGGTGGCCCGACTCGACCATCCCAACATCATCCGGATTCATGATTTCGGAATCCATGAGTCGGTGGAGTGGTACAGCCTTGAGTTTTGCCCCAGGGGAAGCCTCGCCGACAGGTTGCGCGAAGGGCCGATGGCTCTCGAGGCGGCATGTCAGGCGATCCTCACGGTCGCCCGCGCCGCCGGCCATGCCCATGCCGAAGGCATCATCCACCGCGACATCAAGCCGGGAAATGTGCTCATCGCCAACGGAAATGTCCTCAAGCTGGCCGATTTCGGACTGGCCAAGGCCACCGACGCGTTCCATTCTCGCGACAACATCATCGCGGGAACGCCCGCCTACATGGCCCCCGAGCAGATCAATGCCCCGGGGCGCATCGGCCCGGCGACGGATGTCTGGGCGCTGGGCGCCATGATGTACGAATGCCTCACCGGCCGGGTGCCGTTCACGGGGGTGACCGTCATGCAGGTCATGCAGCGGATCACAGGCGCCGAACCCGTGGCACCACGCGCGCTCAACGACGCGATCCCCGCCGACCTGAACACGATCTGCCTCCACGCGCTGCGGAAGGATCCTGAAAAACGCTACCGTTCGACGGCGGACTTGGCCGCCGACATCGAGGCCTGGCTCGAAGGGCGACCGATCGCCGTGCGCGCCGTCACCCGTTTCGAACGCGGCCTGAAATGGACAAGGCGAAACCCTGCCTTGGCATGGTCGATCGGTTCGCTCATGGCGGCGGTCGCCTTGGGAACCGCCTTTTCGGTGGCGTTCGGCATGCTGGCGCTCAGGGAAGCCGCGCTGCTTAAGCAGGAGACGGTGCGATTCAGCATGGCCGTCGCCGAATCCAGGCGAACGGCAAGGCTGATGCGGGTGGCGGCGGCGCAAGCGGCATGGGACAAATTCCAATGGCAGCGTTTCATCAGCCTGGCTGGGGCTGATTCCCCGGGGGAAATGCCGCTTTTTGAGGAATCCCTTTGGCGCCAACGCGCGGTCATCGACCGCCAGAACCTTGGCGCCACCTCAAGGCCGGGAATCTCCGAAATCTCGCGGCGCATCCATCCCGGAACCGCCTTGGTTTCCAATGCGGACGGCCGGGCCATGATTATCAACCCTCACGGGGAGGCCATTTCTCTGGAACATGAGGGGAAGACGCGCATGCTGGAAAGCCCGGCGGATGGGAACCATTGGGTCATGTCCGATTCGGGCGGAATCGCGGTTTTTTCCCCCAATGGACAAAGGGTACTGTCCGGCCCTCCCGGGCCCTGGTCGGGCTTGGCGGTGGCGCGCGACGGCGCCAAGGCCGCGCGCTGGGGCGACAGCAGCCTGGAACTTTTGGGAAAAGGATTGCGACCCGAACAAACACTCACGGGGGAGTCGCCCGACGCCCGATGGGCCGATAGCGCGCCCGTCCTGGCGATCCGCTGGCTGAATCCGCCGAGGATTGATGTGATCAGGCACGATTCGCGTCGCGTTTCGATTCCCGGGGCCGGCTCACCATTCGCCTTGAGCCCGGATGGGCGTTTCCTGGTGGCCGCGTCCAATGGAAAAATCCGCAAGTGGGAAACCACCAATGGCGATCGCGACACGGCCTTTGAACCCAGGCTGGGGCCGTGCGCCTTCCTGCGCTTTTCCGCGGATGGTTCCCGGTTGGTGAGCGCGGGCGGAACGGAACTCCGCGTTCTCGACGCCGCCCGCGGCCGGGGCTTGCAATTCTGGATGACGCCCGGAACCGCCATTGAGGGAATCGACCTGGCTCCCGACGGAGCGCGCTGTCTTTCGTGGGGCGGTGGCATCGCGCAGGCATGGAACCTGGATGACGGCGGTCAGCAAGTGATCCGTGGAGTGGCCGGCCCCGCGAGGGCCTGGTGGGAAAGCGGGTTGTTCGTTCATCCGGCCCTGGCCGGGGACCACTGGGAAAAACGCCCCCTTGTTCCGGAGGCTTTTCCAAGACGCCTTCGCATGGAGGGATGGCGCCTCGACCGCCTCGGCTGGAGCGACGGCCGATGGGTGGTGGCCGGCAAGAATGGTGGAACGGATTCCGCGCGCGGGGTGAGCCCGGATGGCGAAGTCAGTCCGGCATCGGAATCCTTCCGGCCTCCGGTGTTATCCGGACGCCTCCGCCTTAGCCATGGCGCGCTTGAAAGCGCCACGGCCGACGGCTGGAAAGTCATCGCCCGGCGGGCGACGCCCATCCTGGCCTTCAGCGAGAATATCCTCGACGGCATCGCGGGCATCGCCACGGCCGGCGGCATCGTTGAACGGTTGGACTCCCGGGACGGAACAACCATCTGGGACGACAAATGTCCTGAAAATCCCGCCGCCATGGCCATGGGCGAAGGCGGCGTGGCCGTGGCGGGCCGGGACGGAGCCTTGTGGATTTGGCCGACCCGCTGAGCGCGACGGCAATTCAATTAAGCGTTCCGACCTGACCGTCGGCGGCCCCACCCGCATTCAGCCAGGCCGTCGGGGAGATGCCGTTGCTGATGAACCTCACGCTGGCATCCCCCATGGCGGCATTGACGCCGCCTGAATGCCGGCTTCGGGAGAAATACACGCCGCCACCGGTTCCGGTGCATGGCAATCCCTTGGCGGGAAGGTTGTTGCAATAACCAGGCGTGTAGATCTGGTCGGGGGTGCTGGTGTTGGGCGTGGCAAATGTGCTCATGGCCGAGGCATCACCCCACCAGATGAAGCCGCGCAAGTCGGTTCCCTGCCCTTGGGCAACCTCGCCCACCATGATTGTATTCGTAAGTCCGTCGGTCACATCGGTGAGCTTGATCTTCCGCGTGAGGCTGCCGCCATCGAACATGCCGGCCTGTGGCACGAAACCCGCCGGCGCTCCGGTGGGCACAGACCTGCTCGTTCCTCCCGTGCCGCCGCAGACGGCATAGTTGTGGTTGGGCATGGCTCCGATCGGCGTGTTTACCTGATCGCTGGGGCAGGTCAACACCTTGTAGCGGCGCCCCGTGACATTCGTCGTGTTGGGCGCCGAACCGTATCTTGGAAATCCACCGGTCGATTGGGCTGGAAAATTGGAGTTGAAGCCATCATTTCCACCCCAATTCTGGTAGAGCCTGTAGGCTTGCTCCTGCTCGATATAGGGCATGATGAGGATGGTCCATGTTCCCCAACAGCAACCACTGGGGCCCATCATGGCCGGAAGGGCGCTGTTGTTGGCGTCATGATAGCTGTGCATGGCGATGCCCAACTGCTTCAGGTTGTTGGTGCAACTCATCCGGTTGGCCGCCTCGCGAACCTTCTGCACGGCCGGGACGAGAAGTCCGATGAGCACGGCGATGATGGCGATGACAACGAGCAATTCGATAAGGGTGAAGCCGTTCCGTTTCATGATCCGGTCCTCCTGGAAAAGAAATGAATGAAACAAACGCGACAGATCGAGCCAATCCGCGAAAAATCAAATCACTGAAGGTCGAAATCAAATTCGTTCTTCGCTCCGGCCTTCACTTCGGCCCTGAGTTCGGTCTTGGAGTTGTACTTGGCTGGAAGGGTTTCCTTGGGAGGCGGGCCGGACATTCCGGGCATGGCTTGCTCCGCCGCGGCTTTCGACTTGTTTTCAGGTGCCGAGATTGCCACGGCATATTTTCCCGGCTTGAGGCCGGCTTCCGCGGGAACCTCGTACCGGCCGTCAATGATGGCCGACCCGCCGGAGGGTGCGATCGCCCCCTCCTCGATGAACGAGATCACTCCGGCCTTGAGGGGTTTGCCCTGGTGCTTCACAAAGCCGTGAACCTTGGACCGGCCGTCTCCTCCGCAACCCGCGGCAAGGAACACCGCGGCCACGGGCAAAATCATGTAATACTGGGGCATGATGCCTCCTGCCCGGAAGAAAGATTGGTAATAAGTATCTATTGGGCGGGGAAAGGCATGTCTATTATTCGATTCCGCCTTCTAAATTGCAAGGTTGAACCGTGAAAATGAAGGACAATTCCATGCTGATGGGAATCGAAATCGGGGGCACCAAGCTACAGGCCTGCCTCGCGGACAGCGATGGAACCATCGCGCATCTCTGGCGCGCCACGGTGGATCCCACGCGACAGGCCCAAGGCATCCGCGGCGCCATGCGCGAAGCCCTCCCTTCCCTTGTCGCGCGGATTCCCCATGGTTCACGGCTCACGGCGGTTGGCGTGGGATTCGGCGGACCCGTTGACTCATCCGCGGGAAAAACCATTATCTCCCACCAGATCCAAGGGTGGGAGAACTTCCCCCTGGCTGATTGGCTTGACGAGATGCTTCAGGTTCGCTCGCTCGTCGGCAATGACGCCGATGTGGCTGGCTTGGGCGAGGCCACCAAGGGCGCCGGCGTCGGCCACGACCCGGTCTTTTACATCACCGTCGGCTCGGGAATCGGCGGCGGGTTGATCCTCGGCGGCAAAATCCATCCGGGTTGCGGACATGGCGCCGCTGAAATTGGCCACCTCATGGTGGACCGACACGGAGAAATTCTCGAGCATGTCGCCTCGGGTTGGGGTATCCAGCGCCGGTTCGCGGCGGCCGTTCAGGCCGGCGCGCGCACCTGCGTCACCGAACCTTTGCCAACCGTCCAAGGGATCGCATCGGCCGCGCGGGCCGGCGACACCCTTGCCTTGGAAGTCTTGGCCGAGGCCGCCAATGCCCTGGCGTGGGGCATCTGCCAGACCGCCGCCCTTGTCTGCCCGCGACGCTTCGTGATCGGCGGCGGGGTGTCGCTTCTGGGAGAGGACCTGTTCTTCGGCCCCGTGCGCGCCGCTGTGCGCGGCATGGTCTTCAAGCCGTTCCATGGGCTTTTCGACATTGTCCCGGCGGCATTGGGCGAGGAAGTGGTTCTTCATGGCGCGCTGTCGCTGGCGGCAGGCGCCGCCAACAACTGAATCAGGCGCGACCCGCGGCCCAGCAGGCGGCCAATTCCACAATCACCCGGCATGCCGCGTCCATTTCCTCAAGGCAGGTCCATTCCAACGGGGAATGGAGATTGTGCTCGCCGCATGAAAGGTTCGGGCACGGCAGGCCTTTCTCGGTAAATCGGCTGCCATCCGTGCCGCCCCGCACACGGGTCACCCTGGGGATCATTCCCGCGCGCCGGGTAGCCTCCTCGGCGAAGGCCACGGCCCTCGGTTCGGCCGCGAGGCCATCGGCCATGTTGCGGTACTGCGGCCGAACCTCGACCTCGATGCCGCTTCCGGGAAACTCCCGCTCGAGGTGGGAGGCGATTTCCCTGAGCATCGCCGCTTGTCCCGCCAGGGCTTTAGTGTCGAAGTCGCGGAGAAGCACCTGGATCCTCGTCTCCGCGACGCCTCCCTCGATCCGGTAAGGATGCAGGAATCCCTGGTCGTCCATCGTGGTTTCAGGAGACAGGAACTGCCTTGGCAACCGGTCGATGAAAATCGCCGCCAAGCGCACGGCGTTCACCATGCGCCCCTTGGCGATCGACGGATGGATGTTGATGCCCCGAACCCGAATCACCGCGAGGTCGGCCGAGAATGTCGCGGCATCAATTTCAGCGGTGCCGCCGCCGTCGAGCGTGTAGGCCACGCTGGCGCCCAGTTTGGCCAAATCGACATGGTCGGTTCCCCGGCCGATCTCCTCGTCGCAGGTAAAGCAGATACGGATTCCCGGCCGGGGCCATGCCGGATTCTCCAAGAGACGCCTGGCCGTCTCCATGATCACCGCGACACCCGCCTTGTCATCGGCTCCGAGCAGCGTTGTCCCGTCGGAGGTGATGATGGTCTTGCCGCGCAGCGAGGCAAGGTCGGCATCCTTGAGCGGACTCAGCACCAGCCCCGGAGCGGCGGGATAAAGAATATCCCCGCCGTCGTATGGGGAGTGAACGACGGGCCTGACGCCGGATCCCGAAGTCTCGGGCGAGGTGTCCACATGGGCGATCAGGGCGATGACGGTCGCTTCGCTTCCCGGGGAGGGCGGAATCGTCGCGTACACGATCCCCTTGTCGGTGTGCTCCACTTCCCAAGCACCCATCGCCCTGAGTTCTTCCGCGAGCATCCTGCCCAGCTCAAGTTGGCCCGGACTGCTGGGAACAATCCTGGAACCTTCCACGGCCATCGTGTCGACCCGGGCATAACGACAAAACGCTTCCAGCAATCGGTTCATGTGCCGCCATCCTCGTCCTTGGAACCTTGGGAGGAACGCCGGGGCCGCCCCCGGGCCCCCTCGACTCCCACACGGGGGCACAAGTCGGCGAGGCCGCATCGATCACACGCCGGCTTGCGGGCGGCGCATACCGCCCGGCCATGGTCGATGAGGCGCAGACTGGTGATCGTCCAGTCCCCGGGCGGCCATTGCTCCATGAGGTCGCGCTCCACCTTCACCGGGTCGTCGTGACGGGTCAGGCCCAGCCGGCGGCTCAATCGTCCCACATGAGTGTCCACGGTGATGCCGGGCACGCCAAAACAGTGGCCCAGGACCACATTCGCCGTCTTGCGTCCGACGCCGGGCAACACAACCAATTCCTCAAGCGTGCGGGGAACCTCCCCGCCATGCCTGTCGATGAGTTCCCGGCAGCAGCCCCTGATGTTGGCGGCCTTGTTGCGGAAAAAACCGGTCGACTGGATCAGTTCCTCGATTTCGGCCAAATCCGCGCTGGAAAAAGACTTGGCATCGGGAAACCGGGCGAACAAGGCAGGCGTGACCTTGTTGACGCGCGCGTCGGTGCACTGGGCTGAAAGGATCGTCGCCACCAGCAGTTGCAGTGGATTTTCATAATCAAGCGCGCAGCGGCTTTCGGGATACATCCCGGCCAACTTCGCCAAGAGGCCTATGGACGGGTTTCGTCGCTTGGTTTTCCCCATGATCCGATGGTAGGTTCATCACGCCCACCTTCAAGCCCGCGACAGATGCCCTAGGATGGCGAGGGGGCGCCAGCGCTTCCCGGGAGTCATCCATGAGGCAGGTCGGACAAACCTTACCAGCCGCGAAGGCGTCGCTTCTTGCCGACATTCTTCTGGCCGAAGGCATCAAGTCGAACCTCTTGGAATCTCCCGAAGGCATTCAGGTCTGGATCGTCGATGAGGACAAATTGCCCCGGGCCAGGGAATTGCTGGCGTCTTTCCAGGCCAACCCCATGTCGGCCGACCATGCCGCCGCCAGGTCGGAAGCCAGGAAAATCAGGAACGAGGAGCAATCGGCGGAACGCGAATACGAGCAACGACAAAGGCGCATGGAAAGGCGGATGCGGGGCGCCGCCCGAGACAAGATCACCCTGCTGCTGGTGCTGGTTTCCGTGGGGGTCTCCCTGTTCTCGATTTCCGAAGCCAGCCGGCAAGAAACCTCCGAACCGATGGGAACGCCCGAACAGGTTGTCTCGTTCCTGAGTTTCGCCGACCCGATGGGCCAGCCGACCGGTGGCGCCATTCCGTGGAACCAGCCTTGGCGCATGGTCACGCCCGCGTTCCTTCATTTCAGCACCATCCATCTCCTGTTCAACATGCTCATGCTCATCTCGCTTGGCACGAAGGTTGAACGCGCCCTGGGCCCGCCCCGATACGGCGCCTTGCTGCTGGGATTGGCCCTCGCCTCCAACCTGGCCCAGGGGCTCATGGTGCCCGACGGCATGTTCGGCGGCATGTCGGGTGTCGTTTACGGCATATTCGGTTTCAGTTGGATCCAGATGTCGCGGGCGCCCGGACGCGGCCTCGCCATCGACGGATTCACCGCGATGGTGATGATGGCCTGGTTCTTCGCCGGATTCCTGCAACTCACCGGAGGCGTCTCGATGGCCAACCATGCCCACGCCGGCGGCCTCCTGGCCGGCCTCTTGGCGGGGTACCTCTGGACGGAATGAGGAATTCCGCTTGCTTCCACAGGCAAGCCGCACTATTTGCCGTTTCCGAAGACGATTCGCCCCGTCACATGACGGGAGTCCGTCCGCACAGGAGGTGGCAAGTGAAGCTGAAGTTCCTTTTTGCCGGTTGGGCCATCGTGCCGGCCCTGCTCACGGGTTGCGGCAGCAGTTCCTGCTTCATGTGCAAGGAAAGCTACGCCAAGAAAAAGAACTCCGCGCCCCTTCCCGCCTGGCAAACCGCGCCCGCGAACGCCAAGTCGGCACCCGTGGGCGGAGACGCGCCGAGCCTGTCCATCGCGCCCAAGCCGGCATCGTCCAATCCAACGGTCACGAGTCCAGCCGCCGCCAAGGCCGCGGCCAAGCCGGATCCGGTGACTCCGGCGCCCATCCAGTCCGTGACAACACCCGCCGCCCCAGCGGAACCGCTTCCGAGCGCCCCCGCCGTGCCCGCGACCAGCCTCAATGTGCCACCCCCGCCGACCCTGAACCTGCCCGAGCCAGTCGCGGCGCCCGTCGATAAACCCGCTCCGCCGGCAGCCAATGCGGGCCCGGCACTGCCCCCGTTCAATCCCGGAAGCCCGGCCATGCTGCCGCCGCCTCCCGGCGCGCCGTCACTTGAATCGGCACCCCTTTCGATTCCATCGGTTCCCGTTCGCTAGGCACAACCGATGGCATCAAGCCGACTTTTATGGGGTTTGGCCACTCCCTGGTGGCCAAACCCCTTGCCATTGGATGCCATTCGAATTCAAACGCCAAACAAGCGCTCCTGTGGCATCCCCCGGTGAAGCGCCGTTGCGACGAGCGCGCCGTGAAAGCCGGTGTCCGCAAGCGCCCTCAAGTCATCCGGTCCGCGCACGCCGCCGCCCGCCAGCAGTTCACCGGTGGCTCCCGCCCGTCGCCAAGCCTCAACCACGCCTTGGCCCCATGGCCCGTTGCCTGTTCCCACTCGAGCCAGATCAATGGCCAACATCCTGCGGATGCCGGCGTCCATCGCGGCGCCGAATAATTCCGCCATGTCACCGGTTTCCCACCCCGGTGCCCTCCGGGGTTCTCCCGACACCAGGTCGAGAGAGAAGGCGAATCGCCCCGGGTTGCGCCGCGCGGCTTCCACCAACGCCCGGGGGCCACGGATCGTCTCCAATCCCAGCACCACCGTCAGATTGCCATCCACTTCAAGCCATGGCCAAGCATCCGCCGGCCCGGTGACCCCCGCGTCGAGCCACAACTCCAGCCCCGCCGATGCCAATGAATCGACCAGGTCGCACTGGGGCGGAAGGCCCGCGATGGCATCGAGGTCGGCAACATAAAGGCGCTTCGTCCGGCATGCCCGCGCCATGGCCAACGCCAAGGAAACCGGATCATCCCCGTCGCCCAGCACACCCCGGGCGGTTTGGTAAGCTTCCCGGCGACCCGCCACCGCATGAACCGCGCGGCCATGCTTGAGGTCGATGACGGGAACAAGGCTGAACCCCCGGCCGTTGATCATGGGTTCGCCGGCCAGTGGGGCGGCAGGGGAGCGGTCAACTCGACCGGTTCGTAGCGGATCGGATGGAGAAACCTGAGCCAACGGGCATGAAGCGCAATGGGGGATTCCCTTGAGCCCACGAGACCAACCGCGGCTTTCGCGCCATACTGCTGGTCTCCAACAATCGGCAGGCCGCGACTGGCCGCCTGAAGCCTAAGCTGGTGCATCCGGCCGGTGACGGGTCGCATCTCCACCCGCAGGCAGGCCTGGTCCCACCCGAGGCACTCCACCTCCATCTCAGCCAGCTTGGCGCCATCAGCTCCGGCCTCCACAATTTCAGCGCGCGATTCCTCCGAGACTTTGCGCATGTGGTCGGTCCAGGTAACGGGCCCATGCCAAGACTGCGTGACGGAGGACGATTCCAGCACCGCCCAATAAACCTTGCGGACAACCCTGTCGCGGAACTGCTCGGCAAGCCTCGCGGCCGCCTTGGAACTCTTGGCGAAGAGAACAACCCCCGAAACGGGCCTGTCGAGCCTGTGGGGGATACCCAGGTAAACGCGCCCCTTCTTGCCGTAGGTGGCTCGCAGGTAATCACGGGCGGCATCTTCGAGGCTGGGCGCCGCTCCAGAAACACCTTGGGTGAGCAATCCCGCCGGCTTGCACATTGCCAGGCAGTGGTTGTCCTCGAACAGGACGGCGGGTTGGGCCATCGGGTCAGTTGGCGGGCATGGCCGCGCGAACCGCCTCCAAGGCCTTGCCGAGAACCCTGTCCTTGAAGTCGGGAAGCACGGGGCTGTGCGGCTTGCCGGCTTCGCGAACCACATCACGGTCGCTTCGCCAGCGCTGGTAGTCGACCCGTTCCTTGTCCTCCAGCTTCACTTCCATTCCCTCTGAAGGCTTCACGCCCCACTCGTCGGTTTCCTTGCTGTCGGGGAATCGGTGGATATTCTTGCCGCTTGGCCGCCAGTAGCTGGCCGTGGTGAGCTTGAGAGCGCTCGCCTGGCTTTCCATCGGAATGACATTCTGGACGCTGCCCTTGCCAAACGACCGCTCGCCCACCACGATGGCGCGGCCGTGGTCTTGCAGCGCCGCGGAAAGGATCTCGCTGGCGCTCGCCGAATAACGGTTCACAAGCAAGGCGATGGGAAACTGCTTGGCGGGCAGAAACATCGTTCCATCCCTGTGCGCCGAATAGACCTGGTCTTGCTGGTTGCGGCCTCGGGTGGAAACGATCACCCCATCGTCGAGGAACATGTCGGAAATCTCGACCGCGGCACTCAGGAGGCCGCCGGGGTTGTACCGGAGGTCGATCACAAGGGCCCGGGCGCCGGCGGCCTGGATCGCGGCGAGGGCCGCCTTGAGCTCGCCAACCGTGGTCTCGGCGAAGCTTGAAATGCGGACATAGGCGATCTTGCGCTCCTTGTCGAGCATGAAGTCCGGGTTGCCATCGGGCAACCGGGAGTCTCCGATCACGCTCTGGACGCGGATGATGTCTCGCTTGAGGGTGTAATCAACTGGTTTTTTCTCCCCCTCATGGACCACGGTGAGAACGACCTCGGTTCCGGGTTCGCCCTGGATCATGTCGATCGCCTCGCTGATGCCGAGGTTCTCGGTGCTTTTTCCGTTGATCTTGGAGATGATGTCGCCGGCCAAAATGCCGGCGTTGTAAGCTGGCGTGCCGACGATCGGACTGAGAACCGTCAGCCGGCTTCCCTTCTGCAAATCGACGCCAAGGCTGATTCCCACGCCTCCGAACGAGCCCTTGCTGGCCCTGGAGAACTGCTTGTAATCCTGCGGGTTGATGTAGCTGGAATGGGGGTCGAGCCTTTCAAGGCCGCCATTGATCATCGCCTCAACCAGCTGGCGTTGTTCCTCGGGCTTGAGTTCGCGCACATACCGCTGGCGGACTTCCTGCAGCACATCCACCATGA
Organism: Planctomycetota bacterium; assembly: GCA_016873225.1. GTDB lineage: Bacteria > Planctomycetota > Planctomycetia > Gemmatales > Gemmataceae > REEB421. The sequence goes on along the minus strand of VGXS01000006.1, from coordinate 78,327 downwards.
GCCGCGCCATCTCGTAGTCGCTGTCGCGACCCCGGGAAGGGGCCGACCGGCTCACGGCAAGGCCGAAAACGCTTACGGCCAAAACACCCAAGATCCAGCCCAGATTCCGTCCCGTCATGGCTCCGATTCCTCCATCAACTAGCCGAATCCTAACCGGGCGCCTGTTCCGTTGCGATACCGATGGCCGGAAGCGGCCGTCTTGATCCCGGCAATGTTTTCAGGTTGAAATCCGGAAGCGGAGGCGGAAGCGGTGCGCCCATTGACACTCGACCTGATCATCCCCCCCGAGGAGTTCCTGGCCGGCCAGGATGAACACCTCGCCAAGCACATGCGGTATGTGGACCGGTACCGCAAGGTTCGGATGGGCCCCCGGGCCACCCTGGTGTTCGAGGACCGGCAGACCCTATGGTTCCGCGTCCAGCAGGTCATCGCGATGGCCCGCCTCAACGATCCGAAGGCCCAGCAGCGCGAACTCGACCATCACAACATGCTGCTTCCCTCGGCGGGCGGACTGCAGGCGGCCCTGCTGCTTGACACTCCGGGCGCTCCCGGGGCCGACTTGGAAACCTGGCGCGGCCTCACCGGGCAGGACATCGCGATGCACCTTGGCCCGGAGAAAACCCTGCGAGCCAACATCCTGTCCGCCAATCCCGAGGACCGCTGCTGGGGAACGGCGCATTGGGTGCAATTCCTGCCGGAGCATACCGACCTGGAACCGCTGACGGATCCGGCCACTGGCGTCTGGTTTTCCATCCGTTCCGGGGATTACAACGAGGCAAGCCACCCGATCAGCGCCGACATACGCCAAAGCCTGGTCAAGGATCTCGTCCCCGACGACGCCCGGACGGGTTGGCGGCTGTAGAATCGAGTCGGATTCAGGCATGGTGCCGGAGTCCGGCCGGATGGCTCGCATGGCCGAAACGCAATCGCTCTTCGGCGACCCGGACCCACCTCCCCCGCCACCCGCCGAACCGGCCGCCCTGTATGCCGACCTGGTTTTCGACCGCCCGCTGGAAGTCCCGTACACCTATTCGGTTCCGGCCTCCTTGGCCGGCGATGTCGCCGTCGGCAAGCGAATCATCGCTCCCCTGGGCGCCAAGCCCGACCGTGGCTGGTGCGTCGCCGTTCGCACCGAGGCGCCCGACCGCCCATGCAAGCCGATCATCAGGGTGCTGGATCCCGAACCGCTGGTGGACGGACACCTGCTTGACCTGACCCGATGGATGTCCCGTTACTACCTGTGCGGATGGGGCCAGGTGCTTCAGGCCGTGGTGCCGGCGGGAGTCCGCCGCAAGGCCGAGGGGCCGCCTCCAAGGGCATCCTGGCTGGTTCCCACTCCGACAGACGACCTTCCCGCCGAACCTCCCAAGCTCACCCCCAGGCAATCCGAGGTTCTCGAACACCTCAGGATGTCGCCCGCCGGAATGGAAACCTCGGCGCTGCTGGCCGCCATGGGATGCTCCAGCAGCGTGGTGGATGGAATCGTCACGAGGGGATTCGCCAGGAAGGTGGTGAGGCCGGAGGCGGCCGAAAGCCCGTCCTCGCCCATGGCCCGCGCTCACCCCCTCACCCCCGAGCAATCCGAGGTCCTTTCGCGGCTGGAACCGTCGCTGACGGGCGACGACTTCGCGCCGTTCCTGCTTCTGGGAGTCACGGGCAGCGGCAAGACGGAAGTTTACATGAGCGCCATCGAGAAAGTGGTGGCGCGAGGCAGGCAAGCGCTGGTCTTGGTGCCGGAAATCAGCCTGACGCCGCAAACCGAGGCGCGGTTCGCCGAGAGGTTCACCTCCGTGGCCGTGCTTCACAGCCACCTTTCCGAGTCGGAGCGGCAAAACCGGTGGCGCAAGGTTGCCGCCGGCAGGGCCCAGGTCGTGATCGGCGCCCGGAGCGCCGTCTTCGCGCCCGCCCCCAACCTCGGCCTGATCGTCGTCGACGAGGAGCACGAACCGAGTTTCAAGCAGGAATCCACGCCGCGCTACCACGGCCGCGATGTCGCCGTCATGCGCGCCAGCCTGCTTCGCATTCCCGCGATCCTCGGCTCGGCGACCCCTTCGCTGGAATCTTGGTTCAATGCCGCAAGGGGGGTCTACACCCGACTCGACCTCACCCGGAGGGTGGAGGACCGACCGCTTCCCAGGGTGGAGGTGCTCGACATGCGGCATCCCCCGGCGCGGGTTCCACCGGGCCGCGCCCTGAGCGACCCGCTGGTTCACGCCCTCAAGCACGCGCTGCGCGCGGGTGGCCAGGCCATCCTGTTCCTCAATCGGCGGGGTTATTCACCCTTTGTCGTTTGCCCGGGGTGCGGCGAAACGGCCACATGCAGGTTCTGCGACCTGTCGCTCACTTTCCATCGTGAACGCAACATCCTGATGTGCCATCACTGCGGCTTCCACCAACCGCCAAGCGACGAGTGCCCCGCCTGCCGAAAGACCACGGTGAGGTACCAGGGACTGGGAACCGAGAAGGTGCATGAGGAACTCCAGCGCCACTTGCCCGGTGCCGTGATCAGGCGCATGGACAGCGACACGATGGGCAAGCCCGGAAGCCATGCCCAAACCCTTGAGGCGTTCCGCAACAGGCTTGTCCAGGTGCTGCTTGGCACCCAGATGGTGGCCAAGGGTCTCGACTTTCCGGGAGTCACCCTGGTCGGCGTGATCCAGGCTGACGCGGCGCTCCACATGCCCGACTTCCGCGCCTCGGAACGAACATTCCAGTTGCTTACCCAGGTTGCCGGGCGCTGCGGCCGGGGTGAATCTCCAGGCCGGGTGATCGTCCAGACCCTCAACCCCGAGCATGACGCGGTGGCCCTGGCGGCGCGGCACGACTTCCTGGCTTTCTCTCGGGGCGAAATGGAGCAGAGGGAAATGCTCGGCTACCCTCCCTTCCAGCGAATGATCAGGATCATCATCCGAGCCCGTGACGAGAAGGCTGCCGATGATTACGCTTCCCGCTTTGCCGGCGCCTGCCGGCTGGCGCATGAGTCGGCCGAACCCAAACGGCCGATCAAGTTGCTGGGCCCGGCGGTCGCGCCGGTCGCCAGGCTCAACGACTATCATCGGCGGCACCTGCTGATCCTGTCCCCCGATTCCCGACACCTGCACTCGGTGGCCAGGGCGGCGCTGGCATCCTGCCGGCCCGACGGTGGCGCCGAGATCGCCGTCGATGTGGACCCCGGCAATATGCTGTGAACCGACCCGTCAACCGGGCTTGGGACGAATCATGGCTAGAAAAGACAAGGACGGCGCCAGCAGTTCAGGCGAGGGCGCCCCTGGGCATCTCCGTATGCCGTTGACCGGGCTTTTTGGGCATGCGCACCCGGCTGGCGAGCCTGCCGATCCGAAACGCCGAAATAACCCATCCGGTGGGATCGATCTCCCACCAACGATGTCCATGATACGCCGAGGCCGGCTGGGCATGGTGGTTGTTGTGCCATCCTTCACCGAATGTGAACAGGGCCACCCACCAGAGGTTCCGTGAACCATCGGCTGTCTGGTAATTCCGGTAACCCCAAATGTGGCTCGCCGAGTTGATCAGCCAGGTCATGTGCCAGACCAAGACCACCCTGAGGCATATGCCCCACAGCAGCCAAGGCAAACCGCCCAGCGCGTAAAGGACCATGCCCATGGCGACATTCCACACCCCGTAGGTCCTTTGAAAAAACCGTCCGACCGGTTCCTTCAAGAGGTCGGGGATGTACCTCTGCTGAAGCACGCCGACCATGGCCGGATCCCGCCGGCAGACCAACCATATGACATGCGACCACCATGTGCCATGCAGCGGGGAATGAGGGTCGCCGGGCCGATCGGATCGGGCATGATGCACCCGGTGGACAAGGGCCCATAAAAACGGCTTGCCCTGCAGCGCCAGCGCCCCGGCCAAATGCGAGACGAAACGAGCCACGGGATGAAGGGAAAGGCCCCTGTGCGCCATCATCCGGTGGTAACCAAGAGTGATTCCGATACATCCGGTGAAACAATAAAGAACGGCCATGACGGCCGCGCCACTCCAACTGAAATGGAACAACGCCGCCAAGGCGCCAATATGCATCAACACCATGAAAACAAGATTTTGCCAGTTGATGTGACCGGGGCGGAAGCGGGGCGGATTGAAGAAAGCGGTTTCCAAGTCCGGTTGGTTTGAAAGTTGGATTTGGCTCATCGTTTCCCAGTGCATGAGGATCGGGGCGGACGGTTGGCACACCGAAGTCACCTTGACAATTGTTTGTTTATTCAATGCTGTCGGCTTTTCCACTCGACCGCCAACCGGGAGAATCCGCATCTTTCGGCGCGAGCATCGGTTCAAGGTGGTTGGCCGTTGTTCACCGAGGGCCCTGTCGCGCGAGTGCCTGTTTCATTTTCCTTGAACATCATGGGGAAAAGATGTCTGGTGAAAGGGTCACAGGGATGTATTCCCTGCTGAAGGGCCTTCAGGCCCCGAAGGCGCCAGCATTTGGGAGAAGTTGATGCACTTGCGGAGGGGGCCGTGGCCAGTCACGAACCGCGCCGTCCTCAGCCTTCAATCCCCAGTTGTCGGGCGAACTCAAGGAACAGGTAACTCGAATCGTGGGGACCGGCGGAGGCCTCGGGATGGTACTGCACCGAGAAGACGGGATGCTTCCTGTGCCTCATGCCCTCGAGCGTGTTGTCGTTGAGGTTGATGTGGCTCACCTCCACATCACCGGGAAGGGTCGAGGGGTCGATCGCGAAGCCGTGGTTTTGGCTGGTGATCTCCACCTTGCCGGTACTTAATTGGCGCACCGGGTGATTGCCGCCTCGATGCCCGAACTTGAGCTTGAACGACTTGGCCCCCAGCGCCAAACCCAGAAGCTGGTGCCCCAGGCAGATGCCGAACATCGGTTTCCTGCCGATGAGGCCGCGAATGGCGTCAATCGCGTAGGTGACGGCGGCGGGATCACCGGGACCATTGGAAAGGAACACGCCATCGGGATTGAGAGCCAAAACCTGTTCCGTCGTGGCCGTGCCGGGAAGCACCGTCACGGCGCAACCCACCTGGGTGAGGCACCGAAGGATGTTGCGCTTCATTCCGAAGTCGATCGCCACGACCGACTTTTTGGGCGCATGGGCGGGGAGGTAGGTGACCAGCGGATTGGTGAATCCATCGACCCACTGATAAGTGGCCCGGGGGGTAACCTCCTTGACAAGGTCGCTTCCAGCCATGGACGGGCTGTTGCGGGCGATCTCGACAAGTTGAGCCGCCGATTCATCCCCGCTGGAAAGGACTCCGCGCATGGCGCCACCGGTGCGCAGCATTCGCACCAGGGCCCTCGTGTCGATCCCCTCGATGCCGAACACGCCAGCTCGCTGAAGATAGCTCGCCAAATCACCTTGGGAGCGGTAATTGCTTACCATCGGCGAGAGGTCGCGGACCACGAAACCCCTCGCATGAACGCGGCCGGATTCCAAGTCCTCGTCGTTCACGCCCACATTGCCAATGTGGGGGTAGGTCATGGTGACGATTTGGCCGCAATAGGATGGGTCCGTCAGGATTTCCTGGTATCCCATCATGCTGGTGTTGAAAACGACTTCCCCGACGCTGCGGCCGGGGGCTCCAAACGCCCTTCCCGTGAAAACGCAACCGTTTTCAAGCGCCAGCCTTCCGACCATTCCAAGCCTCCGTTTTTTCGCTATGCATTCTGGTGAAGCATAGGAATCCGGAGGCGCTTCGTCGCCCCCTCAAACGCCAAGGCGCGAATCGAGCACGGCTTTTTCCGGCGCGACATTCCGAAGCCCGATGCGTCGGTGCATGTCGTCAACCACCCAGTGGAACGCGATCAGGTGGAGGCACTCCACGACACCCATGTCCCATGAATCGACATGCAAGCCTTGCTCGGCCAGCGGCCTGAGCTTGCCACCGTCGTACCCGGTGACTCCGAAAGTCTTGAGCCGGTTCAACTTGGCCCATTCGACCGCGCGCAGGATGTTCGGGCTGTTTCCTGAACCGCTGATCGCGATGAGAAGGTCCCCCGCCCGGGCGAAGTTCTTGAGTTGTTCGAGGAAAATGCGGTCGTATCCCTCGTCATTGCCCCAGGCCAGGATGGCCGGGGTGCAATCCGTCAGCGACATCACGCGGATGCGCCGAATGTTAGGGTCGTCGAAATCGGCCCGCCTGAGGGAACCCTTGTTGAGATCCTCGCAAAGGTGCGAGGCGTTCGATCCGCTTCCGCCGTTGCCGATCACGAACACGGTGCCGTCGCGGTCGTAACACGCGGCCACCGCATCCCCCAAGGCCTGCACCTGGGTGGGGTCGAGACGCCCGGCCATGCCCGCGACATGGTCCAGGAATGCCTTGGGGGCCAATTTCACGCCAATCATGGATCCAGCCTCCTTGCCAACAGCACATCCCAACGATTTGCATGGCGGTTTACAATACTTCTCATGGATACCACGGTGACACGGTCGTTGATCCTTGGCACAGCCGGGCACATCGACCATGGCAAAACCTCGCTGGTTCGGGCCCTCACAGGCATCGATTGCGACCGGTTGCCCGAGGAAAAGGCCCGCGGCATCACCATCGATATCGGCTTCGCGAGGCTTGAATTGCCCGGTTACCAACTGGGCGTGGTGGATGTGCCCGGCCATGAGCGGTTCATCCGCAACATGCTGGCCGGCGCCACGGGCTTCGACTTGGCCATGCTGGTCGTCGCCGCCGACGACTCGATCATGCCGCAAACCCGCGAGCATCTGGAAATCCTTCGGCTGCTTGGCATTCGGCACGGTGTGATCGCCCTCACCAAGTGCGACCTCGTCGACCAGACCACCCGGGAAGTCGTGGAACTCGAGGTGCGGGAACTGGTTCGCGGTTCCTTCCTTGACGATGCCTCTTTGGTGCACACCTCAGCCAGTTCAGGAATGGGTTTGGAAGAACTCCGCGACGCCCTGGTGCGTGCCTGCGCCGATTGCGCCGGAAACCCCCGTTCGATGGACCCCGGCTGGTTCCGCATGGCCATCGACCGCAGTTTCGTCGTTCAAGGGCATGGCACCGTGGTCACCGGAACCGTGATGTCAGGAGCTGTGCGGGTGGGCGATGAGGTCACCTGGCTGCCGTCGGGCCAATCGGTGCGTGTGCGCGCCATCCACCGGCACGACAAGCCCGCCGAAAGCGTTTCGGCCGGAATGCGCGCCGCGCTCAACCTCGCCGGCGTCAGGCATGAGGAGGTTGCCCGCGGCCAAGAAGTCGCCACGCCCGGCCTTCTTGTCCCTTCCCGGGTCGTTTCGCTGCGCGTCCGCGCCTTGGCCAACGCGCCCCGCCCCCTGAGGCACCGGCAGCAACTCCGCTTGCACCTGGGCACCTCCGAATGCCTGGCCACCCTCTCCCTGCTCGACTGCGACCGCGTGGCCCCGGGCGACGAGGCCTTGGCCCAGCTTTTCATTGAATCACCCATCACCGCCACATGGGGACAAGCGGTGGTGCTGCGCGATGCCTCGGGACGCACCACCCTGGGCGGCGGACGGGTGATCCAGCCAACCGCCCGGAAGATCCGGCGCAGGCATGTCGAAGACCTCGAGCACCTCGAAAAGCAGGTGGGCCACGATGCCGACGCCCGATGCCGCATGGCCTGCTGGTTCGCGGGCTTTGGTGGAGTCTCGGCCGGCGCCCTTGTTCGTGATGCCGGCATGCCGATGGAGGATGCCGCCCGTTGGATCGCCACCGGCTTGCAATCCGGGCAGTTGATCGTGATACCGGCGGGAGGAACCCGCAGGGTGGTGCTCGAGGCCGACCGCGTCGTGGAATTGGAATCGCGGCTTCTGGCCACCGCGGACAAGCTGCACGGCAAGTATCCCCTGCTGGGCCATCATGAGCGCCAGAAAGTAGAGGCCGGCCTCGATTACCTGGGCGACACCCCACTTGTGGCCGCGATCCTCGACAGGCTTGTGGCGCGCAAGGCGTTGGTCGGCCCCATGGGCCGGGTCGGTCTGCCCGACTTCAAGCCCCGTCTCACCACGGCGCAAAGGCGGCTGAAGGAACAGATTGTCCAGCAGTTCCGGGAAAAAGCCTTCACGCCTCCCGATGCAGATGACCTCAAGGCCATCGCGGGCGCCAACGCCTCACATCTCAAGGAAATTCTCGATGTCTGCGAGGCCGAGGGCTGGATTGTCCCGTTCGCCGAGGGGATGTGGCTTCACTCATCCCGCGAACAGGAAATGCGCAGGCTTGTGGTTGATAAGTTGAAGGAACTGGCATCCTCGAACACCGGTTTGCTTGTCGCCGACATCCGCACGATTCTGGGAACTTCCCGAAAGTTCGCCGTTCCGTTGTGCGAATACCTTGACCGCGCCGGGGTCACCCGCCGCGATGGAGACATCCGTTGGCTGGCCACACCGATCCGGAACTGACAGCGCGACTGCGCTCGCTGCCCGCCGTGCACCTGCTGCTCGCGGACGACTCGGCCAAGGCGCTCGAGGCCTCCAACGGGCACCAGGCGGTTGCCGAGGCGGCCCGCGGACTCATCGCCATGGCGCGGCAGGCCGTTTTGGAAGGCGGCCCCGCGCCGTCCGCCGCTGAATTGGTCGCCCGCCTTCCAGCCGCCGTGGAGGCCAAGGCACGGCCCCATATCCGGAGAGTCATCAATGCCACGGGAGTCGTGCTGCACACCAATTTGGGTCGCGCGCCGCTTCCGCGCGCCGCGATCGAAGCCATCATGGCCGCCTCCGGGGCATGCAACCTGGAACTCGACCTCGAAACCGGCCAGCGGGGATCCCGCCAGTCGGGCATTTCCCCCCTCATCGCCACGCTTCTGGGCGCGCAGGCGGGCACCGCTGTCAACAACTGCGCCGCCGCCACGGTGATCACCTTGCGCGCCCTGTGCCGCGGCAAGGAAGTCATCGTTTCAAGGGGCCAGCTTGTGGAAATCGGCGGCAGCTTCCGCCTGCCCGAAATTTTCGAGGTTTCAGGAGCCAGGCTTCGGGAGGTCGGATGCACCAACATCACGAAAGTCTCCGACTATGAGAAGGCAATAGGCCCCGATACCGCCGCCATCATGCGCGTGCATCCGAGCAATTACCGGGTGGAAGGCTTCGCGCACACTCCTTCGGTAAGCCAGTTGGCCCCCGTGGCGCGCCAGGCGGGAATCCTGCTGCTTGACGATGTCGGCAGCGGCGCCATCGCCGACATGGCCCTGTGCGGCCTGCCGGGGGAACCGGGCCCGCGCGAGGGCCTTGCCTCGGGCGCCGACATCACTCTGTGCAGCGGCGACAAATTGCTCGGAGGTCCCCAGGCGGGAATCATTGCCGGACGCGCCGACCTTGTTGAGAAAGTGTGCGCCGATCCGCTGTTCCGCGCGATGAGGCTCGACAAGTTGGTGCTGGCCGCCCTTGAGGCGACTCTGCGCCTCCATCTCGACGCCGATCGCGCCTGGCGGGAGATCCCTGTGCTGGCTCTCCTGCGCGAGCCAGTGGCCAACCTTCAGGCCAGGGCCGAAGCGTTGATGGGCAAGCTTCGCGCACTCCCATGGGTGCGTGGAGTCGAGGCGCGCCAAGATACCACCCTTGTGGGAGGCGGTTCGCTGCCCGGAATGGTGTTGCCGACCGCCGTTGTGGCGATTCAGCCTGAAGGAATGTCCGTGGACGACACCGCAAGGGCCTTGAGACGGCTTCCCGTGCCCGTGCTGGCACGACGCAAGGACGACCGGCTCATCCTCGACCTGCGATCGGTCAGTCCCGAGGATGATGACAAGTTGCTCGAATGCATGAAAATTACAGCACGACAAGCCGATACAAGTCGATAGAAGGCGGTCTGCTCGTGCAATACACCCGGAGGGATTCGAACCCCCAACCGTTGGTTCCGAAGACCAATGCTCTATCCAGTTGAGCTACGGGTGCATGTAAACGCAGTTTAGCAGCAAAATAATTTTGGCACAGACCCGGCACCGCTGCTTGCCGTTAATTCTTCAAGCACTTAGTATCACTTCCAATGATCCAGATTTGGCTGTGATCAAAGAACAGGAGTGTTCCTCATGTCCGATGGCAACGCACAAGACGCGCAAGTGGAAATGAAAGTCAACGAAAACGAGGCTCATGCCGCCTACGCGAACTTTGCCCGGGTGACCGCCACTCCCGAGGAAGTCATCGTTGATTTCGCCCTCAACCCGAATCCGTTTGCCACCGGTGTTCAGGAAATTTCTGTGAACCACCGATTGATTATGAATTTTTTCACCGCCAAGCGTCTGCTGAGCGCTCTCGCCATGACGATCCAGCGCCATGAGCAGAATTTTGGAAATATCGAGCTGGATGTCCGCAAGCGCGTTACCGTTCCGATCCCTCCCGCCAAGTAAGCCAACCGGTAAATCTCAATACCATCGGGCCTCTCAGCATTTTGCCTGAGAGGCCCTTTTTTGTCTTCAAGTCTGTTGCTTCGTTCGATGATTAAGGCAACAATGTATAAGCCACGACATGCCAGTGGAAAACCTCGCCCCGCTTCGAGGTTCAGGAGATACAACGATGCAGCTTCTGATTCTCGCGCTTATTCCGTTGATCGCCACATTATCGTGGGCTTCTGAACCAGCTAAGCCATCAGTGACTCCCGTTACGCCGGCGCCGCTGCCCCAGGCCGGTGAAATCGCCCGCCTTGATGTCTTTCCTGCCAAGGTTGTCCTGAAAGGCTTGGATGACGCGGCGCAACTCGTCGTCACGGCTGTCCTGAAAAACGGTCAGGAGGTTGATGTCACTGGAAACTGCCAATACTCCGGCAACCTTGCCTCGACGATCAAGGTGACTCCCTTGGGAAGGGCCATTCCCGTGGCCAACGGAACGGGAAGCCTCTCGATTTCCTTTGCCGGCGCCCAAACAGCCGTCCCCGTGGAATCCACCTGCTGCGACCAAATTCTTCCGATCAACTTCCCAAACCAGATTGTGCCGATCTTCACCAAGCTAAGTTGCAACGGCGGCGGTTGCCATGGCAAGGCCAGCGGGCAAAACGGCTTCAAGCTTGGTCTTCTTGGATTCGACCCCGAACTTGACTTCAACACACTTGTGAAAGAAGGCCGTGGCAGGCGAATCATGACGGATTCACCTGACGCCAGCCTTCTGCTGACCAAGGCGACCGGTACCGTTGCCCATGGCGGCGGCAGGAAAATGGAACCGGCCTCCGACGAGTACAAGCTCGTCCGTCGCTGGATCGCCAGCGGATCGCCCTACGGCAAACCCACTGATCCCGTGCTGAAGTCGGTTTCGGTCCATCCTTCCCGCCGCGTGATGTCGCGGCAATCGCGCCAGCAGTTCGCCGTGTTGGCCCATTATTCCGATGGATCGAGCGAGGACATCACCCGAAGGGCCCAGTACGAAAGCAACGACACGGAAATCGCGACGGTTGATGCCGTCGGACTTGTGCGAAGCCAAAACCTCAGCGGCGAAGCCGCCATCATGGTCCGCTTTCAGGACCAGGTTTCCACCTTCCGCGCGGTGGTACCCGTGAGCCGGGAGCCCAAGCCCTTCACTTTCACCGAAAATACCTTGGTCGACAAACACGCGACCGCCCGTTGGCGCGAACTTGGCTTGGTGCCCAGCGATCTGGCGGCCGATCTGGTTTTCCTCCGCAGGGCCCACCTCGACATCACCGGAAGCCTTCCTTCCCCCGAGCAGGTTCTAGCCTTCGTTGCGGACCAATCCGCCGACAAGCGCTCCAAGCTCATCGACAATCTCGTTGATAGTCCCGAATACTCCTACTATTTCGCCGCCAAGTGGGCCGACATTCTCAGGGTCAAGCGCGGCGGGGACGCCGCCAAGGCCCAAGGCACCTTTGCCTTCCACGGATGGCTTCGCGACGCCATGGCGCGAGACATGCCGTACGACCAGATCGCCCGCGCAGTCATCGCGGGAACGGGTGACGAATCGATCCATCCCCCGGTCATGTGGACCAAGAGCCTCACGGGGGTGGAGCAGTATGTCGACGACACGGCCCAGGTGTTCCTCGGGCTTAGGCTGACCTGCGCCCAGTGCCACCATCATCCCTACGAAAAGTGGAGCCAGGATGATTACTGGGGTTTGGCCGCGTTCTTCGGCCGCATTGGCAAGAAGGAACTGGCCCTTGGCGCTGACGAAGCCAACCAGGCCGCCAAGAGGGTTGTGGTTTTCAGCCAGAAAAACGGTTCCGTCACCAACAAGCGAACCCAGAAAGTCGCGGAATTCAAGCCCCTCGATGGCAAGCCGATGGATATCGCTCCAGGAACCGATCCCAGGTCTCTCCTGGCCGATTGGCTCACGGGCAAGGACAACCCGTTCTTCGCCCGCGCCGTGGCCAACCGCTACTGGGCCCACTTCTTCGGCAAGGGTATCGTCGATCCGCTTGATGACATGCGCCTGACCAACCCGGCCAGCAATCCGGCTTTGCTCGACGCGCTTTCCAAGGAACTTGTTGACAAGGGATTCAGCCTGAAGCACCTCGTGAAAACGATTTGCAAGAGCCGGACTTACCAGCTTTCAGCCGAGCCCAACGAAACCAACAAGACCGACAAGCAAAATTTCGCCCGCTACTATCCCAAGAGGTTGTCGGCCGAGGTCATCTACGATGCCGTCTGCCAAGTCACCGCCAACCCGGCGTCCTTCGGTGGTGTTCCCTCCGATGCCAACTCTCCGCGCAGGGCGATCATGCTGCCCGACGAGTCGTTTTCGTCTTACTTCCTCGATGTGTTCGGCAGGCCGCAGCGAATCAGCGCCTGCGAGTGTGAACGAGTGGGTGAGGCCAACCTCGCCCAAGCCCTGCACCTGCTGAACTCCGATGAGATCCAGGCGATGCTCTCCCGGGCCAACGGCAGGGCCGACCTGCTGGCCAAGGACAAGCGCGCCGATGCCGAGAAGATTGATGAACTGTTCCTGAGGGCGTTTGGCCGTCCCGCCGCCGCCGACCAGAAGCAGGCAGCCTTAGCTCATCTGGCCAAGCATGAAAAGGACAAGAAAGTCGGTTACGAAAACATCATCTGGGCTTTGCTCAACACCAAGGAATTCCTGTTCGCCCAGTAGTTGCGAACGAAAACCGTCATTCTTTTGAAGCCGGCCCGAATGGGCCGGCTTTTTTCTTGAATGTGGCGGGGCGCGATTGCCCTAGAAATGTCGTCGCCATAAGGTTCCAATGTGTCCTCTTCGAATCCGAAAGGATTGTTAACGCTGCCTGGACGGTCACGGAGGCCGGAAATGGTAGTCCCCATCGTCATTCTTGCGGCAGCCCTTGGAGTCGCCATTTCCATTGGCGTCATGACTCGCCGCAGACGGCAAGTCGAACAAAGGCATGTGTCCATCGTCGGGTTGACCCGCATGGCCATCCCCCTGACCTCGGAATCGATCGCGCGCGCCGCCTCCCGCGCATGGGATGCCGACCTTGGAAATGGGGCCAGCGAAGGTATCGACGGTTTTGTGGCCAGCGTCGGCAATCTTCACTCGATCGTCCACAATGGAAAGATGTTCCTCCTGCACTCCTTTGCCAACCCGTATGACGCCTCTCCCGAGGAAAACGCGCAATCATTGTCGGATCCCAGGATTCGCTCCCTTTTCCTTGAGCACCGTGGCTGGTTTTCTTGTGATGCGGCGGGAATTAATTGCAAGTCCTCTCCTGATGAATCGCGGGCCGCATACCGCCAGTTGGCCCGACTCTTCTCCGAACTTCTCGACGATGCCTGCCTGCTGATCTATCTCCCCGAATTCAAGGCAGCCTATCCCGTGAATGAAAAGACGCTCGAAGCCTTGGCCGGGGAAGATCCGGTCAGGGCATTGAACGAAACGGCAACCGTTCCCACGGCGGAAACCCATGGCGAAACCCCTCCCCTCGTGACGGCCGTCACCAAGGCTCGCGAAACCTGGCCCCTATTCGTTGAAGCATTTGAATCAGGCCTCGGCTCGAACTTCTCCATCAAGGCTCCCGTCACCGTCGGTGGAAAGACCGAATTCATCTGGATCACGGTTCTCGGCACCGAGGGCGACCTCATCTTCGGCAAACTGGCGAACCACCCGGTGGACCTGGGCCATCTGAAAATGGGTTCAAGGGTTTCCGCGCGCCTGCAAGACCTGAACGATTGGATCTACACATCGCCCGACGGCTGCGCGGTTGGAGGCCACACCATCGACGCCCTCAACAAGGTTCGTTCGAGGAATCGACGCGGTTAAATCCCTGGCTTTTTCTGGAATAGCACGCGATTTTCCCCACCCTTCCACCATCGTTTCCACTCATCGTGTAAAACAGGAACAAGCCGGTTGCTGGAACGGCGATTCCATCAGTTTCATAAGGTTTTCCCATGCGGCACCTGATCAAGGTTTTGTTCGGATTTTTCATGGCGACGGCCGCGATGGCCCAGCATGAATTCAATCCCAAGGTGAAGGGGCCGTCCCAGGAACCCGTGGCCACGCTCAAGCGGATCAAGGTTCCCGAGGGTTTCTCAACCCGCCTGTTCGCGGCGGAACCCCTACTGGCTAATCCTGTGGCCTTCACGCTCGACAAACGCCTGCGCTGCTATGTCGCCGAGACCTTCCGGCTTCACGCCGGCGTGACTGACATTCGCAAGCACATGGATTGGCTCGATGACGATCTTGCTTGCCGAACAGTCGCCGACCGCGACCGCATGTACCAGAAAAAACTGGGAGCCAAGGCCGCCTCGTACGGCGAAAGCCACGATCGTGTGCGCTTGCTCCTTGACACCGATGGCGACGGGGTCGCCGACAAGGCCTCGGTGTTCGCCGACGGCTTCAGCAACCGCGTGGACGGCATCGGCGCCGGCCTACTCGCCCGGGGCGACAAGGTCTGGTTCACCTGCATTCCCGACTTATGGCAAATGGAATCCAACAAGGACGGCACCAAGGACGCCAGCCGCAAGTCCCTTTCCACGGGCTATGGAGTTCATGTCGGTTTCCTCGGCCACGACTTGCATGGCTTGGTGATGGGGCCCGACAGGCGGCTCTACTTTTCCATCGGCGATCGCGGCCTCAATGTACCGGGGCTCAAGGCCCCGGCCGCGCTCGCCGACACGGGCGCCGTGCTTCGGTGCGAACCCGACGGGTCCAACCTCGAGGTCTTCGCCTTCGGCCTCCGCAACCCCCAGGAATTGGCATTCGACGACTTGGGCGAATTGTTCACGGGAGACAACAACTCCGATGGCGGCGACCAGGCCCGCTGGACACATCTGGAGACCAGGGCGACTCCGGATGGCGGATCGGCTACCAGTTCCTGAGGAAACCGACCGCGCGCGGCGCCTGGAACCTCGAGGGAATGTGGAAGCCCCGCCACCCGGCGCAACCGGCATGGATCACCCCGCCCCTGGCCAATGTCGGCGCCAGGCCCTCGGGACTTGCCGCCTACCCGGGAACCGGGCTTCCGGAAAAATACAACGGCGCGTTCATGATGTGCGACTTCCGCGGAGGCTCTGGCGGCAGCGGCGTTCACGCCATCTGGCACAAGCCCAAGGGAGCCACCTTCGAATTCATCCGCCGAGAGGATTTCATCTGGTCGCTTCTTGTGACCGATGTCGAGTTCGGCGCGGATGGACAGGTGTATGTCAGCGACTGGACCGAGGGCTGGAACCAGCCGATGAAGGGCCGCATTTTCGCGGCCCGCAACGACGCCGAATTCGCCAAGCCTATTGTCAAGGAAACCCAGGCACTGCTCCAGGGCGACTGGACCAAGGAGGATGCGGGCGTTTTGGCCAAGTGCCTCGGCCATGCCGATCGCCGGGTGCGACTGGAGGCGCATCTCGAACTGGCGCGCCGCGGCGACACCGCCGCCTTGGCAAGCGTGCTCGCTTCCCAAGGTTCGTTGCTGGCACGCGTGCACGCGCTGTGGGGCCTTTCCGTCGCCCACAGGCTTGACGGAAAGGCGCGTGAGGCCGCGGCCAAGGCCTTGATCGGGGCGGCCAGTGACAAGGATCCCGAGATTCGATCACAAGCCGCCCGGGCGCTGGGAGAGGTTCCTGGAGCGGAATCGGCCAAGGCACTCAAGGCCTTGGTGTCGGAGAAGGATGCCCGCGTGGCCGCCCGCGCCGCCTTGGCCTTGGCCCGCCATATCAAACCGGCCTCCGGCGATGAGGCCGTCGCCTCGCTTCGCTCCAATGACAACGCCGACCCCGTTCTCAGGCACGCCGCGGCGATTCTTTTGGCCAGGTCGGCCGACACCCAAGGCCTGATGATGGCCGCCAGGGATGCCAGCGCCGCCGTGCGACTGGGTGCCGTGCTCGCGCTTCGCCGTGTGGAAAATCCTCCGGTCGAGGTGGCGAGCCTGCTGGTGAACGACGCCGACACCGTGGTGTCCTCCGAAGCCGCCCGGTTGATCCATGACCTGCCGGTGGATGGCGCCCGCGAGGCCCTTGGCAAGCTGACGGACAAGGCAGGCGCCCCTGAACCGCTGCTTCGAAGGGCGCTGGCATCACGGTATCGGCTTGGCCGTCCCGAAGATGCCATGGCGTTGGCCGCGTTTGCCGGTCGCACGGGGGCGCCGGAAAGCCTTCGTGTCGAGGCGCTCGACTATCTCAACCAATGGGCCAAGCCATCGGGTCGCGATTCGATCGTCGGGTTATGGAGGCCTCTCGCCGAGCGCCAAGCCGAGCCCGCGCGTGCCGCGATTCGCTCGAACCTGGGTTCGCTCTTGGCTTCGCCGGCGAAGGTTCGGAGCGCCGCCGTGCAGGCGGCCGCGGCCTTGGGAATCAAGGATTTGGCCCCGGCCTTGGGAGACTTGGCCATGGACAAGGCGCTGGGTGCCATGGCGCGCGTGGAAGCTTTGGAGGCCCTTCACTCGCTCGATGCCAAACGCTTCGACGCCATGCGTGACAAGGCGCTGGCGGATGATGAGCCCAAGGTGCGCGCCAAGGCATTGGGGTTTTCCGCGCTTCGCGACGCGGCCAAGACCCGCCCGCTGGCGGAGAAGGCCCTCGCGGCCGGCACCGTCTGGGAGAAGCAGGCCGCCATCGCCGCATTGGGTGCCGACAAGTCACCCGAGGCGCGAGCGATGTTGAAACCGCTGGTGGAAGCGCTCAAGGGTGGCTCGGTGGAACCGGCCTTGGCGTTGGAAGTGGCCGAGGCGGCACGGGCCCAGGCCGGCAGCGCCTCGGACCGTTCCGCCATCGACGCCCTTGAAAAAGGAAACAAGTACCGCGAATGCCTGTCGGGCGGGGACGCCGAGGCCGGCTTGCGAGTCTACCTGCACAAGGCGGAGGTGAGTTGTGTCCGCTGCCATGCGATCAAGGGTTCCGGCGGAATCGTCGGCCCGGCCCTCGATACCTTGGCGATCCGCAAGGACAGGCAGTACCTCCTCGAATCGATCATCGAACCCAACAAGGCGATCGCCCAAGGGTACGAAACCGTTGTCATCTCGCTCAAGAATGGCAAGACGGTGACGGGCGTGCTGCGGGCATCCACCGGTGGCAAAATGACGCTCGTGACCGCCGAGGGAACCGAAATGAGCATCCCGGCGGCGGACATCGAGGAGCACGACAGGGGCCCCTCGGCCATGCCCGCCGACCTGGTCAACAAACTCACGCGCCGCGAACTGCGCGACCTTGTTGAGTTTTTGGCTTCGCTGAGATGAGCGTTCGGCCTGTTTCCCGTTGATTTTCAGCAACAGATGAAATAACCAGCGGCGTTGTCAACCAGTTCAAGTCTGGAGCAGCCTCCATGGGCGCGTTGGGAATGTTCGTGGTCTGCTTGGCGGCGTTCGCACAAGCAGGCCGCGACGGTCCGCTGACAATTCCGCCCCATCCTGCCGTGGAAATCGTCGGCCTGGTCGGTTCGAATCATGAAAGGGTTGCCAATCCAATAGCGGAAGCTGACGCCAAGGCCTTCAATACCTACAGGGCGCTGATGATGGCTGCCATGGCCAACCATCAGGAGGAAACAACCCGCCTTAAAGCCGACTTACTGATCAACCACCAGGCCAGCACATTCACTCGCTTTGTGTGCTTTCAGGAAAAATGGAACGGCATCAAGCCCGCTTTGGTGTCCCGTTTGGCGGGACGCCAGAAATGCCTTTCCCAAAACGAGCTTGACCAATTCAAGGCCGCGCTCGCCAACACCATCTCGCTTGTGCCTGAGGAACCGAACTCCGAGATCATTCTCCTGGCCCTGCTGCTGGACATCCCCGTTCCGTCCAAAATACTCGCGAAAATTCAGTCTGACCAAACCGACACTTCCAAGGCCATCACCAATCTTCTCAGGATTACACCGACGCCTGTTGAACGGATTTTGGCGCTGAAATCGCATGTTGGACACGCCACCGTCCGACCGTTTTTGTGGTCCATGATAGAAAACCACCTTCCTGAAGATGAGCGCAAACAACAGGACAATTACCTTTGCCTGGCCAGGATCCTGATGCTTGAAAAACAACAGGATGCCGCACTTCAAGCCCTCGAGGATTTGGTAACCCGCGAACCCTCACCCGAGGCACACTACCTTCTGGGAACCCTGCTGCTTTCGCGCGGCCAGGCGGAACGGGCGACTCAATCACTTCTCCATGCTGCGGTAGCAGGAAACCCGTTTTCGGCTTCAGCCCGGAAATTGCTCCCAGCGATCGCCCGCCTGAAACCCTCACTCGAAACAACCAGGCAAGCCTTTGACAAGGCGATACCATTGATCCTCCAGGGAGCATTCAAGGGGATCGCGTTCCGGGCGAATTGGCGGACAGCCAAGGGAGGCACGCGCGAGGTCCTTGTGAAGGCCGATCCAGCGGCCGAATCGTTCACCATTGTCACCTTCCAGGATGGCGCGTTAGGGCTGGCCGTGGAAACGACAACCACAGCCATGCGGTTGCTGCTGAACGGCGAAAAGGAAATCCGGGAGTTTCCCGCTTCGCAGGGAATGGTTCCCGTTTTTTGGCTGAGTCAAACCGAGCGAAACTTCAATTTCCAATTCAACACAGTTCAACCCGGGCACGGTGCCATGACCAAAAGCATGGCGTCCATCGCGACCTTGCCGGTCATCATTTCCGCGGAATCGCGGTCTCGGATGCTGGCGCACTTCCTGGAATGTGGCTGGATTCCAGCCAATGCCCGCCAAATTGGCGACATCTTCCAAGCTGACTGGATATCCCCGAACGCGCAGGATGAAAAACTGAGGGAGATCACGGTCAAGATGGACAACAAGGCCGGCCAAATCAGCATCATCTTCGGAGCCCACGCCAAAGTTGACCTTATGTTCAACAACCACGGCGCTTTTGACGACGCCTTTGCCAAGGCCTGGCCAGCGCTACCCAAGCGGGCCTGCGAAAAACTCGACGCGGATCTGTTTTCGAGATTGCTTGGATCCCTCATGGGATTGGCTCTCGACGGCATTGACATCGCCGAACCCGCTGCCAAATAGCCTACCAAGTCATTTGGTCACCCCAGCCACTCGGCCGGGCTGGTCACGCGGTGTTCCCGGGCCGAGGTCATCACCGCCTCGCAAAGCGCCATGGTTCCAAGGTTGTCACGGCCTGAGATCGACGGAGCCCCGCCCGTTTCCAAGGAAACAAGCAGGTCGGCCATGGGGCCGATGAACGCGTCGGGAAACCAGGCATCCGGCCACCTTGGACGATGCCAATTCCCGCCCAACCGCTTGCAGGCGTAATCGATGGTGCTGGGCACGCGCGCCGGCCAACCCGGCCACCCAATCGTGCCGGTCGCCAAGCCTTCAGTCCCTTCCACCCGCCAGCGTATGCCGATGTCGGGCTCAACTCCCTCACGGGCGGGACCGGCCCAGACATCGTCGATGGAAGTGGCGCGGGCGCCTGATGGAAATTCAAGGATGTACAAATTGATGCCGTCGGCATGGGTGAAACCGGTTCGCGGGTCCGGGCGCGAGCTGGCCAACACTCGTTCGGGATTTCCCAGCCAATACCTGAAGGTGTCAAGGTGATGGATGCTCATCACATAAGTGGCCAGGGACCTGCCGTCGCGGGCCCAAGGCATCCAGTGCGGGATGGCGCGCATGTCGATGCTGGCCAGGACCGGCTCCCCCAAAAGGCCGCTGTCAAGAAGCGTCTTCAGGGAGGCCACGGAATGGTCGTGGCGCATGTTCTGGTTCACGGCCAGCCGTTTGCCGGCCCTCTCGCAGCACTCCACCAGGTCCCGCGCTGTTACGGGGTCCATCGCCAAGGGCTTTTGGGCTAGGATGCCGCGGATATGCGGGCGCTTGCAGGCCTCCCGAATCAGTTCGGGCTGGGCCATGGGAGGCACGGCGATGTCGAGCACGGCCACCGTTGTGTCATCGAGCACACGACTGAAATCATCGGTCGCCAAGGCGATGCCATGCCTCAAGGCCACCTTTTCGGCCTGCTCCCGCCTTCGCGAGGCCACGGCGCGCACATTCAACCCCGAGGCCCGGTAGGCCACGAGATGGCACTCATCCACAATGAAGCCGGCGCCAAGCACCCCGATGCCAACGCTCGGGTCGGCCGGGAGTGCCACGGGTGGTGGCAACGGGGGCGCTCGCATGGTCAGCGGGCCAGGACGGTCAGTTCGCGAGGGAGCGGAAAGCTGACATTCTCCTCGCGCACGACACGGCTTTCCACCGTGGCGTTGAAGAGGCTCTTCAGCCTTTCGATGCAGGCTTCCACCACATCCTCCGGCGCGCTGGCGCCGGCGGTAACCAGCACGGTTTCATGCCCCTGAAACCAGGCGGGGTCCAGTTCGGCGGCCGTGTCGATAAGACGGGCGGGCTTGCCCTTGGCACACGCCAGTTCCGCCAGCCTGTTGCTGTTGGAACTGTTGCGGCTTCCCAGGACGATGACCGAATCGGCTTCACCCACCAGGGTTTTCACCGCTTCCTGGCGATTCTGCGTGGCATAGCAGATGTCTTCCTTCTTGGGGCCGGCGATATCGGGAAACCGGGCCCTGAGAGCGCCGATGATTTCAGAAGCCTCGTCAACACTCAAGGTGGTTTGGGTCAGGTAGGCCAGCTTGGTGCCGGGCGGAATTTCAAGCCGGGCCACATCCGCGGCATCCTGCACCAGTGTCATGGCCTCCGGAGCTTCGCCCATGGTGCCCAACACTTCGTCGTGGCCCTCATGCCCGATGAGGATGATGTGATACCCCTCGCGAGCGAACTTGATCGCCTCGACATGCACCTTGGTGACCAGGGGACAAGTGGCATCAATGGCGCGAAGGGATCGTTCCTGCGCGGCGTTGCGAATGGCCGGGGAAACGCCATGGGCGCTGTAAAGCACCGTCGCGCCGCGTGGCACCTCATCGATGCTGTCCACGAATTCGACGCCCTTGGCGCTGAACCGTTCCACCACAGGCCTGTTGTGGACGATCTCGTGGTAGACATAAAGCGGCGTGCCGAAGAGTTGCAGGGCGCGCTCCAGGCTTTCGATGGCCATGTTGACGCCGGCGCAAAAACCTCTCGGATTGGCCAGAATGATCTTCATGGCAAGTCCCGTTCCCTGGGTTGGATACAACGATAGGTTTACCAAACAAACCGGGTTCAGCCAAAGGAAGATGGCAACAAAAACGCCACCCGCGTGGCGGGTGGCGTCGGGATCATGCGAAGTCAGTCGTTGTCAATCAGTCGAACTTGACGCCGTCCTTGCCGGGCTTGATGGTGGCCTTGTCACCCTTCTTGGCGACGACGCCGATCACGGAGCCGTTCTTGGAGTCGGTGCAAATTTCCTTGTGGTAGGGAGCCTTGGCGCCAGCGTCGTCGAAGGCGTAGATAACATCCTTGCCGTCTTCCTTGACCTTGATGCCGTTGCTGCACTTGTCGGCAACGCTGAAGCCGCACTTGAGGCATCCGATTTCACCCTTGAGGGTGGTCGGCTTGGCGGCGCCGGGCTTCTTTTCCTGGGCGCCGGCATTGAGAACCATGGCGAAGGCCAAGGCGAGCGAGGCGATAACCGCACCAGCGATACGCATGATCAATATCTCCTTGGGAGTTTGTCAAAATTTGTTGGCGTCCTGGATAAGATCCTTAACGCAACACAACCAATGTTGCAAATACTTCATTATGATACAAGACACAAGGTTGTTTTTGCAAGATTTTTTTTCGCAAGGCGGTTTTACGGTGTTTAACCGCCGCAAGTCCCGGTGAGCCGATGGCATTGCTCCAACCTACCGAAAAGGCCGAGGTCTTGATCGAGGCGCTGGGCTACCTGCGCCGGTTCCGCCACCAGACCGTGGTCATCAAGTTGGGCGGCAGCACCATGGACGCCCCCGAGGCCGTTCGCACGCTGCTTGAGGATGTTGTGTTCCTGCAAACCGCGGGACTCAGGCCCGTTGTTGTCCATGGGGGCGGCAAGGCGATCGACAGGCGGGTGGCTGATTCGGGCCTGCCCACCCGCAAGGTGATGGGACGCAGGTACACCGACGAGTCCACGCTGGCCATCGTCACGGATGTGCTCTGCAACGAGACCAACGCTCAACTGGTCAAGTCGATCCGGGAGTTGGGCGGGCACGCCGTCGGCCTTCATACCGGGCCACTCCAGTCCCTTTTCGGCGACACGCTGAAACTCGTCGACGGGTCGGGCCAAATGGTCGACCTGGGCCGGGTGGGTGCCGTTGACCGCGTGGACAGGTCCCTGATCGGCGATTTTTGCCTCGGCGGCGTGATACCGGTAATTCCCTCGCTGGCGCACGACGAACATGGCCGCTGGCTCAATGTAAATGCCGACACGGCGGCGGCGGCAGTGGCCGCGGCGCTTGAGGCCGTGAAACTGGTTTTCCTGACCGACATTCCCGGCGTCCTTCGCGACAGGGACGACGCTTCAAGCCTGATCCAATCGCTGAGGGGCGCCCAGTGCCGGCAACTGATGGCCGAGGGAGTCATCGTCGGCGGCATGATCCCCAAGGTGGAAGCCTGCCTCGAGGCGCTGGAAAGGGGAGTCAGGAAAACCCACATGGTGGATGGAAGGCGACACCATGCCCTGCTCCTTGAAATCTTCACGGAAGCCGGGATTGGAACGGAAATCCTGCCCGACTGACATCGTGGCGAAAAACGTTTTGCAAGGCACCCCGCGCGGATATAGTGAAATTTTGGTTCCTTGAATCCCGTTCGGGTGAAACGCCAACGATGAACGCAGCCACCGGGGAACTGTTTCGCCAGCATGTGATCCCCAACTACAACCGGTATCCCGTTTGCATTCAAAGGGGAGCCGGGTCCCGCGTGTGGGATGACCAGGGGCGCGAATACATCGATTTTTTCCCCGGCTGGGGCTGCGCCATCGTGGGACATTGCCCCCCTCGGGTGGTGGATGCCGTGAGGGACCAGGTCGGCCGCCTCATCCATGTGCCCAACAGTTGGCACACGGAACCGCAAGGCCGGCTCTCCAAGGCGCTCACCGACCGCACAGGCTGGGGGGGACAGGCTTTCTTCTGCAATAGCGGCGCCGAGGCCATCGAGGCGTCCCTCAAGCTCGCCAGGCTTTGGGGGCATGCCTCGGGGAAACACCGTGTCGTCGCCATGCTCAACAGCTTCCATGGCCGAACCATGGGTGCCCTTTCCGCCACCGGACAACCCAAGTACCACCAGGGCGTTCATCCGCTCGTTCCCGGTTTTTCCCATGCCAGCTACGGCAACCTGGAGGAGGTCGAGGAACTCATCGGAAACGAAACCTGCGCGGTGCTGCTCGAAACCATCCAGGGCGAGGGCGGCATCAACATTCCCCCGGACGGGTATCTCGAGGGATTGCGCGAAATCACGCGTCGGAAAGGCTGCCTGCTGATTCTCGACGAGGTCCAGTCGGGCATGGGCCGGGTCGGATCCTGGTACGCCCACCAGCTTTGGAACATCCAGCCGGACATCATCACGCTCGCCAAGGCGCTTGCCAGCGGGGTGCCGTGCGGCGGGATCATCGCCACTCCCGAGGTCGCCTCATTCCTGAAGCCCGGGACCCACGCTTCCACCTACGGCGGCAATCCGTTGTCCTGCGCGGCGGCGCTGGCCACCATCGCCACCATCGAGGAAGACGGCCTGCTTGAAAGGGCCAAGGTGCTTGAGCGGCGTTTCCGGGAAAGGTTCGAGGCGCTGTCGGCCAGGTGCCCCTGGATCACCCAGGTCAGGGCCCGCGGCGTGATGATCGGGATCGAACTGGCGGTCGACGGCACCCCCGTGGTGGGCAAATGCCTGGAAAAAGGCCTGCTCATCAACTGCACGCACCAGACGGTGATCCGCCTGCTGCCGGCGATGAACCTCACTGATTCCGACTTCGACGCGGGGTGCGCCATTCTCGAGGAGGCCATCGCCGGCCTGATCACCTGACCTCTTTCAACAAGCCGTTTCCCTTTGGAGACCCGGACCATGCGGCATTTCCTGGCGCTCCTGGACCTGACCAGCGCCGAGATTCACAACCTGCTCGACAAGGCCCGCGCCCTGAAGGCCGACCTGATTCGTGGACGCCGCCCGGCCCTTCTGCCCAACCGCGTCCTCGGCCTCATCTTCGAGAAGCCCAGCCTCAGGACCCGCGTCAGCTTCGAGGCCGCCATGGGCCAGCTTGGAGGCTCGAGCGTTTTCCTCAGTTCAACCGATGGCGCCATCGGCCAAAGGGAACCGGTAGCCGATTTCGCCAGGGTTCTCAGCCAACTTTGCGATGCCGTCGTGCTCCGTGTCTTCCGGCACCGCACCATCGAGGAATTCGCCGAGCATTCCAGCGTGCCGGTGATCAACGGCCTGTCCGATTACAACCACCCCTGCCAGGCGCTTGGCGACCTGCTCACCATCCAGGAGGCGTTTGGTTCGCTCGAGGGGCGAACCCTGGTGTTCGTGGGTGACGGCAACAATGTGGCGAGGTCGCTCGTGGTGGCCTGCGCCCGCGCTGGCATGAGGTTCATCCTGGCCGCGCCGGAAGCCTACCGATTTGACGAGTCGTTCCTTTCCACCTGCCGCACCGCCTTTCCCGGCCATCTTCCCGTGCAGGAGTCCGATCCCGCGCGGGCCGTATCCGAGGCCGACATCGTCTACACCGATGTATGGACCAGCATGGGGCAAGAGGCTGAAACGGCCAAACGACTGCGTGATTTCAAGGGATTCGAGGTGAACGAATCGCTCATGGCGCGAGCGCCTTCCCACGCGCGGTTCATGCACTGCCTGCCGGCCCACCGCGGCGAGGAGGTTTCCGCCGGGGTCATGGAAGGCAAGGCCAGCCTGGTGTTCCCCCAGGCTGGCAACCGGATGCACGCCCAAAAGGCGCTGCTCTGCTGGCTGCTTGCCGACCAAATCGCCAAATCCTGAATTATCAAAGGTTTGGCTCAAGTTCCAAACCGGACTGGACGACCGCGGCCGCGTGCGGTTATACGGCCTCCCCAAGATCGCGCCCTGTGCGCCTGGTCCCGGGAGAACCGTGATGGCCCGATTGATCCAACTGTCTTGCGGATGGCTCTTGGCCGCAAGCATCTGCCACGCCCTTGCCGCGCCTTCCAACGGCACCGGCGGCACCATTCCGCCATTGTCACCGGAAGCGGGAAACTGGCTCATTTGCTGCGCCAGCTACACGGGTGCCGATGCGCCCGAGTTGGCCAGGCAGTGCGCCCTCATCATCCGCACGCGCGACAACCTGCCGGCCTATGTCATCAATTACGGCGAACAGGAACGGAAGAAACGGGAGGCGGAGATCGAGCAGGAGTTGAAGCTCAATCCCGATGCCCGGATGCCGCGCAGGGGCGCCAAGATCCCCGACCAGTGCGCCGTTGTCATCGGCGGTTATCAAACCATCGACGCGGCACGCGCCTCGCTTGACAAGGTGAAGAAACTCAATGCCCCCGAGTTGAAAGTCGCCGAAGGCAAGGTCAATTCCGATGTCGTGAGCCTTTATGTTCCGGTTCCCGGCAAGGGCGTTGAGATCAGGCGCGAGATGGTCAATCCCTTCACCCGGAGCTTCGTCACCCGGAATCCGACCATCCCCAACAACCTGCCGCCGCCGCCGAAGTTCGACCCGTTCATCAAGAAACTGAATGCCGAGGAAAGCTATAGCCTGCTTCGAACCAACAAGAAGTGGACGCTTTTGGTGAAGGAATACCGGGGCGCCACCATGGTCCAATCAACCACGGGTAGCGCGAACCAGGCTGGTGGCTTCCTTGAGAAGATCGGCTTCTCCAAGAACAGCGACACCCTCAACGCCTGCGCCCTGCAGGCGCGGGAAACGGCCCGCGTGCTTCGCAGGCTGGAGTTTGAAGCCCATGTCCTTCACACCAAGACCACGAGCATGGTGACCATCGGCAGCTTCGACCGCGAGGATGATCCCAAGATGCAGCAGGTCGTGGCCCACCTGTCAAAGCTCAACCTGAGCCCCCTCGACCTGGCCGCCAAGCCGGTTCCCATGGAAATTCCCCGCTTCGATCGTTGATCCGTCAGGCATTGCGAAAGTCGGGCCGTGGTTCAATCGCCGCGGCCCGCGCCGTTGGCGGGCGCCAACGCGGCCGGCCTGTATACCAGTTCGTCGTCATCGTCGTGGCCGCCGGAATGGCACCCATGCCCAAAGACGATCACCATGGCCAACCCGATGATCATGGCGAAAGGCCAGATCACCAGCCACCGACTCCCTGGGTATTCCATACCCTGAAGAGGAAGGGATTTCGAGTTTCGGTTGGTCAGGGATTCCATGAAGATCAACCTACACAGGGGAACCGCCCTGGTACAGGAGTCGACTGGAGGCCTAGCGCGCAAGTGGGTTGAGCCTCCCGCCGGCATGAACGCCATCCAGTTGGATGCGGTCCTGCAACTACTGCCAGCGCCATTCGAATGCCACGCCGACCAACCGGCCTGGGTAGTCTTGCCCGCCAGCCACCACATCCTTTTCGCGAGGCACCGCCGTGAGGGGAACCTCGCCAGAATCGAGGCTTGGCTGGTCCGCCGCGCCGACTATCTGGCCTGCGAGGCCGACTCTCCCGCCATCATCCGCGCGCTGGAATCGAATCCCATGGCTGAAACGGCGCAATTGCATGAAGTGGCACGCACGGCAGCGGGCGTGCAAAACATCCTCAAGGATGGAGAAGCCCCCACCCTGCTTGGCGCCGCCCAACTGCTTGTGGATGGCGGCAAGTTGCATTGGGCAGTCGAGACTCCGGTTCCCCTTCAACAAATGGCCTCCATCTGGGACCTTCTTCCCACGCGCCAGCGGGCCCTTCTGGGCTGGACCAACTACCTCGATTCAACCCGCCACAAGCTGGCGATCAGCGCGGGAAACCAGCCATTGGACGGAGCCTGGGCTTGGGAGCAGGCCGGTGATTATCCCGAGGGAAACTACGAGCGCGCCCTCCATCAGGCCGCCTTTCAGCGCGACGACGAAACGCTGGCGCGCCTTTTCAACCGCGGCAGCAGGGCCGATGTGCTGCTGCTGGGCCTCATCCTGCTCGCCGTGCTGGTCATCGGCCAACTGATGCTGGCATCCACCGGTTGGAAGCCACCGCCCCTTTTCCGCCCGGCGGCCAAGGAAATCTCGCCATGACCAAGGTCCAGCAAGTGCTTGTCGTGCCGCGGACCCACATGGATTCCCTTGGAAAATTCCAAGGATTCCTGCCCGGAGGCGACGAACTGCTGGACCGATTGCTATCCCCTTCGGCCCTTCGATTTCTCGACCGGCCGGCCGCCGAGGAGGACCCCGGTCACAAGCAGTTGATCCCCTACATGGTGATCAGGCATGCCGGTAGGTTCCTTGGATACACAAGGGGTAAGAAAGGCAGCGAAACCCGCCTTCACGCCCTGCGTTCAATCGGGGTCGGCGGCCATGTCGAGCCATGCGACGGCCCCGCCCACGACTCCCTTTCCGTGGGAATGACCAGGGAACTCAGGGAGGAAATCCATGTCGACGGCGATCTTGGCATCCGCTTCCTCGGACTGATCAACGATGACAGCAATGCCGTCGGTATGGTCCATCTCGGACTCGCCTACCTGGTCGATGTTGCCGCTGAACCCATGGTCGCCGACCTCGCTCTGGCGGATCCGCGCATGGAATCGCTGGGGCAATTGCGCGCCAATGGCGATCGGCACGAAACCTGGTCGAGGATGTTGCTGGATGATCCAAAAGCCCTGGTGGACTAAGGGGTCCGGATCGTCAGGTCGGGCGGTTCGCCACCTTCTTTCGACAGCCAATCCGTCAGGGCAACCAGTTTCTGCGCCGGAGAAGGTTCCCCCGCGACCTCATTCCCAGGAGATCTTCCCCAACGGACCTCACCTCGCGTGGTGTCAACGATCCAGTCCGTTTCCTTCTTTCTCAAAGCTCGCACCTTGCCCGAAAGATTGCCCGAAGCCAATAGGCCTGCCAGTCGGGCCGCCTCCGCGACCATCCGTGATGGCCAAGCCTTGCCGGGCGATTCGGGCCCCCTTTCGGGAACCGAGTCAAGCAGGGGCCAATCCCTGGCGCCTTCCAACCGCGGGAGAAGCACTCCCGACGCGTCGACAAGCCGTTCGACCTTGGCGCTGGCATCGGCAACCCTCAGGACCGGATCGCGAAACTTGAGGTCTACGCGCGCGCCTGTCGCGGGAGAGACGGTGACCGTCCGGACTTCAGCCACCCATGGATGGCTCCTGAACGCGGCGGACAGCCTGGCGGGAAGGTCACGATCGAGAAGGGAAAGCGTTTCAGCCGATCCAGAAAGGAACCGGACTTCGGTCAGGAAAGCCTCCCGACCCATGCCGCGCGGCGAAAGCACCTCCACGCGGTTGAAGGGAATCTGATAGGCGCCGGCCTTGTCCAAGTCGTTCCTGACCCTAATGTCGAGGCCCCAAAGTCCAAGCCAGCACAGGCCACCCAGGCCGACCCCCACAAGGACCAACAAACCGGCCAGCGAGTAGGTTCGCTTGGAGCGACGGCTTCGGACGGAGGTGGAATCATCGCCCTTGGGCGACTTGGCGCGCCGGGGCGGCTTGTCCTCACCAGATGCTGATTTGCCGCTCGACATCAATGTGGAACCGCTCCCGAACGCGTTGACGCATGGCCTCGATCAAGTTGATGATATCTGCCGGATGCGCCGGCGATCGAACCACGATGAAGTTCGGGTTCCTGTCGCTAACCTCGGCGCAACCTTCGGACTTTCGGGCGACATCCGATTTCCGCAACAGGTCGGCGGCGTCATGTCCGCGGAAAATCGGCCCGATCGTGTTGGCCCTCAAAGGTTCGCGTATCCGCCTTTCAATCCAGCAGCGCTTGAGACGCTGCACCACCGGTTCCTGTCCCGTCGCCTCCAGCCGGAATTCAACCTCAACGATGATGGCGCTGGGAAACGGGTCATGCCTGTTCTCTCCCTGGTGCAACATGGCGGCGTCCAGTTCCTCGACCCGACCGGAGGCGGATACCGCCCTGATACGGTCGACATGCTCGACCAAGCCGCCCTCCCCCTCGGGAACACGAAGCCTCAGGGCGCCCGCAACGGTACCGGGTTCACCCACAAGGTGCTCGAGGCCGGAAAGCCCGGCGCGTCCCGCCGCCTCGACAACCGCGGACAGATGGGCGCCCGCCCCGGCGACAACCCGGTCGCCAACGACCGAAACGCGGGTGAATTCCGCGCCGCCCAATGCCAAGACAACGCCCCGCACCGAATCCTTGGAAACAATCACATGCCGGCCGGAACCCAGCACCCGGATCGGTTGTCCGTCGCTCGCCGCGGCGGAGATAACCCTTCCCAACTCCTCCCTGGTCCGGGGCAACGCCAAGTAATCGGCTTTCCCTCCGAGTCCCAAGGACAGGTGGGGGGCCAAGTCCCCGTTTTTGAACACCAGTCCCGAGAGTGAATCGAGTGCCCCCATCTTCCGGCCTCCCCACCGCGTTGCGAACAGGAACTTTTAGTTTATACGGGGAGGGATTGCTCGTCGTTTCTTGTTCCAGCCCGCTAACATGATTTCATGCGACTCGATCCAGAAACCCGATCTCCCGCGCCCGATGCCGCCGTGCTGGTCAGCGGTGGCCTCGACAGCGCCATTCTGGCCGGATTGTGGGCCCGCGACCGCGTTGTCCAGCCGATTTATGTTCGCTGCGGCCTCTGGTGGGAGGACCAGGAATCGGCGCATTGCCGGGATTTCCTGGCGGCCCTTGGCACTCAGCGGATGCTCCCTCTCCTTGAACTGGCCCAGCCGGTCGCCGACATCTATGGAAATCATTGGAGCCTCACGGGCCTCGGGGTTCCATCGGGTGATTCCCCAGACGATGCCGTGTTCCTTCCCGGCCGAAATGTCCTCCTTCTCGCGAAGGCCCTATTGCTTTGCCACATTCTAGGCATACGGACCCTGGGCCTCGCGCCCTTGGGGACGAATCCCTTTCCCGACGCGACACCCGAATTTTTCAAGGCCATGGCCGGCATCGTGAACACCGCTGTCGGCGGGTCGGTCATCGTGGAACTTCCGTTCCTGAGCATGAAAAAACAGCAGGTCATGGAGTTGGGACGCGACATGCCGCTGGCCAAGACCTTTTCATGCATCCGGCCCGAGAAGGGCATGCATTGCGGCGCCTGCAACAAGTGCGCTGAAAGGATCGCGGCATTCCATTCGGCCGGCATGCCCGACCCGACACCCTACGCCACGCCAACCCGGAGCCATCCATGCACGCCGTGACGCGCGAAATCCATTTCTGCTATGGCCATCGGCTCCTTGACTACCCGGGAAAATGCCGGCACTTGCACGGCCATAACGGGATTGCAGTCATCACCATGGAATCTCCGTCCCTGGACACCTTGGGGATGGTTGTCGACTTCGGCAAGCTTAAGGCCGTGGTGGGCTCATGGATCGATAACCACCTCGACCACCGGATGATCATGCACCGTGACGATCCGGCCCTTTCCTACCTGCTATCGCAAGGCGAACCGGTGTTCGTGATGGATTGCAACCCCACCGCCGAGAACATCGCAAAGCTCATTTACGACAAGTCACGGGAAGCGGGCTTTCCCGTCGTTGAAGTGAAACTTTGGGAGACGGAATCCTGCCATGCGACTTACCGGGACTGACGGGGAGCGAATCCGCCCCGCGCGTGGGCTTGGCGGACCAGCCTTATCGCGAATTCCTTGTGGGTCATGAATCGGATGTCCTCGATGGCGCTCGCCAGGCAGGCCAGCGGACTGAAATCAGGATTTGGATTCACTTCAAGAACATGCGGGTTGCCCGAGGCGTCGCATCGGAAATCAACGCGGCCGTAGTCGCGGATTCCGACCGCGGAGCACGACTTGCGGGCCAAATCCGCCAACCTGCCCTGCAGTTCCGCCGGAATGTTCGCGGGGTAGTCGACCGGAGTGGAATTGAAGTCCGCCGATTCGACCAGCCATTTGGCATCGTAGGTGAAGATGGGCCATCTTCCGGGGCCGCGCTCATCAAAGCGGATTTCCGAGGCCGGCATCACCGAGACCTCGGGAGATTCCACCACCACCACGCTGAATTCCCGACCTTCGAGGTAGGGTTCCACAAGCACCGGCGCGCCAAACTTCTCGAGCATGAGTGCCACCCGCCGGGAAAGCGCCTCCTGCGAGGTGACCACGCTTCCGTGGTCCACACCGATGCTCGCGTCCTGGCCGGCCGGTTTCACGATGACGGGCCAATCGAACGGGCAGGCCGGAACACGGGCGTCGTTGATCACCAGGCAATCGGTCACGGGAAGCCCGAGGCCCCTTAGCAGCGCCTTGGTGCGGGGTTTGTTCCTGGCCAGCGCGAGGGTGGTGGATGGAGAACCGGTAAACGGTATTCCGAGCCATTCCAGCAAGCCGGCCACCGTGCTTTCAGTCTCGTAATGGGTCGCAAGGCCTTCGAAGAAGTTGAAGACAACATCAGGTCGCTCATCGGCTAGCTTTTGGAGCAGGACACCCGGTTCGCGCACGCCGAACTTGCTGACCTCGAACCCACCCTCGGAAAGATATTTTTCCACCTCGCCGACGGTGAAGACGATTTCGTGCTCGGACTCGGCCTCCTTGTGGCCGACGGCCAGGACAGGTTCGTTGTAAATGATCCCCACTCGGAGGGATTGCCGACTGGAGGAGGCTGTCATGCGGTCACCCTGGTTTTTCATCCCCTGGAGCGCAATCCATGCCTCTCCGTGGCGGCGCGCAGGACGCGCGCGATCACCCCGGCATGATCGAGTCCGTGACCCTTGGCCAGGATGCAGAGATCTCCGGTGCGTGGATCAAGCCCGGGCAAAGGATTGATCTCAAGGAAGTAGGGCACCCCGTCACGAATCCTGAAGTCCATGCGCGCGATGTCCCGAACTTCGAGGATATCAAGGATTTTCCCGGCCGCCTCGAACAGGGCGGCGTTCACGGAAGCGCCAAGCAGGGCTGGCGCCTCGTAATCAACCTGGTTCTCCCAGTCGCGCTTCACCTCAAGGCTGTAGATGAAAGGCCCCTTTGCCTTGCGCGGCAGGACGCGCATCGCGCCCATCCACCATGGCGCGTTTCCGATCGCCGCCACGGTGACCTCGTCACCGTCGATGAATTCCTCCACAAGCACCGGCTGGCGGTAGGCGCCAAGCATCTCCATGACTCGGGCGCGCAATTCTTCCCTGTCATGAACCAGGCTTGTGGAACGGATTCCCTTGCTGGAGCCTTCCCATGCGGGCTTCACCACCGCCGGCACCGGCAAATCATCAAGGGAGTCGTAAGGGGAGTTGACAGTCCGGCCCAATGGCACGCGGATGCCCCGTTCAGCGACGAGGCATCGGGTCCACCCCTTGTCCATGGCCACGGACAAGGTGGCGGGATCGGACCCGGTGAAGGGAATGCCAAGGGTTTCACAAATGGCGGGGACCCGGGACTCCCGGCTACGGCTGGTACCCCTTCCTTCGGCGATGTTGAAAACGAGATCGGGGGGATTGTCGAGCAAGGCCCGCACCAACTCAGGGCCGTTGCCAAGCCTCTCAACCACATGGCCCAACGAACGCATGGACCCGGCAAGCGCCTCGAGCGTCGCCGGGGAGTCGAATTCTTCCTGCCAGTCATCGGGAGCGCCGGGCGGGGCAGATCCGTCTAGCTTGGCGTCGAAGGTAAGCCCGATCCGCATGCTTTGACCGTCATGGCCCCGCCCCGCACCCTGGGGATCCATTCCCCTCGGATTCGATTCCGCTGCCGGAAGCGGGTTCATCAGGAGTGGTATATCCGGCCGGGGGCGAATCGGAAACCATCCGCAGCGCGCGACGGCGCATGCGCTCGTTGTTTTCCGGCATCAGCATCGACCTGTAGCCATGAAGAAGCGAACTGACGCCGCGCGTCGGGGTTGAGCGGGTTGTCGCCGGCTTGTCCTGGGCCTGATAGCGAACCGACATGCCCTCGTAGTTGCGCAGGACAACGGCATCATCCGAAGCGCTGATGAGGTAATTGGGCATGACGGGGATCTTGCCGCCACCATGCGGGCTGTCGACCACATAGGTGGGTATCGCCAAGCCTGACATGTGGCCGCGGAGGCCTTCCATGATCTCCATGCCCTTCCACACCGAAGTGCGGAAATGGCCGGCTCCAATGACGGGGTCGCAATGGAACAGGTAGTACGGGCGAACCTTGATGCGCAGCAGGGCCCGCAGGAGCGCCCTCATGGTGCCTAGGTCGTCGTTGACACCCTTGAGCAGGACGGAGTGGTTGTTCACCGGAATGCCGCGGGCCAGGAGAGACTTGACTCCCCGGGCGGCCTCCTGGGTGATTTCACGGGGATGATTGAAGTGGGTCTGGACCCAAACCTTGCCCACCTTCTCGATCAGGTCGAGCAACTGCGTGTCGCGCAATCGCATGGGCAGCGTGACAGGCACCCTGGTGCCGATGCGAATCACATCGACATGCGGCATCGCGGCAAGGTTCTCAAGGAAGAACGCCAGCTTGTTCATGTTCAGGGTGAGGGGATCCCCGCCCGACAGGATCACATCCCGGATTTCGGGATGGTTGCGGACATAATCAATCATCCGCTGGTCGTTGCCGGAGATCTTGTCGAACCCGCCATGCACCATCGTCGCGCGCTTCCTGGTGCAGAAGCGGCAGTACATCGTGCAGACATGGGTGGAAACAATCAGGGCGCGGTCGGGATACCTGTGGGTCAACCCGGGCACCGGTGAGTCGAGGTCCTCCTCAAGGGGATCCTCAAGTTCGTATCCGGAGGGATTCTCAGCCTCGAGGGGCGACGGAACCGACTGGGCCCGGATCGGATCGGCGGGATTGTCGGCGTCGATCAGCGAGAAGTAGTAGGGGGGAATGGCGAGCTTGTAATCCCGTTCAAGTTCACCGATCGCCTTGAGTTCGTTCTCAGCGAAGGGGAGAAGGTCACGCAACTGGCGGGCGGTCTTGATGGAGTTCTGGACCTGCCACCGCCAGTCATTCCATTGGCTGTCGGGAACATTTCGCCAGATGGGGTTCCTGCGGGGTTGGCCCGGGGGCTCTTCGTCTTCGTGAGGGGGGCGCTGGGAAGCGGAAGCATTGACGGGTCTCGCGTCGAGATGGCTCACCTGTCGGCCTCATCCATGAGTGGCCGGCGAAGGCCGCTCTCGCGGCTAGGCGACACCAGCTGGGGTGCGCGCCTCCGGCCATGGGCAGGATGTTAACGGGGGTGCCATTAAAAACAAGCCCGTTATGGCCGCCACGGGCGCGAATTCCGGTCCGAAATCCAATAACAGACGGATTAAGTCTTCGAATTGCGGAGGGCGCCCTGAATACACGGATACTTTAAAGGCCTGAAATACCCCGGCCGTCTCCCGCGAACCGGCGCGCCCGGGCTCGCCGGTTCGCGGACTTGCGATCCCGCCGCCATCCCGCACAATGAAGCCGTTCCGTTCGCGATTTTTTTTCCCAGGAGACCATCCGACATGCGCAGATTCCTCTCGCCAGCGCTCGCCGCCATGCTCTTCGGCGGGCTCGCGCTCGCCGCCGATGTGCCCGAGCTGGTCAAGCAACTCAAGAGCCCGAGCGCCGAGGAGAGGCGAACCGCGGCCAAGGAACTCGCGGAAATGAAAGCGGACGCCAAGGCCGCCGTTCCGGCTCTGGTCGGGGCGCTGGCGGATCAGGACAAGTTCGTCCGCAGGTTCGCCGCCCAGGCTTTGGGAGAGATCGGCCCCGATGCCCGCGCCGGCGTCAAGGGACTCTCGGGAGCGCTCGCCAAGCCAAGCGAAGCCCGGGAAGTCCAGCAGGCCGCGGCCATCGCGCTTGGAAGGATCGGGTCAGACAGCCTTCCCGCGCTCACCGGCGCCCTCAAGGACAAGAAACTCGATGGTTCGGTTCGTTCCAAGGCCGCCGAAGGCATCGGCCTTTTGGGCTCGGCGGGTGGCTCCGCGGTTGGCGACCTGACCAAGGCGCTCGGCGATGCTGATGTCCGGATGGCCGCCATCGCCGCTCTCGCCCAGATGGGCCCCGCGGCGAAGGAATCCGAAAAGGCTCTCCGCGCCATGGTCGAGGACAAGAAAAACAAGCGCGACAAGGCCCTCATGGGAGCCGTGAAGGACGCCCTCAAGAAGGTGAAGGGTTGATTCCGGAAAACATGTCAGCCGGTTGGCGGCTCCCCAGGGGCGTCAACCGGCAGACATGGAACCGCGCCTCCGATCCCGGAGCCATCATTCAGGATGAGCGCGCGGCCGCCGAACTGGGAAACGCCGACACGCGATGGGTGTTGGAACATGTCTCCCCGGGTTGCAGGTTCATCGATCTGGGTTGCGGCGGGGGAAGACTGCTGGACACCGTGGCTCCCTCTTGCTCGGCGGCCGTTGGCATCGACATTTCCTGGCCGGGGCTCGGGCGATGCCGAGACCGTTTCGGTACCGGTACCAAGCCATGGCTCATCCGCGCCGACTTGGCCGACCTCGATTGCATTTCAAGCCATCAATTTGATGTGGCCGCCTGCCTGTTCAGCACGCTGGGAATGATTTCACCCCGCCAGGCCAGGGAGTCTTTCCTCAGGCACGCCGCGCGCATCCTCAAGTCGGGCGGACTTTTCCTTGTTCACGCCCACAACAGGTGGTGGCACTTGGGCAGCGCCGCGGGCAGGCAATGGCTTTTCGCGGACGCCTGGTCGGCATGGAAGGGTGCCGACCAGCAAGGGGAATTCCGGCACCCTGATGCCCCGGCATCGGCACCGGCGCTGGCTCATTATTCCCGTGGTGAACTTCGCGAACTGCTTACAAGCTGCGGATTCGAAGTGGAGTCGGTCAGCCCCGCGCACGGCCCCGGCGGAAAAAAGTACCTGGCCTACGGATGGCACGCGGTGGCACGCGCCCGCTGATTCACGAACCCCGGGCCAATTCCCCGGCGGCCATCGCGATGGCCAAGGCACTCTCCTGCAGGCGGTGTCCACCGGAGCGTGAAAGGGCCAGCGACACATCGGGTCCCGCCGCCGCCACGAACGAAACACTGTCCGCGTAAGGAATGACATCATCATCCACGGCGTGGAAAATCCGGACGGGCATGGCGGGATTCAACCTGTGAGCCAAGGTGACCTCGTTGCGCCCCTCGGCCTGCTCATAAAGTTTCCAGCCCAACCTGACGGGCCCGCCCATTCCCTGGTATTCAACGCTTCCCGAGTTTCGCCAAGCTTCCGCCGTGAGTCCCGGCATCCGGCCAAGCATCGTGAAGCCAAACCGGAAGGCTGGCGCCGCGAGCACGAGTCCCTGCACCGCCTCCGGATGTTCCGCCGCGAACCATGATGAGGCGTAGCCACCCATGCTGGATCCCACTAGCACGCGCGGCCCCTGATGCCATCCCGCCGTGAACCTTCTCACCGTTCTCAGGTCGTCAAGAAGCGTTTCGTGGCACAAACCCAGAAGCGCGCCATCGGGATGTGTGGGAGTGGACCTCCCATGTCCCCGGAAATCAGCGGAGACGAAGGCCGCGCCCAAGCCGGATGCCATTTCCATCAGGGCCGTCGACTTGTTTCCGGTGCCATCGGACTGGAATCCATGGACATACCAGAGGAGTGGGCCATCAGGCTTCCCGGGCAGCCAGTGAACGAGAATTTTGCCTCCGTCGGCGGAGTCGATGAAGGTTTGGCGCGCCGCCGGTCGGTGTTCGCTCATGTCTCGCGTTCCTTGGCTTGTGGCTTGGTCAACTCTTCAAGGCGACGCTTGAGCGACTCGAGGGTGGCGCCCTTGCCGGCATCGGGTCGCGGCAGCTTTTCCTTGATCGCGATGGCCTTCTTGGTGACCGATAATGCCCGGCTGTTCTGGCCCTTGGCCAGAAGGGCCTCGGCAAGCGTGTCCAAGGCGTTGGGGTTCTCGTTCAAGGTGAGGCCGCAGGCCCGTTCAGCCAACCCGACAGCCTCGGTCGGGTCGCCTCCGCATTCCCGGGGCGCCTTGGCCAGCATCCAGGCGAGGTTGTTGATCGGTAATGGGTTGAAGGGCAGTCGTTCCACCACCTGGCGCTGCAGTCCGATCGCTTCCTGCCAGCGGTTCACGCGGGCGAGGAGCAAGGCCTTCCTGGAAAGCGAGGGGAGGTGGGTAGGCCTTGCCTTGAGCACCCGGTCGACAAGGGAAATGGCATGGGCATGGTCGCCATCGGCGGCATCCTGGTCGGCAAGCATTTCCAGCATGGCCGGATCGCCTGGAGGCAGATTCATCACTTCATAGAGGGTCGACATCACGCCTTCGCGGTTGCCGCTCATCCGCATCAGGTTGAGCCACTTGGAGGCAAGCCAGTTGGGGTCGACTCCGTCGCCTTGGAGTTTTTCAAGGAATCCAGCCGCTTCCTCGAAGCGTTCGGAACAGATCAGCGCATCCAGAAGCACGGAAACCCAGCCATCGGCCGCCTGCTCTACAGATGGCGGGAAGCATTCCGAAAACACCAGTTCGGGCCTGTCCATCGAGATGTGGATGAAGGCCAACCTCAGGCGAAGGGATTCATCGCCGCGAGCGATGGACAAAGCGGACCTGATGGCGTTCCGGGCCCTTTCCCACTGCCCGGCGGCGGCCAACGCGTCGCCTAAAGCCGTCCACCGGGAAGGGTCGGATGATTTTTTCGCGGTTGCGTTTTCCAGCGACAGGATGGCCTCCGCGTGGCATCCAGCGAGCGCTTGCAATTCGTGTCGCAACTGAAAATCGCCACAACCCTTGAGGGCCTCGGGCAAACGGCCGGCGGCCGCCAGCACCCGCCGCCTCTCCGCCTTCCAAGGCCCCTGCACGCCTTCGGCCAGACAACGGTCCACCTCGGCCAAAGCCTCATCATGGCGCCTCGCCATGACAAGCATTTCCACCAGAAGCTTGCGGATGTGGGCGGGAGGCGGGCTCTGCTCCCTCGCGGCCTCGATGTCGCGGATCACCACCTGCTCAAGTCGTTCCCCCCGGCCATCGCGGACCATCGCGACATTCATCATCGCGCGCATTCGACGGAGGGGCCCGTGATCGGGCCGGCATTCGATCAGGGCGTCGAGCGTGGACAACATGGCTTCGGTGGGGGCCCCCGTGACCGACAACGAGTCCACACCCTCATCCTCCGTAGGCCAGCCTTCGGGCATTTTTAGCAAGGCTGTGAAGGCTTCAAGGGCCTCGTCGAACCGCTTCAGCGAGGCCAACGCCATCACCCGCGCCAAGGCGATCTGCGCGACCAACTGACTCTTTTCCAAGTCCTTGGCAGCCTCCGCGGCTTCGTCCGCCGCCGAAAGGGACTCTTCATGACTGCAAAGCGAGCGCCTGATGATCGACATTTCCAGGAACATCGCCGCGCGCTCATCGGCATCCAAAAGGAACGACAACGGCATGACCGATTGAAGCGTCGCGAGCGCTTCCCGGTAACGCCCGGCCAGGAACAGCGACCGTGAACGGAAAATGCTTGGATAAGGATTGGAGGGCTGCAACTGGGCGGCGCGCGCGAAGCTCTCCTCCGCGCCATCGTGGCGCTCGAGGGCGCGAAGCGTCAGGCCACGCTCCATGTGCAGCGCGAACTCGGAGCCTTGCCTGGCTATGGCCTCGTCCAACAGGGCCAGGGCCTCTGTTTCCCGGTACCTCTGCCGGAGAACACCGACAAGGCTGACAAGGTTGGCGATCCGATCCGGAGAGATTTCCCTGGCCCGCCGGAAATCGGCCTCGGCGAGGTCGGGACGGCGATTGCTGGAATGGCATTGGCCGCGACCGACCCTGGTGGATGAATCGGTGTCATCGATCTCGATGGCGCGGGTGAACGCATCAACCGCCGGCTGCCAAAACTCATTCGCCTGCCAATATCGTCCCAGGCCGCGAAAGGCCTCGGCGTTGGCGGGTTCGGCCAAAGCCATGGATTCGAGTTCAGAACGCTTCCAGGAGTCGGTTTCCGACTCGAGCCTTAAATGGTTTTCCTCACCCAATAATTGAGTGAGTCGAACAACAAGGTCCTCCACCGTGTTGATACGCTTGGCCTGCAACCAGTTACCGGCCTCACCAAGGAAAGACTTCCAATCCTCGGGCAGGCCGCTCAAGGCATCTTCCTTTGGCTTGTCGCTTCCCGTGAGGGCGTAAAGAAGAACGCGCCCGATCCCGAAGACATCCTGGATAGGCCCCTGCCAAACAATACCCTTGGGCCTTCCCTTGGTCTCGGGAGGCAGCCATCGGGCGAATTCAAGCGCCGAGTCCAATGACGCGGAATGGCTTATGACATCATCCATCGCGGCCCAGGCATGCAGGATTGCCCGACGGGGTACCAGGTCGGCGCCAATGATCTTGCAACGCCAGGCTCCCTTGTCACCCCCGGTTTTCCAAACCAAAACCCTTCCCGGCGTGATGCCGCGGTGAATCATGCCGCGCCGGTGAAGCGAAAGCACGCCCTGAACAAGGTGCCAGGCCAAGTCAGCGGCCTCGCCGATGGGAATCGGCCCGCGCAAGGATATCTCGGTTCCGATATCACGCCCTTCCCAATCCTCGGAAACGCGCACCAGCCGTGTCGACTGTTCGGATTTGCCAAGCGAGACAAGGCGCTCGGCGGCCGGATGATCCTTGGCCATCAACGAACTGCCATGGATTTGGAGCAGGAGGTCGGATTGGTCGGTGTGGCTGCTATTGACCAGTTGAACCACCCTGGACAGTCCTGTTGATACCTCGCGAACGCGCCAGCACGCTCCCGTCAGTTCCAGCTTCAGGAATTCAACCACTTCGAACCCGGCGGGGCACACATGAACCGACCATGGCGCCAGGTCCCTCAGACGGTGATGGGACTTCTTCGCCAATTCGGCCTGCCTCGTCTCCATGGCCAGCAGCAGGATCGCTTCCCATACCTGCTGGGACTTCGCCAATGGACCGCCGGTACGCGTGGCGTCGCCAAGCATGTCGAGCGCGTCGTGCCAATCACCGGCATGGCCGGCCAGGAGGCCGGCGGCCAGGAATAGCCCCTGATGCCGCTCCCGCTGGGCCGGCTCGATGGCATGAACCTGGCGTGTGACATCATGGATCGCGGCCAAATCGGAGGGCGCGCGCGGACCCAGCAACGCCGAAGGCACCAGTTCGCCATGGGAAAGGCCATGCTTTCGAGCGAGGGCGCCAACGCGTTCGTAGAGGCGGGAGTGGGAACCACCCGCCATGCGCGACTCTTCGTCAAGATCGGGCAGTTCCATGCGCCTTCCTGTTAAAAAAACATGGGAATGACCACGACATACCATGTCGTGGTCCGATTCCTTGGCCAAAGCGTCTATATTCTAACGGAAACACCTGTGGTACGGGTCGCGCCATGAATACCGCCATTCGATTGCTTGCCTGCCTGCCATGGATCGTCGCCGCGGCGAACGCGGCACCCGGGGACGATGTTCAAATCACCTGGCATGGACAGTCGTTTTTCGAGGTGGTTTCCTCCAAGGGAACCAGGGTGGTGTTTGATCCGCACGGCATCGAGAACTTCGGTAAGAATTCCGTGTCGGCGGACATGGTGCTGTTGAGCCACCCCCATACCGACCACACCCGGGTTGATGTGCTCGCCAACGCGGGCAAGTTCGAGGTGGTCAAGGGGTGGAAGGATCAGAAGGAGAGCGCCCAACGGGTGACATTCAATCCCATCGACCAGCAATTCAAGGATGTCAGGATCGCGAGCGTTCCTTCTTTCCATGACGATCAGGGTGGCCTCCGCCGGGGCATCAACACCATCTGGATCCTGGAAATCGACGGCATTCGGATCGCCCACCTGGGCGACCTGGGCCATGTGCTGACACCCGCCCAGACCCGGCCGCTCAAGTATATTGATGTGCTGATGATCCCCGTGGGTGGCGTCTACACGATCAATGGAGCCGAGGCCCGGGAAGTCGCCAGGCAGGTGAATCCCAGGAGGATGATCCTCCCCATGCACTATGGCTCAAAGGTTTACGAGGACCTGCTTCCTGTCGACGAGTTCCTGGAGGAACAAACCCAAGGCTCGGTGGAGCGCGTGAATGGAAACTCCCTGACGGTATCGTCGAAGATTCCGCCCGCCTGGCGAATCAGGCTTTTGTCACACGAACCCTCCAAGAAACCCTGACACGCCAAGCCCAAGGAGATCACGATGGCTGGAACAAATCCTTACATCGAAAAGGTTGACGCGCCCCCCGCGAAGTGCCACTTCAAGGTGACATTCAAGCCTTGCGGCACGGTGTTTGAAGTGGATCCTTCCCGGATTCCGTACAACCGAACGGGCCTACCTGGAAGCATCCTAGACCTGGCCGAGGGGGCGGGCGTCGAGATCGACCACGCGTGCGGGGGTGTCGCCGCCTGCTCAACCTGCCATGTGATCGTGCACAAGGGATTGGAAAGCTGCAGCAAGGCCACCGACGACGAGCAGGACATGCTCGACGAGGCGCGCGGCGTCACCATGGAATCGCGCCTGGCCTGCCAATGCGTTCCCGACGGTTCAGTCGACCTTGTCGTGGAAATTCCCGCCTGGAGCCGAAACCTCGTGCGCGAGGCGCACTGATACGCGCCGTCAGTCGATTGTTTCGCTGAAAAGTATGGGCAGCACGACCACCTGGGCGAAAGGCGCGCGGTATGGCCCGTAATGTCCGCCGTTGTGGCCCAAGGTCGCGTGGTCCCTTTGCCAGGGATACTGCCTCAGCCTGTTTCGCATGAGTTCGATGTCCGCCGGGTTTTGGGGAACGGGCTGGAAACCGAACCTTCCCGCCGCCCGCGATGTCGAACGGTCGTCACCGCATCCCGAGATTTTCATGACGATGCCGAGCACGAGCCAATCGGACTCGCTGTACCAGACATGAACCCCCAGGCGCGAGGCGCGCAAGGCCCCCTGGATGTCGGCCTTGGTCGAACACGACGGAACCAGCAGGGCTGTTTTTTCAAGGCAATCCGCGGGCAGGTTCGCCGCCGCATGAATCGCCACATGGCAACCGGCGCTGTGCCCCAGGAGCCAAGCCTTGCCGCCTGGATGGGCGTTTTTCCAGTTGGTGATCTGGCTGGCCAGGTCGTGGCCCTTGCGCAGGGCATGCGTCTGGTCCATCTGGTCGGCCAGATAGCGACGGAAACCATGTGACCACAGGTGGGGAATCACCTGCACATCGGGAGCGATGGTGGCTGCGCCGCGCAGGTAGGCATTGGAGCAGGTGAAGAACCCACCGGCACCATCCACCACGAACAAGGCCTTGGGAGGCGCCTGTTCTTGCGCGAACACGGTCCCCAGCATCAACCAAGTCGAGAGAATACCTGGCGCCATGCGGGCTTCCGCTCAAGGTGTCGTCCTGACCCGAAATAGATCGGCATTTGATGTGCGACCCGCCAACAAATCGTTTGGGAAAGTCTTCGCGGGCGAACGCTCCGAATGTTCCGCCATCAATCAGGGCATCCACGCCATTTCCTTGGAATGATGCCTCGTTTTCTTCCGATAGACGAACAGATGCATCCCGGCCGAAAGACGGGAGGAGAACGATTTGGCATTGTTTTGCTTGACGATGCCCAAAATTTTCCATATTATTGAAAGCGCATGAGTGATTTTGGAAGGTTTCAGCCTTAAGCTGTCAAAATCTTCCACCGGAGGTCGCCAAGGTGCTGGTTGAGGAACGCCGCCACAAGGTGCTCGAAATTGTCGGGCAAAGCGGGTTTGCCAGCTTGGCGGACCTCGCGCGGCGCATTCAGGTTTCCGAATCCACCATCCGCCGGGACCTGGAACATCTTCATGGCCAAGGCCACTTGAGGCGCACCCACGGCGGCGCCGTGCTTGCCGGGGAAGGCGCGGCCTTCCCCGCATTGGATGAACGCGCTTCGCATCAACGCGACGAGAAAGCCGCCATTGGCCGCATGGCCGCCAGCCTCATCAGGGATGGCGACACCGTTTTGCTCGATGGTGGAACCACGACCTTGGAAGTGGCGCGCCATCTGGTGGGCCGCCCCGTCCAGATAGTCACCAACAGCCTACCGATCGCCCAGTTGTTCGCCGCGAGCCAATCGAACGAACTTGTGGTCCTAGGAGGGTTTGTCTACCCGCGCACGGGAGTGGCCATGGGCCCCCTCACCATCCGGATGATCGAGGACCTGCATGTGAGAGTGACGGTCCTCAGCGTGGGTGGCATCACCGAGCAGGGACTTTTCAACAGCAACCTCCTCCTGGTGGAAACCGAGCGGGCGATGATGCGCTCGGCGGACGAGGTCGTGGTTGTGGCCGACCGCACCAAGCTGGGTCGGCCCGCCTTGGCATGGTTGTGCGCGCTGGGGGATGTGGACGCGCTGGTGATGGATGGCGGTCCCGGTTCGGCGTTTCCGGAATGGCTCGACAGATCGGGCGCCCTTCTGCATATAGCCTCGGCTGAGGGAAAAATGGCGGGAGGTGCGGCATGAGCGGCGGCGGACTGGACAGGTCGCGGGTGGAAGCGCTGGTTCGCGACGCCTTGCGCGGCCTTGTGGGAACCAAGCCCACGGGCGTCGCCACTCCCGCGGCGCCCGCGGGTGCGCCCAAGCTGCTCGTGAATGTCTCCGCCCGGCACGCCCATGTCACCCAGGAAGACCTCGAGAGGTTGTTCGGGCCCGGCCACAGGCTCACCCCGATGAAGGCCCTTTACCAGGATGGATTCTTCGCCGCGGAGGAGACCGTCACCATGGTCGGCCCGCGCCAGCGGATCATTCCCGGACTTCGCATCCTCGGCCCCTGCCGAGATCACACCCAGGTGGAACTGGCCTTCACCGACGCGATCATGATGGGCCTCGACATCCCGGTCCGCAAAAGCGGCGACCACCGCGAC
The DNA here is from genome assembly GCA_016873225.1 of Planctomycetota bacterium. Classification (GTDB taxonomy): domain Bacteria; phylum Planctomycetota; class Planctomycetia; order Gemmatales; family Gemmataceae; genus REEB421. Next base: position 34,408 of record VGXS01000006.1, on the reverse strand, counting down.
TCGCCGGGCGCCTACCTCATCGGCCCCAAGGGGATGATCCGCATGGACCGCGGCGTCATCCGCCATGAGCGGCATGTGCACATCGGTCCCGCCGACGCCGCGTATTTCGGCGTCAAGGACGGAGACCGGATGAACCTGCGCGTGCGGGGCGACTGTCCAGCGGTGCTGGAAGGTCTGCTGGTCCGGCTGAGCCCGACCTCCAAGCTCGAGGTTCACCTCGACACGGATGAGGGCAACGCCGTGAACCTGGGCCGGGCGACTGGCACGGAACTGTTCGTGTGACCGGACCATCAGGACGGAGACGCCGCGGCGCGGATGCCGCGGGGAAGGATGGAGGAAGGGCCGGTGGGGAAACCACCCCGACCGGCGCCAAGGGCGAGGAAACCACAACAAGGAGCAGGACCATGGCCAATATGGAAGCGTTGGGAATGATCGAGACGAAGGGCCTCACGGCCCTGGTGGAGGCGAGCGACGCGATGCTCAAGTCCGCCAATGTCACCTTGCTGGGCTGGGAACAGATCGGAAGCGGTCTGGTCAGCGCGATGGTGGTGGGCGATGTCGCGGCGGTGAAGGCCGCCATCGACGCCGGCGCCGCCGCGGCCGGGCGGGTGGGTGAGGTTGTCGGGATCCAGGTGATTCCGAGGCCCCATGGCGACATCCAGTCGATCCTGCCCAAGTCGGCCTGATTTCCCAGTCACAATGCAACCCCCAATCAAGGAGCACCAACCATGAGCACCGTCAGCAAGTCCGAAGCGCTCGGCATCGTCGAAACCAAGGGTCTTATCGCCGCCGTCGCCGCCGCCGACGCCATGTGCAAGTCGGCCAATGTGAGCCTCGGCGGACAGAAGCGTATCGGAAACGCGTTCGTCGCCATCTTCGTGCGTGGAGATGTCGGCAGCGTGCGCGCCGCGGTCGACGCGGGAGGCAAGGCCGCCAGCGAGCACGGCGAGTTGATCAGCGCCCATGTCATTCCGCGGCCCGAGGCCGCCGTGCTCGAGAAGTTCCTCGGCAAGTAATTCCCACTGTCGGGGGCCCGGCCTCCGGGCCCCCGTCGGGAGCACTCCGCGCCATGAAGATCCTTGTCGCCAACCTGGGCAGCACCAGCTTCAAGTACCGCCTCTACGCGATGGACGGCGAGAAGTTGCTGGCGCGCGGCGGGTTTGAGCGCATCGGCACTCCGTCATCACCGTTTTTCGTCGAGGCCAACGGCAAGCGGGATGAAGGGGCGATTCCCGCGCCCGACCATGCCGTGGCCGTGAGGGCCTGTCTCTCCCAGCTCACCGAGCGGGGTTGCCTCGCCCAAGGCAACGACCTGGCGGCCATCGGGTTCAAGGCCGTTCACGCCCGCGGCATCAGCGGAGCCCACAGGGTGACGCCTTCGGTCCTTCAGGCGATGGAGGACTACAACACCGTCGCCCCCGCGCACAACCCGCCCTATGTGGCCGCGATGCGGCTCCTCGCCCGTGAATTTCCTTCCTTACCCTTGGTGGCGGCTTTCGAGACGGGCTTCCACCAAAGCATCCCTCCGTCGGAGGGGTTCTACGCCGTGCCCCGGGAATGGATTCAAAAGCATGGAATCAGGCGCTGGGGATTCCATGGCGCCAGCCACCGTTACATCGCCGGCCGCGGCGCCCAGTTGCTGGGGAAGCCGGAAGCCAGGCTTGTCTCCTGCCACCTGGGAGGCTCCAGTTCCCTTTGCGCGGTTTCGGCCGGGAAATCGGTCGCCTGCAGCCTGGGAATGAGCCCCCAGTCGGGCCTGCCCCACAACAACCGCGTCGGCGATTTCGATGTCTTCGCCCTGCCGGCGCTGATGCGGGAAACAGGCAAGTCGCTCGACCAACTGCTCGACGACTTGGCCAACCGGTCCGGACTGGAAGGCCTGTCAGGATACCGGGATGTTCGCGACATCGAAAAGGCGGCGGGCGAGGGCGAACCTCGCGCGCGGGAAGCGCTTGATGTGTTCGTCGGCTCGATTCGCCATTACCTTGGCGCCTACATGGTGGCACTTGGCGGAGCCGATGGAATCTTCTTCACCGGCGGCATCGGGGAAAACTCCTCGCTGATCCGCTCGGAGGTTTGCCGCGGCCTTGAATGGGCCGGCATCGAACTTGATCCCGCGGCCAACGGCAAGGCCCGGGGGGAGGCTCCGATTCACAACGGTTCCAGCAAGGTTCAACTGTGGATCCTGCCGACCAATGAGGAAATCGTCGTGGCGCGGCAGGCGCGTGACCTGCTGGCCGGCGGTGGTTCGGCCTGAACGCGCAAGCGGCGGGCCATGGAGGAACGATTCATGAAGGTCGACATCACCTACTGCACCTCCTGAGGGTACAGGCGATTCGCCACCAGTTTGGTGGATGCGATTCGCGGCGCCCACACCGACATCCAGGTCGAGGCGCACACGGGTTCGGGCGGCGTGTTCGATGTGGTGGCCGATGGTCGGAAAATCTTCAGCAAGTGGGACGCCGGCAGGTTTCCCTCCAACGCGGAGATTCTCAAGACCCTTGGCGAAATGCGGGCCCAGAAGGCCTGAACAGGCAAGGTGAACGATGTTCCTGGCTCGCGTGACGGGCGCCGTGGTCGCCACCCAGAAAGCCGAGACCATGACGGGGCAGAAACTCCTCGTCGTGGAACCGGTGCGGGTGGATCCCCATGACCGCGGACGCCTCGTCAGCGCGGGCCGAACCTTCATCGCGGTCGACCCGCTGGGAGCGGGCATCGGCCAGATGGTGCTCATCGTGCAGGGATCGAGCGCCCGGTTGATGCCGGAAACCGAGAAGTTGCCGGTGGACACCGCGGTGATCGGAATCGTGGACAGCGTCCAGGTCGACAACAGGGAAGTCTTCAGCGTCCGGTCGTGAACCGGCACGCAAACAGCGAGGAAGCATCCATGGCGGGACGGATCCAGGCGACGACGGACGAGGTGGTGCGCCGGGTTGTTGAGCGGGTGGTGTCGCAAGTCCGCGGCACGGCGCCCTCCGCCCCCGCCGCCGGTTCCCGCGAGGGGGGCGAAGGCGTTTTCGCGACCGCGGAGGAGGCGATCGCCGCCGCCTCGGCGGCCCAGAAGCAGTTCGCCCTGCGAGGACTTTCCGATCGGCGCGCGGCCATCGAGACCATCCGGGCGATTTGCCGCGACCAGGCCGAGCCATTGGGTCGCGAGGAGTTCGAGGAAACCAAGATCGGCAGGCTTGAGCACAAGATCGACAAGCTCCGCGTGGTCGCCAACCGCATCCCCGGGGTCGAATGGCTCACCACCCGGGCCTTCAGCGGCGAGGATGGCATCGCCCTCGAGGAATACGCCCCCTTCGGAGTGATCGCGGCGGTGACACCCGTCACCCATTCACTGCCCACATTGGCTTGCAACGCGATCAACATGCTGGCGGGCGGCAACGCCGTCGTGTTCAACGCCCATCCGTCGGGCGCCAGGATCGCCGCCAAGGGCACCCGCCTGTTCAACCGCGCGATCCGCCAGGCGATCGGCATCGACAACCTGCTCGCGATCGTCGAGAAGCCCAGCATCGAGAGCGCGCAGGCCATGTTCGACCACCGCGATGTGAAGCTCGTCTGCGTGACGGGCGGTCCGGCCCTGGCGCGAGCGGCGCTCCGAAGCCCCAAGCGGGCGATCGTCGCCGGCCCGGGCAACCCGCCGGTCGTGGTGGACGCGACGGCGGACCTCGACAACGCTGCCAAGAGCATCGTCATCGGCGCCAGTTACGACAACAACCTCCTCTGCATTGCCGAGAAGGAGGTTTTCGCCGTCACGGAAGTGTTCGATGAGCTCCTCTCATGCCTCCCCAGGCACAAGTCGGTCGCGCTGAATGCGGCCCAGGTGGACAAGCTGGCCGCCGCGGCCTTCAAGCCCGGAGAAGGAGGCAAGCTCGTCGTGAACAAGGACCTGGTGGGTGCCGATGCAGCCACGCTGGCGAGGCATGCCGGGATCGAGGTGCCGCCCGACACCCTCATGCTTCATGCCGAAACTGCGGAGGACAACCCGTTCGTCGGCCATGAGCAGATGATGCCGTTCGTGCCATTCGTCCGCTGCCGGGATGTCGACCAGGCGATCGAGCTGGCCCTCAAGCACGAGCATGGCTACGGCCACACAAGCATCATCCATTCGCGGAATGTCGAGACGATCACCCGCATGGGCAAGGCGATGAACACGACCCTGTTCGTGCAGAACGGCCCATGCACCGCCGGCTTGGGTGCCGGCGGGGAGGGCTATGTGAGCTTCAGCATCGCCACGCCCACAGGCGAGGGCGTCACCACCCCGGCCACCTTCTGCCGCGTCAGGCGCAGCAGCACGGCCCGGGCCATGCGGGTGGTTTGAGGAGCCTGTCATGCAGTTCGGGGCGGTCGTGGGTCATGCGACGGCGACGGTGAAGCACAAGGGCTTCGTCGGCTCCAAGCTGCTGGTTGTCCAGCCGCTCCGCGACACAGGTGAGACTGATGGTGATCCGATCTTGGCGATCGACCGGATCGGATCGGGCCCGGGCATGAAGGTGATCATCAGCAGCGACGGCAAGGCGGCGCGCCAGGCGGTGGGATCCAAGGACTCGCCGGTGCGCTGGCTGGTGGTGGGGGTGGTGGACGGGTGAGCGGCGAATGGCGATATGACGGACGGATCCTGGCCGCGGAGCATCTGCCCCGCCGGTTGCCTGGCGTCACCCGCGTGGTGGTTCGCCCCGGAACCATCGTCACCCAACTGGCGCGGGAAGATCTTTCGCAAAGGGGCATCACGATCGGGCAGGAATCGCCCGCGGCCCCGGCTGTCGCCACGCCTGCCCCCGGCACCGGGATCTGGATTGGAAGCGACCGCGATTACCCCGTGCTCTCGCTGGCCCTGAGCCTTGCCGGAGGGGCGCCCGGACGCACCCACTCCGGCGATTCCGCGGCGCTGGCGGCCGAGGCCGGGCGCTGGCGCCGGGACAATCCCGATGGCGCCGTGGTGATCTTCACGGCGAAGCCCGAACTGGCGGCCTGGGAGGCAGGAAAGGCGTCGGGCTCGCCCGCCGCCGCCGTGTGCGGTGTGCCCCAGGCCAGCCGCGCCATGGCCACCCTGGGAAAGCCGATCCTGGCCGTCGAGATGCCCGGACGCACCGCCTACGAAATCCGCCAGATCCTGCGCCTTGCCGGCGCCTCGGGGAGGCCTTCATGAAGATCGGCGAGGTGTTCGGCCGCGTGACGCTCTCCCGAGTGCATCCGACCCTGGCGGGCATCCGCTGGATCGTCGTCTCGCCTTGCAGCCTCAAGGCCCTGCTGGCCGCGGATGGCCGCGCCGGCGAACCTTGTGCCGTTCGCGGCGATGGAGAGGACCTGGTCGTGGCCGATGCCGTCGGTGCCGGCCACGGACAACTGGTGGGATACAGCGAGGGCGGCGAGGCGGCGATGCCTTACATGCCCCGCAAGGTTCCCGTGGACGCGCATGCCGGCATCCTTCTTGACAACCTGACCTGCCACGAGATCACTTAAAAAGGAGTATTGACATGGCTCAATTGCATGGCGGCAAGACCGAGTACGAACTCAAGGAACTGATCTGCGAGATCGGCCGAAGGGTCTACCACCGCGGCTTCGCCGCCGCCAACGACGGCAACATCACCGTTCGGCTCAACGAGCGTGAATTCCTCTGCACTCCCACGATGGTCTCCAAGGGCTACATGAAGCCCGAGGATATTTGCAGGGTCGATGCCAAGGGGGTTCAACTCGCCGGGCGCAAGAAGCGAACCAGCGAGGTGATGCTGCACCTTTCCGTTTACAACCAGCGGCCCGACATCAACGCCGTGGTCCACTGCCATCCGCCCCACGCGACCGCCTTCGCCGTCGCGCATGAACCGATCCCCAAGTGCGTGCTTCCCGAGGTCGAGGTGTTCCTCGGCGAGGTGCCGATCGCCATTTATGAGACGCCCGGCGGCCAGTCATTCGCCGACACGGTGGTGCCCTACGCCAAGGACTGCAACACGATACTGCTGGCCAACCACGGCACCATCACCTTCGGGCCCGACCTCGAGAACGCCTACTTCAACACCGAGATCATCGACGCCTATTGCCGCATCCTCATCCTTTCCAGGCAACTCGGCCGGGTGAACTACTTCACCGAACAGCAGACCAAGGAACTGCTGGCCCTCAAGAAAAGGCTCGGCTACGACGATGTCCGCTTCCGCGACGAGTCGAACCCCACCTGCGGGGACTCAAGTTTCGACCGCAGGTACTCGAAGTTTGTACCGCGTCCCTACGCGTTCCGGTTCGATGAACCCACCGGCGTTGGCAGCGAGTGCGGCGCCTCGGGCGGACTGCCCGATGCCGACGACCCGGCGCTGGAAAACCTGGTCCGGGCCATCACGGAACAGGTGATGCGCAACCTTTCGGGCGTCTGATCCAACGGTTCGACTCGGCGGACAGGCGGGAGCCTTCGATGTTCAGTTTCCGAAAGGACAAGGTGGGATTCTTCACCACTCTGCTGGTGGTCCCGCTCCTCGTCGGCCTGGGCGTCGTGCCTTTGGCGCTGTTCATCATCGGCTTGGCGCTGGGAAAGCTCGATGACTTCAGCCTGCCCATCAAGATCTTCTTCGGGGTCTGTTGGCCGCTGTTGGTGGTCACGGTGCTCATCCGCGTTTGGATTTTCCGCGTGCAAATGATCAACAAGCGGAAAAGGGAAGGACAGGAACAGTCGGCGGACACGCAGTCGGAGGAACAGTCATGAAGGTGAGCATCATCGGAGGCGGCGGGCTTGTGGGCAGCATGGCGGCCTACGCGCTGCATCTGGGCAAGGTCGCCAGCCACATCTGCATCCTCGACGCCAACCAGCAGGTGGCCGAGGGCGTGGCCCTCGACATCCTGCAGGGAACCAGCCTCGTGGCCGACCAGCGAGTCACCGCCGGCACGATCTCCAAGGACATTCCCGACAGCCACACCGTGGTGATCACGGCGGGCCTGCGCCGCAAGCCCGAAGAAAGCCGCCTTGACCTGATCAACAGGAATGTCGACCTGTTCCTCGACCTGCTGGCCCAGGTGAAGGCGGCGGGCCTCAAGCCAACCACAAACCTCGTCGTGGTCAGCAATCCCGTCGACATCCTCACGCACCTGGCGGTCGAGAAGAGCGGCCTCGACTGGCGCCGCGTCATCGGGCTGGGAACGCAACTCGACACGGCGCGCCTGAACAGCCATCTGGCGCGGCGGCTCAACCTGCCCGCCACCCAAGTCAAGGCCCTGCTTTTGGGCGAGCACGGCGACAGCATGGTTCCCATCTGGTCGAGCGCCACCGTCGCGGGACTGCCCCTGGCCACCTGGCCGGGCTACAGCCCGGCGATGGAGCGTGAGGTTTTCGAGGAAACCAAGACCGCCGGAGCCACGATGATCAAGCTCAAGGGCGGCTCGGGATTCGCGGTGGGAGTCTCCATCCGCGAGGTGGTTGAGTCGCTGCTTCTGGATTCCCGCAAGATCCTTCCCGTCAGCACGCTCCAGCAAGGCCTCTACGGGATCCGCGACATTTGCCTGTCGGTCGCGACGGTGATCGGCTGCGGAGGCGCCCGCGAGCAGATCGAGGTGCCGATCAGCCCCCGCGAACTGGTGGCTCTCCAGAACTCGGCCAAGGTCCTCAAGGACATCCTGGCGCAGGTCCGCGCGCGCCTGGCCGGCAAGCCGGTCGCCGCCACGCCTCCCGCCCAGCCCGCGGCATCCCCGGCCCAGGCGGCCGCCGCCGAGCGCTCCGTGCCCCGCCAGGCTTGGCAGGGCCGATGAATCCAACCGGTTCCGGAGGAACTTCCCATGGATGAGATCGAGATGCTCGCCGCGGTGCTCGCCCACCCCGCGGAGTTCGAGATCACCCTTCCCGGCGGCCTCACGATGTGCCGCCTCGACGAGAACCATTTCACGGTGGAATACGACCATCCCGGCGAGGACGGCGAGCGCGAATGGCGGGAGAAGACCTTCCGCGACCCGCGCGCCGCGGCCAAGTTCTTCGTCGAGAAACGCCACGCCATGAAACTTGGATCCGATTTGTCGCCCTCCGACGCGGACGACGAAGACGATTGACGAAACCACGACCGGAGGCTGGCTCCATGGCCGTTACCAAGTCGCTTGACGAGAAACTCGCCCGCATCCACGCCGACCCCCTCGGCGCCCGCGACTTCATCCTCGCCGACGCCAAGGACGCCGACATGGCGCTCTCCATCGGCGCGCCCGGAAAGTCGCCCGAGCGCTGGCCCGACGGCGAGGTGAAACACCGCACCCTGGCCGAGTTCCGGGACATCATCGAGGAGATCGTGCGGCAAGGACTTGTCGACATCATGCTGATGTCCGCCAGCACGAGCGAGCTTCTCACGATCCAAAAGCGCATCTTCGACGGCAGCCCGGTCACTCCGGCGGCGCGCGCCAACGACACCACCGACATCCACATTGTCCGCGGCGGCCGTTACTCCTCCCAGCCATCGATGCCCTTCCGCACCGCCACGCTCGACCATATCCAGTGCGGCAAGCTCACCTGCACACCAGCCGAACGCGCCCTCGGCGCCAACCTGGGCCTCTACAGCATCACCTTCACCAACGACACCGAACGCGACCGCGCCAACCTCGAGGCGTACAAGGCTTTTCGTCTCGAGGCCGAGGCCAAGGGGTTCCGCCACTTCCTCGAGGTGTTCGACCCGAACATCGATGGCGCCTTGGCACCCGAGCAACTGCCCGGCTACATCAACGACTGCATCGTCCGGGCGTTGGGCGGCGTGACCGCCTCGGGCCGGCCCGACTTCCTGAAAATCGTCTACCACGGCCCCCGGGCCATGGAGGAACTGGTGCGCTACGATCCGCACCTGGTGGTCGGCATCCTGGGCGGCGCCGCGGGCACCACCTACGACGCCTTCAAGCTGCTTGGGGAGGCGAAAAAATACGGGGCGCGCGTGGCCCTGTTCGGCCGGAAGATCAACAACGCCGAGCACCAACTCGCCTTCATCCGTTTCCTGCGACTCATCGCGGATGGGGAGGTCTCGCCCGAGGAGGCGGTGCATGCCTACCATGGCACGCTACAGGCCTTGGGAATCGCGCCGCACCGGCCGATTGAAAAGGACATGGAACTGCACACGGGAGTCATGAACTACGCCGGCACCGGCAAGACCATTTCCGTGCCGCCCCCCGCCGGCGGAGCCAAGCCGTCATCAGCCAAACCGGCCGATTCTTCCTGCGGATGCGCCCCGGCCAAGCCCGGCAAGTGCGATTGCCCCGCGCGGGGAAAGCCTGACTTTTCCAAGATGACGCCGGCGGAGAAGGTCGCCTACCACCGGGAGCGCTGGAACCGGATTCTGGGATAGCGGGAAGCGGCGCGCGCGGGATCCGCCACTCGGTGCCGGAAGACCCTGATGCGGCCCAAATTCACCTTCCGAACAACCGGCCCAGCTCGGCGGATTCGGGAAGCCCCGACGGCGGGCCCTCGAAGGCCACGGTGCCGCCACTGAGCGCGATCACATGGTGGGCATGCCTGCGGACCAGTTCGAGTTCGTGTGAGACCAGGACAACCGTGGTGCCGTCCCGCGCGTTGATGGCCGCGATGTCGTCGTAGTACCTGAGCTTGTCGAGGAAATCGATTCCCGAGGCGGGTTCATCGAGAAGCAATAATTCGGGATGCGGGTCGAGGGCCAAGGCAAGCATCACTCGCTGCAACTCGCCCCCCGAAAGGGTTTCGACCCAGCGGTCGAGAAGATTGGCCGGGGCGCGCACCTCCGCCAGCATGCGCAGGTGTCGCGCCTCGTCGCGACGCGCGCCGAAGAAAAGGGGCCTCCGGCCGAGGGCCAGGCCAAAGAGGTCGCGCACGGTGAGGGGAAGGTTCGCCTCCACGCGCAACCGCTGGGGAACATACCCCACATGCTTGGGCGCCGGACGGGTGTGATCGTGTCCGCAACGGAAGATGACCTTGCCTCGGCATGAAATCTCCCCAATCAGTATCTTCAAAAGCGTGCTCTTGCCGGCGCCGTTGAGCCCGAGCAGGGCGGTGATGCGGGAGCGGGGTATGCTGGCATTGATTCCCCTGAGCACGGGATTGCCGCCCAGGGTGATGCCCACGCCTTTCAGGTTGATGAATGGAGGTGCCGTCGCCGCGCTCACGGCAGGTTGTCCACAAGGGCCTTGAGGTTGGCGGCCATCGTTCGCTCGTACCAACCGGAGTCGAGCGATGACGCCTCGGCGGTTTCCATCGGGTCGATCTCGATCATCCTGGCCTCGATGCCATCGCGCTTGAGCGCCTCGGCCAGCAACCTCGCCGAGGAACTCGTCGAGTACTGAGGCTCGACGGCAAGCACGCGGACGCGCTCGTCCTTGCAGAGCTTGGCCAATTGGGCGATGCGCGCGGCGCTAGGCTCGGTGCCCGGGTTGATCTGCATCGTCGCGGCGATCTGCAGGCTGAAGCTGTCGGCCATGTAGGCCAGGGCGCCATGGAAGCTGATCAGCCGTCGCTCATTCTTTTCCTTCATTTTCGCGCGGGCCTCGCGTTGGAAATCCTTGAGGCGCTTTGCCAGTTCCTCAGCCCGGTTGCGATATTCCGCGGCATTCTCGGGGCAGGTTTCCGCCAACTGCCCGGCCATGCGCTCGGCCATCACCACCGCCTGCGGCACGCCAAGCCAGATGTGCGGGTCCTCATCGCCGTGCGAATGGTCATGGGAATGCCCCGCCTCATGCTGCTGTTCATGTTCGGAGTCACCGGCCAGGCAAAGCTTGCGCGCCTTCACCGTGTCGCCCAAGGCATCGAACCGAGCCTTGCCTCGCTGGCTCGACTGCAGCATTTTCGCGACGAAATGGTCGTCGAGGGTGAGGCCGATGCTGAAGAAGATATCGGCCGTGGAAAGCAGGGCCAAATCGCGGGGATTAAAGCTGTAGTGGTGAGGGCCCGTGCCCACACAGAGGCATTTCACCGCCGCGGTTTCACCGGCAATCAGCTTGGCCATGCTGTAAAGCGGGGGAAAGGTGACGAGAATCCGGGGCTTGCCGGGTTGGTCGCGCCAAGGGTCGGACATCCGGGCGCACCCCGCCGCGCCCGCCGCCAGCATCGCCACTACCGCGTCGCGCCGATTCATGTTCCGATCCTCCCACCCGAAGTGACCCAAGGGGCGCCGTGCGATATCCTGTAGGGAGACGGCAACCCGACTTAGGTCAGTATAACCTTGTAATGCCGTCTCGTCCCGGAGAAAACCACCCATGAACTTCTCGGTGGAACAGGTCCGCGCTCCGGAAGCACCTCCCGGAACCGATGCCTCCCTCGTGGTTCTCAAAGGCTCGGATGGCTCAAGCGCCTCCATTTGGCCGGCGCTCGGCTTCAACTGCCACGACTGGACGGTGCCTCACAACAGGCAACGCCTGAAACTGCTTCACGCCGAGGCCGACCTTTTCCAAACGGGCAAGGCCACCCGAAGCGGGAACCCCGTGTTGTTCCCATTTCCCAACCGCATCCGCGCTGGACATTTCCACCATGCCGGACGAAGTTACAGCCTGCCTCTGACGGGCGACAATGGCGCGACATCGATCCATGGCTTCGCCTGCCGGCACGCATGGCGGGTGATCAGCGCGGGAGCCGAAGCGGACCATGCCCATGTGACGGGTGAATTCCAGGCTCACCGCGACGCTCCCGAGACGGCCCAGCAATGGCCCGCCGACCATACGATTCGACTGACGATCCGGTTGTTCGGGAAAAGGCTGCGGTTCGAGGCGGAAGTCCATAATCCCGACAGCCGAACCCTGCCTTTCGGGCTGGGCTACCACCCTTACTTCGCGACGCCTTTCGCCGGCCCCAAAAGCCAGCAAGGTTGCCGCGCCAGGGTTCCGGCAAGTGAATACTGGGAGCTCGAAAAGTGCCTTCCGACAGGCAAAAGAATCCCGGTTGATCCGTCGCGCGACCTCAACAACTGGGTCGAACTGGAAGGCCGCCAACTCGACGATGTGCTCACCGGCCTGCCGGATCTGCCACCGGATGCCGACGGCCTTGTCGAAATCGGCGCCCTGGCGGGATTGCCGGGTGATCCCGGGGCGGTGCTGCGCGTGCGCTGCGACAAGGCCTACAGCCATGTGGTGGTGTTCACGCCCGGCAACCGGGAAAGCTTCTGCATCGAGCCTTACACCTGCCTCACCGATGCCGCCAACCTCGAGCACAATGGAGTGCCCTCGGGATGGATGGAACTCCGCCCCGGCGCTTCGTGGACCTCCATCATGGAATGGACTATCGGATGACCTCCAGAATTCGCGTCCCGCTCAGCCAGCGTCAGGTTCCCGGTCCCCTCATCGACCATGCCCGTCATCCGCTTGTTGTTGTGATGGGCTCGCCGGCCGAAGTGGTGAATCTGCTCAAGGCCCTGCCTCCAGGGCCGACCACATGTTTCCAGATGGACATGCACCAGGGGCATCAGGTGTTCGCGGCGCTCAAGGAGGCTGGCATCGATGCCGCGGTTGAAGTGCTCGGAGACCTGTGGGACCTTCCTGAAAAGCCGCGCACGGCCGTGTACCTGCCCGCCAGGTCGGGGGAACGAGACCTCAAGATCGACCTCGTTGAGCAAGCGTACCAGGTGCTGCCCAAGGACGGGCAGTTCGTGGTCTGGTCGTCGGAATCGGTGGACAGGCTGTTTCCCGACCTGCTCAAGAAGGTTTTCAAGAAGGTTCACTCGCACGCCACGCCGTCGGGCCATGTGATGTGGGCTGTCCGGGGGGATGACAAGCCGCGCAGGACCCGTGAACTGGCCTACCGGGCCCGCGTGAAGGATGTGCCTTCCCAATTTTATGTCTCGCGGCCCGGGGTGTTCGGCTACGGGAAGTTCGACAACGGCGCTCGGGCCTTGGCGGAAATCGCCGAAATCCGCCCGGGCGACCGCATTCTCGACATGGGATGCGGGAACGGTTCCATCGGCGTCATGGCTGGATTGCAGGCCGGCCCCGGGGGAAGTCTGGTATTCGCCGACAGTTCCCCCCGGGCGTTGGAGTTGGCCCGCCGCAACGCGACGGCGGCGGGACTGACCAACTTCCAGACGGCGCTCACCTGCGACTTCGAGGAGGACCCGAACCTGCCTGAGGACGGCTTTGATGTCGTGCTCGCCAATCCTCCCTATTTCGCCGGAGGCGCCATCAGCCGGATGTTCGTGAATGCCGCGAGTCGATTGCTGCGTTCGGGTGGCCGGTTTTATCTCGTCACGCGCCAACCCGACGAACCGGGCGAGGCCATGGGCGAGGCGTTCGGCGAATTTGACGCCATCATGAACCGCGGATACACCGTTCTCATGGTCGATCCCGAGCAACCGCTCAGGCCGATCCCGCCCGAACCTGATGAAGAACCCACTCCGGAAGAACAACCATGATGAATCGCCGCGCCTTTTCCGCCACCGCGATCGCCGCCACCACGGCCAGCCTTGTCCCGGGTGCCGACACCAAGGCGCCGAAGCTGAAAAAGGCCGTCAAGTTCGGCATGATCGGCATCAAGGGATCGGTTGAGGAGAAATTCAAGCTCGCCATGTCCTGCGGCTTTCCGGGCGTGGAACTCGACAGCCCGTCAAACATCGATCGCGACGAGGTTGTCAAGGCCCGCGACAAAACCGGCATGGTGATCCACGGCGTGGTGGATTCCATCCACTGGAAGGATACCCTTTCAAGTCCCGACGAGGCGACACGGGCGCGCGGCCTTGCCGGGCTGCGAACGGCCATCGCCGATTGCAAGCTTTACGGCGGCACCACGGCGCTCCTGGTGCCGGGCGTCGTCAACAAGGAGGTCGATTTCGACACCTGCTGGAAGCGCTCGACCGAAGAGGTGAGGAAAGCGCTTCCCGACGCGGAGAAGCATGGCGTGAAAATCGCCATCGAGACGGTATGGAACAACTTCATCACCACACCCGAGCAACTCGTCAAGTATGTCGACCAGTTTCAAAGCCCTTTCGTGGGAGCTTATTTCGACATCAGCAACATGATCAAGTACGGCGTGGCCCCCGCCGACTGGATCCGCGCGCTGGGCAAGCGGATGCTCAAGTTCGACTTCAAGGGATACAGCAAATCCAAGCAGTGGGTCGGAATCGGGGAGGGTGATGAAAACTGGCCCGATGTGCTCAAGGCGCTTGCCGAAGTGGGATACACCGGTTGGGCCACGGCCGAGGTGGGAGGGGGTCCCGAGGCCAAGTTGCGCGACATTGCTGCCCGAATGGACAAGGTGCTGGGCTTGGCGGGCTGACCCGCCTTGCTGAATCATCGCGACCCATTCAAAGGCGGGGTAAATTACGCCCTTCAGGGCTAGTTGGCCGGGGTTCCTTTGAACGGACCCCAGGCCGGGTAGTTGGATTTATTACGCCGACAAATCAAAAACAAGTGTGAATCGCTGAATTCAAGGATGGCACCAGCGGAGGTGCAAGAAACCGCAGCAAGCGGATCAATCCAATACACCCCACTTGTTCCGCATTCTTTTCCGTTGAGGATGCTTCTTCTCGGAATCGGGTGTTTATGTTTTGGAATTAACCGAGTGGAAGCCCGATGTTGGCCAATGGCAAGCCCCCCTCAAATAGGGGCCCGCCGCCATCCGGGTGAACCGAATTCGCTTCAAGCCACCGGGGGAGTCGCCTTCTCGCACGCGGTGAACCCCATGGCCTTGTGGGAACCATCGCAGAACGGCCTGTTCTTGGTCGCGCCACAGCGGCACAAGGCCACCACTTCCTTGCCGGGCGGGATGGGGAATGGATTGCCATCGGCGTCCACCACCTGCACCGTTGCCGGCATCACCAGCGGACCGTTGTCCCGACACCTGATCGTGAAAGGCTGCGACATGATCATCACCCCGTTTTTCTCGATGGATTGAATCCATCAATCAGCATAGAAGTCATCGCGTGTCGGATGGGCGGTGAATTTCCATGAAACCCTTCGGCCCAGGTAGTCCATGAACATCTGGCGGAATTCCGAGGGACTCTTGTCCGCCGAGGTCATCTGGATCCGTGATTCCCGGGGATAGCTGCATGTGAAGGCTTGGGGCGGGCGTGAGTCGTCGGGATTCTTCACATCCACGAGCGATATGGTCATGTCCGCCTTGCCCCGGTAGAGCGTTCCGCCCGATCCCTGTTCGTAAAGTCCAAGGCTGTTGACCTCGAGGTAAATCACCCAGTCGGCGCCAAAATGCTTGCCGATGTCGGCCAGTTCCTCGTCCTTCCAGTCCGGATGGGTGGTCTTGTAGTCCTCGATTTTCCGCTGATGGACCAGCGTGATCTTTTCCTTGTTGACCTCGGCCAATTGCTTGATGTGCCTTTCCACCGAATGCGTCAGTTCCCGGTCGCAGTTGGCGAATTCCGGGCGCAGGTCGAGACGGTGGTAAGTGAGGAGGACGACCTTGCGCTCGTCCTTCTTGTTGGGCGCCGCGATCTTCTGGATTTCCGCCTGATGCTTGGGATCTTCCATGCAGAAGAGGAAGTAAGGCACGGCCGCGAGGTTGCAGCCCGTCGTGCCCGTCAAGGCGCAGGCCGCCAACGCGCAGGATGCCAGGTTGCGCCACCATCTTGCCAATGCCATGGCACGATCCTCCACGACCGATCAACCGGCACCGGCCAACTTCCAGGCGACAACCCAGAGCCAGCGCAGGAGCAGGAGCGGCAGGAACAAGGCCACGGAAGCCAGCGCCCACCGTTCCAGCGACCCCACCACCGGAAGCCTTCCCGCGACGGCCCCGAACAAGGCCATGGGAATCGCCCCCGCGCAGTAAAGCGCCATCAGGGTGCCCGCTCCATTGGCTCTCCAGGATCCAGCCAGATCGCCATGCAAGAGCAGCGCGAAACTGGTGGTCATGCCACAGGAGGGACACGGGAGGCCGCTCATGACCAAAAACTGGCACGATGGCAAGCCCAGTTGCCGGTGCGTTCCCATCACCCGCGCCTCTCCGCCGGGCAGGGGTTCTCCAGCGTCGTCGAGATAGGGGTTGAGCGAAAAAGCGACATACAGAACCGCGGCGAGAATCAACGCGCCCACAAGACATGCCAGGCGCTCGGGCCAAGAAATGGCTGGGGGTTTCAGCACGGCTCAACGCCCAAGGGGGCAACGGCCTTGCGGGCGACCCTATCAGGCCGCCCGGCGACCATGGTTTTCTGCCGTGATCTTACCCTCGAGGATACCCTCGGCCATGCGGTTGGCTGTCTCGAGTTCGGTTTCCAGGGTTTGCCTCCAGGCCTCAAGGCCTTCCCGGTCGAGGTTTTCCGGCACCACAATCGCCTGGCCCGTCACCAGCACGACACGGCTGAAGGGCCAAGGAAGCATGAACCTGTCCCATGAACCGAAACGGTGGGCGCAGGAACAGGCAACCCCGAAGGGCACCACCGGTAGACCCGTTTTTGAAGCCAGGAAGGCGGCACCCTGCTGCATCTCGCGACGGGGGCCGCGCGGGCCATCGGGAGTGATTGCCAAATGCGCCACCTTGCCCAAAGACACCATCCCGCGCACCGCCTCGGATCCACCCCGCGTGCTGGATCCGGCAACCGTCTGGAATCCCAACTGCCGGCAGGCGGAGGAGATCATCTGGCCATCGGCATGCTTGCTGATCAAAACCCAGATGTCCGGCCGGGCGTACCGGCTTGCCGGAACCAGGATGTGCTCGTGCCAGAAGGCGTAAATGTATCGCTCGCCATCACGAAGGTTGGCCGGTTCATAATCCGGGCCGGAAGGGGCGTAACGAAACCTGATGGTGCGCATCCAGGTGCGGATGACCTGGGCGATGAACCAGGCGGCGATTGCGACAAGCCACGGATGCCTGATCTTCATGCGGAAGGTTCCGGGATGATTCAGCCCGTCCACTCACCCACGAAAACCTCGGTGGCCGGGCCGGTCATCAAAACATGATTGGTTTCCCGAGACCACTCCAATTGCAGGTTACCCCCCAGCAGGCGCCCCTCGCAGGCGCGATCGAGGCGATGGGTGATGGCCCCGGCCACGGCAACGGCACAGGCCCCGGTGCCACAGGCCAGGGTTTCACCCGATCCGCGCTCCCAGACACGCATCTGGAACGCTGATCGCGACAGCACCTTCACGAACTCGATGTTGGCGCGGCGGGGAAAGGCCGGATGCCGTTCCAGAACCGGCCCGGCCTGATGAACCAGCGCGTCGGTGATCTCATCGACGAAAATCACGGCATGCGGGTTGCCCATCGAAACGCAAGTGGCGAGCAAGACGCCCAGCGGGCTTTCCAAGGGCACTTCGGTCGGCGGGGTTCCGGTGAGCGTGGTGGGAATGGAGGCGCCGTCGAGGATCGGTTCACCCATGTCAACGGTGACGCCATTCACCACTCCGGCCTTGATATGAAGGTCGAGTGTCAGCACGCCGCGGCCTGTCTCAATGGCCAACCGGGGTTTCCTGGCAATGCCATGGTCATAAACCAGCTTGGCGACGCACCTCACACCGTTGCCGCACATCTCCGATTCGCTGCCATCGGCATTGAACATCCGCATGCGGGCATCGCCCTTGTCGGAGGGACAAACGAGGATGAGGCCGTCGCCGCCGATGCCGAAGTGGCGGTCGGAGACCTGGCGCGCCAACGCGGCGGGGTCGGCGGGAACAGGTTGGCGAACGCAGTCGACATACACATAGTCGTTGCCGATGCCGTGCATCTTGATGAATCGCATGTCGGGCTACCCCGTCCTGGTCATTCCCACTCGATGGTGGCGGGAGGCTTGCTGGAAATGTCGTAAACCACGCGGTTGACTCCGCGCACCTCGTTGACAACCCGGGTGGAGACGCGTGACAGAAGCTCGTAAGGCAGCGGGCTGGGCGCGGCGGTCATGAAGTCGTCGGTGTCGACGGCGCGGATGGCGATGGTCTCGTCATAGGTGCGGCCGTCACCCATCACGCCGACGGACCGCACGGGAAGCAGCACGGCGAACGCCTGCGAAGTCTTGCGGTACCAACCCGCCTGCCGGAGTTCCTGGAGGAAGATATCGTCGGCTTTGCTGAGGATGGACAGCCTTTGGGCCGTGACTTCCCCGAGGCAGCGAACCGCCAGGCCCGGCCCGGGAAAAGGATGGCGCCAGACCATGTCCTCGGGCAGGCCGAGTTCCAGGCCTAGCCTTCGAACCTCGTCCTTGAAAAGGTCCCGCAATGGCTCAACGAGCTGAAATCCGAGTTTTTCAGGAAGGCCGCCCACATTGTGATGCGACTTGATCACGACGGCAGGGCCATCCGGCGCGCCGCCGGATTCAATCACATCAGGGTAGAGAGTGCCCTGGGCCAGGAAGCGGGCATCCTTCTCGCGTGAGGCCTCGTCGGCGAAGACATCGATGAACACGTGGCCGATGATCCGCCGCTTTTGCTGGGGATCGGACATGCCGGCCAGAGCCGCGAGGAACCTTGCCGACGCATCGACAACGCGCAACTGTCCGCCGAAATGATTCTCGAACGCGGCCCGCACCGATTCGACCTCACCCTGGCGAAGCAGGCCGTTGTCGACGAAAATACAGATGGCCTGCCTGCCGATGGCGCGGGCCAGTAGCGCCGCGCACACGGACGAATCCACCCCTCCGGAAAGTCCGCAGATCACCTGCTGGCCGCCGACGGACTCGCGTATCGAGGCGACCGCCGTCTCAAGGTAATCAGTCATGGTCCAGCCGCCCGAACAGCGGCAGATTCCATAAAGGAAATTCTCGAGCACCTGGGCGCCTTGCGCCGTATGCGCCACCTCAGGGTGGAACTGGAGCCCCCAAACAGGAAGCCTCGAGTGGCGGGCGCCGGCCAGCGGGCAGGTGGCGCTGCTGGCGAGCGGCACCCACTCCCCCGCCCCCGGCATGACCTGGTCGCCATGGCTCATCCAGACCACGGTCTTGGGGGAGATTCCCTTGAAAAGCGGATCTTCCCCGGCTGAGACACTCACTTCCGTGCGGCCGAACTCACGGTGGTCGGCGCGCCTCACCTCGGCGCCCAGCGAATGGCAGGCGGCCTGCATGCCGTAGCAGATGCCAAGAACCGGTATGCCGAGCTGGAAAATGCCGGGATCAATCTGGGGTGAGCCGGCGTCGTAAACGCTGGCCGGACCTCCGCTCAGGATGATCCCCTTGGGATTGATCTCACGGATGCGGGCCAGCGGAAGGTTGTGCCGCACCAGTCGGCAGTAGACGCGCCTCTCCCTGACCCTGCGGGCGATCAACTGGGCGTATTGGGAGCCCAAGTCAACCACCAAAATGGATTCTTGCTGAGCGGGCGTGGACATGGGTTTCAGTTCCCGTGGCCAAAAGGCTATTGTACCGGTCGCTTTCCCATGGCAAGGGGATTTCAGCCGCCGAGTTCCCTGGAACGCCGGGTTGCGGCGGCGACGGCATTCATCAGCGAGGCGCGCAGCCCCCCCTGCTCGAGCGCCAGAAGGCCGGCGATGGTGGTGCCCGCGGGACTGGCGACATCGTCCTTCAACTGGCCCGGATGGCGCCCCGTGGCCAGCACCATTTTCGCCGCGCCCAAAACCGTTTGTGCCGCCAGCGCCAAGGCCGTTTCTCGCGGCAGGCCCGACAGCACGCCGCCGTCCGCGAGGGCCTCGATGACCTGGAAAACATAGGCCGGGCCGCTGCCGGAGAGGCCGGTCACCGCGTCCAACTGCCCCTCGGGAACCTCGTGAACCTTGCCGACCGCGCCAAAAAGCGCCTTCACCATGGCCATGTCAGCGGCCGTCGCGGCGGGGCCGGCGCAGATTCCCGTGGCGCTTTCACCCACCAGGCAGGGCGTGTTCGGCATCACCCGAACCACCCGACCGTGGCCGAGCGCCTTCCCGAGCCTTGCCGTGGAGGCGCCCGCCAGGATGGAAATCACCGGTTTGGCCAGCGCGGGATTTCCCCGGAGCGGTTCCATCACCTCCTCGAGCTTCTGGGGCTTGATAGCCAGGACCAGGACATCAGCCTGGGCGGCCACCCCGGCATTGTCATCGGAGACCGTCGCCTGGACGGCCTTGGCGAACGACTCGCGGGCCGGCGCGAAAGGGTCGCTGGCGACGATCCGGCGCGCCAACCCCCGCTCCATCCAGGCAACCGCCAGCGCCGTCGCCATTTTCCCGGCGCCGATCAAGCCGATGGTGTTGATGGTTGACACGATCCACCCTCCCGAATGATTCTCCGCTGGCAACAGGCCCGGACATCCATAGAAAATCCAGATCATACCTCACCCGGACCGGCGGGCCATCGCCATGCAACAGCAAACATCCGAAGATTCGGCGCCCAAGGGGCTCGCCGGCCTCAATGCCTACCAGTGGTTTGTCTTCGCCATGGCGGCCCTGGCCTGGATGTTCGACTGCCTCGACCAGCAGATCTTCCTGATCGCGCGCCAAGGGGCGATGAAAGACCTGCTGCCGGAGGGATGGGACCAGAAACTTTACGGTGGCTACGCCACTTCGATCTTCGTGGCGGGTTGGGCCACCGGCGGACTGATCTTCGGCGCCCTTGGCGACCGAATCGGGCGGGCGCGCACCCTCACCCTCACCGTTTTGCTCTACTCGGTATGCTCGGGCCTCTCGGCGTTTTCAACCGGCTGGGCCGACTTCGCCGTGTACAGGTTCGTGACCGGCCTTGGAGTGGGCGGGGTCTTCGGACTGGCCGTGGCCCTGGTTGCCGACAGCCTGCCGGCGGATTCCCGGCCCATGGCGCTGGGCCTGCTTCAAGCCCTCTCGGCCGTGGGGAACATCACGGCGGGCGTCGTCAGCATCGTGATGGCCGAACTGGGCAAGAACGGCCTCATCAATCCCGCCCACGCGTGGAAGTACATGTTCCTGGTGGGGGCCCTCCCGGCTTTCTTGTGCGTGTTCATCCAGTCCAGGCTCAAGGAACCGGAAAAATGGCTCAAGGCCAAGGAGGCTTCACGCCAAAACGGCCAGAAATTCGGGTCGTATTCCGACCTGTTCAGCACGCCCCGCTGGCAAAGGCACGCCCTCTTGGGAATGCTGCTGTGCATCGCGGGGGTCGTGGGATTGTGGGGCATCGGATTTTTCAGCCCCGAACTGGTGGGCGATGTCATCGGCGCCTCGCTCAAGGCGCAAAACCTGACGGATGCCGAGGTCGCGAGCCAGAAGCAGTTCTGGATCGGCATCAATATGATCATCCAGAACACCGGGTCGTTCTTTGGAATGCTGTCATTCGCCTGGCTGGCGCAGCGGATTGGCCGCAAGGGCGCCTTCTGCATCGGTTTCGTCGCCGCCTTTGCCGCCACCTTCGCCTATTTCCGGTTTTTCGACGGGATGGAAGACCTGTGGATGAGCGCGGTGATGGGCTTTTTCCAACTGGCCCTCTTCGCTGGCTTTGCCATCTACCTCCCTGAACTGTTCCCCCTCAGGCTGCGCAGCACCGGCACCAGTTTTTGCTACAATGTTGGTCGTTTCATCGCGGCGAGCGGCCCGTTCACCATGGGAATTCTCGCGGCGCGGCTATCGGCGGGAGCCACCGACCCCGCCGCCAAGCTCGAGGCCTTCCGCAGCGCCTGCTGCTGGATGAGCGCCGTGTTCCTCGTCGGCTTGGTGGCTGTCGCCTTCCTTCCCGAAACCAAGGGCCAACCGCTTCCCGAGGACTGACGCGCCGCGATCCGCCATGGCGGCGGAAACCAACTGATTTTCAACCGGCGCCGATTCTGGTAAACCAGAATCAAGTCGCTGCGGAGGTCCGTGATGTCAACCCAAGCCGTATCGCCACCCGAGTGGCTCGCAAGCCACAACGGAACCCTCACCCCCAGCAAGGACGGCAAGAGCTGGCTTGTCCATGTCGGTGGCGAACTGGTCTATGTGCTGGCCCTCGTGCCCGTGCAGGGGCGGCATGGCATCAAGCTCATGCAGACGATCAACGGCAAGCTCACCCCCGTGGATGGTGCCCACGGCACCCCGTCGCAGGCGCTCGAAGCGGGACTTTCCGCCCTTCGGGACAAGCTGGGCTGGTGACACTAGGGGCGCACATCGAGCCACTCGCCGGGTTGGAGCACCTTGGGACGACTGGCTGTCCGCGCCGCAACCTGGCGCGCCCACTCCGCTGCGTCCTGCTCGATGAGTCCGAAAGTTCCGTAATGGATGGGAACCACGGCCGCCGGCTTGATCAACCTGACGGCGCGGAGAGCGTCATCCGGGCCCATCGTGTAATTGTCCCCGATGGGCAGGAAGGCCAAGTCGACCCCCTCCTCGCCGATCAGGGCCATGTCGCCGAACAACCCCGTGTCGGCGGCGTCGTAAACCTTGGCCCCATCCTTGAAAAACCAATGAAATCCACATGGATTGCCACCGTTGGAGCCATCCGGAAGCGCCGATCCATGGAAAGCCAGCGTGAGCTTCACCCTTCCAAACGGAAAGCCGAATCCGCCACCGTGCTGCATGCCGTGGGCCTTCACGCCCCGTTCCTCGAGCCATTGGCTGATCTCGTAGTTGCAGATCACGGTCGCCCCGCACTTCTTGGCGATCATGATGGTGTCGCCGACATGGTCACCGTGACCGTGCGAGACAAAAATATAATCAGGGTTCAATTGGTCAGGATCAGCGGCGGCCTTGGGGTTGCCGCTAAGGAAGGGATCCACGAGCAGTTTAAGTCCGTCCGTCTCGATCCACAGGCAGGAATGCCCGAGCCATTGAACGCGCGTCGACATGATCGATCCTCCCCAAGTCGCCGATGGCATTATCGCGTCCGGCACACCCGGATGTCATCCCCGGCGGGCAACCGCGTCAGGATTCGGCCATGAACAAGGCGAGGCGGAGCCTGGCCAGCATGCTGTTTCTCATGGCCATGATGATGGCCCTGGCAAGGCCTCCCTTCCTCCGCGACCTCATTGTTCCCATGGTGGCGGCCCGCCTGGGCGTGGCGGTCAGCCTCGAGGACGCCAGTAGCCAGGGACTGCTCGAGGGAATCCACATCCACCGCCTTTCCGTCGCCTCGCTGGAAACCCCGTCCGACACCTTCCTGAAGGTCGGCACGCTGCGGGTTTTCGCGGGTGGGCAATCACTGTGGAATCCGCGGAGGGTGCTCCTGGAACAAGCCACGCTCTCGTTGCGGTTCAACGAGCAAGGCGTGCTCGAGACGCGCTTGCCGTCGCCTTCATCAGGTTCGGCAAGGCCAGCGATCAGGCTTCGGGATTCCAAACTCGTCATCACCCAGGGAAAGCGCCCCCCTTGGACACTTTCCGGCATCAGCGGCGCCATGGTGCCCGCGGAGGGCGGCTACCACCTCGAGGCGACCGTGGAAGACCCGGCGCTGGGACCATGGAAAGTGAGCGGCCTTCTGTCGGATTCACCCCGTTGCTTGGAACTCACGGCTCAAGCTGAACGGACCAGGCTGCACAGGCCCGATCTGGTGCGAATCCCTTTCATCAAGCCCGTCACCTGGGATCATGTGAGCCTTGAAGGCGAGGCCTCGTGCGCGCTGCGCCTCAAGTCCAGCCCGGCGGAAACCCGGGTGAGCCTGGAACTTTCAAGGCCCGACCTCTTGCTGACCGTCAACATCATCGGCCTCACTTGCCGGGTCACACAGGGCAAGGCGACCATTGAACCGGGCCTTGTGAAGCTGCAAGGGTTGACCGGTGAAGGAGTTGGCGGCAGGCTTGCGGCCCCGTCGGCAACGCTGGACTTTCGCAATCAGGTCCCAAGGCTCGAGTTTTCCATCACGGGCAGCCATCTCGACGGGCCAAGCCTGGCCGGCTTGGCCAAATCACGGGTGGCCCGAAACCTCAGGTTATCGGGGGAGATCCGTTTCAGCGTACTGCTCGCCAACACGGGGCCGGTTTTTGAGGGCAGCGGAGACGGAACCATCCATGCCGGCATCCTGGGCTTGCCATGGCACCTGGCCAGCCGGCAGGGCCACCTTGAGTTCACGGGCCCCTTCGGGCTGAAGTTCTCGACCCGCCGCTGATCGCCCTCGCCTAAAGTATTCCACGATTTGATCTTCTGGACTGATGAAAGACGATTCAGGCTGTTGACGGACCCAAGTGTCCGGCATAAGCTTGTTCCAATGTTTGATGCCAATGGGGCTCTGTGGAGGTACGGTCGGCCATGACCAAGAAGGAAATCGTCAAGCAAATTTCCGAAAAGTTGAGCGTGCCCCAACTCACCATCAAGGAAATTGTCCAACTCACCTTCGACTCGATCATCGAGACGCTCATCCAGCACGGCAGGATCGAATTGCGGAACTTCGGGGTTTTCGAGGTCAAGAAACGCAAGGGGCGTGATGCCCGCAATCCGCGCAGCGGGGAAAAAGTCAAGGTTCCACCCAAGGTTGTCGTGACCTTCAAGCCCGGCAAGGAAATGGAAGAACAGGTCCGCGCCAAGGCCATGGCCGACGAGGCCAGGCAGCCGGAAAACCCCGCGGCGCCGACCCCTTCAGTCCAATCCTGAAAATCGGTTCAAGTCTCAACTCCCCCCCAACCGATACAACCCATGAGACGCTGGAAGCGCCTACCCGGGCGTGACGGTTCCGGCGGGTAAGCGTGGGGGGATTGGTCATGTTGTTCCGCCTGTCAATGGCTTCGCTCGCCTGCCTGGCCCTCAGCAACACCGGCTGCCTGATCAACGCCTACCCGTCCAACCCCAACGACAGGATCAAGGGGTTGCTAAACCAGTCCGAAGACCTTCGCCAGGTAAAGGAGGAGTGGAAGAGGATCTGGTTCCTTGACCATCCTTCCCACCTGACGCCCGACCGCGTGGATGGCGGCATCCAGTAAGAGCTTGTCGACCTCAGTTCCCGCCAACCGGCAGGAATGCCCAATCCCATTTCCTCTTGGCGGGAATCACCCAGGCAACCACCTTGCCCGCTCCCTTGGGCAGCACCGGCAAGGCCTCGGGCTGAAGCGTGCCGTCGACCCATATCCTGACCAGGAAACCACCCTCCAAAATCGGCCTCGCCGGCCCACCCGTGGCTGACTCAACGGTCGCCTCCAGCAGAACTCCCTCGATTGAAGACGGCAGTTCTCCCTTCCAAGGCAACCACGATGGATTTGCAAGATCCCCCTTGAGCATCGCGCTTTCAGCATCCGGGGAAACGGGAACATGACGGACCACAACCGGCATGGCCAGAGCAGGCATTCCCTGTTCCACCAGGGAAACCAAGGCATTGGCTTCATTCCGGTTGAAAACCGTGGCAGCGAGGTCTGGCATGAGGGACCTACCCGAAAGCCTTCGCGATGCCATGTCGGCCGTGGGAACGACACGCACGACGCCATCCTCGCCCGTGATCGATTCCATGCCGCCTTGCCGCGGCCCGGATATGCCCGTGAACTCCTGGCCATTCTTGAGCTTGAACACGGTGCTCTCATAGGCCCGGTCGAAGTGGGCGGACGGATACATGAGCGCCTTGATGGCCTCGGTACGGGGGCGGCCGCGAAGGATCACGGCGGCATCGGGTCCGGCGAGCGGCTTGCCGGCGCCCCATCGATGGCACTGGATGCAGCGGGCGGACTCGCTCAGGAAAACAGTCCGTCCCCGCTCCATCGCCTCCGAGTCGGCGGGCTTGGAAGCCGGCGCCTGACGGCCAAGCCACTGCTGCATCAGGGGCGCCCGGTGGGCGATGTTCTCGGGATCATCCAGAAGTTGCTCAAGGTCGCCATCCGATAGGCGGGCCAGGGGGGCCGCCCTCATGAGCCTTTCAGCCGCGGCCCTGTCCTGCCTGGCGCCTCGGAGAATCACCCGGATCAGCGATGAATCGGTGTAGGCGGGAAGGCGCTTGACGGCCACGGCGACGGCTGTGGCGGCATCCTGGCTGAACAAGCCCTCCCACACCGGTGAAAGCCATTCAGCCGGGATATCCGTCGACGGATCGGTTTCCTCCAGGAAGGCGCGCGCGGCATCCACGGCCGAGGCGTGCCGAACCAGGAGCAGCGAGCGAACCGACGCGGAGCGGACAGCGGCCGGTGCCCCGGTCTTGCGCGCCAGCGCCACCACTTCCGGGTACAGGTCCTTCATGCCTGCGATGCCGGCCGCCATGGCCCCCGAGGCCTGCGCGGCGGGATTGGCGTCGGCCAGCAGGGCCTTGAGAAACGCCCGCCCCTGCTCTCCACGGACCACGCCGGCCTTGGCGAGCATCTCGACCCCGGCGGCCCTGGCCGCGCCCGCTTCCTCCTGATGTTCAACAAGCCAATTGAGCACTTTCTCACTAGCTTTTTCGGGAAACTTGGGCGAGCGCGAACCGCCAACCAGCAGGGCTTGGCGCTGGGACTCATTGAGGTTGGGGTTTTCAAGCCAGCGGGGCAGCGATTCCACCAAGGCCTCGTTCCCGCACTCCGCGGCGACAGCCACCGCCCGCTCCGCCTGCCTTCTCACTCCCGACTCCGCCGCGCCCAAGAGCGCCTCCATGCCCCGGCCACCATAGGTGGCAAGGCTTGCGACGAATGCCGCGCGCATGGCCCCGGCAGACACATCCTCAAGCGTGAGCGTGTTGGCCAACGCCTCGGCCCCGCCGTCGATCCGCAGCGTCGACAAGGTCGCGGCCACCTTGATGCGGACTCCCACATCCCCGTCACCCAAGGCCTTCAGGAGCACGCCGGCGCAGTCCTGGTCTTTCTTCCCGGCACGCCAGCCAAGCACCTCCGCCGCGGCCATCCGGAGGTGTTCGCCCGGTTGTTCCAGCAAGTCGATGACAATGGCCTTCATGGCCGGCTTCCAGTGGGGCTCCAGGATGCGGAGCGCCTCCAACCGCGCGTCGCTTGGCGCCTCCGGGTCGGCCATGAGCCGGCCGATCAGTTCGGCGGCCTCAACGGGCTTTGCAGCCAAGGCTTGAGCCGCCGCGGTTCTTGCCAGCGCGTCCTCCCCCTTGAGCATCTCCACGAGGGCCTCGGGCCGGGCCTTCGCGAGTTCGGAGAAACGGTCAAAAGGATGCGGCTTGAGCGCGGGAGCATCCTCGACTCCGGCCCATGTGAGGCGAAGAATTCTCGGAGCCAGCGCGCTCGCGCCGCGGATATCCAGGGCGTAGACGGCGCCGTCAGGCCCCTCGGTGAGGGAAATGATTTCCATGTCCCTGAAGTCGGCGACAACGAGGTCGATGCCATCGGAAACCGCGTCCGCTCCTTCCCTGGAAACGACGCGGTAGGCCGAAAGCGCCGGACGACCGGGATGCGCCGTCAACCACCAACCTTGGATGATCGGGGGGAACCTGTCTCCCTTGAGCATGGTTCCGTCGATCGGCGCGGTCGTCGAGAGGGCATTACCGGGCGCGATGGGCGGCGCGGCCTTGGATCGCAAGAAATGGGGGTGCAGGCCGGGCATTCCGTTCAGGGGACTCCGGCCCAACTCACCGGGAACCAGCCTGCCGTCCTTCCACGACCAGGGACGCTTGGTTCTCATCAAGGAATGGTCGGTGGCGATCAACCCTTCGGGAACCATGAGCAACCGCGTGGCCCCGATCAGCGCCGGGCCTTCGGCGACCACCTCGACGGCGCACCCTTCCATGACCCGCAGTCCAAGACGCGCCTGGGGCGCGGGAACCAGCTTTTGCCAGGGAGGCGGGGAAGGCGGCTGGGAGAATGCCAGGAGCATAATGATGAGGGAAAGCATTGCCAACTCCGTCAATCCCAGGCCGAAACGGGTCAAATGCCCGGGGCGCCCGCCAACTCGAGCATGACAGCCTTGCCGGACCGTTCCACGACGACCGGCACCTTCTGGCCCGGCCTGATCGCCTCGAGAGCATCGAGCAGGTCGGCGCGCGTGTCGGTCCAGCGCTTGTTGAGAAGGGCGAGGCGGTCTCCGGGCAAAAGGCCACCCTGCTCGGCGGGCCCGCCCTTGGCCACCGTTTCCACCAGAAGCAGCCTTGATCCGTCGCGTGTCTCCTCGCGAACGGTGAAACCGATCACGGCGCCGCCGGAAAGAACCTTCGGCTTGTCGCCGCGGCCCTCGGGAGAAAGCATGGCGCGCATCATCGCCTGCATCACATCGGGCGGATTGTAGGTTCCCGGCGCGAAGGTCAGCGTCTTGGACTGGTAGTCGATGGTCACCGCATAGCGGGCGAAAAACGGAAAGCCAACAATCCCGTCGATGGGCCCGAAATGCTTGCTGAACAGCTCAACGGTGGGATGGTCCATCACCGCCACCTTGATGTCCGAGGCCTTTTGGCCGCCGACCTCGAACTCCTTCACCTTGACCTCGCCCCTGGAACCGAAGGGGGCGAATAGCACGACGGGCCGGTCCTTGAGCAACCCGGCGTCGCGCGCCAAGCGGTTGTTCACGATGCTCATGGGAGCGCCGGTGTCGAATATCAGGGTGTAGGGGCCCTTCCCGTTGAGCTTCACCTGCACCGTCATATGACCGGTGGTCAGCAACTTGAACGGCACGGCGACGCCGGCTTCGGCTTCACCGGGTCCGAACAGGCATGTCGCCAGGGCTACGATCAGGTAGGCCATTTCAATAACCCTCCGCCAGTTCGAGGACCACTTCCAACCGCTTGCCCTCGCGATCCAGGGACAACGGCAGTTTCCGGCCGGCTTCCATCTTCTCAACCTGCCCCAGGGCCTCGGAGGCCTTGGTCACGGTTTTGCCGTCCACCATCACGAGTCGGTCGCCAGGCTTGATGCCGCCGGCTTCCGCGGGCCATCCCTTGAGCACCGAGGCCACCACGGGCCCGGCCGTCTCGTCGCGGAGCACGAGGCCAGCCTGGCCGCGCGCCGTCACCGTCGGGGTGGCCTTGCGTCCCAGCAAACCGCCCAGCCCCTTCATCATCGATCCCATCAGTTCAAGCGAGGTCTGCCCCGCGTCGGATCCGCCACCCTGGTTCCTCACGCCCATCGGGCCGTCGGGCTTCCAATCAAGGGGAGTCCAACGCATGCGGTCGCTCGACAGGTCGATGGTGATGCGGTAGCGGGCGAGGATGTTGTAGCCGATGAGGCCATGAATTTCGGCGCCTCCGATCCCCATTCCATTCATGCCCTCAAGCTGGAAGGGCGTGTCCACCCGGCCCTTGGCCG
Source organism: Planctomycetota bacterium (assembly GCA_016873225.1). Classification (GTDB taxonomy): domain Bacteria; phylum Planctomycetota; class Planctomycetia; order Gemmatales; family Gemmataceae; genus REEB421. The sequence continues at coordinate 5,569 of VGXS01000006.1, read as the reverse complement.
AAGGCACGACCAGGCCGCCCTCAAGTTCAAATGTCTCGCAGGCGCCCCAGCCCTTTTCATCCGCCTTGACACCGGCCTTGGCGGCGACGGCCTCGGTGAAGAACAGGGCCGGCGCCCCGGTGTCCATGATGAAGTTGAACGGTCCCTTGCCGTTGATCTTGGCCCTGACAAGGATGTGCTTGGGTTGCGTCAGCTTGTAGGGAACCTCGACTGTTTTCTTGCCGGCGGGTTCCGCCGCGATCACGGCGGAGGCCAGCAAGGCCAGAAGCGTCAGGGGTCGCATGTCGCGTTCTCCGGTCGCATGAAAAACTGATACCCCATGTTAAACGAGTTCCAACCCGATGGGATCCTCATAAACGCTCCGGTGCCCGCCGATTTCACGGGCCCTTTCCACAAGGCGCTGGTACCACGGGTTCGATCCAAGGGTGACTGAATCCCCGACGACCACGAGCAGCCTGCGGGCCCGGGTGATGGCGACATGGGTGCGGCGGGTTTCGGCAAGGAAGCCGATCCCGCCCGTCTCGTTCGACCTGACCATGGAAACCACGATCACATCCTTTTCCCTGCCTTGGAACCCGTCAACGGAGTCGATTTCCACACCTTGCCTGCCTAGCCGTTCACGCAGCAGGCGGGCCTGGGCCGCGTAGGGCGTGATCAGGCCGATCGATTGTTCCGGCACGCCCTCGCCCAAAAGGGCGCGGGCCAGATGGACGACATAATCGGCCTCGCCGGGATTCCAACGCGAGGATCCCTCCGCCTCGACCGCTTGCTCCTCCCAGCCGGTGCCGGCCGTGTCCACGAACAGGAAAGGGGGGTCGGCCCAGGCGCTGCCCGCAAGGCGGAACGAGGCGTTGCCCGGAAAGGTGAGCAGTTTTCCGCCGTAGGAATCGGCGGAGGGGAAAGCAGCCAGTTCGCTGTTCATGCGGTACTGGGTATCCAGCATCACCGAGGGAATGGCCGATCCCGCGGCCAGTAGCCGTTCCAGGAGGCTGACTCCCAGGCCGGCCCGCGCGGCCCTATCCGACACCACCGTGGGAGGCAATTGGCACGGGTCGCCCGCCAGCACGGCGCGATCGGCATGGATAAGAGCCGACCAGGCCGCCGGTTCGGTCGCCTGGGCCGCCTCGTCCAGCACCACGAGGTCGAAGCGCCTGCCTCCCAACAGGCCGGCGTCGAGGCCGGTCGCCGTGGCGGCCACGACCTGCGCGTCGCGAAGGATCGACGCCACCACCTGTTCATCAAGCGCTCGGGCGTCGGACAGCATGCGCCGCGCCTCGGCGCGGTCCGCCTGCCGCGCGCCCGCTTCCGGTTTCGCCCTGGTCCATTTTCCCGCCTTGCGGAACAGGGCCCGGGCCTGCTTGGCAAGCCTTCGCGCCTCCCGCGTGTCGGGATGCCTTTCCACCAGCGCGTCGAGGGAATGATCGAGCAAATCCTCGTGCACCCGCGCCGGATGACCGAGGCGGACCACGCGCAAATGCCCATGCGCCAGGCCCGAAAGCAGGTTGTCCACGCCGAGGTTGCTGGGAGCGGCGACGAGAACCCTCTCTCCCCGCCTGACCGCCTGCCGCACCACCTCGAGCAGGGTCGTGGTCTTGCCGGTTCCCGGCGGGCCATGGACAAGGGCGATGTCGCGCGAGCCCAACGCCAGGCGCACGGCGGCTTTCTGGGACTCGTTAAGACCTCGATTGATCCATTCGGGTTCGGCGGGCTCGACGAATTCAGCCGGGGCTTCCCCCGAGGCGACATCCCTGAGGCGCCCGACACGGTCCGCGCCCGCGGAGGCCACCCGCGCCAGGGCGGCGCGCAGCCTGTCCATGGAGACCTCATCGGGGGCGCGCGAGACGCTGACAAGGTCGCCGTCTCCGGGCGGATCATCATCCAGGGCCACCACCAGTCGCCCGGCCAAACGGGATGTCACGACCCCCCTCGCCGGCGCCTCGCCTTCGGTTCGACCCTCGGTGACAAGCACGACGGGCAGGCCCGGGTCCAGGCGCGACCAGGGCAGGTCGCCTCCCCGTTCGGGTGCCAGGGTGACGATGGTTCGCCCCCACAGGCCGGCCGTCTCCTCAACCATCCTGAGCCGGCCGAGCCTGTCACCGGGGCGAAAGGTTCCCTCAAGGCCACGCCTGGTTTCATCCTCGGCTTCCCATGCGAGGCAATCGGAAAGGCGGGCCCATCGCCGGGCATCGGCGGCGGCCTTGCCGGAACCTTGGGAATGGCACTGGATGCGGGCGCCGCCCAACAGCGCCCCGGCTACCCTCTCGGCGACCTTTCCGGCGGCCTCGGGCGCCACCTCCACCAAAACCTGTCCGGCCATGAAGTCGAAGCGGCCGAAGGCCGAGGCCTCCAGCCGCGTCGTTTCACAAAGCCAGCGCAGCATGAACGCCGCCGATGTGCCGGAAGGCACCGGAGACAGGAGCAGGGTCCGCTTATCCACGATCCCCGCTCACCCTCGGCCTCATCACTTGATGGCGGAGTACGGGGTGGCGTTCCACCACTGCACATCCACCTTCATCACGATCTTGCCGTCCTTTTCGGAGGCGTCGCGCGCGGCGATCCAGTCCGGGTCCTTGCGGAAGTCGGCCCAGGCCTTGTCCGCGGCCTCCCGGCTGGAATGCTCCACCAGGTACACGAGCACCTCCTCGGCCTGCTTCGGATCGGCGGGCTTCCAGAATCCCACCAGCTTCATGCCATATTTGCCAAGAAGGCCGATCGTGTGATCCTTGAAGCGCTTCTCAAGGGCGGGCATCCGGCCGGGATGCACATAATAGGTACGCAATTCGAACACCTTGCCGCCCATGGGCTTCTTCTCCTCCGCCCTGCCCGTCGCCAGGCCCACGAGCGCCAAGCCCGCGACCAACATCATCAAACGCGCCATGATGGTTTCTCCCTAAATGGCCTGCAGCCGATCAAGACTTGTCCTTCCGACCCAGGCAAATGACATGCCCGGCCGTGCGGATGAACAACCCGCCGTTGCCAACCGCGGGCGTGGCGATCACCGCCTCGCCCAGTTCGGTCTTGCCCAAAAGCGGATAGCCCTCGCCGGTTCCCAGGCAGGAGAGGCTTCCCTTCTCATCGACCGCGATGAGAACGCCGTCGACCAGCAGAGGTGAAGCGCTGAATCCGGCGCCGAGGCGCCGGCTGGCCAATTCCTTGCCCGAGGCGGCATCGTGAACCAGGAGCAGGCCCTTGTCCGTCACGCCCAGCAGGCGGCCCTTGTCGAAAATGAGGGTGGGAACATAGGGGAAAGCCTTGGTGTTCTCCCAGGCCAGTTCAGCCGATGAACCTTGGGCCGGGCGCACCGCGACGAGGTGGCGGTCACCCTTGCCATCGCCGCTTGAGGCGAGCACGAGGTCGCCGGCCAGAACCGGCGAGGCCACGGTGCGCAGCGGGTTGGCGGTGAATTTCCAGTTGTGTTCCCAAAGCAGCTTGCCGCTCGCCGGTTCGTAGGCGGCGGGCCCGGCGGTGCTGATGACCACCAATTCGGTGCCGGCCTTGCCTTGGCGAAGAAGCGGGGTGGAGTAGCAGGCCCGGAACGCCCTGCGGGGCTGTTCCCAAGCCTTCTTGCCGGTCTCGGCATCGAAGGCCAATAGGGAGGCGGAATCGTCCTGGTCGTTGTTCACGAAGACCTTGCCGCCATGCAGCACGGGAGAATGGCCACAGCCGTGCTGGCTCTTGTGGGGCCCCAGGGGGGTTTTCCATTGCTGCTTGCCCTCAAGGTCGAAGGAGGCGAGTTCCATCGCCTTGCCATCCCAGAAGATCCCGACGACTCGGGCGCTGTCGACCGCGGGAGTGGAGGAAGCGAGGGAATTCTTGGCGTGGATGGGGGCCTTGTCGCCCGAAAGCTTGGTTTCCCAGATCACCTTGCCCGTGGTGGAAGACATGCACACCATCGCCCTGCCACTGCCGGCGGTTCCGGCGGTTTGCAGGTAGAGGCGTTCGCCCCAAAGCACGGGAGATCCGTTGCCGGCACCCGGGGTCGGCACCTTCCAGCGGACATGCTCCTTCGCGTCGATGGGGGAGGGCAATTTCTGTCCGGTGGCAATGCCTGATCCGTTTTCGCCGAAAAACCTTGGCCAGTTGTCGGCCCGGGCCGCCGCCGTCATCACCAGCGCCGCCGCAATGATCCGCCACATGCTTGTGTCTCCGCCTCGGGGTAATTGAGGAGGATGATATAGTCGCATTTTCGCGCGCCGTCCGCAACCGCCGGATTCACGCCGATGCCGCCAGTTGGCCAGAGCCATCCCAGCCTGATCCTTGGCCTGCTGGTCGCGGCGCAGGTGCTGGGCACCTCGGTCTGGTTCGCCCCGCAAGCCACCGACGACTTGGCCGAACTCGCCGGCTCCTCGGGAAAAGCGCCGCTGATTCTGGCCACTCAGGCGGGATTCGTCGCCGGGACCATGATTTTCGCCCTGTCCGGACTGGCCGACCGGTTTGCGGCAAGCCGGGTCTTCGCGCTCTCGGCGGCCATGGCATCCGCCAGCACGGCGGCACTGCTGCTGGCCTCGCAACCATGGCATGCCGGGTGCCTCAGGTTTCTCACGGGAATCAGCCTCGCGGGTGTTTACCCATTGGGAATGAAGCTGGTGGTCTCCTGGTTTCCGGACAAGGCGCCACAGGCCTTGGGCTGGCTGGTCGGCGCGCTGGTGCTGGGCACGGCCAGCCCTTGGCTGCTGAGGGCCGTCACCGGCTCCGGCGGGCGCGCCGGCGCCATCATCCCCTGGGCAAGCACCGCGGCACTTTTGGCAGGCCTGGCTGTCCTGGTTCGCGGCGACGGGCCCCACCTGAAGCGTTCGGCCGGCATCTCGTGGCGGGGCCTCGCCGGAGCGTGGGCAAGCCGGCAGTACCGCTCGGCCCTGGGCGGATACCTTGGACATATGGTGGAACTCTACGCCTTCTGGGCCCTTGTTCCAACGCTGGCCGCCCGGGCCGGGTTTTCGTCACCATGGGCCGTTTTCGGGGTGGTGGCCATGGGCGCGGCGGGGTGCGTGCTGGGCGGACACTTGGCGCGCTGGACAAGTCCTTTGGCTGTGGCCCGTTTTTCCATGGCCTGCTCCGCGGCATGCGGGCTGGCGTGGCCTTGGGCCTCGGAATGGCCGCCGTGGCCGGCCATGGCTCTGCTTGCCCTGTGGGGCAGCACCGTTGTGGCCGATTCCCCGCAGTTTTCGGCCTTGGCTTCGGCGGCGTGCCCCCGGGATGGCGTTGCCGCGGCAACGGCGCTGATGGTGTCGCTGGGCTTCGCTGTCACCATTCCGGCCATCGAGGCCATGGCGGCCCTGGAATCAACCCGGGGTCCGTGGGTGGGATGGGCACTCGCGGCAGGGCCCATCGCCGGGCTGGCGCTCATGGGAACCGGGGCATGCGAACGAGGGAAACGGCCGCCAAATGCCATAGATAATCGGGTATTTTTAAATTCCAACAACTTGAATTCGAGCAAAGCCAGCAACAATCAACGCCAATTATGAAATTTCCTAACAAATTAAAATAACAAAACGCAGTTGAAATCCCCACTTGACCAGTCGAATACTCACAAAGCCCACTTCATTTCTTCATTTCATCCTCACGGAGT
>VGXS01000005.1 GCA_016873225.1 Planctomycetota bacterium | reverse complement strand
CTTTCTTCAAACTCCCCGTATTGGTGAGCGCCGGGTGTCAGCCCGGCGATTCCCGCCCCCAAACACTTCTTCCATTTCCCCGTATTCCCGCATCGAGGTGAGCGCCGGGCTAAGGAACCCCCGGGCTAACGCCCGGGGCTCACCTCAACTCGGACGCCCGGGGCTCGCCTCAACTTTCCCCGCATTGAGGTGAGCGCCGGGTGTCAGCCCGGCGATGCCCCCCCAAACACTTCTTCCATTTCCCCGTATTCCCGCATCGAGGTGAGCCCCGGGCTAAGGAACCCCCGGGCTGACGCCCGGGGCTCTCACCTCAACTCGGACGCCCGGGGCTCGCCTTACTTTCTTCAAACTCCCCGTATTGGTGAGCGCCGGGTGTCAGCCCGGCGATTCCCGCCCCCAAACACTTCTTCCATTTCCCCGTATTCCCGCATCGAGGTGAGCGCCGGGCTAAGGAACCCCCGGGCTGACGCCCGGGGCTCTCCTTATCGTTTCCGGGGCTCACCATATCGTTCCCGGCAATCGCCACCAGCGGGTTTCGATTCCCCGGGCTGCCGCCCGGGGCGTGCCGGGTTGGCATCGGATTTCGCCGCGCGGACGGCGGGAGGAGTTCAGGCGAGGGCGCGCCAGATCGGCTGGCCGTCGGTGACGCGGTGCGGCCTGTCGGCCTTGTCGCGGAACATGGCGTGGTGGCCGATCCCCAGCAGGTGCGCCATCGTCGCCGTCAGGTCGGAGGGGTTCACCTTGCCGTCGTGCACCTCGGCGCCGCGGCGGTCACTGGCGCCGACCACCTGCCCAGGGCGTATGCCGGCGCCCGCGAGCAGGAACGGCCAGGCATTTCCCCAGTGGTCGCGGCCGCCGGAGGAGTTGAAGGTGGGGGTGCGGCCCATCTCGCCCACCACCACGACCAGCGTCTCGTCGAGCAGGCCGCGCGCGGCGAGGTCGTCGAGCAGCACCGGAAACGCCCGGTCGAACTGCGGACACAGGACATCCTTCATGCGCTTGTCATTGGCGGAGTGGGTGTCCCAGAGCGGGTTGCCCATGTTGATGTCGCCAGGCTCGCGCGGCCAGTTCACGAACACCATGCGCACCCCGGCCTCGATGAGCCTGCGCGCCAGCACCAGCGACTGGGCCCACTTGAACCGGCCGTAGCGGTCGCGCAGCGCGTCGGGTTCGCGGTCGAGGCAGAACGCCTCGCGCGCCGCGCGGTACCGCACGATGTCCATCGCCTCGCCCAAGACGCGGTCCTGCTCGCGCGCCGGGCCCGAGGCGCCCGCCCAGGGCGCGCCCATGTCGATGCGGCGCGCCAGCGCGACCCGCGAGCCGAGCCTCTCGGGCGTCATGTCGGCGGGCGGGTCGAACCCCTCGATGCGGAAACCGGGCACCGTCGGGTCGCAGCGGAAATACTCGGGATCCCAACGCTGGCCGAGGAACCCGCCGTTCTGTCCGGGCAGGAACACGCCCGGGTTGGCGATGATCGGCTCGGGCAAAACCGCGGCGCTGAACGGGATGCGGGTGCTCGGCTTCAGCATCCGCACGATGGAGGCGAAGGTGGGCCAGTCGGTCGGGTGGGTGGCGCGCATGTTGGCGCCCCGGTAGGGGTGGCCGGTGTTCACCCAGTACCCGCCCGACTCATGGTTGGGATCGCCCGTCGACATCGACCGCACGACGCACAGCTTGTGGGCGATGGCCGCCGTGTTGGGCAGCAGTTCGCAGAAGCGGACCCCCGTCACGGAGGTGGCGATGGGCTTGAACGATCCGCGGATCTCAACCGGCGCGTCGGGCTTGGGGTCGAAAGTCTCGTATTGCGACGGGCCGCCGTTGAGGAAGAGGTAAAGGAGGCTCTTGGCCCGGCCAAACGACCTGTCACCCCCGGTCGCCGCCCCGAGGGAGTCGAGGCCCGCGGCCGCGAGGGCCCCGGCGCCGATCGCGCCGCGCCGGGTGAACCCGCTTGTCCGGGAGATCGCCATCATCCGAACCCCCCCAAGGGATGGATAATGATGTTAACCCGTCGCCCGGGATGAAGGAAGCGGACCGCCGGCCGCCCCCTTCCCGGATCACGACTGCCGGCGGCGTTCGCTGGCGAGGCGGTCGAGGATGTCGACCACGGCCGGGTTCGCCGTCGACGACCAGAAGAAGTCGATGCCGTCCTGCCAGCGCAGGGTGTCCGCGGAGGCGTTGTCCAACACGAACGAGAGGTCGGCGGTCAGTGCGGCGTAGTCGGCGTCGGTGGGGTTGGCGATGGCGGCCCAGCGGTCGAGCACGGCGCGCAGCGTGGTGGCGGTGTTGCGCAAGCCGACGCCTCCATCGGAGAGGATGTTGTTGCCAGCGCCTCCGCTGATGTCGTCGGCGCCCAGTCCGCCGGCGATGAGGTCGGCGCCGTCGCCGCCATTGAACCAGTCGCTGGCGGATCCGCCAATGAGGATGTCGTTGCCGAGGCCGCCGTCAAGCCAGGCCATCGAGCGCACGCCGGTGAGGTCGATCGTGTCGTCGCCGTCGAAGCCGTAGTTGACGACGCGCCCGGCTCAACTGCCCGATCGCGTCGCCCGACGCGTCGAGCGTGATCACCGTGGTGCCCGCCAACTCGGCGTCCGGCACCCGGCCCACCAACTCGGGCGAAACGATCGACAGCGTGTGCGACGCCGGCACCATGCGCTCTTCCAGCGCCTCCATGGCCAGCATCGTCGGCTTGATCTGAAAAGGCTTGTTGGCGCGGACAGGACGGAGGAACCACGAGAACAGGCGTCGCAAAATCATGAAAGAATACTCTGGCGTATCGTTCAGGAAATATCGAATAATTCAATCAGATAAGATGGGCTAAAGTTAATGCGTTAGCCCCATACCATCAATGCAGTCTGTTGCTCAATCGCAAGATTTCTTTCCATATTAATATATCACCTGCCAAATCAATCTAAAAACAAAGCAATAAATCCATATTATTGTTACATTAAGAAACTTGGGATAAATAAGACGAACAGGGCGCGCAAGAGCCCTGAATGAAGTGAGGTGGGGGGCATGGATGGGTACCCCCGGGCTAACGCCCGGGGCTCACCTCAACTTTTTCGCATTTCCCGTATTGGTGAGCGCCGGGGGTTTATCCCCGGGCTAACGCCCGGGGCTCACCTCAACTCGGACGCCCGGGGCTCACCATACTTTCCCCGCATTCCCCGTATTGGTGAGCGCCGGGCGTCAGCCCGGCGATGCCCGCGCCCCCAAACATTTCTTCCCTTCCCCGCATTGAGGTGAGCGCCGGGGGTTTATCCCCGGGCTAACGCCCGGGGCTCACCTCAACTCGGACGCCCGGGGCTCACCTCAACTCGGACGCCCGGGGCTCACCATACTTTCCCCGCATTCCCCGTATTGGTGAGCGCCGGGCGTCAGCCCGGCGATGCCCGCGCCCCCAAACATTTCTTCCCTTCCCCGCATTGAGGTGAGCGCCGGGGGTTTATCCCCGGGCTAACGCCCGGGGCTCACCTCAACTCGGACGCCCGGGGCTCACCTTAACTCGGACGCCCGGGGCTCACCTCAACTCGGACGCCCGGGGCTCACCTTAACTCGGACGCCCGGGGCTCACCTCAACTCGGACGCCCGGGGCTCACCTTAACTTTCCCCGCATTCCCCGTATTGGTGAGCGCCGGGCGTCAGCCCGGCGATGCCCGCGCCCAAGCACATCTTCCATTTCCCCGCATAATGGCGCTGCCCCGACGCTGACCTAACATGGCATGATCCGCTCCGCGCAGGGCCCACGGACACCTCCGCCATGCCGCACATCCTCGCCCTCGACGAGGGCACCACCAGCGCCCGCGCCATCGTCTTCAATGGCGACGGCCGGCCCGTCAGCCTTGCCCAGAAGGAGATCACCCAGCATTTTCCCCGTCCCGGCTGGGTGGAGCACGACGCCATGGAAATCTGGGCCGCGCAACTGGGCGTCGCCGTCGAGGCCCTCGGCCGCGCCAGCCTGGGTCCCCGCGACATCGCCGCCATCGGCATCGCCAACCAGCGCGAAACCGCCGTCCTTTGGGACCGCGCCACCGGCGCTCCGGTCGGCCCCGCCATCGTCTGGCAGGACCGCCGCACCGCCGATGCCTGCTCCAGGCTTGAGGCCGACGGACTCGGCCCGCTGTTCCGCGAACGCACCGGCCTGCCGCTCGACTCCTACTTCAGCGGCACCAAGGTCGCCTGGATGCTCGAGCGCGTTCCCGGCGCCCGCGCCCGCGCCGAGGCCGGCGAACTCGCCTTCGGCACCATCGATTCCTGGCTACTGTGGAAACTCACCGGCGGCACCCTCCACGCCACCGACCCGGGCAACGCCTCGCGAACCCTGCTGTTCAACATCCGCGACCTCGCCTGGGACGACGAACTGCTCGGCATCCTCCGCGTGCCCCGGGCGCTGCTCCCCCGCGTGGTTCCCTCCGCCGCCGTCGCGGGAGAGACCGCCGTGCCCGGCCTGGCCGGCATCCCGCTCGCCGGCATCGCCGGCGACCAGCAGGCCGCGCTGTTCGGACAGGCCTGCCTGTCCCCGGGCCTCACCAAGAACACCTACGGCACCGGCTGTTTCATGCTCCAGAACACCGGCGCGGTTCCCGTCGCTTCCAACAACCGGCTCATCACCACCGTCGGCTGGCAAGCCAACGGCGATGTCACCTACGCCCTCGAGGGCGCCGTGTTCGTCGGCGGCGCCGTCATCCAGTGGCTCCGCGACGGCCTCAAGCTCATCCGCTCCGCGCCCGAGGTGAACGACCTCGCCGCCACCGTGCCCGACAGCGGCGGCGTGTTCGTGGTGCCGGCGTTCACCGGCTTGGGCGCCCCCCACTGGGACCCGCGCGCCCGCGGCACCATCGTCGGCATCACGCGCGGCACCACGGCGGGGCACATCGCCCGCGCCGCGCTCGAGTCGATCGCCTTCCAGTCGGCCGACCTGCTGCGGGCCATGCGCGCCGACGCGCCCGCGGCCCCGGCGGAAATGCGGGTGGACGGCGGCGCCTGCCGCAGCGACCTGCTCATGCAGTTCCAGGCCGACCTGCTCGGCATTCCCGTGGTGCGCCCCGAGGTGACCGAAACCACCGCCCTGGGCGCCGCCCGCCTCGCCGGACTGGCCGCGGGCGTCTGGAGGTCGGCGGGCGAACTCGCCGGCGGGCACCGCGTGGAAAGGCGTTTCGAGCCCGGCGCCCCCGCCGGCCGAATGGACGAACTGGCGGCCGCCTGGTCGCGCGCCGTCGAGCGAGCCAAGGACTGGGCCCGCGGGGAATGATCGCACCGCCGCTATTCCGATTTCCCCGCATTATGGTGGGCGCCGGGTGTTACCCCCGGGCTGACGCCCGGGGCTCGCCTTAACTCGAACGCCCGGGGCTCACCTCAACTCGGACGCCCGGGGCTCACCTCAACTTTTTCGCATTTCCCCGCATTGGTGAGCGCCGGGGGTTTATCCCCGGGCTAACGCCCGGGGCTCACCTCAACTCGGACGCCCGGGGCTCGCCTTACTTTCTTCAAACTCCCCGTATTGGTGAGCGCCGGGTGTCAGCCCGGCGATTCCCGCCCCCAAACACTTCTTCCATTTCCCCGTATTCCCGCATCGAGGTGAGCCCCGGGCTAAGGAACCCCCGGGCTGACGCCCGGGGCTCTCACCTCAACTCGGACGCCCGGGGCTCGCCTTACTTTCTTCAAACTCCCCGTATTGGTGAGCGCCGGGTGTCAGCCCGGCGATTCCCGCACCACACCGGCGATTCCCGCACCACACCAGCGCTGCCCAACCCCCGCTTTCCGCCTACAGATAACCCGTCCGGCCCTCCCGACGGAGACCACCCCATGCCGCCCCGAAAGTCCGACCTGCCCAGCAAGGAATGCGCCGCGTGCCGCCGGCCGTTCACCTGGCGCAAGAAGTGGAAAAAAGTCTGGGACCAGGTCCGCTACTGCTCCGACGCCTGCCGGCGCGGCAAGTCCGCGCGCGCCGGATGAGCAACCCCGAAGGGCCCGGCCGTCATTCCCCGAGGTCGTCGAACAGCGTGCGCTCGGGCGGCTTTTCCGGCTTGCGCCGGCGCGGCCGGAACGCCTGCTCCGGCTTGCGGGAACCGTGCCGCGCGTACACCCCCGGCGTTTCGGCGCGCGCCTCCCGGGTCTTGCGGATGCCGTAAAGCACCGCCGCCATCGCGCGCGACCGCGGCGCGAACGCCGCCACCGGCGCCGGGTAGCCGCCCGGAATGTCCCCCTTGAGAATCCGGCTTGTCTCCACATCGGCCAGCTCGGGCAGCCACCGGCGGGTGAACAGGCACTTCGGGTCCTGCTCGGCCAACTGCTTCGACGGGTTGTACACGCGGATGGCGTTCCAGCCCACCACCCCCGCCTGCATCTGCACCTGCGGCAAATGGATGCCCGGGTCGTAGTCGCGGAACACCCGCGCCAGGTGGGGATGGATGGCCCGCCAGTCGAGGTGCAGCACATGGCAGGCGAGGCTCACCGCCATGGCGCGCATGCGGAAGTTCACGAACCCGGTCGCCGCCAGGCAGCGCATGACGGCGTCGACGAGCGGGAAGCCGGTGAGTCCGGCGGCCCACGCCCCGAGCAGGCGCGGGTCGTTCTCGTAGGGGATGTCGCGGTAACTGGGGTGCGGGCTGCGGAACTCGAGGTCGGGCTCCGACTCGAGCCTTTGGGTGAAGTGGTCGCGCCAGGCGAGCCGGCTCAGGAACGCCGCGAGGCTCCGGCGCCAGCGGGGGGTGTCGGGGTCGCGCGGGTCGAGGCCGGCCAGCCGGGCCTTCACCGCGTGCCACGCCTGCCGCACCGTGAGCGTGCCCCAGGCCAGGTGGGCGCTCAGCCGCGAGCCGGCCTCCAGCGCCGTGTTCGGCGAGCTGATGCCGCCCCGGTAGCCCAGGCCCCGCCGGCCGAGGAAGTCGTCGAGCGTGGCCCGGGCCGCGGCCTCGCTGACCGGCTGCCAGCCGGGGTTGTCGGCGAAGGCGGGCAGCGCGGGGAAGCCCGTAGCCGAGGCGAGCGCGCGCGCCCGCGCGCAGGTGCGGATTTCTGGTATCTTCAGTGGAGGCGATGAGGCCACCCGTGACATGAAGAACCGCCGGAACCGGTCGCGGTTGATCCCGCCGCGCCGTACGCCCCGCTGCGGGAACTCGAGGTACTCCACGCCGTTGGCCCGGCACCACGCCGCCACCTCGAGGTCGCGGCGGTAGGTGAGCCCGTTGCCCACCTCCTCATGCGACAGCACCGCCGTGAACGGCAGCGCGGCCCTCAGCTTGGCCAGCTTGCCGGCCACCTCGCCGTGGGCGATGAGGATGTCCGCGCCCCGGGCCCGCAGCGACCCGCGCAGCGCTGTCACCGCCTGCCACGAGGCCTGCGCGTGCATGGCCGAGTGATCGTCCGCGGACATCAGCGACGGCTCGACGCAGTGAACCGGCAGCACCGCCAGGCCCCGCTCCGCCGCGTGCGCCAGGCAGGCGTTGTCGGCCAGCCGGGCATCGCGCTTCACCCACCAAACCACGGGCGGCGCGCTCACCGGTGCCACCTCGCGCCCCGCTCGGCGCGCCGGCCCGTCACCTGCGGCGCCGCCTTCTCCCAGTAGCGGGAAAACCGCCTCGGCTCGCCCTCCACCACGGCCAGGGCCGCCACGGCATGCTCCACCACCCGGAACCGTTCCCCCAGCCGCGCCGCCGCCTCGGACACCGCCGGCTCGGCGGAGGCGTCGAGGTGGATCGTGCCGGCGCCCGCGGCCCGCGCCGCCCGGCCCACCGCCTCCGCCAGCTCGCCCGCCACCACCACCACGGGCGAACCGGGCTGACGCGCCGCCAGGTCGTCGAGGCCGTCGAGCATGAACGCCACGCGGTGCCACGCCGAAGGCTCGGCGCGCATGGCCGGCGTGTCGAACGCGAACACCACCGGCGAGCCCGGGTTGGCCCTCACCGCCGGCGATTCCCGCGACATCGCCCCGTCGTGCATCCAGACGATTTCCGCCGCCGGGGGCATGGCGGGGCCGTCCCCGCCGGCCTCGGGAGCGGGCCCGGGAACGCCAGCGGCGCCGCCCAGGCCGGCCAGGGGCGCCAGCGACGCCCCAAACAAGATCCTTTGAAGCTCCGGATACGACCTGTCGAACGGGCACGACGCCCGGCAGCCCCGGCACCACGACCCGCCGCTGAAATTCTCGATGTTCTCCCGGTTCATGAAGTACGGCTTCGAGGCGAAGGTGCCCTCCACCCATTGCCAGCTCGAGAAATTGCTCGCCGTGTCGCCGTCAAGGAGGAATCGGCGGAACAGCCGCGCCCCCTCGCGCCAGTCGAGCCCGCGGAAATGGCACCAGTACGCGGCGAACCAGAGCCGCGCGTGGTTGTGCAGGTGGCCGCCGCCGTAAAGCTCGCCCAGCATGCCGTCCACGCACGGCAGGCCGGTGTTCCCCTCCGCGATGTCCAGGGGCAGGCGGCGCTCGCGCGGCACGGGGTGCTTGGGTTCCTCGATGTCGTCCTCGAGGCCCCGGCCGTGCCAGGCGAGCACCTTGGAGAAGAAGTCGCGCCAGGCCAGTTGCCGGAAGAACTCGTCGAGGCGGGCCGGGTCGGCGCCGAACCGCTCGCGCAGCCGGTCGCGCACCTCCACCGCCGAGACCATGCCGTGCCGCAGGTACGGGCTCAGCCGCGAGACGGGGCCTTGCAGGTGGTTGCGGCCACGCCCGTAGCCGGAGGGGTCGTACGCCTCCAGCAGCCTCAGCGCCTCGGTGCGGCCGCCGGGCACCACGCCCGGCCCGGGGGAACCGGTGAAGCAGCCGGCCAGCAGGCGGGCGATGGCGTCGCGGTCGATCGTGCGGGTCATGCCCCATTCATAGGCTCCCGCCGGCCCGCCGGGTATCATCCACCCGGGCCCGGGGAGGGGAAACCATGCGGTACGCGGTGTGGATCGGCGCCAACCTTGTGGCCGCCTGGGTGGCGCCATCGGTGTCGTTCGCGCTGGGGGCCGTCCTGCCCGCCGCCTCCGACTGGACCATCGCCATCATTTACCCCGCCACGGGCGCCATGGTGGGCCTCATCCAGTGGGCCGTGATGGCGCGCTGGTTCGGCATGGGGTCGCGGCTGGGCATGCTGTGGATACCGGCCACGGCGCTGGGCCTGGTGGCCAGCGTCATGCTCTCGTGGTGGTTCCTGCTGGCGCCCGGCCTCACCAGCGGCCTGGCTCAGTACGCGCTGGTGAAACGGCGCTGGCCCGTGCTGGCGGAACTGTGGGTGGTGGCCGCCACGGCTGGCTGGTTGGCGGGGGTGCTGGCCGTCGGGCAGGCGGGCATCGCCGGGCCGCCGTGGGGGCTGTGGGCGTCGATGACGGCGGCGGCGGCCCTTTACGGGCTCGCCACGGCGCCGGTGCTGGCGCTGCTGGAGCGGCTCAACCCGCCCGAACCCGCGCCGCTGTCGATCGCCGGCAAGCTGGCCCTGGGCCTGGCCATCTACCTGAGCGTCTCGACCTGCGCCTCGGCCCTCTGGGTGTTTTTGTTCCTGTTCTTTCCCTGGTGGAACTTCTGACGGGCCCGCATGAGGTCAGTTCGAGACCGCCTCGCCGCCGTTTGATGTGGAGAAGGCGCGCCACGAAGCCTGCGTGACGCCGTTGGTGAAGAAGCGCACGCTCGCGTCGCACATCGCGGCGTTCACGCCTCCGGAATGCCTGCTGCGCGCGGCCAACTGCACATTCGTGTTCACCGCGCACGGCAGGCCCTGCTGCGGCAGGTTGTTGCAGTAGCTGGCAAACTGGTGGAAGTCGGGAGACGGGCTGTTGGGCGTGTTGAACCCGTGGAACACGGCGCCCGGCCCCCACCAGGAGAAGCCCCGGAGGTCGCTGGCCGTGCTGGAGCGATTGACGCCGATGATGGTCTCGGAGGCCATGAGCGTGTTGGATGTGCCGTCAAGGATGTCGGTGAGCCTTTGGGTGGCGCCATTGCGCATGAACGGCGCCCCGCCGAACGCCACGCCGCTGAAGGTGGATTGCAACCGCACCGTGTTGCCGGCGTTGACGACATAGTTGTGCTTGGTCATGCTCGCGAAGTTGGGAGCGATGTTGTTGCCGGCGCTGGCGTCGCTGCCGCACTGCAGGGTCTTGATCAGCTTGGTCGTGACATTCGTGGTGTTGGGGGCGGCGCCGTAGGTCGTCGGGCCGGTCTTGAAGCCGGTGTAGAGCTTGTACATCGCCTCCTGCTCGATGAACGGCAAAATGGCCACCTGCCAGGTGCCCCAGTCGCCACCGGTGTTGTAGTCGCTGGCGGGCAGCGATCCCTCCGTCTGGTGCAGGTTGTGCATGCCCGTGGCGATCTGCTTGAGGTTGTTGCTGCAGCTCATCCGGTTCGCCGCCTCGCGCACCTTCTGCACCGCGGGAACCAGCAGGCCGATCAACACCGCGATGATGGCGATCACCACGAGGAGCTCGATGAGGGTGAAACCGGCCCGCCGACTTGATGATGTCATGACACGACTCCGAAATTAGGGAAACAAGCTCACTTCAGGTCCAGGTCCACCTGGTTTGGACTGGCGTCGGACACCTTGCGGATGGCCACCTCCTCGGCCGGAGCTTTCATGTAGCGCTCCGGGAGGATGTCCCTTGGAGGCGGGCCCTCCGACCCCGGCATCGCCCCCGGAGGCGTCTCGCCCGACCTGTCGAATGCCTGCACCCAGACCTTGTAGCGGCCCTCGGTGACTCCGGCGCTCCGCTCGATCCTGTATTCGCCGTTCCTGATCGACCCGCTGGTTCCAGCCGGCTGGTTTTCCGCCGGCTCGAACCGGATCGAGCCGAACTGGATCGGCTTGCCGGCGTGCTTCACGAAGCCCTTGATTGGCTGTCGCTCCAACCCGCCGCCCCCGCACCCCGAAAGCGCCAGGGGCAATGCCAGCGCGGCCAGCCCACGCCATGCGCGGAATCGGACCAATGACGGGGGCATGGCTTGCGGCGCTCCAGGGAGGATATGAAACATAATTCATTAAACATCATGATATGATGAATCAAAATGCCTTTCTACCCGAGCGGCATCGCCGGCTACCGGGGGCCACCGCCATACCCCCGCACGCCCGCGGATCCCCGCCATCTTGAGACTGGCCGGTTCGCCCCTCGCTTCGCCGGGGGCTCAATCACCAGAAGCTTAAAGCAAACTTCAAATAACTGACCCGCGCAAGACCCCGGCACCCGCCACCATCCTATTAGCCCTTTCATGCCCTTCAAGTCTCGAACGCCGCGAGTGACCTCTGAACTGGCAGAAGACTGGTGAATGCCTGCGAGGGCCCCTCACTCCGCTGGGGGCTCCTAAGCATCGTCAGCCTTTGTCTGGCCTTTAAGTTGAAATCCGTTCATCGCTTAGGAGCCCCCAGCGGAGTGAGGGGCGAGTCGATCAAGGAACAAATACATGAGCCATAACAGAAACGAAAGAGCCCCGAACGCAGGCGCGTAGCGCCGGAGTGAGCGGGTCGATTCCGGATCCAAACCCGCTTATTCCGCCTTCGACAGCGTTCGGGGCTCTATTGGTTTTACTCACCGCACATTTGTGTTTGTTCTGTCAGCGTCAACAATTCAACTCACCCGTTTGAAGCCCGAAGCGGATCCGAAGGCTGTGAGAGCGGGGCGCGTTGACAATCCCCCGCTACTCCGCCAGCCGGGCCCCGGGCCAGACGAGTTCGTTCAGCCGGTCGACAGGCTCGCCGGCGGCCCACGCCATGCTCCGCAGCAGCAGCACCCGGAACAGCGGATCGTCGAAGGTCCAACTGTAGTGCCCGGGAATCAGCCCCACCACGCGCCCCTTGCCCGACTGCCGAGTCCACGCCTGCGGCCAATCCTTGTTCTCCTCCCGGGAACGCGCCAGCACCCGCACATTTTCCTCCCGGCCCGTCAGCCGCCAATAGCTCTCGTCGTGGATGCGGAAATCGGCCATGTTGCGAAGGATGGGGTGATCGAGCGCGTCGGCCTGCAGGTTCAGCGTCACCGGCCCGTGCCGGTAGCCGATGCTTCCACCCTTGCCCGCCAGGCCGATCCGCTCGGCGAACGCGTCGGTCTGGCCCCGGCCGTCGACGGCCCAGTGCAGCAGCACCACCCCGCCGCCCTTTTCCAAGTGCGCGTCGAGGTCGGCGGCGCGCGTGGCGTTCCAGTCGCCGCGCTGGAACAGCACCAGGAGCCTGGCCTTGGCCAGTTGGCCGGGCTTGGGCCATTCCCAGGCCGTGTCGACCTCCACGCCCGGCGCCATCGCCATCAGCCGGCCCCACGCCTTCTGCCAGACCGGGTAGTCGTGCTCCTGCGGGCCGTGGTCCTTGGGCCCGGCCACCAGCAGCAGCGGCAGCCTGCCCGGTTCCGCCGCGGCCTTGGGCGCCCCCCGCAGCACCTTCTCCACCTCCGCGCGAGTGCGCGCCGGGTACGGCACCTTCCGGCCGGCCAGCGGCATGCTCACGGAATCCTGACCGAACGCCACCAGCAACGCCACCAACACGCCCATGGGCCGACTCCTCCCGGGAAAACGGCGCGATCGCCGCCCGCCGGGAGGCCGCCGTCTGGATGCCGGCGCCCGGAGCGGATAAACTGTAATTACCATCCAACCACCGCCCCGACGAGGTTCCCTCCCCATGAAGCCATGGCTTGCCCCCGCCCTCGCGGCGGCCGTCCTGCTTTCCGCCGCCGCCGCGGCCCGCGCCCAGAAGGCCCCCTACGATGTCTTCCCGGCCGCCGAGCCGCCCTACCACCGCGCGCGGTTCGAGGGCTCGGCCAAGCCGGGCGAGCTGCCCTACGCCGTGAACTACACCATCTGGATCCCCCAAGGGGTGAAAACCCTCAGGGGCGTCGTCGTCCACCAGCACGGCTGCGGCGAGGGATCGTGCAAGTCGGGCCTCACCGGCGCCTGGGACCTGCACTGGCAGGCGCTGGCGCGAAAGCACGGCTGCGCGCTCCTGTCGCCCGCCTACGAGCAGCCCGACAAGGCCGACTGCCAGATGTGGTGCGACCCGCGCAACGGCTCGGCCGAGGCGTTCAAGAAGGGCCTCGCCGAACTCGGCGCCAAGTCGGGCCACCCCGAGCTGGCCGTGGTTCCTTGGGCGCTGTGGGGCCACAGCGGCGGTGGCCACTGGGCCGGCGGCATGGCGCTCACCCACCCCGACCGCGTCGCCGCCGCCTGGCTCCGCTCGGGCGTGCCGCTGCTCAAGGCCGACCCCGGCCGGGGAACCATCAAGGCCCACGAGGTTCCCGCCACCGCGCTCAAGGTGCCCCTCATGTGCAACCCCGGCACCAAGGAGGGGGTGACCGTCAAGGACGGCCGCTTCGCGGGCGTCTGGCCCGCCAACGCGGCCTTCTTCAACGAGGTGCGCGGCAAGGGCGGCCTTGTCGGCGTCGCCGTCGATCCCCTCACCAGCCACGAGTGCGGCAACCAACGCTACATGGCCATCGCCTGGCTCGACGCCTGCCTGGCCGCGCGTCTGCCCGCCAAGGCCGGCGACCCGCTGCGCCCCATGCCCGCCGAGGGCGCCTGGCTGGCGCCCATCACCGGCGCGGAGGCCGCCGACGCCAAGCGCTTCAAGGGCGATCCGCTCAAGGCCGGCTGGCTCCCCGACGCCAAAACCGCCAAGGCCTGGGCCGAATATGTCAAGGACACCAAGGTGACCGACACCACCCCGCCGCCGGCGCCCACCGGCCTCGCGCTCAAGGGCGACGAACTCACCTGGAACGCCGACGCCGACCTCGAAAGCGGACTCGCCGGGTTCATCATCGAACGCGACGGCAAGGAGATCGCCAACCTCGCCGAGAAGGCCAAGAACCCGTTCGGCCGGCCGCTGTTCCAGAACCTCCAGTACAGCGACACCCCCGCCATGCCGCTGATCCCGCTCAGGTTCGTCGACACCGGCGCCGAGCCGGGCCGGAAGCACGCCTACCGCGTCATCGCCGTCAACACCCTGGGGCTGAAATCGGCCCCCAGCGAGCCGGCGAAATGACCACCGAGGCCCTGCACCGCAAGCTGCGCCAGATCGTCCGCCGGGGCCGCGTGCTCACCGCCCGCGCCCAGTTGGCCGGCTACGACGCCGACGGCCTGGGCTACAAGACATTCCCCCCCGACGCCGTCGTCATTCCCGCCGACGCCGCCGAGTTGGCCGCGCTCATGCGGCAGGCGAAGTCGCTCGGCGTGCCGGTCACGCTGCGGGGGGCCGGCACCTCGCTTTCCGGCGGGCCGGTCGCCGCGCAGGGCGGCGTGATCGCCCACACCTCCGCGCTGCGAGCCGTCCGCCAGGTGAGCCCCGCGGGCTTCTGGTGCGAGGTGGAATGCGGCGTGCCGCTCAACCGCCTCGACGAGGTCCTCGCCCCCACGGGCCTGTTCTACCCCCCCGACCCCTCCAGCGGCCCCGTCTGCACCCTGGGCGGCAATGTCGCCATGAACGCCGGGGGGGCCCACTGTTTCCGCCACGGCGTCACCAGCCACTATGTGCTGGGTGTCGAGGCCGTCACGCTCGACGGCGAGGTCTGCCGCTTCGGCGGGCCCGCCGGCGGCCGGGGCGCCTGGCGCGACGACTGGAAGCGGCTCATGGTCGGCTCCGAGGGCACCCTCGCCGCGTTCACCCGCTTCTGGCTCAGGCTTTTGCCCCGGCCGGAAAAATGCTGGACCTACCGCGCCACCTTCCCCGACCTCCGCTCAGCCGAGCGCGCCGTGCAGGCCCTGGCCCTCGACTCGTCGTTCCCCGTCGCCATCGAACTGATGGACCCCCGCTGCGTGGCCATGGTGGAGAACAGCCCCATGGCCGTGGGCCTGCCCAAGGACTCGTTCCTCATCGTCACCGAGATCGACGGCCCCGCCGAACTGGCCGACACGCGCGCCCCGGCGGTGGCCGAAATCCTGCGCGCCGCGGGCGCCACCGGCGTGGAGTCGAGCGACGACGAGGCCACCCGCAAGGGCCTGTGGAAGGCGCGCAAGGTCGCCGGCGGACTCATGGGACAGATCAGCCCCGACTTCCTCGTGCAGGACGCCGTCATTCCCCGCTCGGCGCTCGCCGACATCCTGCAGCTCGTCTACGACGAGGCCGACGCCGCCGGACTCCCCGCCGTCAATGTGTTCCACGCCGGCGACGGCAACCTGCACCCGAACTTCCTGTTCGATTCGAAAAAGCCGGGCGATGTCCACAAGGTGGAGGAGATCAGCAAGCGCCTCATGAAGCGCGTCATCGACGCCGGCGGCACCCTCTCCGGCGAGCACGGCATCGGCAACGACAAGACCTGCTGCATGCCGATGGTGTTCTCCGGCGCCGCCCTCCGCCTGCAACTGGCCATCCCCAAAATCTTCAATGCCGAGCACCGCCTCAACCCGCTCAAGGTGTTCGCCTCCAGGCGCTTCGGCGGCGGCGGCGAGGAACCCGCCGCCCCTCCCCCCGACCCCCGCCTTTTCTCCCGCTACTTCGACGCCGTCGACGGCACCGCCTGCGTGCCCGCCGGCATCACCCCCGCCGAACTCGCCGGACTGGCCGCGCCCGCCCGCTTCCGCTTCCCGCTCCTGGTGGACGACTTCGCCCCGCTTTCCGCCCAGGTCGCCTCCACCACCCACGCCCCCGCCTCATCCCGCTTCGGCGCCCTCTGCGACAACATCATCGGCATGAACTGGAGGCTGCCCACGGGCGAGACCATCCGCGCGGGCGAACGCGTCGCCAAGTCCACCACCGGCTACGACCTGCTCCGCTTCCTGCTGCATTCCCCCGGCGACTACGGCGAACCGGCCGACTTCGTCATCAGGCTCAGGCCCCACACCGGCCTCGACGGGCACTTCCTGCTGCGGGGCCCCGAATCGGCCGTCGCCTCCGCCTGCGCCGGCCTCGAGTCCTCCTGCTGGGTCGACTGGTTCGACTCGCTCGACTACCTGCCCGGGCCCGACGGCCTGGCCACCCTGCGCGCCGCGGTGAACTGCCCGCCGGCGGAATGGCCGGTGTTCGAGCGCCGCGTGGCGTCGCTCGCCGACCGGTTCGGCCTGGGCCTCGAGGCGCGCCGGGGCGAGGCCGCCCCCCGCGCCGGTTGCCCGGACATCTCGTTCAAGACCACGCCCGACCGCGCGTTCGCCCTGGCCGGGGCCGTCGCCCGGGAACCGGGAGCCCGGGCCATGGCCATCGCCTTCTGCGGCGTGGTCCATGCCTGGCTCGACGCACCGTCGGAATCGGGGGCCGCCCTGGCCGCGGGCATCATCGCCCGCCACCACGCCGACGCGGGCGACCTCGGCGCCGACTGGACCTCGCGGCTGGTTCCCCGCCCCCCGGCCAGGGGCGCCGAGGCGCCGTGGCGCGCCCAACTCGCGGCGGAGTTTTCCCGATGAACCCTTCACGGCCGGGGGCCCAAGAGCCCGGCGAACGCGACATCCTCTCAAGCTGCGTCCACTGCGGGCTCTGCCTGGAGGTATGCCCCACCTACCAGATCTCAGGCGATGAGAACAACTCGCCCCGCGGCCGGCTCAGGCTGTGGCGCGAGGAGGCCGACGGCCGCCTGCCCCCCGACCCCTGGACGGCGCGCTACACCGAGGACTGCGTCGGCTGCCTCGCCTGCGAGACCGCCTGCCCCGCCAATGTGCCCTACGGCCGCATCCTCGAGGAGACCCGCCACGCCCACGCCGAAAAGGGCCGCTCCGCGGTTTCTATGCCGCTGCGCCTGGCCGCCGCGTTGGCCTCCAGGCCCGGCCTGTTCGGCCTCTTGGCCGCGCCGCTGCGCTGGCTCAGGCGCCTGGGCCTTTCCCCCTCGCCGATGCTCTTTCCCGGCAAGCCCGCCCTGGCCGAATCCACCGCCGACTACGCCGGGCGGATCAACCGCCAGCTCAACCCCTCCGGCCCGCGCGTGGCCCTGCTCACCGGCTGCCTCATGGAGGCCGTGTTCCGCGAGATCAACTTCGCCACCGTGCGGGTGCTGGCCCGCAACAATGTGCGCGTCGAGGTGCCCCGCGCGCAGGGTTGCTGCGGAGCCATGCGCGAGCACCTCGGCCTTTCCGGCGTCGACGAACTGCGCCGGGCCAACCGCGGGGCGTTCAGCGGCAAGGGCTACGACGCCGTGCTCGCCAACTCCTCAGGCTGCGGCTTCGCGCTCGGCAAGGCGCTTGCCGGGGAAGGCCCGGTCGTGCGCGATGTGCTCGACTTCCTGGGAACCCTGCCGCTTCGGCCCGCGCAACGGAAAGCCGGCGCCGCGCGCGTCTATGTCGACCTCCCGTGCCACCTCGTGCACGGCCAGAAGGTGCCGGGCATCCCCAAGGCGGTGCTCGACGCCACCGGCCTGCCCTGGGAACTGGCGCCCATGGCGCGCGACTGCTGCGGTTCGGGCGGCGTGTACAACCTGCAGAAGCCCGAAAACGCCCGGCAGATCCTGGCGCGCAAGGCCGAATTCCTCAACCACGCCCAGGGCGACCCGGTGATTTTGGCCACCTCGAACCATGTCTGCATGATGCAGTGGAACACGGCCCGGTGGCAGGGGCTTGTGAAGCGCCCCTACCGGGTAAGCCATGTCATCCAGTTGCTCGACGAGGCGGATGGCGGGGCGGCCTGAACCGCCCCGCGCCCGTCATTTCTTGAGGTCGAAGTCGATCGCGTTCGACCCCGATTCGGGCACCTCCGCCGACAGCGACGAGTTGTCGTTGTAGCGGTCGGGAATGTAGTTCTCATCGCGCCCGGCGCTCTCTGACCCGGGGCCCCCGGTGTTCTTGGGGGCGTTCTTGGCCAGGCGCATCGCCCGGATCTCAACACGGTTCTTGCCGGCGCGCGCCTCAACCTGGTACTTGCCGTCAGTGATGGGGGCCATGGCCGGAACAGCGCCGGTGGCCGGGGAGAACATGATCTCGCCCTTGGCCAAGGGAGCGCCATCGAACTTCACGGTTCCGGAAACCTTGGCCACCTTGGGGGCCGCCGGGCCGCAGCCCAAAAAGGCGATGAGCGCGGCCAGCGACAGGATGCGAATCGCGTGCATAAAGTCTCCTTGTTCTTGTTGGTTCAAGCGGCGGAACGATTCCCGGTCAGCTTCACGGCAAAGGTCGCCCGTCGTCCCGGGTGGCCAGCATCGCCAAGTTGGAAAGCGTGGTCGAATCGCTCAGGAACCGCACCGACCCGTCGGCCATCACCGCGTTCACACCGCCGGAATGGGCCGAATTGAGCGGGATGTTGGTGCCGATGTTGTCGCAGACGCCCTGCGCCCCGCAGTTGCCCGGCGCGTTGGTCCAACCGGTCTTCCGGTTGATGGCGTAGCGGATCGTCGTCATCTGGAAGGTGCGCGCGTCGCCGGCGTTACCGCCATTGGGGGCTGTCGTACCATGCCATCCGATCTGCCAGCCGTGCAGCAGCCCGGCGCCCCAGGCCACCTTCGAGCCGTTCTGGGTCGTGAGGAAGTCATTCTGCTCGCTGACCACCATCACATTGCTGGTGCCGTCGGTGATTTCGGCCATGCGCACCTGCCTGCCGGGCATCAGCACGCCGCCGCCGCCGGCAATGCCGCCACTGCAGCAACTCGCGGCGCCGCTGTTGGTGAAGAAGCGCGTTTCGGTGTAGCCGGGGATGAGCCCGTTGATGGCTCCGGAAACACCAACATAATGATTGCGGGAAATGTTGCTTCCGGCGAATGTTCTGGGCGAGGCATCATTGATGGGGGATGAAGGGCACTGGTAGGTGTTCATGCGCACATTCGAGGAGGCGTTGAGGTTATTGGTGGCCGAGGCCCCGCCCCAGCCCGAACTGCCGGTGAAGGTGAATCTTTTGAAGAGGCTGTCCTGCTCGATGTGGGGAAGCAGCCACACCGTCCAGGCACTGCCCCAGCCGCCGCCGCTACCCAATGGTGGGGCATCAGACAGGCCGCCGAACGGCATGCCGTTGTTGACATCGTGGAATGAGTGCAGGCCGATGCCGATCTGCTTGAGGTTGTTGGAGCACTTCATGCGGTTGGCGGCCTCGCGGACCTTCTGGACCGCCGGCACCAACAGACCGATGAGCACGGCGATGATGGCGATGACGACGAGCAACTCGATGAGCGTGAAACCGCCCCGAGGGGACGGCCACCGACTTGTACCTTTCATGGGAAAACCCCCGAATAAAGTAAGATAAATTGGGCGACAACCAACTCTACTCCAATTCGGCGGTGTTGTAAAATATTCGTTAAGATAACCTTGCATTCACATGTATTTTTCAGGTTCATCGGGGACACGGCGACCGATGCGCCGCGTGAAAGGCGTCAGCCCGGCCCGGCCAGCCAGCCCCGCAGCACCTTGAGCGAGTGGGCCATCGCCTCGGGGCGGGCCTGGTCGTCGGCCTCGCGCGCCGTCACCCAGCCGGCGAAGCCGAAGGCGTCGAGGTGGGCCAGCAGCAGCGGCCAGGGGACATCGCCATCGCCCAGCGGTACACCCAGCGCAGCCCGCCCGGGGGACGATTTCCGCGCGTCGGTGGCGTGCGCGACCCTCACCCGGGCCGCCAGCGCGGCGAGTTCGGCGGACGGGTCGAACCCGTGCGTGAGCCAGTTGGCCGGGTCGAACGCCACCCCGAACACCTCGGCCGGATAAGGCTCCAGCAGCCGGGCCAGCACCTCACCCGATTCCAGCCCCGTCACCAGGGCCACCGCCACGCCGCGGCGCTCGGCCAGGGGGGCCAAATGCGCCAGCGACTGCGACAGCGCGCGGCACGCGGGCGTCTCCGGCTTTTCCGGAACCTGGCCCGCCTCCACCGACAGCACCGCGGCACCGAGGTCGGCGGCCAGGGCGATCGCCTCGCCGAGGTATTCCAGCCGGGGATCCATGCCGGAAGGTTCCACCAAGCCGTGCCGCAAAGGCGCCCGCGCCGCGGCGAAGCCGAGCCGGCAGCCTCCGGCGAGCGCCTTCAGTTCCCGGCGCGCCGTGGTTCCCAGGTCGCGCGGGCGGAGCGGCCCCCAGGCGTCGAACTCCACGGCCCCGGCGCCCAGCGACGCCGCCTTGGGAAACGCGGTACGGGGGTTTTCGTCAAGCGACGCCAGCCTCGCGGCGGGCTTCAGCCGGTGCATCGGCAACAACCTCTCCCTTGGGAACCTAGGCCGGAAGCGACCACGGGTCGCCCTCGCCGGTGAAGTGGCTCAGCGGCCGCGCCAGTTCGCGGAACACCCGGGCCGGAAGGTCCACGGTGCCCCACTTCGGGCTGCGGACCCGCATGCGCGCCCGGTACTGCGGAACCGGCACCGCCAGCACCCGGTATTGCCGACCCTCGTGGTCGAACGGGTCGCCCGCGGGAGCGGCGCCCTCATCAACGGGATCGACCAGGTACGGGAAGACGAGCAGCCCCTCGCAGCTTCCGCCGAAGCGGCGGGCCCACCGCTCGAGGCCGTCGACATCATCCAGGGTCGACCAGCATTCCGGCACCCTGCGGGGCCTTCCGGGGGGCCCGCCTGGGAAACGCCGCCCCTTGACATCGGCCACGAACCAGCGCCCGTCGCGGCCCAGCACGAGGAAATCGAGGCTTTTCACCGGTTCCCCGTCGATCACCGAGCGCCGTTTTTCCTCGACGGGCACATGGGTGACGCCCCTGGCGCGCAGCATGGCGGCGAAGGCGCGCTCGTAATGGTTGTGCGCCAGCATCGGTGGTCAGCCCCCCGCCAACAGTTCCGCCGCCGCGGCGGGCGCGGCGGCCTCATGGATTTCCACCTCGCGGCGGTCGGCCAGGCGCTTGAGCTTCCAGGCGCCGCGGGCCCGCTCGTCGGGCCCGGCGAGCGCCACGACCTTGTACCCGCGCTTCTCGGCGTGCTGCAACTGCTGGCCGATCTTCCTCGCCTCGGGGAACACCTCGGCGCCGATGCCGGCGCCATGGAGCCTCCGGGCCAGGCCCAGGCACGCCCCCAAATGGCCGGGATCGAACTGCGCCACCAGCACCGGCGCCACCGCTCCGGGCGCGCCCAGCGCCTTGAGTTCCTCCAGCGCCGCCAGCAGGCGGTCGACGCCCAGCGAGGCGCCCACCCCGGGCAGGGCCTGCCGCGTGTACAGGCCCGCCAGGTCGTCGTACCGGCCGCCCGAGCAGACGCTCCCGATCCCCGGCAGGTCGCCCAGGAAGGTTTCAAAGATGATTCCCGTATAATAATCCAGTCCGCGGGCGATCGACAGGTCGAGGCCGATCCGTTCCGGGGGAAGCCCCGCGGCCAGCGCCGCCTCGAACACCTCGCGCAACCGCGCCACACCCGCCAGGCCCCGCTCGCTGCCGGCGAGCTCGCGGGACAAATCGGCCAGCACCGCCAGCGGCTCACCCGTCCGCGACGCCAGCGCCAGCACCGCGTCGGACTGCGCCCGCGTGGCCCCCGCCTTCTCGGCCATCTCGGCGGCCACGGCGTCGGCGCCCGCCTTGGGCAGCTTGTCGATGGCCCGCAGCACCGCCGCGGCCTGCCCCGCCAGGCCCATGGTCTCCAGCAGGCCGCCCAGCACCTGCCGGTGGTTGACGCGCAGGCGGAAGTTCCCGATCCCCGCCGCCACCATGAGGTCGTGAGCCACCAGCACCGCCTCCGCGTCGCTCGCCGCGGCGGTCGTGCCGATCGTGTCGAAGTCGCACTGCCAGAACTCGCGGTACCGGCCGTGCCCGGTGTTCTCGCCGCGCCACACCGGGCCCATCGCGTACCGCTTGAAGGGGACGCCCAGCTTGGGCACATGCATCGCGGCGAAACGGGCGAACGGCACCGTGAGGTCGAAGCGCAGCGCCACATCGCGGCCGCCATGGTCCTGGAATCGGTAGACGATCTTGTCCGACTCCTCGCCCCCCTTGCCCAGGAGGATCTCGGCGTATTCCAGCGCCGGGGTGTCGATCGGCGCGAACCCGTACCGGCGGTAGACACCGCGCGCCGCCTCGAGCAGCCTCTCGCGCGGGATCATCATCTCGGGAAGGTAGTCGCGGAATCCCTTGAGCGTGCGTGGTTCGATCCTGTCCGACATGCGACCCCCGTTTTCGGCTCCCGCGGCCCCGAGCCCCGTCATCGTTCCCGCTGGCGCGGCCTGTACTTCCGCGCGAAATCGCGCATGAAGCGGTGCTCCGAGCCGGACAGCGCCTTGCTCCCCAGCCGGTGCAGCTTGTCGAGGAGCTCGTCCATCCGCCTCTCGGCCTCGGCGCGGTCGGCCGCGGCGCGCCGCGTGCGCTCCTCGGCCCTGCGGGCGCGCCAGCGCGTCCACCACGATTCCCTCGGCCGGTTCGATTCGCCGTCGGACGATTCGGGGGACAGGCCGTCCTCGTGGCCGGCGAAGTCGTAACCATCGGACACCGAGTCGCGCTCGCGGGTCACCGCGCCCACCGTCTCGATGTAGGCGACCATCGCCAGGACCAGGTAGAGCACCTCGCCCATCGCGATCCCCGCGATCATCACCCCGAGGATGGACACCATGGTCGCCGTCAGCACCGCCTGCAGCGCCTCGGCGGCGTCCGAGCGGTGCCACAGGATGCGGGCCATCAGCCGGGAGGCGTCGAGCGGGTAGGCCGGGAGAAGGTTCGCGAACAGCAGCCAGCCGTTGATGAACGAGATGCGGGCCAGAAGCGTGGCCCAACCGGGGGAGACCCATTCGGTCTCGCCGTGGAAGTCGGCCAGCGCCAGCACGCCGGCGGAGGCGGGGCCGTGGGGGTTCCATGTGGCCAGCGACGGCGGGATGTGGCCCATGGCCAGGAGGCCGAACGCCGAGAACGCCGCCAGGAACAGCGTCACGCTCGTGCCCGACAAAAGCGACCAGTACGAGGCGCCGGCGAAACCGTCGGAGCGGCTGAAGTGACCCAGCGGCCAAACCACCGTCTCCTGGTGGTCGGCCTCCTCCAGGCGGCGGATCGCGAGGGTTCCCATGAACCGCGCCAGCACCGACAGCAGCAGGATCGCCTGGACTAACAGCGCCTCGCGCCAGATGCCCGTGGGCGCGCCCTGCGAGAACACCGTGCGCAGGAAAAGCCCGGCGGCCACGACCGGATAGACGAGGTGCAACCGGATCGGGTCGCCGGCGATCGATCCCAGCGGCAGGCTCCAGCTCGTCGGGTGGCGATCACGCACGCGGAAGCACCTCCCCCATGACCGAAACGGCCTTCTCCGACATCATATCAACCGGGCGGGGGGGGATGAATCAGTTTCCTTCCTCAACCGGCCTCGAAAGCCGGTCGATCGCCTCGCGCGCCTGCCAGGCCAGGGGGTTGCCGTCATAGCCGGTGACCTGGTTGTAGTACGACCTCGCCTTGGCGAGTTCCCCCAGCGCCTCGTGGGCCTGGGCCAGCTTGAACAGGGTCGCGGCGCCGGAACGGGCGCTGTCGCGGAAATCGGCCAGGCAGGCCACCGCGTCGGCGGGCCGGTCCACCTCGAGGTACAGGTCGCCCAGCGCCTGGTTGGCCAGTTGCCAGGCCTCCGGGGCGTCGCCCTGGAACAGGCCGGTCGGCTTGTCGGCGCGCACCGACTCGAATCCGGCGATCGCCCCGTCGCGGTCACCCAGCCTGAGCCGGGCCCGCGCCGCCTGGGCCCGCGCCATCAGCCCCGCGGGATCCACGCGCTGCGCCACTTCCAGAAGGTGCGACGCCACCTCGATCCACTCGATGTCGCTCCGGCGGTCGTCGAGGATGCCGCGGGCGCGCTTCACGCACGCGGCGGCGTCCACCAGCCCGCGCAGCGCCTCGGCGGAACACGCCGGGCTTTCCAGGGGCAGCGACCACAGGTAGCGGTCGCGGCGCTCGAGGAGATCCTTGTCGCCTGACTGGTACAGGAGCCCCTTTTCCGTCTCGCGCAGCGCCGCGAGCGGATCCCCCGCCGCCTCGTGAAGCGCCGCCAGGCGCCGGTGCGTCTCGATGCCGCTCTTCTCCGAGGCCAGGGTCGCCTGCCACCAGCCGATGGCGTCGGCGCCCCTGCCCTCGTGCTCGGCCAGCTCCGCCTGGTGCCGCGCGGCGCGGAAGTAAAGCTCGCGGTCCTCCGGTTCCAGGGCCTCGTGGCCCAGCGCCCTGCCGGCCTCCGCGGCCTGCCTGAACCGGGCCCGCGCCCCCTCGGCGTCCCCGCGCGACTCAAGCAGCCTGGCCAGGGCCACCAGCCGCCTCACCACCCGCGAGCCCCCCGACTCGACCGCCATGGCCAGGTAGGCCGCGGCGCGCCTCCAGCCGTTGTCGTCGCCGGACAGGGCCCCGGCCAGCTCGTCGAGGTAGACCGGGTCGCCCGGGGGCAGGCCCCGCTCGCGCCCGGCCTGAAACTCCGACTCATCGAGTCCGGAATACAGCTCCCGCTTGATCGCCCACAGCTCCTGGTCGCCCGGCAGCGACGCCAGCCCCCGCTCCACCGCCGCGATCGCCGCCAGCCTCGCCCCGGGCGCCGACAGGGCGCCCTCCAGCAGCCTGGCCCGGGCACCCTTGTGCCAGGCCATCGCCAGCCTCCACGCCAACAGCGTCGCGTCGAGGCGGGCCTCCGTGGCATCCTCGCCGGGCACCGACAAGAGCGGCTCCACCCGCGCGAACGCCTCCTCGTCGCGGCGCTCGTGGAGCAGGCCGACGGCGGTCCAGAACGAGACCACGGGCTCCAGCGACGGGTCGAGGCGGCCGGCGAGCATGAGCAGCCGGCCGGCGTCGGCCAGGTTGGCCGGACCGGTGCTGAGAAGTTCGGCGGCGCGGTCGAGGCAATCCCCCGGATGGATCAGCCGGCGCGCCAGCGGATCCGACGCCACCCCCTCGGGCTCGAGTTCCAAATGGGTGCGCCAATAGCCCTCGCGGGCCATCCGGTCCGACGGGTTGAGCCTGAGCGCCTGGCGGAAGCAGGCGAGCGCGCCCGGAAGGTCGCCCTGCCGCGCCAGGGCCCGCCCCTTGAACGCCATCTTGAACGAGGCCCATCCCGGCAAAACTGTGCGGGCGATGACGGCGAACACGACCACCGGCAGCACCAGCACCACGAGAACCAGCGCGGGCGGACCCTGCCTCGACGGCAGCCAAAGCCCCAGCCCCAAAAGCGAGCACCACAGCGCCGCGTCGGCCTGCGTCTGCGGCGACTCCGAGGCGATGTCGAGCACCGGAAGCAGCGCCAGCACGAGGAGGATCTGCCATGAGACGAGTTCGAGGCCGGGCGGCAGGAGCGCGCCCGCCTCCTCATGCCTCCAGGGGGCCATTCCCGCGGCCAGGGCCGCGCCCACCACCGACAGGGCCACGGCCAACGAAAGCCCCAGGCGGGCTTCCGGCCGCCGGCGCCGCGACGCCAAATGGCAGAACGCGCCCGCCGCCAAGCCTACCACGGCCAAAATGCCCAACAGGTCGCGGCCGGCGGCGTCGCCCGGCGGCGCCAGCGCGATCGCCGCCGCCACCATGCCGCCCACAAGCCCGCCCCGCACCAGCGCCCCATGCTTGAGAAGCAGGAACATCAGGTGGGCCAGCGGCCGGTTGCGGCCCGGGGAGGTGCGCAGCGCGGCGCCAACCAAGCCCAGCGCCAACCCGGCGACGGCGATGCCGTCGATGGCGGCCAGCGTGCCCCACCGGCCCGCCGCGTCGGCAGAGGCCCAGATGCCCGCATGCGCGGCCAGGGCCACAAACAATCCCTTGAGCAACTGGTCGGCGGCTGGCATGGCGGCTGGCTGGCTCCGGCGGGCTTGGTCCACCCACTGATCATACCCGAAACGGGCGCCGCTTGCAGGTACGGCGCGGCGGGCCCCGCCGGTTCCGCCCCGGGGAAATTTCCATGAAGATCCGACACTTTTTCCGCCGGCGGGTTAGCATGATTTCCTGCCGGCCATTCTTTCCCGGAGCGTCCCGCCGCCATGATCCAATTGCCGTTCCTCACGGACCCGGTCACTTGGGACAACGCGTTGTTCCTGCTGGCGGCCCTGGCCATCGCCCTGGCCTTCGAGTTCGTCAACGGTTTCCACGACACCGCCAACGCCGTGGCCACCGTCATCTACACCCGCGCCCTTAGGCCCGGCATCGCCGTGGCTTGGTCGGGCCTGTGCAACTTCGCCGGGGTTTGGCTGGGCGGCATCGCCGTCGCCTACGCCATCGTCAACCTGCTGCCGGTGGAACTGCTGCTCGAGGAGCACCTCGCCGGCGGCAAGGGCAAGGCGATGGTGCTGGCGCTGCTGCTGTCGGCCATCATCTGGAACCTCGCGACCTGGTCCATCGGCATCCCCGCCTCGAGCTCCCACGCCCTCATCGGCTCGATCATGGGCGTCGGCCTGGCCCATTCGATGCTCGCCCATGGCGGCTCGCTTTCCGGGGTGAACTGGGAAAAGGCGGGCGAGGTGGGCCTGTCGCTGCTGGTTTCGCCGGCCGTGGGATTCTGCCTGGCCGCGGGCCTCATGGTGCTGGCGCTCCGCTGGCTGCCGGGCCGCCGCCTCCATTCCCCCCCCTCCGACGACGCGCCCCCGCCCCCGTTGACCCGCCTCACCCTCATCGGCACCTGCACCGGAGTGAGCCTCGCCCACGGCAGCAACGACGGGCAGAAGGGCGTGGGCCTCATCATGCTCATCCTCATCGGCACCGCCACCTCCGAATTCGCCGTCAACCTCGACGCCGCGCCGGCCGACATCGCCCTGGTTCGCCAGGGCGCCGAAAAGGCCCGCCGCATCGTCACCCGCAACCACTCCGACGATCCCGAACCCGGGTTCGAGGCCCAGCGGGCCCGCGTGGTCGGGGCGATCGACACGGTTCTGGCCCTGGTGCCGGCCACGGAGGGCGAATCGGCGGCCCGGGGCTTCCGCGATGTTCCAGGCGACAGGAGGCGCGAACTCCGCGACGCCATCATCACCCTCGAGGGCGCCATCGCCAGCCTCCTCTCGTCGGAGGACCTGCTGCTGACGGCGCGCGACCTGGCGCTGCTCAAGAAGACGCGTAAACAGATCCTCAAAATCCTCGAATACAGCCCTCCGTGGGTGATCCTCGCCGTCGCCGTGGCCCTGGGCGTCGGCACCACCGTCGGCTGGAAGCGCATCGTCGTCACCGTCGGCGAGAAGATCGGCAAGGCCCACCTCACCTACGCCCAGGGCGCCGTCGCCGAACTCGTCGCCGCCACCACCATCGGCATGGCCGTCTTTGGCGGGGCGCCCGTCAGCACCACCCATGTGCTTTCCAGCGGCGTGGCCGGCACGATGGCCACCACGGGCGCGGGCGTGCAGATGGCGACGGTACGCTCCCTCCTGCTGGCCTGGGTGCTCACGCTGCCCGTCTGCATGGCCTGCGCCGGCGGACTTTTCGCTCTTTTTTCCATCGTGGTCCGCTGAGGTTGATCGTGGCCAAGGTCCCCGTTCCGCCGGTTCCCCGCCTGGCCGTGTTCCTTTCAGGCGGCGGCACCACGCTGCGGAACCTGCTCGACCGCCAGGCCGCCGGAACGCTCGCCGGAACCGTGGCCTGCGTCGCCTCCGACCGCGACGGCGTCGCCGGCCTCGACCGCGGCAAGAACGCCGGGCTGCCCGTGGCGGTGGTGCGCCGCAAGGATCACCACGACCGTGAATCGTTCAGCGCCGCCCTGCTCGCGTTCGCCGAATCCCACCGCGCCGACCTCATCTGCCTGGCCGGTTTCCTCCAGCTATTGGCCGTGCCCGACCACTGGGAAAACCGCGTCGTCAACATCCATCCGTCTCTTCTGCCCTCCTTCGGCGGCAAGGGATGCCACGGCGCCCATGTGCACCAGGCCGTGCTCGACGCCGGATGCAAGGTTTCGGGCTGCACCGTGCACCTGGCCACCAACGAGTACGACCGCGGCCCCATCCTCGTGCAGAAGGCCGTGCCCGTGCTTCCGGACGACACCGCCTCCACGCTGGCCGCGCGGGTCTTTTCCGCGGAATGCGAGGCCTACCCCGAGGCGATCGCGCTGCTCGCCTCGGGCAGGATGTCGGTTGTCGCCAACCGCGCCGTCATCAGCCCCGTCTGAGATCCGTCACGCCAGCCGGCGCTTCTCCACGGCTGATTTGTCGGTCACATCCGCAACCGCGCCGGCGGTGGCCGACCAGAACCAGTCGGCGCCCAGGCCGCCCGTCAGCGTGTCCTTGGAGGTCTTGTCGGCCGTGAACAGCAGGTCGGCCGTGATGGACGCGTAGTCGGCGTCCACGGGCGACACCTTGGCGGCCCAGCCATCGAGCACCGACCTCAGGGTCTTGCCCGCCGCGCGCGCCGCCACCGTGCCGTCGATGACGATGTCGTTGCCCGCGCCGCCATTGACGGTGTCGGCTCCCAGGCCGCCGGCCAACAGGTCCGCCCCGTTTCCGCCCAGCAGCATGTCCGCCTTGCCGCCGCCCAGGATCACATCGTTGCCGTCGCCGCCGTCCATCCGGGTGACCAGCCGGCACGCCGACAGGTCGGCGATGTCGTGACCGCCCAGGCCGAACACGAGGAACCGGCCGGTGACGCCCGTCACCCCCGTGGAAACGCCGTTGAGCGTCACCGTGTAGTTCGCCGAGGAACTTCCCACCGGAAGCGCGGAAATGGCGTCGGCGGATTCCGTTCCCTGGATCACCACCGAGACCTTCCCGGGCAAGCCGGGATCGCTGATCCGGGTCACCCGTCCCGTGGCCACCACCATCGGCACCGTCGCCTGAGCGGCAAACACGCCCCGCTGAACCAGGACCGAGATGCCCGTCGCCGCGAGCGTGTCGATGGCGGTGATGTGACTCAGCGAACCGAGCGCGGCGTTCGTCTGCGCCAGCGTTCCCGTGAAGCGGATCGTCGCGTCCGACACGCCGTCGCCGGCGAGGAACACAAGGCCCGTCCGGGCACCGATGGTCAACAGCCCCGCGCCGGCGGACAGGGTCGTCGTCAGCCGCGTGGCGCCGGCGAACGGATCCGACACCGACAAGCCGCCGATCGGCGCGGCGAGGTTGGCGATGACGGACACCGCCGCCACCGGACGAATCGAAGGCCCCTCGTCGACATCGGTGACGGCGATGGACAGCGCCTTCTCGAACGAGAGACCTCCCCGGTCGGTGACCCGCACGCGCACCCCGTGGGCCGGCCTCGACTCGAAATCGAACACCGCGGCCGTCAGCAGGCTGGTTCCGGAGATGGTGAACAGCGCGTTGCCCGTGTCGCCAGCCCCGGAAACAAGGGCGAACGAGAAGGAATCGCCGAGATCCGGGTCGATGGCCGAAAGGGTTCCGACCAGGGTTCCGGCCGGCCGGTTCTCAGGCACGGCCGGCGGCGATACCGCGATGTCGACGGGTGCCGCGTTGGGCGAGTAAAACCATGGTTCGCGGCCGCGGGTTCCGTCATCGGCCGAAAAGAGCACGCGGTTGCCGGCGGCGGCCAGCCATGCCGGGTCGCCTCCCCGTGGGCCGGGCGCCACCTCGCCGGCCAGCACCGTGCCCGCCGCCGTGCCGTCGCTTGTCCACAACTCGCGGCCACTGGCGCCGTCGTCGGCCATCAGGGCCAGATAATCTCCGGCCCAGGCCATCATGGCGGCCCCCCGCGGCACCGAACCCGCCGCCCCCGGCCTGATGTCCTTCACCAAGGCCGTGGTCGCGCCGTCGGTTTTCCACAACTCGCGGCCGCTGGCGCCGTCGTCCGCCATGAACCACAGCGCCCCGCCACCCCAGAGCAGGCCCTCGGGGGATGAACCCGCCGCGCCCGGGAACAGGTCGCGCACAAGCGCCGTGCCGGCGGGAGTTCCGTCCGACCTCCACAACTCCGCGCCCGAGGTCCCGTCGTCCGCCGTGAACCACAGCGCCCCGCCTCCCCAGGCCAGGTTCGACGGCATCGAACCGGCGGACCCGGGGGCGATGTCGCGCACGAGAACCGTGCCGGCCGCCGTGCCGTCGCTCTTCCACAGCTCCCGGCCGGATCCGGTTTCCGCCGTGAACCACAGGACTCCGCCGCCCCAGCGCAGGCCGCCGGGCGACGATGAAAAAGGTTTTCCCGCTCCGTCAAGTCCGGGAGCGATGTCGCGCACGAGAACCGTGCCGGCCGCCGTGCCGTCGCTCTTCCACAGTTCCCGGCCGCTGGCGCCGTCGTCCGCCGTGAAATACACGGTGCCGCCCGCCACGACGAGGTTCGCCGGATCCGACCCGGCGAAACCGGCGGCGATGTCCCGCGCGACGCGCGTGCCGGCGGGGGTTCCGTCCGACCTCCACAACTCCGCGCCCGAGGTCCCGTTGTTGGCCGTGAAGAAAAGGGTCCCGGCCGCGTTCACCAGCCAAGCCGGCCCGGGATACCGGAACCCCGTGGCCACCACCGAAGGCGCGCCGCCCGCCGCGGGGGCTTTCCACAGCGTCGGGAAGTAGTTCGAGTCGACGGCGCGGAAGTAGAACGATCCGCCCGCCTCCACAGGCGCCCCCGGGTTGGAACCCTGCCCCTGGGTGCCCGCGTTGTCGGATAACAGTGTGGTGCCCGCGGCGGTTCCCGTCGATCTCCAAAGGTCGCCATCCCCCGCGAGGAACAGCAAGGCTCCGCCCGCCGATCCCACCGGCGCGATCTCCGATGACTCTCCGCCGGGGGCCAGGTCCCGAACCAGGAGGGTGCCGGCCGCCGTGCCGTTGCTCGTCCAAAGTTCGTCGCCCGTGGAGCCGTCGTTGGCCCGGAAGAACAGCCGTCCCCCCGCGTTGGCCAGCGCCGCGGGCGACGACGGATTCCCCAGGCCCGGCGCGTAGGTTCCGGGACGGATGTCCCTCACAAGCACCGTGCCCGCGGCGGTTCCGTCGGTCTTCCAAAGTTCCATGCCGCTGGCACCGTTGTCGGCGGCGAAAAAGAGGGTCGGCCCGACGGCGGCGAACTGGCCGGGGGCGTAGTTAGGGAAAGCCCCCTCCGCGCCCGGCCGGATCTCCCTGAGCGGCACGGTGCCGGCGAGGGTTCCGTCGGTTCTCCACAATTCCCGTCCGTTGACACCGTTGTCGGCCGTGAACGCCGCCCAGGCGCCCATGGAGACAAGGTTGAGCGGTGCCGACGACCTCGGGCCGTTGCCGTCCGATCCCGCCAGGATGTCACGCGCCAGCACCGTCCCGCCGGCCGTGCCATCGGTCTTCCACAACTCCTGCCCCGAGGCGCCGTTGTCAGCCACGAACAGGAGCGACCCGGCCAAGGCGGTGATCGCCGTGGGATAGGAACTGTTGGGAACGCCGCCCGCCGATCCGCCCGACAGGTCGCGCACAAGCACCGTGCCGCCCGCCGTGCCGTCGGTGCTCCACAATTCCATGCCGCTGGCGCCATCATTGGCCGCGAAAAACGCCTTGCCGCCCCACGCCACCAGTGAGGCATCCCCGAGGTCGGAAAAACTATCCCCGGCACCGGGACGGATATCCTTCACCAAGGCCGTGTTCGAGGCGGTTCCCCCGCTTTTCCACAGTTCGCGGCCGCGGGCGCCATCGTCGGCGGTGAACAGCAGGGTGCCGTTGAGGTTGGCCAGGCCGGACGGATCGGAACCGGCGGCGCCGGGGTTGATGTCGCGCACCTGCACCGTGCCCGCGGCCGTGCCGTCGGTCCGCCACAACTCGGTGCCGGCCGTGCCGTTGTCGGCCACGAAGTAAACGGTTCCGCCGACCGCCACCAGGCACCGGGGGTTCGACCCGGCGGCGCCGGGGTTGATGTCGCGCACCAGTGCCGTGCCCGACGCGGTGCCGTCCGTCCGCCACAACTCGGTGCCGCTGGCGATGTCGGCGCGGGTGAAATAGGTCACGCCGCCCGCCTGGCACGACTCGGCCGGCGGACCCGAAATGACGAACCTGTTCGGATTGAGATCACCGAGAACCACAAAGGCCGGAGTGAGTCGGGTCTCGAGTTCCTCGACCACCGGGATGAAGAATCCACCCCGTCGCGTTGGATCCATCTCGGATTGAAAAGGCTTCCTCGCGCTCATGATGGCGCTCCACAAGCCGGGGCGGCTTAATCGGGTTGTGGAGTCGATCGAGTTGCGAATGCATCCAAGCCATTCATCGGAATTCCCGGGGGGCCGCTCAAGGCGTTTGCCTTGGCGGTCCCACGGGGAGGGTGGGTTTATTCCGATTGCCGGTTCAGGATTGGATTATATTAGCCGGCGCCTTTCGACTACCGCTTTGTCCAGCACATCAGCCACGGCGCCGGCGGTGGCCGACCAGAACCAGTCGGTTCCCTGCCCGCCCGTCAGCGTGTCTTTTGATGCCTTGTCCGGCGTGAACAGCAGGTCGGCCGTGATGGACGCTTAGTCGGCACTGGAAGGATTCTGCAGCACCGCCCAGCCATCGAACACCGACCTCAAGGTCTTGCCCGCCGCGCGCGCCGACACCGTGCCATCGATGACGATGTCGCTGCCCGCGCCGCCATTGACGGTGTCGGCACCCAGGCCGCCGGCCAACAGGTCCGCACCGTTTCCGCCCAGAAGCACATCCTCCCCGAAACCCGTCTGGATCACATCGTTGCCGTCGCCGCCGTCAACACGCGCAGCGATGCCCACCGCGGCCAGGTTGATGTTGTCATCGCCACCCAGGCCGCCCACGATCAGTCGGCCCGTGACGCCCGTCACCGTGCTGGCGACTCCGTTCAGCGTCACCCGGTAGTTGGTCGTGGAACCGGCCAGCGGCGTCACAACCACCGTGTCGGCGCCCGGCGTTCCATGAATGACCAGCGAAACCCTGCCTGAACTTGGGTGTCCGATATCCGCCACCTTGGCCGTCACGCCGTTGGCCGCCGTCAGCGGAATCGACTTCGAGACTGTCGAGAACTTCGACTGCAAGGAAATGTCGATCCGCGTGTCAGAGAAGGAAATGCTCGAATGGAGATAGGACAGGCTTTTCAGCGCCGCGGCGGTTTGGGACACCGTTCCCGTGAAACGCATCGTTGAATCGCCGGTGCCGTCACCCGCCAAAAACTGAAGCCCTGACCGCGCGCCCAAGGAAACCTTGCCGCCGGGAGCGGTACGCACCGTGGTCAACCGGAACGACCCGGCCGTCGGGTCGGCGACCGTCACTCCGGTGACAGACACCTCGCGAAACACCACAAACGATGTTGATGGGGAAATTCCGATGGTCAACTCGTTGGGATCATCCGTCACCGTGATGGTGAATTGGCTCTCGAACGACAAGCCGCCCAGGTCGGTGGCGCGCACGCGAACGCTGTAACTCGACTTTGTCTCGAAATCAAAGTTGGCGTTCGCCCTCAACTGGCCGCCGCTGATGTTGAATAAGGCGTTGTCACCATCGCCGGTACCGGGCACCAGCGCGTAGGTGAACGAGTCGCCGGCGTCCGGATCGGTGGTGGAAAAGGTGCCAAGCACAGCGTTGGGGCCCGAGTTCTCGGCAATGACGGACGGACACACCAGCGACACCGGAGCCTCGTTCACATTCGTCACCGTGATGGTGAATTGTCCCTCGAACGACAAGCCGCCCAGGTCGGTGGCGCGCACGAAAATGCTGTAACTCGACTTTGTCTCGAAATCAAAGGCGGCGTTTGC
Organism: Planctomycetota bacterium; assembly: GCA_016873225.1. Lineage (GTDB taxonomy): Bacteria > Planctomycetota > Planctomycetia > Gemmatales > Gemmataceae > REEB421. The sequence goes on along the minus strand of VGXS01000005.1, from coordinate 101,292 downwards.
CCTCAACTGGCCGCCGCTGATGTTGAATAAGGCGTTGTCACCATCGCCGGTACCGGGCACCAGCGCGTAGGTGAACGAGTCGCCGGCGTCCGGATCGGTGGTGGAAAAGGTGCCAAGCACAGCGTTGGGGCCCGAGTTCTCGGCAATGACGGACGGACACACCAGCGACACCGGAGCCTCGTTCACATTCGTCACCGTGATGGTGAATTGGCTCTCGAACGACAAGCCGCCCAGGTCGGTGGCGCGCACGAAAATGCTGTAACTCGACTTTGTCTCGAAATCAAAGTTGGCGTTCGCCCTCAACTGGCCGCCGATGATGTTGAATAAGGCGTTGTCACCATCGCCGGTACCGGCCGCCAGCGCGTAGGTGAACGAGTCGCCGGCGTCCGGATCGGTGGTGGAAAAGGTGCCAAGCACAGCGTTGGGGCCCGAGTTCTCGGCGATGACGGACGGACACACCAGCGACACCGGAGCCTCGTTCACATTCGTCACCGTGACCGTGACGGCCTTGGAATCAGATAACGTGCCGTTAGAAACCATGACCGTAATGTTGTAGACATTGTCGTTCCCGATATCGGCGGGCGCCTCGAAGTCGGGAGCGGTATTGAAGGTCAAGACGCCGTTCGATGAACCGATTGAAAAAAAATTGGCATCCACGCCCGACAGCGAATAAGTCAGCGTTGTGCCGGGGTCGGGATCGCTAGCCGTCGCTGTCAGGACTGTCGTGGAATTTTCCTGCACTGAAACGACGGTGGAAACGCTGATGGAAGGTCCCTGTTTGGAAGGCTCCAATTTCCAAAGTTCAAATCCGTTGACGCCATCGGTGGCCGCGAAAAACAAGGTGCCGGCGACATTGGTGAGGTAACGGGGATATGAATTGCCGATTCCGCTCCTGATGTTGCCGACAAGCACCGTTCCCGCCATTGTGCCATCGGTTTGCCAAACCTCCTCGCCATTGGTTCCGTCGTTGGCGGCGAAAAACAGGGTGTTGCCAGCGACGGTGAGGTAGGTGGGGTTGGCGTTGCCGCCGCCGGGATTGATCTCCATGACAACCGAGGTGCCCTGGGAAGTGCCGTCTGTCTTGCGCAACTCAAAACCGTTGGTCGCATCCTCGGCGGAAAAAACAGCGTGCCGGCGAAATTCGTCAACCACCGGGGCGATGAACCGTCGGGGCCGGGACGGATGTCGGCGATCCTGCTGGTTCCCGGACCACTTCCGTCGGTTTTCCACAACTCCCGACCCGAGGCATCACCGGCAACAAAAAAGAGCGTGTTTCCCACGGGAGTCAGGTTCAGGATGTCTGTGTTCGTCGCGCCGGTGTTGATATCCGCGACCAGGCTGGTACCGCCCTGGGAACCATCCGATTTCCAGAGTTCCCGCCCGCTGGTGCCGTCTTCGGCCACGAAATACAAGGTTCCGTTCGCGTTAGTGAGGTATCTCGGGTCCGAAAAACCGATTCCGACCCTGATATCCTTGACGAGTGTCGTGCCGGCATTCGTTCCATTCGACTTCCAAAGTTCGAACCCGTTGGCATTGTCGAATGCCGAGAAGAACACGATGCCGTTCACTTCAGCAAGGTACCGGGCGTAGGAGTTGCTGTCGCCGGGACGGATGTCCTTGATGAGCATCGTCCCCTGTTCCGTGCCATCTGATTTCCACTATTCGATACCGTTGGTGCCGTCGTCGGCGCTAAAGACCAGAGTTCCGTTAAGGTTGACCAATTCACTTTGCCGGAAAATGTTTCCGGAGTATCCAGGGCTGGAATCAGCACCGCCCGGGTTGATGTCCTTGACCCGTACCGTTCCAAGCTCGGTGCCGTCAGACTTCCATAATTCACGACCGCTCGTCCCGTCGCTGGCGGAAAAGAACAGCAAGCCTCCCACGGCGGTCAACCCGAGGGGATTCGAGGAAGCCGCTCCGGGATTGATGTCCTTCACGCGGAATGTGCCAAGCGCCGTTCCGTCCGACTTCCACAACTCACGCCCTCCCGCCGAGTCAGTGGCCGTGAAAAAGAGCGTGGAACCCACAGCCATGAATTGGCGGGGTTGGGAATCGGGATTACCCGGATTGAGGTCCTTCACCAACACCGGGGCGAACGCGGGCACCAACCGCTTTTCAAGGATGTCGAGGTTGAGGGTTCGTTGAACTTTCGGTCGTCCGGATGAACCTCGAAGACGCGACAGGATGCCTTTGAACCAATGGCACGCGGAAGAAACCTGATGCATGGCGCTATCCTCTGGCTCCAAGAAGATTGCTAATAATTTCTCTATATGCGTAGATTTTTACTAAGTTTAAAATACGTGCGTCTGCCGCGTAGAACAATGTCAGCCGCCTCACCACCCCGCGGCCTCGCGCAGGAACTGGCCGAACGCCCGCACCGCCTCGTCGTCGCGGTAGAGGATCTCCGATTTTTCTCCGATGGTTTCCGACGCGTGCCTGCGGAACGCCTCGTCTCGCGCCAAGCGGATGGCGAGCGCCGCGTAGTCCTCGAAACTCTCCGCCACCAAGTCGGAATATCCCATCTGCCGGTACATCGCCAGGCTCAGCCGGCCGCGCAGGAACGGCGACGGCCAGGTGACCACCGGCTTGCCCAGCGCCAGCGCCTCGTAGGTGGTGTTGCCTCCACCGAAGTGGACCGGGTCGAGCATGATGTCGCAGCAGGCGTTGAGCCTGAGGAACGCCTCGCGCGAGCAACGCGGAACCCAAACGACGCGCCCGGCCAACGGACCCAGCGTTCGCTCCAGCCGGGCCCGCAGCAATCCGCGCCAACGCGGATTGGTTCCCTCCAGAAGCACCAGATGGCTGCCGGGAACCTCACCGAGCACCCGGCGGATCACCGCGTCGAAGTCGGGATGGAACTTGAACAGCGACTGCGGGCAGCCGAACAGCGCTCCCGAGCCCGGCAGGCCGAACTCCTCGCGCCTGACGGCCGCCGGGGCCTCGGGCCGCTCGTACCAGGTGGCCAGCCTGGGCAGGCGGTGCAGCCTTTCGGTGTAGTACTTCTCGTTGCCGGGCGGGTCGAGGTCGGCCGAGGAAACGTACAGGTCGATCGTCTTCAGGCCCGAGGTGTCGGGGTGCCCCCAGGTGGCCGCCTGCACCGGCGCCAGCCGGCTGTGCGCCAGCGTGTAGGTCAATGGGTCCATGCCGAGTTCGGGGTAGAACAGGATGTCGAGTTCCTCGGCGGCCACCGCGGCCAGGGCCGCCGGCACCGGGGGCGCCACCGGCACCACCCGGTCGGCGGCCTGGGCGATCTCCCTTGAGAACACATCGCTCACCCCGTCGATCATCAGCAGCACCACTTCAAACCGCCCGCGGTCGAGCCGGGTGATGAGCCCCTTGTTGAGCTGGCCGATCGTGTGGGCCTTCAGGTATTTGGACAGGAACCCGACTCGGATGCGGTCGCGACGGGGTGGGCGAGCCACCGGCGGCTTGTGCGCCCGGGGCCCGTCGGCGAGCGCCGCCACCCGTTCCATCAGCGGCCGGTCGTCGCGGCCGTGGTAGGCCAGGAAGAAGTGGTTCGGCACCACCTGCGCCGTGGGATCGAGGCGCACGCCCTCGTCGGCCAGGGCTTTTGTCTCGCGGTCGAACCGCTCGCGGGCCTGGTCGATCTCATCCACCGACCCGCACACGACGGGCATGACGGTGGCCGAGAGCACCCTGAGGCGGGGCGCGGGCCTCAGTCTCACCGCCTCGAGGGCGTGCCGGCGCGCCTCGTCCACCCGGCCCTGGTCGGCCATCAGGCTGGCGAGGTTGGCGTGCCCGTCGGCGTCCGCGGGGTCGTGCCTGAGGGCCTCGGCGAACGAGGCCTCGGCGTCGGCATCGCGGTCAAGCTGGCGGTGGCAATAGCCGATGTCGAGGAACACCTGGCGCATGCCGGGGGCCAAGGCGGCGGCCTTCCGCAGCACCGGCAGCGCCTCCGCCACGCGCCCCAATTCGCGCAGCGCGTCTCCCAGGCACCGCAGCGCCTCGGCCGAGCCCGGCATAAGCCTCGCGGCATGTCCGTAGGCCGCCGCCGCCTGCGCCGCCCGGCCGCACTGCCTCCAGAAATGCCCCAGGGCCAATTGCAGCTCACCGTCTTCGGGTGCCAGGGCCACGGCGGTGAGGTGGGCGCGCTCGGCGTCATCGAGCCGGCCCAGCCGCCTGAGCACATTGGCGAGGTTGTTCCAGCCGCCGGCGTGCGCCGGCCTCATGGCCACGGCCCGGCGCAGCGTCTGCTCGGCCTCGGCGTTGCGTCCCTGCCGGGCCAGGGCGATGCCCAGCTCGTTCTGCGCGTCGGCCGGGTCGCCGGGGGATCCTGATCCGTTTAAAGAAGCTCCGGAATGGCTCATTACTTATCCATCCTGCCGGCCCTGACGCGAATTTGGGATTCATCCACAATCCAAAGGCTGCGGGCGATGGTTTCTGGCGAGGAAACCGCCAACAGGCGCTCCAGCGCGGCAAGGCATGAACGCTTGGATTGATCAGCCAACCGCAGCGGGGCGATTCCCGGGAAATTTTCCGGCGGGTAAACAAGGATGTTTGAAAAATCGAGATCCTGTGTGATGAGGACTCGATCCTCATGCTGACAAACGCTGGCCAAACCGGCATTGGGACAACCTTGATGTCCCTGTTCCCCGACGCTGAGGGCGTCATGCCCCCTTAGTCTCAACCATTTGGCCACTTCGGAATGAATATCTTCATCCACCTTGAACCGCATGTCAGCCCGCCTCGGGCAAATGAACCATTTCCTTTCGCGACATTTCCGAGGCGAACGCCAATACCGCGGCGATATCTTCACGGGTGATGCCATACCCCCGGCAAACGGATTCCCAGCTTTCCCCCGCCGCCAATTCGGCCAACACAACCGAAACCAGCACGCGGGTTCCCGACACGCATGGCTTGCCATGGGCGATTTCGGGTACGGAGACGATATGTTCACGCCAGTTCATCACTCCCTCGCTTTCGCCGACAACCGGAATTCCATTTTACCTTGTTTGTCGCCAAGGGCTTCTGGGATCATGATTTAACCATTCTTCAACACCAAGGACCAACAATGTCCACCACTCCCACGCCCCGCACCACCGAGGCCCGCTTCAGCCACACCGGCAACCTGCCCGAACTCCTCGCCTCGCTGGGCGCCTCCGTCCTCATCAGCACCTACCAGGCCGGCCAGCTAGTGGCCGTGGGCACACACGCCGGCAAGCTGAGGTTCTCCATCAACCAGTTCGAGCAGGCCATGGGCGTGGCGGTGGCGCCCAACCGCCTGGCCGTCGGCTCCAAGCGGCAGGTCTGGATGCTGCTCAATGTGCCCGAGCTGGCTTCACGCGTGGGCGAACCCGGCGAGCACGACGCCTGCTTCCTGCCCCGCTCATGCCGGCACACCGGCGAGGTGCACGGCCACGAGTTGGCATTCGGCCCGCAGGGCCTCTGGCAGGTCACCACGCTGTTCAGTTGCCTGTCGCTGGTCAGCGAGGAGTTCAACTTCGTTCCCAAGTGGAAGCCGCCGTTCATCTCCGCGCTGGCGGCGGAAGACCGCTGCCACCTCAACGGCATGGCCATGGAAGCGGGCGCTCCACGGTTCGTCACCGTCATGGCGCGCACCGACACGCCGGGAGGCTGGCGGCCCGACAAGGCCGGCACCGGCTGCGTGCTCGAGGTGCCCTCGGGCCGGGTGGTGGCGGAAGGCTTCGCCATGCCTCACTCACCCCGGCTGCACGGCGGCAGGCTCTGGGCGCTCGACTCCGGCCGTGGCGCGTTGGTGGTGATCGACATGGCCTCGGGCCAATGGCAAGAGGTGGCGCGCTTCCCCGGCTACACGCGAGGCTTGGCGTTTGCCGGCCCCTATGCCCTTGTGGGCCTGAGCCGCATTCGTGAAACCTCGGTCTTTGGTGGAATCCCCATCGCTGAGCGCCGTGAGGAACTCAAGTGCGGACTGGGCTTCATCGACCTGCGAACCGGCCGGCACGAGGCTCACCTCGAATTCGCCTCCGGAGTGGAGGAGGTGTTCGATGTCCAGGTTCTCCCGGGCATCCGCAACCCGTTCATCGCCGGCCCCTCGCCATCAGAGGACGACAAGCCCGTCTGGGTGGTGCCGCCGTTGGGGTGAGGCCAACGGGTCGGTCTTGGGGCCGGCCGTCGCCATCCATTTGGCCCGCGAGACTCACTCCACGGCGGCCTTGGCGGCCGGGGCGAACCCGGCGGAACGCCCCTGCGGCACCCGCGCCACCAGCACCGTGCAGGGCGCCGAGCGCAGCACCTCCTCCGTGACGCTGCCGAGCATGTCGCGCCCGGTGTCGTGCCGGCCTTGCCGGCCCAAAACAATAAGGTCGACGCCGTGCTCCCGGGCGTAGGCCACCAGTTCCGTCGCCGCGTCGCCGGACAACAGCGCGTGCGACACGCGGATCGACTCGTCGACGGGACGAATCTGCTCCAACAGGTTTCTGAAATGTCCTTCCCCTCGGCCGTCCGCCGCGTCGGCCCGCCACACATGCGAGATCACCAGGTCGGCCTGGTGCAAGCGGGCCATGTGCAGCGCGTGGAAGTACGCCTGGGTGCAGGCCGAGGAAAAGTCGGTGGCCAGCAGGATCTTGCGGATGATCAGCATCGGGGCCTCTCCAGCGCCGTTTCGCAAGGAAAACGGAAAAGCGTCTTCCTGACGATCCCCGCAAGGAACACTACCACATCTATAATTCGGTTCAACCAGGCGCGAACAGGGTACGGATTTTTTCAAATGAGGCATTGCCAATAGACGATTGGATGTCCGCTTCTTGTAATAATGAAAAACTCAAGCCTCAGGCTTTTCAAAAAGGCAAGTTCATCGCAAGGGCATCGCCGGATATTTGCCACGAAATCGAGGAGAAGGAAAAGGCTTGAGCAAATTCAAAAAAACACCCGCCGACTGGCGTCGGCGGCTCGATAACAAGATGCCGATTTCTCGGAGCTTAATTTAGTATAACAACAACATGTCGAACAGGGTAGGCGTTGATCTGGGATGGGCAAAGAGCCGCAGACGCCGGTTGGCAGCTCGATAACAAGATGACCGATTTCTCGGAGCTTGAAATGGGAAAACAACAACTTGTCGAACAGGGTAGGCGTAGACCTGGGATGGGCAAAGAGCCGCAGACGCCGGTCGGCGGCTCGATAACAAGATGACCGATTTCTCGGGGCTTGAACCGGCAAAACAACAACCTGTCGAACAGGGTAGGCGTTGATCTGGGATGGGCAAACACCCGCCGACTGGCGTCGGCGGCTCGATAACAAGATGACCGATTTCTCGGGGCTTGAACCGGCAAAACAACAACCTGTCGAACAGGGTAGGCATAGATCTGGGATGGGCAAAGAGCCGCCGATGCCAGTCGGCGGCCCGATAACAAGATGACCGATTTCTCGGGGCTTGAACCGGCAAAACAACAACCTGTCGAACAGGGTAGGCGTTGATCTGGGATGGGCAAAGAGCCGCCGATGCCAGTCGGCGGGTGTACAAAAACAAATCAACCTACAGCAGGCACCATTTCACCAACTGCCATATCAAGCCTGAAACTTGAAATATGCTAGTCAGACTCCTTGATGGCATGCGTTGGCCTGGGCGGACACCCGTTTATGACACCGGGATGAACCCCACGAATCGTCATTCCTGATTTCGGATCGGTATTTCGCAAACACAATAATTCGAAATCGGCCCAAGCCTCGGGCTTGCGCCCGAGGCTTGGCAAGTCAAAAAAATCAGGGTGGAAAACGCTTTGCGCCAACCCGTCAGGCCAGGGGCCTCACCACCGAGACGCTGCGGTAGTAGTCCATGAGCACCTCGGGGGAGAGCACCCCGCCGCCCAGGCCGCTCTTCTTGACGCCGCCGTAAGGAACCCCGTGGGGGAACACATTGTGGGCGTTGATCCAACTGTTGCCGGCCTCCATGGCCTCGGCCATGCGGGCGGCGCGCGCCTTGTCGCCCGTCCAGACGCTGTTGGCCAGGCCGTAGTCGGTGTCGTTGGCCATGCGGAGCGCCTGCTCCTCGGTGTCGAAGGTGGCGATGTAGGCCACCGGCCCGAAGATCTCCTCGCGGGCGGCAACATTGTCGAGTGAGCCTGAAAGCAGGGCGGGCTTCACATAGTTGCCGTCGAGGCCCTCCACGGTGGCCGGGCCGCCGCCGAAGACGCACTTGGCGCCCGTGGCCTGTCCCTTTTCCTGGTAGCCGAGAACCCGGGCCTTCTGCCTGGGGTTCACGACGGGCCCCATCTGGGTGTCCGGGTCGAGCGGGTGGCCGATGCGCACCTGCGCGAGCTTTTCCTTGCAGCGGGCCAGGAAGCGGTCGTGGATCCTCGAATGCACCAGCCAGCGAGTGGCGTCGCAGCACACCTGCCCGGTGTGGAAGGTGATGGCTCCCACCAGCTTGTCGGCCACGGAGTCGACATCGACATCGTCGAACACCACCGCGGCGCCCTTGCCGCCCAGTTCCAGCTTCACCGGCACCAGGTTGCGGCCGCACGCCTCGGCCACCAGGCGGCCCACCTCGGGCGATCCGGTGAACGACATCCTCTTGATGCGCGGGTTGGCCGAAAGCGCCGCGCCGGCGCACTGGCCCCGGCCGGTCACCACATTGATGACGCCCGCCGGCACGCCCGCCTCCAAGGCCAGCCTGGCGAGGTAGATGGCCGACAACGAGGTGTCTTCAGCCGGCTTGATGACCACGGTGTTGCCCGCCGCCAACGCGGGGGAGATGCCCCAGCCAATGAGCAAAAACGGGAAGTTCCACGGGAAGATGAAACCGCAGGCGCCCCATGGCTGCTTGCAGGTGTAGGCCTCGTGCCCGGCGACATCGAGCTTGGTGCGAAGCTGCACGCCCTCGGCGAGCTTCACGAAGTAGCGCATTGTGTCGACGAAGTTCTGCACATCGCCCTGGGCCTGGGCCTCGATCTTGCCGGCTTCAAGGGCCTCGATCTGCGCGATGACCTTCTTGCGGGCCTCCACGGCGTCGGCCAGGCGCAGCAGGATGGCGCCCCGTTCCTTCTGGGGCAAGGCGGACCAGGCGGGGAACGCGGCGTTGGCGGCATTCACCGCGCGGTCGACATCCGCGGCGGTCATGTCGTGGATGTCGGCGATCTTCTCGCCCGAGCCGGGGTCGTGCGTGGCGATGAGGGCGCCGCCGGTGGCTGGCGCGTTCTTTCCGGCGACAAGCCCGGTGAACGGCGAACCCTTAAGGAATTCGGTCACCTCGGGAAGCAGTTTGAACTTGGCCAAGATGCTCATGCGCGGAATCCTCGCGGGATGCGGTTATTGGGGGAGAGGGACCTTTCTCCGGGTCCCGCCATGGCTCGAATGCTAACACACGAACCTCCCGGGCGCACAATCGGCCCGGCGCCCCCAGGGGTTGCGGGGCCGGGCAGGACCCTTCATAAAGGAATATGGCAGCCTTTTTCCCGGCCACTCCCGCGGACCAAAGATGCGCGTCACCTGGGCCGTCGGACTTTCCATGCTGGTTCTCGCCGCGCTGGTGTTCGCGGCCCGGTGGCGTTTGGCGACCGCACCGGCGGAAATGGACGGCCCCGTTCGGCCAAGCCTTCACGCCGTGCCTGCCGAGGACTTCATCCGGCTCAACGCCGGGAGCGCGCTGCGGGTCCCCCCCGAGCTTGAGCGGGTGGTGGTGCCCGGCGGCAAACCGGGGATCGTGATCTTCCTCAAGGCCGACTGCCCGTGCAGCCTTGATTTCGCCAAGGCGTTCGGCGCGCTGGCGCCTCACCTGGCCCCCGCGGCCAACTTCCTGGCCGTGTTGGAGGCGAACCGGGAAAGCGCCGGCGCCTTCGCCCGGGATTCGGGCCTGGCAACCCCGCTCGTTGCCGACGATCAAGGCCGGCTGGCCACGGCATGGGGAATCACCAAGGCGGGCGCCATGGCCCTGGTCGGGGCCGACGGCCGCGTCGAGGCGCTTTGGCCGGGCGTATCCCGGCAGGTGGTGCGCGACCTGGAATCCAGGCTTGGCTGGCGAGGAACCGTTCCGGAGGTTATCATGAGCAATTGGCCCGGGGCCACCACCGCCGGTTGCCCCTTGGCACAGGCAGCCCCGCCCCCTTCGGAAGCCTCTCGATGAACGACGCCTTTTCGGCCAAGCTTTCCCGCCGCAACCTGTTCCGCTTCGGCATCGCCGGCGTGGCGGGGGCGGGCGCCCTCGGTTCCCTCCGCTATGTCGCCGGGCGCGCGGCTTCGGCCGGCGGCGCGGCGGTTCCATTGGTGGAGGAGGCCCGATACGAGGGAATCCGCGAGGCGCTCGGGAAATTTATCCTGCTCACCCCCCAGAAACTGGGCGGCGGCACCCACGCCGTCGACCTCGCCACCAACAAGACACTATCGTGGATCTCCTACTGGAATTACGGCGATAGTTGCCCCATCTCACACCACCTCGCCGCGTTCAACGCCGACTCGGGCGACCCCTACAAGGGGTTCGAGTTCGTGAACTCCACCCAGGGCGGCGACAACATCCTCATGTACGGCCTGCGCACCCGCATCCGCGAGAACGGCATGCTGGGCCGGGCAGGCCAGGGCAACCACATCTACCGCGTCGGCTACGACGGCAAAACAGGCCAAATGGAACTCCTCGAGGACATCGCCGAAACCACCGGCATCGGACTCAGCGTGCACACCGTGCCGTTCCCCGATGGCACCGGCTTCGCCTGCGGCGATGGCCAGAAGGACATCGTCGCATTCTTTTCCCGGGCCCGAGGGCAGGAGAAAACCAAGGTCCTCGCCGCCTTCAGGGCCGACTGGAAGCCCAACTCCGGCGAACTCGGATCCACCTGGACCAAGGGCGGCCGCATCATCCTCACGCGGCTCGAGCCCAGCCTCGACCTCGGACGCTTCGACCTGGAAGGCACCACCGGCAACAAGATCAACTTCGAGATGGCGCCCATGGCGGAACTGCGCGTCGAGCGCGGGCAGATCCCCGGCAGCGATCCCCGCGGGCTCACAGGCCTCGACTTCTGCCTGCACGACCCCGTCCGCAAGCTTTCGCTCATGGGCCTTCGCATGTGCGGCGGCGGGATCATCATCGACCGCGCCAACTTCGAGCCCATCTGCTTCATCCAGGCCAACGAGGGCAGCCGCGACAACTTCCCCGTCCGCAAGGTCTCGGGCTCACCCGACACCTGGGAGGTCGAGTTGCCCGCCGTCGGCAACCCGATCCACGAGATGGGGTTCAATCCGCAAGGCAACTTCCTCTGCGTCATGAACAACCTGCGCGCCAACAATGTCGCCGTCTTCGACACCGCCGACAACGACCCGCGCAAGTGGAAGCGGGTCACCTTCGTCAAGGATCCCGAATGGCAGGGCGAATTTCCCTCGCCCTTCCATCTCAACTTCTCCATCGACGGCACGAAATGCTTCTTCACCGTGCTTCGACCCAAGCCGATGAAGTCGGATGTGGTGGTGGTCGACACCAGGTCGTGGAAGATCATCCGCAAGTTCCGCAACATCGGCGTCGACGCGCAAACCACCTGCACCACCTATGACGGCAAGTACGCCATCGTGATCTTCTCCGGCTTCCAGCGGATGGAATCCGGGGCGTTCGTGTTCCGCCAGGACACGCTCGAGCAGGTGGGATACATGCCGAACTTCGGCGGCCACCACGACTGCGTGATCGTGCCCTCGACCGTCGACCAGCTCAAGTTCAGCCGAAGCTGCACGGTGTGAGCCCGGCGGGCGACCTCCGGGCCGCCGCGGTGCTGGCCCGCATGGCGGTTCTCGGCGCCTCCCGCCGCCCCTGGCGCCTTGGCCTGCTCGCCGCCGGCATGGCGCTCGCGGGGGCCGCCTCGTTTGGCGCCCTTTTGTTCCACGCGTCGATCGGCCGCTCCCTCGACAGCGGCATCGCCAGGCTCGGGGCCGACGCCGCCATCCTTCCCGCGGGGGTCGCCGCGAACCTCACGCCGGTGCTCCTCTCGGTGGAACCGGGGCCGGTGGTCCTTCCGGCGGGCGCGCTCGGCAAGCTCGCATCGGTGCCGGCGGTGGCCCGGTGCGCCCCCCAGCGCGCCCTCAAGATCGCCGATGCCGGCGGACACCTTCCCCTCGACCTCGTGGTTTTCGATCCGGAAGCCGACATCACCGTGCTGCCCTGGGTCACGCAGCGGCTCGGAAGGCCGCTCGCGCGGGGAGATGTGATCGCGGGAGGCCGGCGGCCCGAGGCGGTTGGCGAACGGTTCTCGATCCAGGGCGTGCCGCTCGTGGTGCATGGCAAGCTGGGCCTGGCGGGCGCTGGGCCGTTCGAGCGGTCGCTGTTCATCGGGCCGCAGACCGCCCGTTCCCTGGCCGAGGCCGGGGCCCTCACCGCCGACGGCGTGCCGTTTCCGGTGAACCCCCTGGAGGAACCCACCGGCGCGCTGGTGCGCCTGGGCGAAAACAGGGGGCCCGAGGAATTGCGATTCGCCGCGGCTTCCATTCCGGAACTGACGGTGCACACGGGCCCGGGCAGCCAGGCCGGCGTGCGCCATGCCGTGGCCTCGCTTGCCAAAAGTTTCATGGCCACCCTGGTCGTGGCGCTCACCGCGCCGGCGGTGTTGGTGGGAGTGGCGTACACGGGCATGCTTGCCGAGCGAAGGCGCGAACTGGGAGCCATGCTCGCCATGGGCGTGGCCAGGCGCCTGATCGTGCTGGCCGTGGTGGTCGAGGCGGCGCTCGCGGCGCTCGCGGGAGCCATCGCCGGCGTGGTCGTCGCCTTCGGCTTCATCTCCATTTTCCTGCGGACGGTGGGGTTCAACCTGCAAAGGCGAGATATTTCGCTGGAGTTGCCCGCATGGCCGGATTGCCTGCTGTACGCGGCCGCCAGCATGGCCCTCGTATCGGCCACGGCGATCGCCGGGGCGGGCGCCGCCGCGTGGCTGGCCGCCTCATCCCAGCCCTGGCACCTGCTGCGCGGTGAAGGCGAATGACGGGGTTTCCTTTGCTGGAGGCGCGCGCGGCCAGCCTTTCGTACCCGGGCGCCCCCGCCCCGGCCGTCGACAACGCCACCCTGGCCGTCATGCGCGGGGAATGCGTTGCCGTCATTGGATCATCAGGCTCTGGAAAGTCGACATTGCTCGCCCTTCTGGCCGGATTGTGCCGCCCGGGTTCGGGCGAGGCGTTGTTCGAAGGCAGGCCGTGGAAAAGCCTGGGCCAGGCGGAAACCTGCCGCATCCGCTCCGCCCGGATGGGGCTGCTGCTGCAGGAAGGCGGCCTGCTGCCCGGCCTCACGGCGCTGGATAATGTGACTCTGCCGGCGGTGCTCGCCGGGTTTCCCCCCGCGGATGCCGCGAGGCGGGCGATGGACAGGCTCGCCGCCGTCGGCTTGGCTGACCGCGCCCGCTCCCACCCGAACCAACTGTCGCAGGGGCAGGCCCGCCGCGTGGCCCTGGCCCGGGCGCTGGTGGCCGACCCGCTCGTGATCCTCGCGGATGAGCCAACCAGCAACCTCGACCCCGGTTCGTCGCGAGAAATCATCGCGCTTTTGGCCGGGATTCGCGAACAACGCGCCGTGGCCATGGTGATCGTGACCCACGATGCCGAACTGGCGGCCATCGCCGACCGGACCTTCCGGATGGAGGATGGAAAATGCCTCGCTCATGAAACGGCCCGACCCGCCGCGGACTCCGGCGCGTCCGTTCCTTGGCAAGGCCGGCCAAGGGAGGCCGTGGAGCCTTCACCACCTTTCGCGCCGGTTCCTTCCACCCCCAAGCCAGTTCCCACGGGCATCGGCGAGGCCGCGGCCTTGTGGCTGCCCTTTGTCGGCGGCGCCTGCCTCGCCGCGGGCGCGGTCGCCCTGCTCGACGGGCTTCTCGCCTGGCGTCAGGAAACCGTGGTCCGGTCCGAAAAGGCCCAGCGCCGCCTGGCCGAGGAGATGGCGCTGCAAGACCTGCGCGCCGATGTCGACGATGTGACCCTCGACTCCGATGGCCTCGCCACGGCGACCCTCTTCATGCAGAACTTCCGCCCCGACCGGACGCTCCATGTGCTTGGGCCGGCGGTTGATGTGGGAATCCAGCGGGAGGGTCGCTGGCAGGCGGTATCGGTGCGCGGGAACGACCCGGGAGGCATGGTGCGGCCCGTGGGGGCGGACAAGGTCCTGGTCAGGTTCCGGTTCCCGGTTCCCGATCTTCCCCATGACGAGTTGCTGCCCGGCTACCTCCATGTGCGGATCGCGGCGTCGATGGTCGTGGCGGACAGGCCCGACGGTTCAGGCGACCTCTTCGAGCGGCAAGATTCCTATTATGTGTATCTGCGTGATCCCAGAAAGACCGCGGGCTGGATACGCTCCGCCAACCGCTGGGGCGACAAGGCGCCCGTTCCCGTCTGGATCTCCATGCCTTCGCACTGAACGGCGGTGGCGGGTTGGGGGGAAAAACAGCGGGAGCGGCCGAAACTGCTGGCATCCGCTATCAGAAACTACCCGGCTAGGATTCGAACCTAGACAAAGAGTGCCAAAAACTCTTGTGCTACCGTTACACTACCGGGTAACGCCCAAGGGCACGGGTATCCTAAGTCCCATGCCCCCGGGGGGTCAAGGCGCGTCGGGGCTTGTTAGCCCTTCAGCATGTCGTCGTGGCGCATGGCCGAAGGGGGCAGGTCGGCGGCGCGGGCGCGGGCCAGGGCGGCCTGGGCGCCGGCGTGCTGCTCGGCGTCGTTGTCTTCCCACTCGATGCTCACCGCCCCGTCGTAACCCACGCGGTTCAGCTCGATGAAAATCTCCTCGAGGCTGTTGGCGTCGCGGTCCGAACCGGCCGTCACGAAGTTCCAGCCGTTGGTCCAGTGGCCCATCGGGCGATGGCCGCCCAACCGACCGGCGCGGCAATGTTCGCGCGCCACCCACACGCCCTTCACATGGGCGCAGTGGATGTGATGGTGGTACTCGCGGATGAACTGCACCACCGACACATTTTGCCATTCCATGTGGGACCCGTCGAGGTTGAAGCCGACGATCCCCTCATAGCCCTTCTTGCACATGAAGTTGATGTAGTCGCCGGCGCTTTCGAGGTCGCCCATGGCGCGTTCGGAGGGGTGACACTCGAGGTCGAAGGTCACGCCGTATTCTTTGCAGAGGTCCCAGACCGGGGCGAAGCGCTCGGCCAGCAATTCGAGGCTGACATCGCGCACATCGGCAATGGCGTGGCCGTCGAGCGAGCCGGGCAGCGGCGGGAACAGGAACCAGTGGCTCCAGCAATGGGCCGGTGAACCCACGAAGCCGGGCAGGGCCACCTTGCGGTCCTGCAGCTTACCCAAATGCCCGGCAAGGCGAACGCAGGCCTGCAGGTCCTGGGTGGCCTCCTCCTGCATGAGGGCGCCGACCTCGTCGGGAACGAAATACGGGTTGGTTCGGGGCGGCTTGTTCCCCTTGTCTCGCCAGGCCTTGTAGGCTTGCCGGGACTTCGTTCCCGAGCCCATGAAGTTGAGGGTCTTGGCGGAAGGCTCATCGCCGAGAATCTGCCCCTGCAGGTGGGTGGCGACGGTGAAGATCTCGAGGCCGTGCTTCTTGGCGAGGTCGACCCGCTCCTTGGCGTAGGCCGCGGCGCCGGCATCCGTGTCGCAGCGGCGCAGGTCGAGCTCCCACGACGCCTCCTCCCAACCATCAAAGCCGCTTTTTTGCAGGAAGCCGACCCACTGGTCGAACGGAACATTGCCGAACTGGCCGCGGACGAGGCCGATCTGGTGGAACGAGCCCTTGCCGTTGCGGTGCGTCTTGGTCTGGTGGAAGCCCACGGGAAAGTCCTCCGTCGGTCAGGCGGGTGAAGAGGGAATGCGCCAGTTGGCAGTTATATGATTGACGGGAAATCAGGCGAGGAGTTCGGGCACGATCTGTCCCCAGGGACAAACCTGAGCCATAACAGCAACGAAAGAGCCCCGAACGCAGGCGCGTAGCGCCGGAGTGAGCGGGTCGATTCCGGATCCAAACCCGCTCATTCCGCCTTCGACAGCGTTCGGGGCTCTATTGGTTTTACTCAACGCACATTTGTGTTTGTTCTGTCAGCGTCAACAATTCAACTCACCCGTTTGAAGCCTGCTCTTAGGCGGGTACGGCCCAAATATCCCCCGCCCGAATCCGGCCGCCAAGGTTGTCAGGGTTTCAGCCCCGGCGGCGCGACCACTCCCGCGGTGCCGGCGTTGAGGGCCGCCCTGTCGGGCAGGTACACCTCCATCCCCGGCACCAGCGATCCGTCGCGCGGCGCGTCTTCGCGGGCGCGGGGATGCAGTCGGTTGTAGTTCATCAGGGCGTTGCCCAGGGTGCCGTCGCGGTAATACTGCGCCGCGAGCGCTCCGTAGGTATCGCCGGCCCTGGCCACATGCACCGACTCGCTCCAGGAACTGACGCGCGGCTTGGCTTGAATCGGCGCCGGCACGACCGGTGGACCGGAGGTGGCCGCCGGTACCCGCGCGATTCCCGAGGGAGAGATCAGGCCCGCTGACGGGGCAATCGGCTCCCTCGCGCCCGCCGGCGTGAGGTTGCCCGCCGCCGAGGCGATGGGTGGAAAGCTGGCATTGCCCGTCAACGGCGTTGCCGCGACCGGGGGTTTATCGACCGGTGCGCTCGGCGACCCGGGCATGGTCAGCACCGGGATCGGCCGGTTGACGATCTCCGGGGAGATGGGAGCCGGCACGATGAGCGGCCTGGAAAGTCCCGCCGACCCGGTGGCCGGCGAAGCGGGAAGGCCGGCGGGAGGCAGGCCGGAGGGCGAGGGAGGCGATGCCGGAACGCCCATGGGGCCATTGGCCGGCAGGGGGGCGGAAGGAAGGGGCGCAGGGATGCCCGGCGCGCCGGTTTCAGGGGCCGGGAAAAATTCGGTTCGCCTCGCCGGCCCCTGGCCAACCGGGAACGCTGTCACCTTGGCCTCTCCCGGCACACTCGCCGGTAGGCCCGAACCGGCCGAGGGCGGCAAGGGAGACAGGGGCGGAAGCCCCGAACCTGACACCGGTGCCATCGGCAGGCCGGAGGCGGGCGCCGGCAAGGGAGGGGAACCGGAACCGCTGGCCGCGGGCAGCGGCGGCAAGCCCGCTGGCTCATCAATGCCCCGCGGATTGATGAGGGCTGGCGGCGGCGGAGGAGGCGCGAAGGCCCCGCTTGCGGGAAGCGCCGGCAAGGACGGAAGACCTCCCGCGCCTACCGCCGTCGGGGCCGGCGGAGTGCCGCCCCCCGAAAGCGGTGGCAAGGGCGGCAAACCACCCGGACTTGGAGCCGATGGGGCCGGCGGGGTACCGGCCGACGGAAGCGATGGCAGCGGCGGCAGGCCACCAGGGCTTGGAGCCGATGGGGCCGGCGGAGTGCCAGCCGACGGTAGTGATGGCAACGCGGGCAAGCCACCCGAGGGAACACCACCGGAGCCGGGAACAGGGGCGGGCGCGGGGGGTTCGGAAGGAACGGGCAGCGAGGGAAGCGGAGGCAAGCCCCCGGCCGGGCCCGTGAGGGGCGACACCATGCCCTTGTCCTTTTCCGGCTGGTCGCCCTTGTCCTGGGCCGAGGCCAGCATCACATCCGAGCCCTTGGCCGACGCGAGGGCCTTGGCGACCGGGTCGGCCGCGGGGCCGGCCTTTTCCGCCGCGGCGGGATGCGGGGCCTCGATTTCCTTATTCTCCGAATCCGGCTTGTCCGGAAATTCATACGAGGCCTGCCGCGTCGCCGGCTTGTGGCCCAGAAGCTCGTCGGGAGCCAGGTATTTCTTGGCCACGACCCCCGCCAATAGGGCCCCGAAGGCCCCCGAGGCCATCAGGCCCGCCTTCATTTCCCGGGACATGCCGGTGCTCTTGGTCGGTTCCGCCATGTTCATCCTCCTCAGGGTTGTTCGTCGGTTTCCTGACCGGCGGGCCGGCGGGCGTACTCGCGCCAGCGGACCGCGTCCCACGCCTCGAAATGGTCATCGATGCCCACCAGCACGCACTCGCCGGAAAGGCCGGCGAACTCGAGCAGGCGCCCGGAGACGGCAAGCTTCCCGTCCGCGCCGGGTTGGCTCCTCTCCACCTGGGCGAAGTAAAGCCGCCTGAAAGCCCTGATGTCGGTTTCCCGCGCCGGGGATGACTCAAGCCGCTCCGACAACCTGTCGAGGTGCGCCTGGTTGGTGATCCACAGGCAGGTGTCGGGCCCGGGGGAAACGAGCAGCTTCTGGCCCGGGCCTCCAAGCTGGTCCATCACCCCCGCGGGCAGGATGATGGAGCCGCCTGAAACCGCCGCCGCGAAGGTGCCGTTGAGCGGCGCGGGGATCTTGCCCCTTGCCGGAGTGGCCTTGGGCCTGGATGCCGGCAGCGGAGTGACCGCTTCCGGGCCGCCGGCGGGCTTCACGGCCGGAAGTTCCACGGCCGCCGGCGGAATGTCCAGTCGCGCCGGGGTGATGTTGGATGACGGGGCCGCGACCCGAGCCTGCACAACCCGGATGACGGGCCCGCTCGCCAGCGGAGGCTCCTCGGTCACCTGGAATCCCGCGGGCAAGCCCGAGGGTGGAAGGGAATCGGCGGTGGCCAGCGGGGCTGGCGAGGGCTCAGGCAAGGGACGCGCGCGCCGGGCTCCCGCTTGCAGCCAAAGGGAAGCGCCGGCCAAGAGCCCGAGGGCCAGCAGGATGTACTGGTATGGTTTCATGACCGGGCCTCCATGCCTCGCGATGAGATGCTTTTAAGGCAAACGCCGTGCCAAGCGCAACCGCGCACTGCGAGCCCGCGGGTTTTCACCGCATTCCGCCTCGCCAGCCTCAATAGGCTTTCTTGTGATCCTCTCCCAAATCATCTGATCACCGAAACCCTTCTTAACCATCCTGTCTTCCAAGGAGTGGAAGCTGATGACCGCGGCGATGCCACCGGGGCGCACCATTCCCGGCAACTGCCTCAGCATCGACTCCAGCACGCCAAGCTCGTCGTTCACCGCGATCCGAAGGGCTTGGAAGGTTCGGGTGGCCGGGTCGATCCGTCCGGCAACACCCCGGGGGGGCAGGCAGGAGCGAACGATGCCCGCGAGCCGGGTCGTTGTCCATGGCAGCCTTTCGTGGCGCGCCTCGACGATTTTTCTGGCGATACGCCGTGACTGCTTTTCCTCGCCGTATTCCCACAAGATTCTCGCCAATTCCCGCTCATCAAGCCGGTCTAGCAACCGGTGCGCCGGTTCACCGCGGGTTCGGTCGAGCCGCATGTCGGCCAGCCCCTCGTGGCGGAAGGCCAAGCCCCGGCCGGGATCATCCAGTTGCTCGGAACAGAAACCCAGGTCGGCCAAAACCCTGTCGGCCTGGAGTCCCCGGTCGCGCAGCACCTCCGCCGCCTGGTCGAAGCGGGCATGCACCAGTTCCACGGGCAAGCCATCCAGGCGGGCCCGGGCCCTTTCTAGCTGCTCGGAATCGCAGTCGAGGCCGATGACCCAGCCATCCGGCCCGACGCGCGCGGCCATCATGCCGGCATGCCCGCCGCCGCCCAGCGTCATGTCGAGGACGAGGCAGCCAGGCAACGGTTCGAGTCCGGCCAGAACCTCAGCCGCGAGAACGGGAACATGGCGCGCGATGGACGGTTCTTGGCTCATGGCATCGCGCGAAAAGCGCTTCCCCGGGATGTCGGGCGCATGATGCTAACGGCCGATGCTGAAAAAAAGACAGCCCTCCCGGCGGTTGGAACGCGGGAGGGCTGTCAAGAGGCGCGCGGAAACCGGTGACGGCTGGGATTGCCACCCTGCTCCCTTGCCCATCCCCGCCGTCTGCTCACGGGAGGATGGTCGCGCTCTCAAGCCTGCGGGGACTCGCCCCTTTGTCGGGTCGTGAAGGCTTCCTCCGCGACCTGGTCGAACATCGATTCATGCCTGCGCAGGTACGCTTCCCACTGCGCCGCGTCCCATACTTCCATGTGGTCCCGGACACCCACCAGAACCACTTCATGACCGATCCCGGCCAAGGCCACGAGGCGATCCGGCAGCAGGATCCGCCCCGCCCTGTCGACATCAACCGCCTCGGCTTGCGCGAAGAATAGCCGGCGGAACAATCTCGCCTCGGCATCCGTCGCCGGCCTGTCATCCAGGCGGGTCGCCAACCGCTCCAGTTCTCCTCCCGTGTGCAGCCACAGGCATTTGTCCGGCCCCGGCGCCACGAACAACGATTCGGGGTCTCCAAGAGCCTCGCGAACCTTCTTGGGAAGCACCAACCGCTTCTTCTCATCGAGAGTCCGCTGGTAGGTCCCGGTCAACAGCATGCCGGTCGATCCCACACCGGTCGTCGAGTCAGCGGCTCAGCCTCCCATTGGCTCCCACTTGGCCCCACTTCTTCCTACAAGTAAACAATCCTTTCCCTTGCGCTGCAAGTACCCCCCCCAAAAAAAGGCCCCCGGACTTTTCCGGGGCCTTTTGAATTCCTCTCGCCAAGCTGTTGGCGTCAGCGACCTTGCCGATACAGGCTGGCGCGTTGCAAGGCCTGCCTCACCGCGCCCGATTCCGTCGCGTCGCTGGCCTCGACCTGCTGCGAACGGCCAGCCAAATCCGTCAACGCGCAGATGAACCTGTGCCTTCCGTCCGGCAGCATCTCGAACTGGAAGGCGTGGATTTTCAGGTTCGCCATCTCCCGGCGGGCGCGTGACCAGTCCAGGGTTTCAGCCGCGGGGGCGGCCGGAGTGGTGGCTGGTGCCTGCGCGGCCACGGGATGGATCCCGAGGGCCTCAGGCGGAGGAAGCTTGTAGACCGGCGTTCGCGGCGCGTCCGGCATGGCGGCCCGGGCGACGAAGTTGCCGGAAGGATTGCCGGCGGGAGGCGCCGCGACGACCACGGGCGTGGCTTGAATGGGGGCCGATGGCCTCGACCATCCCGGTGATGCCGGCTGCGGGGCGTAAGCCTGCGGGGCATAAGCCTGCGGCGCGTAAGCCTGCGGCTGCGGGGCCTGATAAGCCGCCGGTTGCGGGGCGGCGTGAACCTGGCCCTGCGGGTAAGGCGCGTAAGGCTGCGGCGCGTAGGCCTGAGGCTGGAACTGGTTGAACGGGGGGCGCTGCGGGACGGCGCCGGGCCAAACCGGCGGTTGCGCCACGACCATCGATCCGGGAGCCATCACCGGCAAACTGCCGGGAGGGCACCCCAGTGGCGTTCACCCCGCCCCGGCGCGCGGCGGTGACGCCGCGATCCAGACATAACAGGGGATCAAGGCGAGCATGAGCCGCCAAAGCGCTCTGGTCATCCCGGGCCTCCGTGCCATCGCATCCGCCATCCATGGCGAACCGCTTGGGAGGCGGCCGTATAGGCGCGGGCCTAGCCGGAAAAAAGGCCACTTGCCGCAAGTGATTTCAATGGAAAGGATTACAAATATCTTGTAAAAAATTCAATGATTGGCCGCCTCCTCCTCGGGATGGATCGACCTGTACAGCCGCGACACCGCCAAGGGCTCGATGCGCAGGTCCTCGACGGGTTGCCCGGCCAGCCACGACAGCAGCTCAGGAGACAATTCAGACACTTCAAAAACTAATTTTTCGGGGCTGCTGGCGTCGACCAGGCCCTGGCCGTCGGGAGGCCGGGAGACGGGACCCAGCTTGCGCGCCGAGACGCGGCGGCCCCGACGCATGGAATCGCCGTCGCAAGTGGCGGCGAGCCTGCCCTTGCGGAGGATGGCGACGCGGTCGCACACCTTCTCCACCTCCTCAAGCACATGGGAACTGAACAGCACGGCCTTGCCGGCGGCCTTGGCCCGCGAGATTTCCCCGAGCAGTCGTTCGCGCATCGCCGGGTCGAGCGTGTTGGTGGGTTCGTCGAGCACCCAAAGCGGCGCATCCAATGAAAGGATGGCCACGAGCGCCGCCTTGCGCTTCATTCCGGAACTGCACGCGGACAGGGGCGTGTCCAGGTCGAGGTCGAAGGCCTTGGCGAGTTGGCGGGCGCGGTCGCCGCTGAATCCTCCGCGGAGGTCGCCCAGGAACCGGGAGAGTTCCAGGGCCGTGAGGTTTTCGTACAGGCGCAATTCACCGGGAAGGTAGGCGACCGAACGCCTGGCCCGCGGCCCCTCCTTCCAAGGGTCGAGTCCGGCCAGGCGCACCGTCCCGCTGGTTGGGCGCATGAAACCCAAAAGCAGCCTGAGCGCGGTGGATTTGCCCGAACCGTTGGGCCCCAGCAGGCCCACGACCTCGCCTGGCCGCACGCTCAAGTCGAGCGCGTCGAGGGCCCTCCTGGGCCTCAGCCAGCCATAGTCGCGGGTCAGCCCCGCCATTTCCACGAGCGCCGTCATCCGATCCTCCCGCAGCCATCAGCATAGGCGCGGCAGGACTCCGCCACCCTTCCGGCTACAATGCCCCAGTCCGACAAAACAGTCACCGATGGAGCATGCCGCGCATGGCCGGAGAGAAAATCACCAGCAGGGCCGCCGATTACTCGCAATGGTACCTCGACATCGTCAACCGCGCCGGCCTCGCGGAAAACTCCTCGGTGCGCGGCTGCATGGTGATCAAGCCGCACGGCTATGCCATCTGGGAACGGATGCAGCGGGCGCTCGACCGCATGTTCAAGGACACGGGCCATGTGAACGCCTATTTCCCGCTGTTCATCCCCAAGAGCTACCTCGCCAAGGAGGAGCAGATGGCCGAGGGATTCGCCAAGGAATGCGCGGTGGTCACCCACTACAGGCTCAAGGCGATACCCGGCAAGGGCGTGGAAGTGGATCCCGAGGCCAGGCTCGAGGAGGAACTCATCGTCCGCCCCACCTCGGAAACCATCATCTGGAACACCTACAAGAACTGGATCCAAAGCTACCGGGACCTGCCGCTTTTGGTGAACCAGTGGGCCAATGTCGTTCGCTGGGAAATGCGCACCCGGCTGTTCCTGCGCACCGCCGAGTTCCTCTGGCAGGAAGGCCACACCGCGCACGCCACCGCCGCCGACGCCGAGGAGGAGACCCGACGGATGCTCGGCGTTTACCGCGATTTCGCGGAGAACTGGATGGCGATGCCGGTGCTGTGCGGTCCCAAGAGCGAGGGGCAGAAGTTCCCGGGCGCCGAGTACACCCTGTGCATCGAGGCGATGATGCAGGACAAGAAGGCCCTCCAGGCCGGCACCAGCCACTACCTCGGGCAGAACTTCTCCAAGGCCTTCGATGTCAGGTTCCAGAACCAGCAGGGCCAGCTTGAGCACGCCTATGCGACCTCGTGGGGGGTATCCACCCGGCTCATCGGCGGGCTGATCATGACGCACTCCGACGACCAGGGGTTGGTGGCTCCTCCGCGGCTGGCCCCGGTGCAGGTGGTGATCTGCCCGATGGGCAAGGAAGCCTCCGAACGGGAGGCCTCCACCCGGGCCGCGCGCGAGCTGGCCGGGCGCCTGAGGGAACTTCCGCGGGAGGACTTCTTCGACTACGAACCGGTCGCCGTGCGCGTGGACGAGGACTTCCACAATTCGCCGGGCTTCCGTTTCAACGAATGGGAACTCAAGGGAGTGCCCGTGCGCGTGGAGATCGGTCCCAAGGATGTGGCGCAAAACGCCTGCGTGCTGGCGCGCCGCGACATGCCGGGCAAGGAGGGCAAGCAGATGGGCATCCCGCTCGACGCCGCGCCCGGAAAGGTGATCGCGCTACTCAAGGAGATCCAGGCGGCCCTGTTCGCCAAGGCCAAGGCGTTCCGCGACGCCAACATCCACGAGGTGAACTCATGGGACGAGTTCACGAAAAAGCTCGAGGAACCGGGAGGATTCCTCATGGCCCACTGGGACGGCACGCGGGAAACCGAGGACCGCATCAGCGAGCTGGCCAAGGCCACCATCCGCTGTATTCCCGACGGCGGAGACACCGCCCCGGGCAAGTGCGTGCTCACGGGCAATCCGTCGGCGCGCCGGGTGGTTTTCGCCAAGGCCTATTGAAATTGTGGTAAAACCGTGGCGTTTTTGTCGATTTTCTCAGCCGTGCCCGGCCTTGGGGAGATCCCGGATTTCCTCCAGCAACTGCTGGTCCCTGGTCGGGCCGGGTGCCGGCTTCTCCCGCTCCTTGCTCCGCATGAGGAAGCCGAGAAACTTGACGAGGAAGATCCACAGCGCCAAGGCCACGATGAGGAAATTGACCAACTCGGCCAGGAACGAACCCACCTCGATCTGGCCGACCTTGGGTTGGAACCGGCATGTGGCCCGGTTGTTTCCGATCCATACCGTGGAACCGGACAGGATAGTCCCCGCTTCTGACAAACCCGTGGTTGTCGCAAGAAACCGCCGCGCCGGTGGCATCGACCTGGTGCCGTTTTCCGGAATCAGGGTGGCATTCCCTGATCCGGACGAAACGGCAGCAGATTGTAGGGTCCTATTTCGCCAGCACGGCCCTGCAAGCCTTGGCACACTTGAGGCATTCCGCGGCGCACTCGGAGATCATCTTGTCCCCGGGGTGCCTCGCGCATTCCGCGGCGCACATTTCGCAGGCCTTGGCGCAGGCCTCCACCGCCGCCGGTACCATCGGGCCCCCGCGGACGCAGACCGAGAGGCACATCCTGCAGAATTCGGCGCAGTCCAGGCATGGCTTGCCCCCGTGGGCATGAAGCGCGGACTCCTTCTCGAGCATCTCCACGCAGTACGCGTGACACCTGAGGCACTTGAGAATGCATTCGCCGCAGGCCTCGGCGCACTTGTCGCGCGCCCCGTTTCCATTGTTGTTCTGCCCCGCGGCATTCCCGACCCAAACGGCGGTCGAGGCTCCAGCGGCAACGGTTCCAACCCAGGCTCGACGGTTCATGATGGATTCCCCCCGGCAACGGTTCATCTGGATGCGATGCCACCATGGCACCCATCTACCCATGCGGGCCGGTGGACGGACCTTTCGATGGCCGGGGGGGACAACGGTTGGTCAGGTTGGCGATACCTTGCCGGGAAACGCCTTCAGCAACTTTGAAACCTTGGATGCCACCACCACCTGGCAGTACGGGGCATAAGGGTTGTTGCGGAAGTAGTCCTGATGGTAATCCTCCGCGGGGAAAAACCGGGTCTCAGGCACGATCTGGGTGACCACGGGGCCGGCAAGCGTTCCGCTGGCGTTGAGATTGGCAATGTGCGCCCGGGTGGCGGCCTCCTGATCGGCGTCATGAAAGAAAACCACCGAGCGGTACTGGGTGCCGATATCGGCGCCTTGCCGGTTGAGGGTGGTGGGATCGTGGCTCAGGAAGAAGACCTCAAGGAGCGTCCCAAAACTGACGACGGTCGGATCGAACGAAACACGCACGACCTCGGCATGGCCCGTGCGCCCGCCGCACACCTTTTCGTAAGTGGGGTTCGGATCCGCGCCACCGCAGTAGCCCGAGGTGACATCGGAGACGCCGGCAAGGCGCTCGAAAACCGCCTCCAGGCACCAGAAGCAACCGCCGCCGAAAGTCGCCACCGCATCGGCCATCGCCAATACCCCACCATCGCCATGAAACTGCTACAACAGTTTAGTGCGGTTCCCGGACCAACTGGACGCCGCGCCATGCCGGAACGCGCACATGACCCGAGACGACAAGCCGTTCACCCTCGACGATTTCTCCAAGGCCAGGGCCAACGGCCGGAAAATCGTCATGGTCACCGCGTACGACCATCCCATGGCGAGATGCCTCGACGAGGCGGGCGTCGACTGCCTCTTGGTGGGCGACTCGCTGGGCATGGTGGTGCAAGGCAAGGCCGACAGCCTTTCCGTGACCGTCGATGACATGATCTACCACGGAAAGATGGTTCGCGCGGCGGCGAGGCGCGCCTTCGTCGTGGTGGACATGCCTTTTTTGAGCTATCACATTTCCGACGAGGACGCCCTCCGCAACGCGGGCCGCATCCTGCGCGAGACCGGGGCCAACGCCGTGAAACTCGAGGGGGGCCAAAGCCGGGCCGGCACGGTCGCGAGGATGGCGGACGCGGGCATCCCCGTCATGGGCCATGTGGGCCTGACGCCGCAATCCGTCAGGCGGTTGGGCGGCTTCAAGGTCCAGCGCGACGCCGATGCCGTGCTCGCCGACGCCAAGGCCCTCGAGGAGGCCGGGGTGTTCTCGATGGTGGTGGAGTGCGTGCCGGCGGGCCTTGGGCATCGGGTGACAAGCGTCGTCGCGGTTCCGACCATCGGCATCGGCGCCGGGCCGGGTTGCGACGGGCAGGTGCTGGTGCTTCACGACCTTCTCGGCCTCGAGGAATCGATGCGGCCGAAGTTCAGCAAGCGATACGCGGAGATGGCATCGCTTGTTCGCGATGCCGCGGGACGCTACGCCGCCGAGGTCAGGTCGGGGGAATTCCCGGGCGAGGGCAACAGCTTCCGTTGACCCCGGGAACAATTGGGGAAAGGACACAGATGGGCGGCAACGACCCCGAGCGCTGGATCGCGGCGCGGATGGGAAAATTCGAATCTTCAGGCATCCGCAAGGTCTTTGACTTGGCCCGGCAGCTCAAGGACCCGGTGAACCTCAGCATCGGCCAACCCGACTTTCCCGTGCCCGCGCCATGCCGGCAGGCCGCCATCCGGGCCATCGAGGCGGGCCACAATAGCTACACCGTCACCCAGGGCCTCGCCTCCCTGAGGGACAAGCTGGGCCGCCAGGTCGCGGCAAGGTTCCCGTCGCACTCCGACCGGAAACTGCTTGTCACCTCCGGCACCTCCGGCGCGCTGGTGCTGGCTCTCATGACCGTGCTCGACCCAGGTGACGAGGTGCTGGCATGCGACCCGTGGTTCGTGATGTACCCCAACTTGCCTCTATTGGCCGGCGGAATCATGAAGGCCCTTCCCACCGGTCCGGACTTCATGCCCGACCCGGACCAGGTTGAGCGGGAGATCGGCCCGCGAACCAAGGCGCTCATCATCAACAGTCCGGCCAACCCCACCGGCGCCATCATGCCGGCCTCCCTGATGGAGCGACTCGCCCGACTGTGCGCCAAGCGGGGGGTCCTGCTGATCAGCGACGAGATTTACAGCCTGTTCAGCTTCGACGGCCCCCACAGAAGTCCCGCGGAATTCAACGAGCAGGCGCTGGTGATCGACGGATTCAGCAAGACTTACGCGATGACCGGCTGGCGGGTGGGATACATCCACGGCCCATCGAGGCTCATCGAGGAAATGACCAAGCTGCAGCAATACACCTTCGTTTGCGCCCCGAGCATGGCGCAGCATGGGGCCCTCGAGGCGCTCGACCTCGACATGAGCCCGATCGTGAGTGATTACGGAAGAAAACGCGACTACATGCGCGAGCGACTTGAGAAATACTACGATATCGGCCCGCCCGGCGGAGCCTTCTACATTTATCCAAAAGCTCCAAGCGGAATGAAAGGTTCCGACTTCGTGGCCAAGGCCATCGCCAACAATTTGCTCATCATTCCCGGAAATGTCTTCAGCGCCTCCGACACCCATTTCAGGCTGAGTTATGCCGTCGCCGACCGGGAGTTGGAACGGGGTGCCGACTTGCTAATCAAGCTGGCGCGTGACTGAATCCTCCGCTGGGTAGGGTTGTTTCACGAACGCCGGTAAGGCAACATTCGTATAAATGGAATTGGATCGTGCGCATCGAACCCACCGAGGGATCCCATGAACGGATTCTTGAAATTCTCGTTGTCAGCGGCCTTGATCCTGTTGGCGGGCTTCGCCCGATCCCAGGACACGGAGATGGCGCCCGCCACGAACCGGACGCTGCTTCTTGTCGTCGGGTCGGGTAAATCGCCCGCCGATGCCTCAGTCGTCGCCCGCCCTTTCGCGGAAACCGACGCCACGAATTTTTACAAACTTCTCACCGACGGCGCCCACGCCAAGATCGCCCCCTCAGACGCCAAGTTGCTCTCAGGCGCCGAGGCCACGCGCGAAAACACCCTCAAGGGCCTCCAATGGCTGGCCGAGCAGGCCAAGCCCGGCGACACCGTGCTCCTGGCGATGTTCTGCCAGGGCGGCCCCCTGGGGGACTCCGGCGACAGGCGATGCTACTTCCTCTCGGATTCAACCTTCGCCGGCCGCGACAAGAACGCGCTGGCCGAATCGGAAATCACCGATGCCCTCAAGAACCTCAAGTCCGACCGCTTCGCCGTGTTCCTCGATGTCAATTTCAAGGGCTACACCACCACGGCCA
Organism: Planctomycetota bacterium; assembly: GCA_016873225.1. Classification (GTDB taxonomy): domain Bacteria; phylum Planctomycetota; class Planctomycetia; order Gemmatales; family Gemmataceae; genus REEB421. The sequence continues at coordinate 73,350 of VGXS01000005.1, read as the reverse complement.
AGGGAATCGCCGAGCCCTCCCTGGGGCAGGCCCCCTACCGCGAGTTCCTCGGAGATGACGGTACGGACGACCACGGTGCTTCCCCGGGCCATGTCGTTTTCCTGGCCACCAACGGCCTCTCGGCATCGCTGAACCTTCCCGAACAGGGCCTGTTCGGCAAGATGCTCGTGGATGGCCTGTCAGGCCAGGCCGACACCGAGGGAGGCGAGGCCGACGGCCAAGTCACCGTGGACGAGATGGTGGAGTACCTTGAAAAGAAAATGACCGAAAAAGCCCGTGAAATCGGCAAGACAACCAAGGAAAAGGAACTCATTCCGTTCGTGCTCGGCGGCCGGGGCAACCATTACCGGCTTTCGGTGAATCCGGCGGCGGCGAAGAAAGCCGAAACGGCCATCGCGGCGTTCCGCGGCAAGGTCGCGGAAAATTCCGACCTCAAGGCGGTTGAGAAGGAGGGCGTGAACCTGCTCGAGGCGATGCCCCGGCTCAAGGCGATGCGCAACCTCCGCAAGGAGTACGAAAAACTCGCCGACGGCGGCACCGCCTCGGCGTTCGAGAAGGCCCGCAAGGACATCCTCGACGGGATGAAACTCCCGCGCGAGGCCGCCGAAAACTACGCCCGCACGGTTATCAAGGCCACGACCTTGCTGGTGAAGGAGTATGTCAAGGAACTCAAGCAACCCGAGCTTGTCGGCAACGCCATCAAGGGGCTCTACAGCCGCCTCGAGGAGAAGCTGCCGCCCGAGTTGCTCAAGCGCGTGGAATCTGCCAAGGATCTCTCCGCCCAGGAACTCTCGGCGCTGCTGGCCGACACCCGCCAGAACCTCGGCAAGCGGGAAGACCTTGAAAAGAACAAGGACATCGACATCTCGCTGCAGCGGATGATGGCCAAGCTCGATCCCTACACCACCTACATCGACGCCGAGACCAAGGCCGCCTTCGACAAGGATGTGCAGGGCAACTTCACGGGCATCGGCGTGCAGATCCGCCGCGATAGCGTCTCCGACATGCTGCTCGTCGTGACTCCCATCAAGGGCAGCCCGGCGTTCAAGGCGGGCATGCAGGCCGGCGACATCATCACGCGGATTGTCCGCACGGTGGACAGCAACGGCTCACCGCTGAAGGAGCCCGAGGTGATCTCCACCAAGGGAATGGCCACCACCGAGGCGGTCAAGAAGATCCTGGGCAAGCCCGGAACCCCGGTCACCGTCACCATCCAGCGCGAAGGCCAACCGGCCCCCAAGGACATCAACCTCATCCGCGCCCGCATCGAGGTGGAAAGCGTGCTCGGCTTCAAGCGCAAGCCCAACGCCGACTGGGATTACATGATCGATCCCAAGAGCAAGATCGCCTACATCCGGCTGACGAACTTCGCGAGGAACTCCGCCCGCGACATGAGCCGGGCCCTGGACGAGGTCCGCAAGCAAGCCAGCGCCGACAAGCAGGTCCTGCGCGGCCTGGTGTTCGACCTCCGCTTCAATCCGGGCGGCCTGCTCGACAGCGCCGTCCTCATCTCCGACATGTTCGTCGACGACGGGCTCATCGTGAGCATCCGCCCGCGTGGCCGGCAGGAGACCAAGTTCAACGGCTCGGCCGAGGGAAGCCTCACCGACTTCCCGATGGTTTGCCTGGTCAACAGCGGCAGCGCCTCGGGCAGCGAGATCGTTTCCGCGGCGCTTCAGGACCATCACCGCGCCTACATCATCGGCGAGCGTAGTTTCGGGAAGGGGTCGGTTCAAAACATCAAGGAATTCGGCGAAGGCGAGATCAAGCTCACCACCGCCACATTCTGGAGGCCCAGCGGCAAGAACCTGAACAAGTCCTCCACGGCGGGCAAGGAGGAGGATACCTGGGGTGTGAAGCCAAACCTGGAAGTGAAGCTCAACCGCAAGGAACGGGACGACCTATTCGATCATTTCCGCGACACGGAAATCATCGAACCGGAGGGCGGCAGACCCAACAAGGAGTCGAAGCCGGCCTATGTCGACAAGCAACTCGAGGAGGCCCTCAAGTATCTCAGGGGACAAATCGGGAGCGCCTCCCGTTAGGCCCGATCCGCTGGTGACGATTTTGACGCCCTTGCGCCCCCGGAAACGCCCGGGGGCTTTTTTTTTCCTCAAGTTTTTCCGTACCGGGGCCGGATTGTGGGGAATGTTTCCCTGGAGGCGCGCTGTGGTGGATCCACAGCCGCCATGCCATGGGGACAACCACGAACATGATCCGTCACACCATCAAGGCCATCCTGCTGGGCCTTGGAGCCTTCGGCGCCTCCGGGTGCCAGGGCCTGGGCGGCAGGAATCACGCCAACTCGAACACCGACCCCTGTGGCGCGCCTGAACAACATCAGGAACGCAAGGGTTTTCTGGCCCGCCACTTCGGCCGGCACAACCACGACAACCATTCTCCGGGTGCCACGGCGGCCATGAAGCGCAACGCGCCGAATGTCCCGCTCAACCCGGGCGAAACGCTCGTTTCGTATGGAGAAACAACGATGCCGGTGGTGGAAGCGGCCGGGCCAAGCCTGTGCCCGTCTCCCATTCCCTCGGCACCATGCGCCTCGGTGCCCTCGATGGCCCAGCCGCCCTTGGCACCGGTTCCCTCGACAGTGGCGCCTCCGCCACCGGCTTTGCCCGGTCAGCCCAGGCCCGAACCGCAGGCCCAACCGGTGCCGGCGCGCCCGACGGCTCGCACGCTGCCCTCGGTGAACTGACAATGTCCGGGGCTTGATGAACAGGGCCGCGCCTGAATGGCGCGGCCCCACTATTTCCCGACTTGGCAATTGGTTGAACGATGCCCGGACAATCGTTCCGCCTCAGGGCAACATGAACGATTCTCCGCCGGCCCGGGTGGCCAGCGCCTTCCAATCGGCGGGTGAAAGTGTCTTGGGGACCCGCTTCACCGCGCCATTGGCCAACAGAACATTCACCGTGGTTTGGTTGGGCTGGCCAAGGGCCACCGGAGCCGATCCGCCGAGTTCGATCTCATCGGGCTTCGTCCATTCCACGCCACCTGAGGCGTCGGCGACGAGCGCGGTGTTGCTGGTGCCATCGGCAAACTCGCTGAGGGCCACCTTCCGGTTCCACTCGAGGGCCATGCCCGGGCCGGCGAAGGCGCGCACCGCCGTCATGCCGTTCGGGTCGCCCCCGAACGGCTTGGGCATCTTGCCGAGCAACTGGCGGTTATGCGGGCTGTCCCAAGGCTCGTTCAGGTGGAACTGCTTATACAGGTTGTCCTCCTCCAGGAAGGGGAGGATCGCCACCCGCCAACTGAGCAGGCGCTTGCCTGAAGCGTCGGTGATGGCCGCGGGCGGTAGCCCGCTGTAAGCGGCCTCGTAGCCATGTAGCGCCGCGCCGATCTGCTTCATCTCGGCCTGCCCGGCCGCGCGGGCCACGGCGCCGCGCACGGCTTGGACCGCGCCTCCGCCCGACGACCCGCCGCTGAACAGTCCGGTGTTGGATGATGATCCGCCCCCGGCCGGGTTCGAGGGGGCGACGGTTCCACCGGATCCGCCCGGCGGGCGGGTGGGCGTCATCATGCCGGCGGGCATGAGAGCCTTGAGCCTGGTTCCCTTGACGCTGACGGCAACCTTGACGCTGTTTCCATCCTGGGCCGGCTTGATTTGGGGAAGAACCTCGTTGAGAAGGCTGATCGCCTTGGATCCCTGGGCGCCGGCCATGGCGCCAAAAGCGGTGAGGGCTAACCGGGTTTGAAAATTATTGTATTCATTGTTGAGTCTCTTAGCCGCGTCGAGTCCAGCCTTGGCCTTGGACTCGTCCGCGAATTGGCCGGCCAGTTCCACGGCGACATCCTCGGTCGCCGAGCCCACCATGGTCCAGGTCTTCGCCTCGAGAAGCGGCGCAGCATACTGGAACTTGGGCCCCAAGCCATTCAGGGCGGCCGCGCGCTCGGCCTCGGTCATTTCCGAGGCCGCCACCAGCACGACATGGTTTTCAGACTTGCCCAGAAGTTCGCGCAGTTTCCTCACCGTGGCACCGGCGCTGGTGGATTTCGACTTGAGAAGGCTCTCCAGATATTTTTGCTGCCCATAGAGCAGGGTCTGGTTTCCCGGGCAGGCATGCAGCATGAATCCTTGGGCCATGTAGGTTTTTCCCGGGGCGTTGGCGATGGGCGCACCGGCCACCGTGATGGTGGAAGGTGGCGGTTCAAGGCCAATGGGAGCCGCGAGGCTGATGACGGCCACGAACGGGGCGTCGGGTTGCTGGCCGGCACCCATGCCATCCATGCCGACCGGGCCGGCTTCGGTGGGCAAGCCACCCGGAGGCGGATTCGAACCCGCCGGCCGCGGACCGCCACCCTGAAGGCCCGGCTGCATCTGCGCCGGGTACAACGGCACGGCCTGGGCCAGGACGGCTTCCCCGTCACCCTCGATTGTCGTGGAGACGGGAACCGTGCCATCGGACCTTGGTTCAAGCCTGCTGGTTCCGGGCGGCCGCATCATCGGCCTGTTGTTGCCGTTGGGCGGACCCTGGGGCTGCCTGGCCTGGGCCTCCGCGGCGAGTTTCGTGATGGCCTGCGCGTCGACAACCAGATGGATTTTCTTGCAATCGGATGGCTTGATCTTCAGGGATTCCTGCATCTCCCGAATACCCTCCTCAAAACCGATGGCGTCAAGCATTCCCTTCACCAACGGGGCGCCTAGTATCGGGCCGACCTGGACGGAAAACACGAACTTGGAGTCGCCGGGAATGAGCTTGGTTTCGTCGGTTTCCTTGTCGGCGGCGATGGTGGCCGCGATGGTTCCCGGTTCGGGAGCGGCCTTGGCGACCGGCTGTCCGCCGGGTCCACCGCCGCCGGTGGCGGATCCTCCGCCCGACATGCTCGACCAGATGAGGTACCCGCCGCCACCCAGCAACAGGATGCCGAGTCCGACCACGGCGCCGATGACCAGGGCGGAATTGTCGCCGCCTCGCTTCGACTTTCGGGACTTGCCAGATGGCTTCGACGATTCCCGGTTTTTCTTGAGCAGGATGACGGGAATGTCGCCCTCGTCACCCGCGTTGGGGTCGGGAATGGGAAGGGGCCCCTTGCATTGCGGGCACTTGACCGTTTTTCCAGCCAGGTTGTCAGGAGCGTTCACTACGCGGCCGCAGCCGCAACTGACCCGAATAGGCATGACATGACTCCTCGCGGGATGGCAAAATCATTCTAATCGATCGACCGACTTTGGTCGAACAGCAAGACGGCGAAACTTCGGCTGGCCATGGTGATGGGAAGCGTGACACGCCGATAAGGTAAGGGTAAGATTATGCAGATCGATTTGCCGCAAGATTCGGGGTTATTACCGTGAACATCGCCCCACTCATGGCCATCGCCACCCTCGCCGCGCCAGTCGACTTCGGCCGGGAGGTTCTGCCGCTGTTGCGGGAGCATTGCTTCAAATGCCACAGCCATGAGGCGGGCAAAAGCAAGGGCGGCCTCGTGGTTGACAGTCCCGGGGGGTTGTCCAAGGGTGGCGACAACGGCGCTGCAACCGACTCCGGCAAACCTGAAAACGGCCTCCTGATGCGGGCCATACGCCGGCAGGCGGGCGTGGAGGCCATGCCCCCAGCCAACCCGTTGCCGCCGCGGGCCTTGGCCATCCTGGAACGCTGGCTGATGGAAGGCGCGCCATGGCCCAAGTCGGTCGCGGCGACGACAACGGCCAAGTCGGGAACCCGTTCCGGCGGCATCACCGAGGCTGATCGCGCCTGGTGGGCGTTCCAGCCCGTCAAAATAAAGGCGATCAGCAGCCCGTCCGGCATCGACTCCGAAATCTCCAAGGCGCTCGCATCCAAGGGTTGGACGCGCGCCCCCAAGGCCGACGACTCCGAATGGCTGCGCCGGGTGAGCTTCGACCTCACCGGCCTTCCCCCATCGCCCGCCGAGGCGCGCGAATTCGCCGCCAATCCCGACCGCGCCGCCGCGGTCGACCGGCTTCTGTCCTCCCCCCACTTCGGTGAAAAATGGGGCCGATTCTGGCTCGACCTCGTGCGATACGCCGAATCGGACGGGTATCGCGCCGACGACTATCGGCCCACGGCATGGCGTTACCGCGACTGGGTTGTCTCGGCGTTCAACCGCGACATGCCCTACGACCGCTTCCTGCGACTGCAGATCGCCGGGGACGAGCTTGAACCGGATAATCCGGAGTCGCTGTTGGCGCTCGGCTACCTGAGGCTCGGAACCTACGAGTTCAACCAGCGTGACGCCTTCACCCAGTGGAACGCCATACTTGAGGACATCACCGATGTCACGGCCGATGCCGCGCTGGGGTTGGGCCTCGCCTGCGCCCGCTGCCACGACCACAAGTACGATCCCCTGCTCCAACGCGACTATCACGCTTTGAAGTCGTTTTTCTCGGGCCTGGCCTGGATTGACGAAGTGCCGCTGGACGCCGCCGCCGCCTCCAGGATCGCCGCTTGGCGCAAGGAAACCGCGTCCCAGAGGGAGAATCTCGACAAGATCGAGGCGGCCCACCGGAAAACAGCCCTCAGGGATGCCCGCGCCTTGTTCCCCCCCGAGATCCAGAAACTGCTCGACGCGCCCCGCGAGGCGCTCGGCCCGTTCCAGAAGCAGGTTCGCGACCTGGCTTACAGGCAGGTCCTGCTTGAGTACGATCGGCTCGAGTCGAAGGTGAAGGAAGTCAAGGAGCGCGAGGAGATCAAGAAACTCCGCCTTGAACTCAAGGCCGTCACGCCCGAGTTCGCCACGGTCTCAACGGCGGGCGACATCGGCTCCAGGGTGGACGACCCGGTGCTTTCGAAGCGTGGCAAGTCGGAGGCCGTGCCGCCCGGTTTCCCGTCGGTGCTCGACGGCATGGGCGTGGCGACCGAAATACGCGCCCGCGCCAACTCCAGCGGCAGGCGCGCCGCCCTGGCCGCATGGCTGACGAGGCCGGATCATCCGCTGGTTCCGCGGGTCGTGGTCAACCGCGTCTGGCAGCGCGTCTTTGGCAGGGGTATCGTCGCCACGACCTCCGACTGGGGAACCCTGGGCGAGAAGCCATCCCACCCCGCCCTGCTCGACGGCCTGACCCGCGGCTTCATCGACGGCGGCATGAGGATCAAGCCGCTCGTTCGGGCGATGGTGCTTTCGGAAACCTACGGACAGGCTTCCCTTCGCCCGGATGCCCGCGAAATGCGCGAGGCCGACTCGGAAAACGCCTTTTTATGGCGCGGACCACGGCGAAGGCTGGAGGCGGAGGAGGTGCGCGACGCCATCCTCGCTTCATCCGGCAACCTCGACCGGTCGATCGGCGGCCCCGCCGCCGGCGATGACAAGATGCGCCGCACGATCTACCTCAAGGCGATGCGGAACACCCGCGAACCGTTGCTGGCGGCCTTTGACGCCGCCGACGGCCTGCAATCGACTCCCCAGCGGCTGCCGACGGTCACCGTCACCCAGACACTGCTCATGCGCAACGGCAAGCTGACGGCCCAGCAGGCGGCCGAAATGGCCAAGTCGATGGTGAAACCCGGCGCCGGCGGCGCGGTTGACGAGTTGTTCCTGCGCGTGCTGGGCAGGCCGGGACGCCCCGAGGAATCCTCGGCCGTGGAAAACGCCCTCGCGGGAGCGCCGGGTAACGAGGCCCGCATCGCCGACGCCGCGCACGCGCTGATGGAATCCAACGCCTTCCTCTACCTGGATTGAGTCCCATGCACCCCGAGAGCGCCCGAGACTTCATCACCCGGCGGCAATGGCTCTGGTCGGGCGGCGCGGGTTTTGGCGCCTTGGCCCTCGGGGCGATGGACGCCCATGCCGGCGCGAATCCCGCAGCGGGCAAGCCGGGGCACGCCCCGGCCAGGGCGAAGCGAGTCATCTTCCTGTTCATGGAGGGCGGCCCCAGCCACATCGACACCTTCGATCCCAAGCCCCTCCTCAACAAGCTCGCGGGCCAGAAACTTCCGCCCAGTTTCGGCACCGTCATCACCTCGATGGGCACCGCCGACGCGCCGCTGCTGGCTTCACAGCGCCAATGGAAAAGGCACGGGCGGGGCGGCTTGTGGGTATCCGACTGGTTGCCCAACATCGCCCAACGCGCCGATGACCTCGTCGTGGTCCGCTCTGTCTGGTGTGACGCCATCAACCATTCCGCCGGCGTTTGCCAGATGAACACGGGCGTGACGATGGGCGGCAGGCCATCACTCGGCTCATGGGTGGTCTACGGGCTGGGAAGCGAGAACGAGAACCTTCCGGGCTTCGTCGTGCTGACGGACGGCAGCGCCTCGGTGACCAACGGCGCCCGCAACTGGGGTGCCGGGTTCATGCCGGCGGCCTACCAGGGGGCCAAGTTCGAGACAACCGGGCCCACTCTTCCCGGATTGGCCTCAACCGAAAAGATCGAGCCTTCGCGACAAGCCAGGCGCGGGGAACTCCTCGCGGAACTCAACAGGGCGCACGCAAACCGCTCACCCGAGGACACCGAACTTGCCGCGCGCATCGCCTCCCAGGAACTGGCGTTCCGGATGCAGGCGGCGGCTCCCGAGGCGGTCGACCTCACGCACGAGACACCCGCCACGCGGACGCTTTACGGCATCGACCGCAAGGAAACGGCAAACTTCGGAAAGATGTGCCTGATGGCCCGCAGGCTCGCCGAGCGCGGCGTCCGCTTCATCCAGCTGTATTCGGGAGCGGGAAGCCGATGGGACGCACATGCCAACATCGAGAAGAACCACACGCTCATGTGCGGCGCCACCGACCTGCCCATCGCCGGCCTGCTAGCCGACCTCAAGCAGCGGGGCCTACTCGACGACACGCTGGTGGTGTGGGGTGGCGAGTTCGGCCGCACGCCGATGTCGGAAAAGGGCGATGGCCGCGACCATAACCCGTGGGGATTCACGATGTTCATGGCCGGCGCGGGCCTCACGGGCGGCAGGGTGGTGGGCAGCACCGATGAGCTCGGCCTCCGAGCCGTCGACCACAAGCTGCATGTGCACGACTTTCACGCCACCATCCTGGCCTTGCTCGGACTGGACCATGAGAAGGTGCTTTGGCGTCACAAGGGAAGGCCCGAACGGCCGACGGTCAACGAGGGTGTGCCGAGCACGCTGATCCTGGGCTGAAAACTGGGGAGCCTATGATGTCGCTCACGCTTGCGGCGGTCCTGTTCCTTCAGGCCGGCGTCCCCCCTTGGTGGTCGCGTGAACCGCTCGCGCCCGCCAAGCCGCTCCCGGCCGGCGCTCATCCGGTGGACTCGTTCCTGCTCCAGCGGTTGGCGCGCGAAGGCCTCAAGCCCGCCCGCGAAACCGACAGGCTGACGCTATACCGGAGGCTGTCATTCGACCTGACGGGCTTGCCGCCCGCTCCCGAGGCGGCCCGCGCCTTCGCCGCCGACACCAGGCCCGATGCGCTGGAACGGGCGATCAACCGGCTGCTCGAAAGTCCGTCGCACGGGGAGCGGATGGCCAGGCTCTGGCTCGATGTGGCGCACTATGGCGACACCCACGGCTACGACAAGGACAAGCTGCGGCCCAACGCCTGGCCCTACCGCGACTGGCTCATCCGCGCCTTCAACGCCGACATCCCCTACCCCGAATTCGTCATGATGCAGCTCGCCGGAGACAAGTTTCCCGGCGCCGGCCCGGGGGGCATCGAGGCGCTGGGGTTCCTGGCCGCCGGCCCGTGGGACTTCATCGGCCATGCCGAGGTTCCCGAATCAAAGATCGACGGGCAAATCGCCCGCCACCTCGACCGGGACGACTTCATCACGACCGTATGCAACACCTTCCTCGGCATCACCGTGCAGTGCGCCCAATGCCACGACCACAAGTTCGACCCGGTCACCCAGAGGGATTACTACAGGCTGCAGGCGGTTTTCGCGGCGATAGACCGCGCCGACAAGCGCTACTATCCGGATCCCAAGACTGAAAAGGCTGCCGCCGCGGCGGAAAAGGCCCTCGAGTCGGCGCGCGCCAAACGGGAAAGCCTCGCCGGGCGGGAACTGGCGCTCCTGGGGCCGCGGGCCAAGGAATGGACCGACGCCATCGCGAGGTTGTCCAAGCCGGCCGCCGGCGCCGATCCCCGGTCCGGCTGGCATTCGGGCATACATCCCGGGCCCAAGCACGCCGAATGGGTCGAGGTCGACCTGGGCGAAGCCCGCGATATTGCCTCCGTCGTGCTGCACCCCTGCCATGACGACTACAACGGCATCGGCGCCGGCTTCGGCTTTCCGGTGCGCTATGAACTCACGGTCTCCGACAATCCCGACCACGCCGCGCCCCGCCCGCTGGCCGTGAGGACAGGCGCGGATGTCGCGAATCCCGGCCTGGCGCCCGTGCCCCATGAGGCGAAAGCCAAGGGCAGGTTCGTGAGGCTGACGGTGAGCTCACTGGCCCACCGCAGCAAGGACTATATTGCCGCGGTCGCTGAAATGAGGGTCCTCGATCCGGCGGGTGCCAACCTGGCGAAGGGCCGCCCCGTGCGGGCTTCGAGCAGCATCGAGGCCAAGCCACGGTGGGCCAGGGAGAACCTGACCGACGGTGTCTGGGCCGGCAACGATTCCAACCGCAAGGGTGATATCACCGAACTGGCGGCCAAGCTGGCCAAACTTCGCGAAACGAGGCTCCCCAAGGAGTTCCAAAACGAAGTGGCGGAAGCCGACTCGGCGTTATCCCGCGCGCGCGCGGCGGTCGACGCGCTGCCCAAGCCATCGGTCGTGTACGCGGGAACCGTCCACAACGGCACCGGGGCCTTCAAGGGGACCGGCCCCGATGGCGGCAAGCCGCGCACGATCCACATCCTCAAGCGCGGCAACATCAAGCAACCCGGCGAGGAGGTCGGCCCCGGAGGCATCGCCTCGCTCGCCCACGCCCCCGCCGAATTCAACATCCCCGCGCAAGCCGATGAGGGTGAACGCCGCCTGGCCTTGGCCAGATGGATCGCCCACAAGGACAACCCGCTTTTCTGGCGGGTGATCGTCAACAGGGTCTGGCGCTGGCACTTCGGCAGGGGACTGGCCGACACCCCCAACGACTTGGGCCGGATGGGGGAAGTTCCCGAGCACCGGGAACTTCTCGACCACCTTGCCGCCTGGTTCAGGGACAATGGCGGCTCGTTCCGCAAGCTGCACATGCTGCTGCTCACCAGCGCCGCCTACCGCCGCGCCGCCACCGACGACCCGGCGGCCCGCGCCAAGGATCCGGACAACCGGCTTCTCTGGAGGGGCAATCGCCGCAAGCTTGACGCCGAGTCGCTCCGGGACGCCATGCTTGCCGTTTCGGGCACCCTCGACTCCACGATGTTCGGCCCGCCATTCATGGATTTCGTCATCACCCATCCGGCGCATTCGCCGCACTACGAGTACGACCTTTTCGACCAGGCCGACAAGAAGGCCCGCAGGAGAAGCGTCTACCGTTTCATCGTGCGGTCGCAGCAGCAACCGTTCATGACCGTCCTCGACTGCGCCGATCCTTCCCAACTCGTCGATCGCCGCAACGAGACGATCTCGCCGCTGCAGGCGCTGGCCCTGCTGAACAACGACTTTGTCCTGGTGATGTCGCGGGAACTGGCGGCGCGGGTGGAACGCGAGTCGCCCGGGGCGGCCGGTCGCGTGGCGAGGGCCGTGGAACTGGCGCTGGGAAGGCCCGCCACGGCGACCGAATCGGCGGCGCTTGAGGAGCATGCCGGGCGACACGGGTTGGCCTCGGCCTGCCGGGTAATCTTCAACCTGAACGCCTTCGCGTTCGCCGATTGACGGGAGTCCCGCATGTTTCCGACACGAAGGCGCATGCTCGAGCAGGCGGGCCACGGGTTCGGCGCGATGGCGCTCGCCGCCCTCATGGATTCCGAATGCGGGGCGGGGGTTTCCGCGCCCCATCACGCGCCGCGCGCCAAGCGGGTGGTGCACCTGTTCATGGCCGGTGGCGCCAGCCAGGTCGACCTGTTCGATCACAAGCCCGAACTGATCAAGCGGGACGGCCAACCCTCCGACTTCGGCGAGAAAGTCGAGGCCTTCCAGAACGGCCTGGGCCCTTGGCTGAGGCCGCAATGGGCCTTCAAGGCCCATGGTCAATGCGGGAAAATGCTGTCCGAAACGGTCGCCCCCCTGGGCGCCGTGGTCGACGACATCGCCTTCATCCACAACATGTCGGGCAAGACGGGAATTCACAGCCAAGCGACCTACCTGCAATCCACCGGCTTCCAGAATCCGGGGTTCCCGGGCATGGGCGCCTGGGTGAGCTACGGGCTCGGCAGCCTCAACAGCAACCTTCCCGCCTTCGTGGTGATGCCCGACCACCGGGGGTACGCGAGCAACGGCCCCAAGAACTGGGACAGCGCGTTCCTGCCGGCCCAGCATCAGGGCACGATCCTGAAGCCCGAGTCAAAAAACCCGATCACTGACCTGTTTCCGGGAAAGTACGGTGACTTCCTCGGGGGAGGCGCCGACGCCGCCGGACTGGGAACCCTGTCCCGGCTCAACATGTCTCACGCGGCGGAGAGGCCGGGCGATGGCCGACTCGAGGCGCGCATCGCCAGCTATGAACTGGCGGCCCGCATGCAGTTGGCCGCCCCCGAGGCGCTCGACTTCTCGAGGGAAACCCCGGAGGTGCTCAGGCTCTACGGGCTCGATCACGGCCGCGCCTCCTTCGACCGCGAGATCAACGCGCTCGAGGAGACCGACGCCATGGGTCGAAAATGCCTCGCGGCCAGGCGCCTGCTCGAACGGGGCGTCCGTTTTGTGCAGATTTGGTCGGGAAACGACAATGGTTTCCCCAGGCGCAACTGGGACAGCCACGAGGACATCCGCCGCGACCACGGTCCGCTTGCCCTGGGGATGGCCAATGCCGTCGCGGCGCTCCTGGTCGACCTCAAGCGCACGGGACTCCTCGACGACACGATCGTGATCTGGACCACCGAGTTCGGCCGGATGCCCAGCAGCCAGGGCGGCAAGGGACGCGACCACAACCCCCATGGTTTCACCACCTGGCTGGCCGGCGGGGGGATCAAGGGCGGCATCACCCTCGGCCCCTCCGACGACTTCGGGTTCCGCTCCGCCGACAAGGGCAGGCCCACGCTTGTCTACGATGTCCACGCGACGGTGCTTCACCTGCTCGGAATCAACCACGAACGGCTCACCGTGCGTTCGGGTGGTGCCGACCGCCGACTCACCGATGTGCACGGGCATGTCATCGAGGAACTTCTCGCCTGATTGGGTTGAATCGATCCATTGTTCCAAGCATTCCGAACATTCAGGCTGACGGACAATCGTCATGACGAGAAAGATCACGGGCAATTGGCGCATTTGTCTTGGATAGCGTAGTTTGACGGTATCTCTCTCATCAACAAACCCGAACAGCCGTCATGATGCGGCCGAGGCCAATTGTCGCCATGCGCGTCCCAAACGCCCACGGAAACCATTTCCGGATTCCACTTCTCCTGGTGGCCCTTCTTGGCGGAGTCTCCAGAGGGTTTGAAGCCTCTCCCGTTCCCGAGGTGAGCTTCGAGGCCCTGGACTTCACATCCAACATCCACAATCTCCGCCGCGACGGGTCTCGTCTTTCCCAAGCGGGCGAGAAATATCCCGACATCGAGTGGCGCAGCGGACAGGACGCTGTCGCGCCGATCCTTCACGCCGCCGACAAGCCGGTCAAGGCCGACATCCTCCTGCAACTCAAGGGCGTTCGCCCCGGCGCGAAACTGGCGGTGACCGGGGAAAGCGAAACCTACCTCACCCTCGACCTCAAGGGCGAGACAACCATCGGGTCGTTCATCGAGGAAAACGAAATCGTCCGGGTGCCCGTGGCGGCGGCCAAGAACCTTGCCAAGGGCCTCAAGAAAATGAAGGACCGGATCCGCTGGAAGCTTGAACTCACCCAACCGACGGGAGAAAGGTCGGAGGCCGACCTGGGAACCACCTCCGGAGTGGTGTGCTTCCTCGCCTTCACCGATATGGTCAGGACCTCACCCGATGCCTTCCAGCCCACGCCAAACCGGATGGAACACGCCTACAACCGGTTCAATTCCGCTGTCGGCACCCTCGAACTCCAATCTCCCTGGAATGACCAGGTGCACAGCCTCAGCAAGCAGGTGGGCCGATATTACAACCCGGTGAATCACTTCGATGACGACGACTGCTGGTTCGTGCCAGGCACCTGGGGAGTCCGCGGCGGCGGGGCGAGCTGCATCTCGATCGTCAGGTACTGCAGGGCCGTGCTTGAGGTGCTGGGATACCCGGGCACGATCAGGATGGATGCCGTGTACGCCCGCCCGGAAACACCGGCCATGGCGACCTTAGGAGGCATCGACTCACCCGACATCTACAAGAACGGGCTGAAATTGTTCCTCGTGGACAACCGCAACACGGCCAACGGCAGCGTCGGCGGATACGGCGGCATGAACAACTACGAGGGTGTCCTCATCTACACGGGCGAAAAGGGCACGGTGTACTTCCCAGGCGGCACCCAGTACATGTACACCAACATCAACCAGGTCTTGGGCGTGTTCCGCGCGCTGGTTTGGGCCAGGTGGGATTCCCGGGCCCAGAACTGGCAGGTGGCGCAAATCGTTCATCCCTACCAGGCGGGCGTGAGGTCGTACGGAAGGATCGGTTCCTACCCCTACTCCCGACCCGGCGACATCGGCCTCTATGACGACATGCCCCGCTACGGACTGTTCGGTCGCCGCAGGTAGGTTATCACCGCCATGACAAGTCGAGGGGCCTGCCGGAATCCCGTCAGGCCGCCCGGGTCGCGGGCCTGGATTCGCAAAAGCCACCCGTGAGAATGGCCGGCTCGGCGATGCCCCGATTGTCACCCATCGCGGAAAGCAGCCTTGGAAGAACGACCAGCGCCGTGGCCAGGCTGCCGCCGACCCCCAAGGCGAGAATCGCCCCGAGTCCGGCCAAGCCCCGGTGGTCGCTGATCATAAGGGCGCCAAAGCCGATCACGGTGGTCATTCCCGCGACAAGGATGCCCCGCGCCGTGCCGGGATCCATGCGGTAGGGGCCATCGCCGCGACGCGCCCGCCAGTCGTGAACGACATGCACCCCGTTGTCGACCCCGACTCCCACGATCAGGGGCAGGGCGATCATGTTCGCGGGATTGAGCGGCCATCCCAGCCATCCGAACACGCCCAGGCTGATGGCCGTGCCCACGGCCAGTGGCACCAGCGCCAGCAACACGCATGAGATCGACCTGAAGTCGGCGGCCAGAACGACCACGATGGCCAGCAAGGCCAGGATGCCGGCGCGGGTGAACCCGGCCCGCATTCCCACCAATCCTTCCCAGGTCGTGAACGGTTTTCCGGTCGCCCCGGGCGCGACGGCCAGCACCGCGTCATTGAAAAGCTTGAGGTTCTCCGATTCCCAAAGGGGCGCGCGGGCGAATACCCTCAGCAGGAACCTGCCTTCAGCATCGGCATGGCGTTCCCGCATCGGCGCCGGGACATCGGCAAGGGTGATCGGCGCGGTGCCGGAAAGGGACTTCAATTCGTGAAGGCGCTCGAGCAGCCCATCGGCAAGGGCATCGTCGAACAAGCCCAGCACCGGTGACGCCGCCGTCCCGGCGCCATGAATGGCCGACTCAAGGTCTCCAGCCGCGGCGAGCAGTTTTCCAAGCCTTGGTTCGTCGGGAGGGGGCCCATCGCGAAGCACCTCGCGGAGTTTCGTCAGTTCCACGGCGAGTTGGCCCGGGTTGGGCCTGGGGTGCTGGAACCGCGCGCCGCCGGGAGGCAGCCGTTCAAGCAACCGGCCCACCTCGCGGGAGCAGGCGGGATCGCCCGGCGGGGAAACCAGCGATGCCACCTCGGTGACCATCGACACCTCGGGCAACGATTCGAGGCGCCCCTTGAGGTTCAGTGCCTCTTCCCGGTTTTCCGCCCACACCAAGGCGTGCCATGAGGCGCCGGGAGTGGCCTCGAGCAGACGATGCTCCCAGGCCACGCTCGGGAGCGAAGGTGACTGCAAGCGCAGAAGGTTGTGGTCGTAACGGAGCCAGAGCATTCCAACGGCGCAAATCGCCGCGACAAGCGCGGCCAATGGCGCCAAGGCCTGCGGGTTCCAGGAAAGATTGGCCGATGGCTCGGGGCATGGTGGCGGAAGGGGCCTCAGCCACGACAGCAGGGCCGGCACAATCGCCAGCGCCGACCCGGCGCAAAAAACCAGGCCCCACCCGGCGATCCAGCCCAACTCGGCCACGGCGCGGAAGTCGGACAGCAGGGCCGCCATGAATGCCAGCGACGAGGTCAGCGCGGCCGTGGCGATGCTCGCTCCAAGCGATCCGGCGGTGACATCCAGCGCCTCCTCATGCCCGGCTCCCCGGGAAAGCTCCGAAAGGTAACGGCTGACATAAAGGACCGAGTAATCACCCATGCCGATAAGCATGACCGCGAAAGTCGCCGACAGCAGGTTCAGGTGACCGACCGTGAGCGTGGCCCATCCCAGCGCCATGACCGTGCCGACAAGGAGCGGAATCGCGCTGATGAGCGGCGCCCGCCAGGTGCGGAACACGAAAACATAGAGGCCCAGCACGCCGGCGAAGGCGATCCAGCTCGAGCGCGTGGTATCCGCCTGCGATGCCTCCATCTCGTCATTCTCGAGCACGGGCAAACCGGTGACGCCGATCTCCGAACCGGGATGACGGAGGCGAACCTGTTCAACAATGACCCTGAGCCTTGCCACCGAGGCCTTGTTGGCGTCGAGCCTGTTGGATTCATCAGGCACGGGGCTGGCCAGCACGAACGCGAGCTTGCCTCCCGGCGCCGCCAGGAGGCCCGGACGGCGAAGCAGCGCCGCGCGGGGATCATCGTCGGCGGGCCATGGCGACCCGGCAAGCTTTCCCGTGCGAAGGGAAGCCGCCGCCGATTCAAGGATGAGAATGAAGCCATCCAGCACGGTGGCGTCGGCCTCGGCACCGGGCTTGCGGCTGGCCCGGTCCCGGCGCGAAAGGTCGGCTTCGGAAGTCACGCCCTTGAGGCGCATCCGGGTTTCGTAAACGAGGTTTTGGAGGGTGAAGAGATTCCAAGCCAACGGCAACTCCAGCAGGGGCCGCATCGAGCGGACCTGCCCGAGGATCGCCGCCAGTTTTTCCGCCGGCGCGAGTTGAAGCGCCCTGTCGGCGAGCGGGCGAAGGTCGGCCTCATGCCATACCCGGCGAAACCTGCCGGGCTCATCACGAAGGCAAGCCGCGAGGTCATCCACCGCCGGCCTCATGGCCTCCTCATTTTCGCCGGCAAACACGACGACCATGTCGTCTTCTGTGCCGCCCACCCGCGCCAGATGGGCCTTCCAGCGCCTCTGCACTTCCTTGGACGGGCTGATCATGTCGTGCCGGCTGGTGAGGAATCTGAGGCTGGCCCAGGCATGAACGAGGCAGGCCAAACTGATCAATCCCGCGATGGCCAGCACGATTCCGGGCCTTCCGCGGCCCATCCTCGCCATGGCCATCGCCAGCCAACCAAGCCAATCCACCGCCCGGTTCATCGGCAACCCTGATTCGGGACACGAAAAAACGAATGCGGCTTATAGGCTCACCGCATCTTGGAAACAAGCCGGCCAACAGGCCGAAAAGATGAAAATGAGGGAAAAATCAGGCTGACGCGGAACGAGCCATGGGTTATCAAGGAAAATAACGATTAAAACTTCGGGAGCCTGAGATGAAAAGCGTCATCCTGATCGCCTGCGCCGCGCTCGTTGCCTCGCAGGACCAACCCAAGGCCGGTACGGTTCCGGCCAAGCCGATCATTAAGCCCGCCGCGGGAAACGGGACGCCTCGCCAAGCGGAAAAGCCTTCCAGCCCGACCGCGGCCAAGCTCATTGAATTGCGGGGTGAATTCCAAAAGCAGCAGGCTGAATTCATGAAGCGCTACCAGGCGGCGCCCACGCAGGAGGAAAAAGCGGCTCTTATCAAGGCGATGCCGCCCCGTGATCCGTTCGCCAAGGACGCCCTCGCACTGGCCAAGGCCGACCCGAAGGATCCCGCCGCGTTCGACGCCTTGGTCATGGCGGCGCAAATGGCCTCACCCGGTTCCGCCGTGGGTGACGAGGCGCGCTCGATCATGGTTCGCGACCATGTCGAGAACCCCAGGTTGGGCACGATGCTGGACTTCATCGCCAACGCCGCTGGTTCGGAAGGCCGCGCGACTTGCCAGGCGATCATCGACAACCCCAAGGCCGGCCGCGAAACGAAGTCGATGGCCCTGCTGGCCCTCGGCAACAGTTGGCTCAGGCAAGCCAGCGCCGCCGGGATCGACCCGAAGGAGTCCTCGCGGGCCGAGGCCGAGGCGGAAAAAGCCCTGACCCTCGCCGAGAAGGAGTACGGCGATATCACCGATCCGCGCGGAAGGAAAGTCGCCGACCAGGCCAAGGGCTTGCTGTTCGAGATCAGGAACCTGGGACTCGGGCGGGAAGCGCCGGATGTCAAGTGCCCGAAACTCGGGGATGGGTCAACCCTTTCCGACGACAACCTGAAAGCCTACAGGGGCAAGGTGGTGGTGATCGACATCTGGGCCACCTGGTGCGGACCATGCCGGGCGATGATTCCCCATGAAAGGGAAATGGTCGAGCGCCTCAAGGACAAGCCCTTCACGCTGATCTCGGTCTCGGGTGACGAAAAGGTGGAAACGCTTCGCGGATTCCTGGCCAAGGAACCCATGCCATGGGTGCACTGGTTCGCGGGCCGCAACGGGTTCCTGCGCGAGTGGAACATCCGGTTCTTCCCGACCATTTATGTGATCGACAAGTCGGGGGTTATCAGGCACAAGAACCTGAGGGGCGAGGCCCTCGAAAAGGCCGTGGTGGCCCTGCTGGAGGAAAAGCCGGCGGCGGTTCAGCGCGAACCGAAGTAAAACAGCACGAGCCAGACCGTGAGGCTGGTGGCCCATTCCGGAAGGGCCGCCGGTCCCTCGGCAAACTGGATGGCCCCGCAGGCCAGCACGGCCATCAGCGCGCTGATGGCCTTCGCATCCTCCCACAGGTCTCCCCAGCGCTTGCCGCCACCCTTGAACAGCCAGGCCAAAATGGGCCTTGTCACCGCGCCCACCAGGAAGGCGCTGGCCAGTCCCAGCACCTGGGTGGCCTTCGATTCCAGAAGCCGCCCGTGGTGGTAGAGGTAATAACCCAGCCCGGCAAACGCCGCCACCAGCAACAGGCGCATCAGCGGACCATGGAAAACACTCCTGTCCCGGGCCAGAACCCCTTCCATTTCCAGCTTGGCCAGCACATCGGGAGGAAGGCTCACAAACCTGCGCGATGTGAAATATCCGGCAAGGGCGATGATCAGGCACTCCGACCACAGGACATCCAGTTGCTTGCCATGGTCGCCATCCGGCACTGGCCGGGTCACATCCCACGCGACGATGCCAAGGATCAGCCAGGTGAGCAGGGCCCGGATGCTGCCCCGCGGGAGGCGTAGCGGATGTCTTTCGGGATCCGTCGTCGAGAAGGCGGGCGCGGGATTGTGGCTCAAGGAAATGCTCCGGAGGCCGTCAGGGATTGTTCATGCCGACAAAGTTGCCGCGATTCTCGCGCGCCAGGGCCCACAGGAAGGCGCCGAGTTCCGGACT
Source organism: Planctomycetota bacterium (assembly GCA_016873225.1). Lineage (GTDB taxonomy): Bacteria > Planctomycetota > Planctomycetia > Gemmatales > Gemmataceae > REEB421. The sequence continues at coordinate 53,856 of VGXS01000005.1, read as the reverse complement.
CTCGTAAAAGAAGCCGATCGTGTTCACGCGCACGACCGGTTGAACCGGCGACTCGGCATTCCATTCCGCGCGCAGCTTGCGCCTGAGGAACTGCCCGAGGATCTCGCCTTTTTCCTGCTCGCGCAGCGACTCCCGCTGCCTTTCGTTCAGGCCCTCGCCCTGGTTTGGCAACCCGTCGGAGAGCAGGTAAACGGCATCCATTCCCTGCGACCTCAGGGTAAAGGCGGTTTGGAATGCCTCGTAAAGGTTGGTGCCTCCCTTGGGTTGCACCCGGGAAAGAGCCTCGACAACCTTGGCCCTGCTGGTCTCCCGGTCGTAATCGATCCAACCTGAAGCACCCAGAAGCCAACGGGCCGATTCCGAGAATACCACCACCTGGAACTTCTCGAGTTCCGGGAGGCTGTCGAGGATCAGGCCGGCGACGCGACCGACCTCGGGCCACTTTCCCGGAGCGGCGGTATCGGAACGGATCAGTTCCATGCTGCCGGAGGCATCGACCACCAAAACCACGCGCCTGCCGGTGAGCTGAACCCCGGCGAACCTCGTTCCGGCGGCCTGCTGAAGCCTGGCAAGCCTCACGGCGAGGTCCTTCATTTCCTTTTCCGCGCGCTCCCGTTCCATGGACGCCGAGCCGCTTTTGCCCTCGGCGGCCTTCCGTGAAGCCGTCTCGGCCACGAGCGCGCCTTCCAGCATCGCGACCTTGCGCCTGAGCGCCTCAAGGTCGATGCCGGCCTTCTGTCCCGCCGCGGTCATGGAAGCGATGGCGTCCTTGCCCGCCTTGGCGGAGGAGATGGCATCAGCGAGCGCTTTTTCCAGCCCTTCGGCCCTGGAAGTGGCGGCGTTCATCTTCTTATCCAAGCCAGCCTTGTCCGTCGACAACTCCCGCAGCATCGCGTCCTTCCTGGCAAGCTGGCCGGCGCGCTCATCAATCTCGCGCGATAACAAGGCGATCTTCCCGTCGGAAGCGGACTTGCCCTCCATCAGCGCCGACAATTTCTTCTCAAGGCTTTCCTTATCGCCCATCAGGCCCTTGGCCGCCGCTTCCCGTTCGGCCAAGAGCGCTCCGCGCGCCTCCATTTGCTTTCCCAGGGCGGCCAGCTTGGCCTCGGCCTCCGCTCGCCTCGCCGCGAGTTCGCGCGCCATCGTGGCCTGCTCCGTTTTCAGCTTCGTTTCATCCTCAAGGTCTTTTTTCGTCCGCTCGAGAGACGCGCGGGCGTCCATGCGGTCCTTGTCGGTGATCCTCAGGCGGTCCTGCAGGCCGAACAAGTCCTTGCCCAACTTGTCGAGTTCCCCTCGGCGAACCGCCAATTCACCCGAAAGACGCTCAGCCTGACGCTCCCGTTCGGCAAGTTCCTGCCTGGTCCGCAGGAGATCCTTTTCCCGAAGCCTCTGTTCCCCGGCCAGCGTCTCCAGCCTGGCCTTCTGCTCGCCGATGTGCCGCGCCTGGAGGGCGTTTTTGTAGTCGTTGGAAAGCCAAAGCAGGATCACGCAACCAAGCGAGCAGCAGAGGACATCAACCATGTACAGCCCGAAAACCCCGGGCAAGCGGTGTCGCAACCTCATGGGAGGCACCGCCCGGCGGAACCCGCCATGGCCTCGGGAAGCGGCGCCTCGCGCCAGAGGCCGGCGGAAGCCTTGTCGCGGCCCAGCGCCTCGAGCCAATCCAGTTGGGCCAGGAGGGGACCGTTGGCGTCGAGCGGGCCCAGCCAGTTCTCATGCAGCGCCTCCGCCAGAAGCGCGACTCCGGGAAGGTTCGCGGTGGATCCCAGCACCAGCGCCTTGACGGGCCACAAGGCCTGCAATTCGGACACCGCCGCCTGCAACGACCTCAGGAGAGGGGCGCACCACCGGGTTGTCATCTCCCTGGTCACGGGCAACTTCACCGACCATTCCGCCGCGGCCAGCTCAAGCGTGGCCGAACGGGGCGGGGGCGAGTCCTCGTCAAGCCATCTCATGGCCTGACGGGAAAGTGCTCCATCCAGGCCCGGCGTGGCCCTGGGATCCCGGCGGCATTCGCGGATCACGGCGTCGGCCATCCCCGAGACAATCGCCTTGCGCCACGCGGGCAGCGCCAATGGCCGGAGAACCCTCGAACATCCGACTCTCACCCAACTCCCGTGCTCCTCGACCACCGTCAGGGTCAGCGCCCGGTCATCACACTCGCAAACGATTCCCGTGGGAGCGGAGGCCTGGGAACGCGCCGCGGCCCACAGCGCCAGGGCCGATGGCGCCGCGACTCGCACCTTCCAACCGGCCGATTCAACGGCCTTCGCGGCGGCGGTGAGAGCCGTGTCGTCGAGATAGCCGGGCGCCGCGAGGCATACCGCGGAATCGCGCCTGCCGATTCGACCCAGGGGTTCCACCGCCGCCTCAAGCAGGCGGTGCGGATCGGCGCCCAGGACATTGGCTCCGGGAATCCCCAGCAGGTGCAGGAAGGAACCGGCGGCCCGGGATGGTTGTTCGAGCATGGCCGCCACGGCTTGGCGACCGCAAAGCACCCCTCCGCGGCCCCCCTCAGCGACCACCATCGGGATATTCGCCATCCCCGAGGAATCAAGCGCCTGCACTAAAGCCCCCGAAGGCCCAAGGCACGCGGCGCGGGCGCGGGTGGCGTCGAGGTGAAGCGCGATGCCGCTGCCCAAGATTCATCACCCCCGGGAGTGGACTTCCCAAGGCAGCGAAGCCCGGTGGCGGTCACCCGGTTCGGCCTCGTAAAGCCTGGTCACCAGATATTCGAGGCAGTACTGCTGGCCATCAAGGACGACTTCCTCCTGGTCGCGCTGGACGGCGCTCAGCAGGAACATGAGCACGACGCTGAGGGCCAAGGCCACCAGGGTGCAGTCGAAGGCGACATTGAGGTGCCGAGTCGCCTCCCCCAACCGTTCACCAACCGACTCGGCGTCGAGGCCGGAAAGCCCGCCCAGTGAAAGGCTGCTGGCCAACCCGCGGACCGTGCCCAAAAAGCCGATGGCCGGAAGGGCCCAAGCCAGGTAGTGAACGGTGGCCATTCCCGAGACATACCGGCCCAGGTCGGTTTCCGCCTGGGCCCGCACCGTCTCCCCCACATCCCGGCCGGAGCGGCTCGCGGCGAACTTGGTCAGGGAAAGCCGCAACTGGTTGCCAAGAAGGCTGTTTCCATGCCGGGCCATGCGCTGTTCCGTGCGCCGAAGCAGGTCGAAGGCATCTTCGGGCAGAATCCGCACACCGGGATCGGTTGGCAGCCAGTCGACCGAAAAGGCGCGACGCTGCCTTCCCACCTCAAGCCAGCGGGAAGCCAGCAGCAACAACGCCCATAGGAACGCGGCATAGCAGGCGATCTGTTCAGGGCCCAGGAAAAGGCGGGCCAGCCTTTCCCTGTCCCACTTGGTGCCCCCCTCGAGGGCCTCCTGGCCGAACCAGTGGTACCAAAGGGGAATGCAGACAGCCCCGACCACCGACACGGCAACCAGCAAAAGCAAGCCGTCGCGGCTGGTTCGTTCGGTTCCGGGTCGGTCCATGGCTTCACCAGGGCGGTAAGTTTCGCTTCACACTGATTTTCCGAAAGGCCGTCGCCATCTGTCAACGGCCCGGGAAGGCAAGTTGGCGCCACTTTCGGATTTCAGGATCCGGTCGCGCCGGCGGGGCGGACCGCCTTCCAGCCAAAGTATACCGGAATTCCCAGCCCCACGAGAATCAGCCCCGGCCAGGTGTATTCCGGACGCGCCACCAGCAGCGTGACCATCATCAGCAGGCACAGGATGAAATAAACGATCGGCACAAGGGGGAAGCCGGGGACCCGGTAGGGCCGCTCCAGCCCGGGTTGGCGGATGCGCAGGACCACCAATCCGGCGACCGTGATCGCGTAGAACAGCAGGGAGGCGAAGATCACATAGTCGAGCAGTTCGCTGTAGGTGCCGCTGAACACAAGCACGATCGACCAGCTCGCCTGCATGACCAGCGACGCCTGGGGAACCCCGCGCGCGTTGAGCGTTCCGGCCACCCTGAAAAACAGGCCGTCACGGGCCATGGCCCAGTAAAGCCGCGCGGTGACGAGGATCATGCCGTTGACGCACCCGAAGGTGCTCACCATGATGCCGCACGCCATCGCCACCCGGCCCCAGCCCGGGGATGCCACATCCATCACCGCCGTCCCGACACGATCGTCCTGGGCCTGGCTGATTCCAAGCTCACGGGCCTTTCCGCGATAGATCGACCCCGTGCGGGCTGGTTCCCTTTCCGCCTGCTCCTTGAGTTGCGCGGCCAGCGCCTCGTCGCCGCTGACGGGCAACACCGCCATGTAGGCCAAGTTGCAGAGGATGTAGAGCGCGATCACCATCGATGTTCCCAGGACCAGGCTCAACGGCATGTTCCGCCCGGGATTGCGGACCTCCCCGGCCGTGAGCGTGACATTGGCCCAGGCGTCGGCCGAGAACAGCGACCCGACCATCGCGGCGCCCGCCACCAGGGCGAAGGCGGCGTGGGGCCCCATGTCGGTGAGCATCATCGTCCTGCCGACGCGGGCCGTGTCGAGCGCCGGAACCCAGGCCCCGCCAAGGTTCGCCCGCACGACCGACCAATCGATGGCGACGGCCAAGCCCATGACGATGACCAGCGTGAGCGCGAGCAACTTGGCCACCGTGAACACATTCTGAACCAGGGCTCCCTGGGACACCCCGAGGCAGTTGATGAATGTCAGCAGGATGATGATTCCGGTGGCGATCAACTGGCCGGTGGTGATCGTGAAGAACTGCCTTTCGAAAATGGTCACGGGTTCGGGCATCCATGGCAGTTGCAGCGGTATGTTCACCTCCATCGGAACCTTGAGGAGAATGGCCTCCGACCCCGCTCCCAGGAAGGGAACCAGCACGCCCAAAAACTTCGTGAAAGCGACGGCCACGGCGGCGATCGACCCGCACTGGATCACCGTGAAGGCGCTCCAGCCGTAAAGAAAGCCCCACAACGGGCTGAACGCTTCCTTGAGAAACACATACTGGCCGCCGGCCTTGGGAAACGCTCCCGCCAGCTCGGCGTAGCACAAGCCTCCCAGGATCGTCATGAGGCCCGTGAGCAACCACAGCACAAGCAGCCAGCCCGCCCCGCCGACATCGCGCGCCATGTCGGCCGAAACGATGAAGATGCCTGATCCGACCATGTTTCCCGCCACAAGCATCGTGGCGGTGAACAGGCCGATGCGGCGTTGGAAGCCGTCCCCGGCGGTTTGGCAGGTCACCGGGAGTGCCCTTGGGCGGCCTGCTGAAGCCTGAGCCGGCTGTGGCGGATCCCGTAGCAGAAGTAAATGGCCAACCCGATCGCCAGCCAGATGAACAGCCGCAACCAGTTCTCCCAGCCCAGCGAGAACATCAGGAGCAGGCACAGGGCGATTCCCAGGATCGGCGTCGCCAACCCGAAAGGAGCCTTGTACCCGCGGGGCGTGTCCGGATGCGTCACGCGAAGAACCAGGACGGCCGCGCAAACGACCACGAATGCGAACAGCGTGCCGATGTTCGTCAGTTCGGCGAGCAGGTCAAGTGGCAGGAGGCTGCCTCCCAAGGCCACGATCAGCCCGGTGATGATCGTGGATTTCCATGGAGTCTTGAACACCGGGTGAATGTCGCTGAAGAAAGACCTGGGCAAAAGCCCGTCGCGCGCCATGGCCAGGAAAATCCTCGGCTGGCCGCACATCATCACCAGCAGCACCGAGGTGATTCCGGTGATCGCGCCGATCGAGACCAGCAGCCTGGCTCCTTGGAATCCCACATGCTCGAAGGCGTTGGCCACGGGAGCCTCCTTCTGGATCTCGGCGTAGGGCACCATGCCCGTGAGCACCGCCGCCACGGCGATGTAAAGCACGGTGCACACCAAGAGGGAGCCGATGATTCCGATGGGCAGGTCGCGGGAAGGGTTCTTGGCCTCCTCGGCGTTGGTGGAAACCGCGTCGAAGCCGAGGTAGGCGAAGAAAATCAGCGCCGCCCCGGCCATGACGCCCGCGGGAAGTTTTGTCATCGGGTTCACCTCGCCCCAGACAAGGTGCCCGAAGAAGCTCACGCCCCCGTAGCCATAAGGGGCGAAATTGTCCGTCCAGTTGCTCATCCTGACATACGGGAGGCCGGCGAAGATCACGAAAAGGACAACCCCGAGTTTCACCGCCACCATGATCCCGTTGAGGATCGCGCTCTCGCGGATGCCCCTGACGAGAATGGCCGTGACGATGATGGCGATCACGAAGGCCGGCAAGTCCAGCCAGTGGCCCGTGGTGACGATGCCCCCTTCATGCACACCCAGCGGGGCATCTCCCAGGAAAGCGGGCAGGCCGACTCCACCTATCTTCAGCAAGTCCTGGAAATACTTCGACCATCCATGCGCGACGGTGCAACTGGCCACGGCGTATTCCAAGACCAGGTCCCAGCCGATGATCCATGCCATCAATTCCCCGAGCGTGAGGTAGGCGTAGGTGTAGGCGCTGCCCGCAACCGGAGCCATCGAGGCGAATTCCGCGTAACAAAGGGCGGCGAAGATGCACGCCAAACCGGCCACGACGAACGAAAGCATCAGGGCCGGACCGGTCGTGTCGCGCGCGGCCTTGCCCACCAGCACGAAGATGCCCGTGCCGATGATCGCGCCGATGCCCAAGGCGACCAGCGACCAAGGGCCCAGCGCCCGCTTGAGCCGCTCGCCCGACTCAAGCTCCCCCATCACATGCTCGAGCGATTTCGTCGCGAAGAGTTGTCTCAGGCTCATGTCGCCTCCCCCGGGGTTGCGGCCCCCTCCGCGACGGGCGAGTCGATCACCAGGGTGACCGGCCCGTCGTTGACCAGTTCCACTTCCATGTCGGCGCGGAATCGACCCGTCGCCACCGGAACGCCGAGCGCCTTGAATTCGAGCACCAGCCGTTCATAAAGCGGTTCCGCGAGGGCTGGGGGAGCGGCGTCGACAAAGCTCGGCCGCCGGCCTTTCTCACAATCCGCATGCAGCGTGAACTGGCTCACCACCAGGACGGATCGTTCCAACTGCCTCACATCGAGACTCATCTTGCCCGCGTCATCGGCAAAAATCCGCAAGTTCGTTATTTTGCCGGCAAGCCACTTCGCTTGCACCGCGCTGTCGGACTTGTGCACCCCGACCAGCACCAGCAGACCGGGACCTATCGCCCCGACTTCCTCGCCTCCAACCTTTACGCGGGCCCGGCTGACCCGCTGGACAACTGCTCGCATCCCGCACCTGAAGGGCCATCGTTGTTGATATTTGGGTTATAATATGAAAATGATTGTTTTTCGTCCGTCGGAAGGGATTTCCCGTAAGGCAGCGTCAAACAGGAGATCAAAAACCGTGGGCATGGACGAATTTTCGCGACACCAGCAGGGCATCATCAAGCGGTTTTATGACAATCGCGAGACGATCGCGTTGCAAAAACTGGGTGAATTGGTGACGGAACTCTATCTGGCGCAAGGGAAGGAAAGGGCCAAGCTTTGGAAGCAGGCCGAGCAGGCCCTCAAGGGCCTCAAGCTGCCCGAGGACCGGATCAGTCACATCATCTCGCAGGACAGCCCCGAGCTATTGGCCCAAGTCATCAGCCAGCGCTAGGCCGCCTTGCGATCGGATTGCTGGGCGTTGAATGTCATGTTGATGCCCCTTCCGGCCGAGCGGATGAAGGCGATCATTTCGGCGACGACATCGACATCCCCGAGTTCGGACTCGGCCTTCTCAAGCGCCGTCGAGAGGTTGCCGCCGTCGCGGTAGATGATGGCGTAAGCCCTGCGCACGGCATCGATTCCCGAGTTCGGGATTCCCGCGCGCCGCATCCCCACCACATTGATGCCGCACACATGATTGATGTGCTGCTGGATGATGAACGGGGGGACATCCTTCGTCGAGGAGGAAACGCCGCTGAGCAACGCGAGGCGGCCCACACGGCAATACTGATGAATCGCGCTGTTTCCGGAAAGAAAAACCCCGTCCTCGATTTGGCAGTGCCCGCCCATCAGCGCGCCATTGGCAAGGATGCACTTGTTGCCGACGATGCAGTCATGGGCGACATGACTGCCGGCCATGAAGAAGTTGTTGTCTCCGATGCGGGTCTCGAACCGCTCGGTCGTGCCGCGGTGAACCGTCACATTTTCCCTGAATATGTTGTTGCTGCCGATCACCGTGCGGGTTTCCTCACCACCGAACTTGAGGTGCTGCGGCACCTCGCCGAGGATCGCCCCGCTGTAGACGGTGTTGCCTTCGCCCATTTCCAGGGGGCCGACGAGCACGGCGTGCGGCCTGACAACGCAGCCGGAACCCAGCCTCACCCTTCCCTCAAGAATGCAGAACGGGCCGATCTCACAGTCATCGCCCACATGGGCGTGAGGCGAAACCAGGGCGGTCGGGTGGATGCGGGCCGAGTTGGAGACAGGCATGGAATACCCCCATGGTTCGCGTCACGGCGAACCTAGACGGTCACTCGTAAGCTGCCTCATAATCACTGGCGAAACAGAAAACCAGCCCAACCGGCCCAGAGTCAACCAACGGATCGGCTACAGGGAGTTGGCTTCCTCAATCACGCTTTCCTCGACATAAATCGGCACGTCAAGCGTGACAGCCAAGGCGATCGCGTCGCTGGGCCGGGCGTCAACCTCGAACATCTCGCCTTCGCGGCGAATGCGGATGCGGGCGAAATAGGTTCCCTCGCGCAATTCATGAATGATCACATCCTGGGTCTCTCCCCCGAGGATGTCGATCACCCCGCCGATGAGGTCATGCGTGAGGGGCCGGGGTGTCTGGATCTTGCGAACGCGGTGGTCGATGCTTCTGGCTTCGAAGAGTCCCACCACCATGGAGAAATGCCTCGTGCCATCCACCTCCATGAGCGTGATGGAATGGGCGTCCTGGTTTTCGCACAGGACGATCCGGCGCAGCCGCATGCAAACTGGCAAGGCAAATCCCCCCTTGGGCGGGAGAGCGAACAATGCCGCCCCGATGACCTAATGTTAAGGAAGAACCGGTGGCGCTGGAACCTGCCGCCTTGATTCAGCGGGAGCATCCATGACGAATGAGCCGGAAAAGCGATCCAGCCGGCCAGCCACCCGGCGCACGGCGCTTGCCGTCGGGGGCCTGATGGCATCATCGGCCCTGGTCGCGGGAATATTCGCCTGGTCGACGGTTCGGGGCCGGCGGAGCCATGACCTGAAACCTGGCCCGACAGACCCGATGCTGGGGCATGTCAGTTCCCAAACCCTCTACGCATGCTGCCTTACCGGCGCGAGGTCGCAAGTGCCCGGTACTCCCTGGGCCGTTGAGAACGCCGACCCCGGTGATGGTCCCTGGTGTCTTTTGGTGGCAAACGGCGGGGAAACCACCTTGGCGCGAGGTCCATCCTCCCGGCCGCCTGAGGATTCCCCACCCCTGGCGCGCCTGGCCGCAAGCAGGCTGCCTCCCCATGTTTTGTTCTGGATGGTTTCAGCTGGAAATCTTCCCGAAACGCCGAGGCGATGGGCCGCGATTGGCTTTCCCGGGGCTGAAAACCCGGAATGGACGGCTCCATTCGCCAAGTTTCCGTGGCTTGCCTGGATCGAGGGCCAACCCGGCGATTGGTCGTGCCGAATGTTGGTGAGGACGCCCGGAGAACAAGCGGCGAGGAAATTGGACTCGACCGCCAGTGTTGGCGGACATGCCGGGATGCGGCGTCAGCGGGACGGAAGCGACCTTCTTCTCGGCTGGATTTTCAAACCCGCTTGATCGGCCCGCAATTCATGGCGGATCGGGCGTTATACTGGCGAATCACCATCGCGCGGGAGATGGCCATGTCGATTCCACAAGTGCCTTGTCCGGAGTGCGACTCACCCGTTTTCTTCCCGAGTGGCGGCCGCCCGGGCGACAAGGCCCGCTGCCCGCTGTGCGACCATCATTTCATCCTCCAGTCCGTCCCGGTGATCAGCGTCCAAGGAAACGCCCCCAGGTCGAGGCTGCCGATAATCGGCCTCGGTGTTCTCGCGTTGGCGCTATTGGCCGCCTTGGCCGGCCTTGTGGCGCGCAGGCAGATGACCATTTCTCAAACGATGCTGGCGCCGGGAGAAACCGATGCCGTTGCCGCGATGGCTCCGGAAGCGGCTCCCGACAATTCCAGGGAATTGGAGCGCAGCCTGCGGGAAGGCCGCGAGGCCCTGGCATCGGGCAATTCTGAAGTCGCCATGGCCAGGTTCCGTGAGCATGCCCGGCTGAGGCAGGTTCCCGATGAGGTGATCAGCGGCCTGGTGGAGATGTCGGCAACCAAGGAAAAGGCCAAGGCCGCGGTGGAAATCGCGGCGGCCCGGGAGCAGGCCTTGAGGCAAGCCGCGATGGACCGCAAGGCGGCGTTCGGACTGGCGCTGGAAATGGCGCGCAAGGGTCTCGCCGCGGACGACCTGGTGGCGGCGCGGGGTGCCGTGGAGCGGGCCGCCCTGCTGGATCCGGAAAACCCAGACCTCGCGAAGGAGCATGAGGCGCTCCTGCGCAAGGAAAGGTCGGGGCAAAGCCGTGAGTCGGCGGCGGTCCGCCTGCGCGCCGGCGAGGCGCACCTCGCGGGCGAGCGGTGGGGCGAGGCGCTGCGTGACTTCGAGGCGGTCCTCGCCGTCATCCCCGACAACGCCGGGGCGCGCGCCGGCCAGCAGAAGGCGATCGCCGGTCTCAAGTCGCTCGAGGCCCTTGAGGAGAAAAGGCTGCAGTACTTGGTTCACCTTGACGACGGTCGCAAGGCCTTGCGCGACCGCCGCTTTGAGGACGCCGACGCGGCGTTCCAGCGGGCCGCGCGGCTGTTCCCCGACGAGCGCGAACCGCGCCGGCTCCAGGACCAGGTCCGCAACGACCGCCGCGACCTCGACAACACCGTCACCCAGATCATCCGCAACGCCCAGGCGATGCTCGCCCAGAACAAGCCCTCGGAGGCGTTCTATAGGCTCATCGACGCCGACTTCCTCAGCCCCCGCAACCAGCAGGTCCGCCGCCTCATGGCCGACGCCCAGCAGCGCATGGCGGTCACGCAGAACATGAACAATCCGTTCATATCCGATCCGAAATACCAAAACTGGATGGCCCAGGGCCGGATGGCGCTTGCCTCCGGCAACCCCTTCATGGCCATGGAGGCGTTCCAGAACGCACTCGCCCAATCGAACAATACCGACCCGTTCGCCCGGCAGGCGTTCTTCGAATCGAGGAAGCAAGCCGACAGCCTCGGCCAGAAGGCCCAGGAATTCCAGAAGGTGTTCGCCGACGCCAAGATCCTTCACGGCGCCAAGCGTTACGGCCAGGCCCTGCCCATGCTTGAGAACGCCCTGTCGCTTTTTCCGGGTGACTCCCGCGTGATGGAAATGCTCGAGGAATGCCGGTACCAGGACCTGCTGGAAAAGGCCCGCCTCGCCCTCTCCCGCGACGCCGCGGAAACCGAGCGCCTCGCCGACCTGGCCTTGAGGATGCGCCCGTCGGAAATCACGCCCCGGAACCTGATCAAGCAGGCGCGCGCCATCCGCTTCGCCAAGGTTCCTGAACCGCGCTTTCCAGGCTGATGAGCCGGTTTGCCTCGCCCTTGACGCCGGGTTATCGTGGAATCCGGTCTTGATCATCGCCCGCATCCCACCCGGAGTGCCCCATGTTGTTCCGTTCGATGGCCGCCGTGGCGGCATTTCTCTTCGCCGGCGCCGTCCACGCCCAGGATGCCCGCAAACCCAAGTTGCTTGTCATCACGGAGTCGAAGGGATTCGTCCACTCGGTGGTGAAGCGCCCCGCGCCCGACACTTTCTGCTCGGTGGAAAAGGCGCTGACCAAGCTCGGCAATGAAACCGGCGATTTCGAGGCCGTCTGCTCACAGGACAGCCGCAAGGAAATCACCGCGGAAAACCTGGCGAAATACGACGCCGTCTTCTTCTACACCACCGGAAACCTGCCCCTCTCGGAAACGCAGAAGGCCGACCTGCTTTCTTATGTGCGATCCGGCAAGGGATTCTCGGGCAGCCATTGCGCCACCGACACCTTCTACCAGTGGCCCGACTATGGCAACCTGATCGGCGCCTACTTCGACGGCCACCCGTGGCACACCAAGGTCAAGGTGCTGGTTGAGGATCCCGCGAACCCCGCCACGAAGGAGCTCGGCGCCTCGTTCGAGATCACCGATGAGCTTTACCAGTTCCGCACGCCGTACGACCGGTCCAAGCTCAGGGTTATCATGCGGATCGACCCGGCCTGGGCCAAGGAGCGTCGGCTTGAGGAACTTGCCCAGATCGAGAAGTCCAGGAATGACCTGCCGGCGAGGATCAAGCAACTGGCCGACTCGGGAAAAAAGGATGAGGCCGAGAAGCTCAAGAAGCAGGTCGAGGGCCGCAAGTCGGGCGTGCACCGGCAGGATGACGACCATGCCTTGGCATGGGTTCGCGACTATGGCAAGGGAAGGGTTTTCTACACCGCCCTTGGCCACCGCGAGGAAGTCTGGGCCAACCCGCTGTTCCTGAAGCACATCCGCGGCGGACTTCGCTACGCCCTCGGCCTTGACAAGGCCGACGCCTCGCCGCGGCCCGCCCCCGTGAACTGACCACGAGAAGATGGGCCGACAAGCCCTTGCAATCCATCGCGCGCCCGTGGTCCTTGACGGGGCCATGGGCTCGATGCTTTTGGCGGCCGGAGTCGTCCGGCCCGATCGCTTGCATCGGGCCTGCCTTGAAAATCCCGTCGCGGTGGAAGAGGTCCACCGCGGCCATGCCGAGTCGGGGGCCCGCGTGGCCACCACGAACACCTTCCTCCTGGCCGGCGAGCGGGAACCCCTGGCATCGGAGATCATGGCCCGCGCGATCTCGCTGGCCCGCCGGCATGGAGAAGTCTGGGCCAGCGTCGGCCCCGCCTCGCCGGCGCCCAATTCACCTCCGGCCTGGTGGGGGAGGCTCGAGGAAGCCGATGCGATCCTTTTCGAGACCTGGTCGGGATCCGATTTGCTGCCCTGGCTTTCCTTCCCCAGGCTAGCGCCGATCATCTTGAATTTCTGCCTGGGGAAATGCGGCACCCGCACGCTCGGCGGTTGGACGATTTCCGAAGTGGCCCGCTTCGCCCACGAGCATGCCGCCGCGGCGGTGGGGTTCAACTGCGGATGGGACGGCCATGCGGAGGTTCATCCGCGGGCTGTCGGATGGCTCAGGCGCGCCACAAGCCTGCCCATTGTCGCCCGTCCGGCCTCCTGCGGGCTTGCCCCGGATGAGTGGGCCGGGATGGCGCTACGCTGCGTCGAGGCCGGAGCCACCCATATCGGGGGTTGCTGCGGCGCGACTCCCGGGCACATCAAGGCGCTGTTTGGCTTGCTTGGGCCGCGGGTCGCGACTCACGGATTGTCGTAATCGCGGGCCGGACGAACCCAGATATTGCGGAAACCCACCGGATTTCCGTGGTCCTGCAGGGAAATCGGGCTGGCCACCGCCGACCCGGGCACCTCCACATCATGGTGAACCAGCAATCCGTTGTGAAACACGGTGTAGCGGGCCTTCTTGACAACCTTGCCCCTGCCGTCAAGGACGGGGGAGACGAAAACGATATCCAGGGTATTCCATTCGCCGGGCTTGCGGTTGGCGTTCACAAGCGGAGGGTAGTGCCCGTAAATGGCGGCCGCCTGCCCGTCCGGGTAGGTGTCGTTCTCGAATGAGTCAAGCACCTGGATCTCCGGATGGCCGACAAGGAAGAATCCCGAATTACCGCGCCCCTGGCCGCGGCCGGTCACCACGGCGGGCGGGCGGTACTCAATGTGGATCTGGCAATTCGCGAAAGCTTCCCGGGTGACAATCGGGCCGGTGCGCGGCACGACCTCGAAGATTCCATCGGCAACCTTCCATGGAGCGGCATCCTTGCCGTCGCGCAATTTGTCGGTCTTCCAGGCGCCAAGGTCCTTGCCATCAAAGAGGACGATGGCGTCGGAAGGAGCCTTGCCAGCTTCGGGAGGGGTCACGACCGGCGGACGCGGCCTGTCCATGGCATGCTGCCGGAACCGGCCGCCCGGCGCCATGCTCACGGCGCCAGGCCCCCTGCGGCCCGGCCAGGTCTCACCCGTTTGGCGAGTTAACCACGGACCCACCGCCTCCGACCACAATCTGGCGTGTTCGCTTTGGCCCTTGGCGCTGAAATGGACACCCTTGCCCGCGTTGTCACGGTGGTCGCCATCCAAGGCGTCGGTGTCCGGACCTGCAAGGGCCAAGGTTTTGCCCAGGGATTCCTGCGCCAAGCGGATATCGTCCGACCTTTTGTCTTCCGGGGTGTGGTAGGTGGCCCTGGCGACAAACCAAGGCGTCTCCCGCCCGCCATCACGCCATGAGGCGCGAATGATTTCCTCCATCAGTTTCCGGTAATCACCGCCCGGCAGGGTTCGGTTCGGATCCTTCTGGTTGGCGTCGGATTCACCCTGGTGCCACAGGATGGCGCGCACCCCGGCCGGCCCCGCAAGCCGAAGGCGGTCGGCCAATGCCTGGTACAGCCGTCCCGTTGATTCGAATTGTCCCGGGCCAACGGAACGGATATTTCCGGTCAAGGTTGGAGGCCTTTCAAACGCCACTCCCGCCGGAACCCATTCCCTGACGCTGGTGGCGCCGACCGCCACGGGGAAAAAGCCCACCGGAACACCAAGCCTCTCCACGAGGATATCGCCCAAGGGAGGGATGAAACTGCCGCCGTTTCCCGTCGCTCCAAGTTGGGGATCCTCGGCGACTCTCCAGCTTGAGCCATCGCAGGCCACCACCTTGTCGGTCGACGGCTTCAGCTTCGCCTCGGCATGATTGGCGGCATTCGACTGCCCCGCGACCACGAACAGTTCGCCGACGCCGACCCGTTTCACCGAGCCTTCGGCCACGAGGGCCGATCCCTTCCTGAGCCTGATTTCCAGGCCGTACCATCCTCCCGCCGGAGCGTCGATGGTCGCGGCGAACCCGGCAACCCGGTCATCGAACGACACGGGCTTCCATTCGCCCTTGGCCTTTCCCCCCGTCAGCCGGGCCTCAAGGACATCGCCCATTCCCTCGAGTCGCCCCCGAAGCGCGATTCGGCCTCGGTCACGGCCGTCCCTCTGGAAAACCTGCATTTCCATGGGGCTTTCCAAAATGACGCGCCCCTGGTTCATCGACAACAGAAGACAAAGGACAAGCATGGTGGCTCCGGGAAAGCATGGGTTTGCAAGTTGATGAGGATAAGACATCTGGGGATCGCCGGGAAGCGCCCGCGGAAGGCTCAGGCCTGATTTGGACAGTTCATGGATTCAGTCATGGCATCGGGGTCGTTTCTCCCGAGGCTTCGGAGGAATTCACCCGCCTGCTTGTAATAAGCCAACAACCCCGCCGTGGACCTGCCGGTGATCCAGTGGGCCACATAAAGCGCTTCCACGCTGGCCAGGCCGCCTTCCGGATCGGTTCCCAAACGAGACGATCGTGGATACGCCGTCGGCACGCCGGGCAGGGAACGCCTTTCCACCCGGCCGTAGTTCGTGGCCATGGAAGCGGCATGCCTCCACGAGCCATCCAGGATGATCAGGGGCCTGCATGAATCGGCATCCGACAAAGGAATTCCTTCGGGGTGCAGGAGAATGGCATTGGCGGGGCACGGCAATTCCCGGCAGGGATAATTCACGATTCTCAAGGCGGGATGGTTCCGCAGCGGCCAAATGGTGCAGCGGTCCTTGCGTTCCTTGCGGCTTCGCAGGATGAGCGTGGGTTCGCCATCGGGAATTTCGAGGTTGCGCGTCATGGCCGGCTCAGCGTGTATCCCCCGGTTCGATTTTCACGCCCAGCGATGCCAGTTCGGCCGGAAGGTCGGTTGATTCCCCGAAAATGATACCGTTCCAACCCGCCGAGCGGGCTCCGGCGACATTCGCGGTCATGTCGTCGATCAGCACATGGGCGCCGCAAGGCAGGCCCGTCAAGCGCTCCACATGGGCGAATATCCCGGGTTCAGGTTTCCTGTGCCCGGTTTCATGGGACATCACAAGATGGTCGAACACGGCCAACTCGGCCCGCATTTCCCTGAGGAACCATCGGCTGTGAAGCGGCGTGGTGTTGCTGAGCAGGACCAGGGGCATTCGTCCGGCCAAAGATCCGGCCAACTCAATCACGGGAAGAATGGGGGAGAATATGTCGGCAAAAGCCCTGTCAAAGGCGGCATCGTCGCAGGATAGGCGGAACTCGGCCCGAACCTTGTCCCTGAACTTTTCCGGAGTCATGGCCCCGCGTTCGAAAGCGTCGTCGAGGTCGCTGCCGAAGCAGAAGGACTGGATCAACGCGGGATCCGCGCCCGGGGAATACGAGGCCAGCGCCTCCGCCGCCATGCGGTGAGAAAACCTGGCGATGACATTCCCGAAATCGAAGACAACGGCGCGGGCCAACCTCAAGGACATCCCTCCCCGCGCGATGATCGGATCAACTTGCGATGAATCCGGTGACGCCAAGGGAACTGCTAGTTGACAATGCATTGCCAGAGCGATCACCGACAAGAGTTGTTCCAACGGTACCGGAGGTATTAAGCGTGATCGTGATGGCCCCCGTGGTGGGCACCCTGAACCTGAAACTCCAACCGGCGCGTGATCCGGAGACCCGGGGAACGATGGTGGTGTCACCTTGGCTGATTGAAATCATGTCCGCCTTGAAGTTCGTGATGGTCTCGCTGAAGGCGACATCGACGGTGACGAACTTGCCAACCTCACCGGTTCCGCTCGCTATGGAAAGGCTCGCCGTAGGAGCGACGTCGTCCTTGGTCCAGCGCAGGGCGGGGGCCGGTTTGAAGGTGTTTCCGTAAGTGTCCTCAATCGCGCCCGGCCTGAGCGTGATGGAAACCTTGGCGGCACCACCCGTGGCCGTAATGGTGAGGTCGAGGGAGATCGTGCGATTGTCACCGGCGGTTGGAGCGATCAGTGTGATGGAGCCACCCGTCACAAGGAAATCACCCGTGCTCACCGTTGTCCGGTTGATATCGCTGGGGAAGGTGAATACCAGGTTGCTGAGCGTGGTCACCGAAGAAGGGAGAATTCCCTTGGGGTTGCTGCCTGTGGCCGTGCGGGGAATCTGATTCTCGTTCCTGAAAAAGGAAATCGTTTCGGTGGAAGAAGCGGGTCCGCCGGATGTCCACCCTGAGTTGACAAATGAAGTGACAGTCACGGGCGCCCTGCCGCCGGTTTTGGGCGCGATGTCGACATAAAAAATCGTGGAGTCGGTCGAATCGGGAGTGACTGAGATGACCCTTCCGTTGGTGATGGTGTAACTTCGCGCCGTTGGCGTCACGGACGGCGCAGTTGAGTAGTCGGCGACATAGGTCAGGGTTGTGTCACGGGTCTTGTTACCGGAATCAGTCGTGATTTCAGAGGGAGCCAAATCCCATGTAACCCACGTTGCCGGGTTCTCACGCGACTCAAGGGCCTCAAGGCGGGGACGAAAGGGACCGGACAAACGGGAGGCGGGCATGGTTTGTTTCCTTGGACAGGGGGATGGTTGGAACGACCCCGAGGCTCATTGTCCCAAGAAGCAAGAATCATCTCAATAAAAAAAAGGCGTTTCGGCCCGATGGCCGATGCAGTTTCGGGAATATTCGGTATGGTTGGAATTTGGCGATTTTAACGCGAATGAAAGGCCGACTCATGGCGCTGGCCCCCCAAACGATCGCCCTTCTCAAGACGGCGCGTTCACTGGCAACCAGCCTGCCGGCTGACGGCATTTTGCTCTTGGCGGAGGGTGATGTCGCGTTTGACGAGGCCCGCAAGCTGCTGGGTTCGTGCAAGCTCATGGTGGCGTTCACCACCGACGCTCCCCATGAGCGCCCCGAGGGAGATTCCAACCTGATCGTGCTCGACATCGAGGGCGGTCCGACGCCCATCCAGGAAAGGATGAGCCTCGCCCTTCTTGAAGCTGTCAGGCTCGAACACCTTCATCCGGGCGCCGATGTCGTGGTTCTTTACAACGGCATCCAGGTCGGGGTGGAGGGCCAGGGGGGAATCGACAGCCTCAGCCTCATCCACCTCGGTGAACACCTGGAACGCCTCACGGCCAAGGAACTGCGCCACCTCGGCACCAAGGTGCCGCTGGCCACGCTTCGCGCCGTGGTCGACCTCGCCATGCAGATCGGCCGGGAAGGACGCGAGGGACAACCCGTCGGCACGCTTTTGGTGGTGGGGGATACCCGCAAGGTGCTTTCCCATTGCCGCCCGATGAACTTCAATCCGTTCCGCGGATACCCCGCTGAGGAACGCGATGTGCGCAATCCTGTAGTGCGGGAACAGATCAAGGATCTCTCCAAGCTTGAGGGGGCGATCATCATCCAATCCGACGGATCAGCCGTCGCGGCCTGCATGCACATCGAGGCGCCGGAGAGGGGATACACCCTTTCCATGGGCCTGGGCACCCGGCACGCCGCCGCCGCGGCGATCAGCAAGTGCACACAGGCCATCGCGGTGGTGGTGAGCCAGTCGACAGGCGTGGTGAGGCTGTTCCAGGGCGGGGAGGTGGTCCTGCACATCGAACCGCTGGTCCGTCCGATGGCCTGGGGCCAATTCCGCCTGGAAACCCAGGAGTCGGTGGGGCGCGCGACCGGCGGTGAAACCGGATGAATCTGGCTATGATCGATCGAGGTAAATTTCCTAGTATATGAATGTAGTGGTCACCGGCGCCATGATGGCGCGTATCGCCGGTGCCCCGGGACAACTCGCGCCGGCGGTGTGACGCGATCGCCGCTCCCGTCTTCAGGCACCTCAGGAGTTTCCCGAAAATGCACTTGTGCAGCACCTTGCTGGGTCGGCGGGCATGGACAGCGCTCCTTGCCTGTTTGGCCCTTTTGGCCAGTCCGCTGAATGCCCCGGCCGCCCCAGCGACCGACCTTGCCAGCCTTGAAGCCATTCCCGATGCCGCCCAGATTGTCGTTCATCTTCGTGGGATCAAGGGCGTGGCCAACCGCGCCATGGCTTTCCTCGAGAAGGCTTTGCCCGAGCAGGCGGGACTGGCCAAAACCTTCGTTGATAACTTCCTCGAGGAAGGGATCGGCGGAAGGAAACTTGCGGGCCTGAATGCCGACGGCCCCGTTTTCATCCTTTTCCCTGAAGTGCCCAAGCCCGATGCCGACAAACCCAAGTTCCTGCTCCTGCTTTCCGTCTCCAACTTCAACGCCTTCCGTGACGGGATTTTCCTGGCCGGGGAAAAGAAGTCCATCAAGTCTGAAGGCAAGGTGAACAGCATCGAACTCGAAACTGGCGAGAAACTGTTCTTCGCCGAACACAAGGGGTTCTTTGCCGCGTCCCAATCCGACGCGCTGCTGGGCAAATACCTCGGCGCCTGGGATTCGATCGCCTCGAAAATCGGCAAGGGACAGGGTGCCCGCCTCCTGGGCAACGACATCTCCTTCTTCGTGAACCTCGACCGCCTTTCCAAGGACTACGCCGAGGCCATCAAGCTGGCCAAGCAGGGTGCCAAGGAAGGGCTCAAGGACCTTTTGGAACAGGCACCCAAGGAACAGAAGAAGCAACTTTCCGTCCTGACTACGCTGATCGACCCGGCCTTCCAGTTCATCGAGGACAGCAAGGGCATCGTCGGCGGCATCGACTTCCTCCCCGAGGGCATCGTTCTGAGCCTTGATGACGACCTTCGCGCCGGATCCAAGTCGGCCGACTCGGTCTCCAGCATCAAGCCAACGGCGGCCAAGGCCATCGACAAGCTTCCCGCCGGCCAGATGATGTACATGGGTACGGCCAGCGCCAGCACGCTGCTCAAGTTCGCCGGCCCGTTCCTCAAGGCGATGGTCGCCGATGTGCCGGGCGCCGCCAAGGGTGTCGACGCCCTCATGGGACTGAACTTCGGCGACTCGGCCTCCGCGGCCGACATTCCGCTCGCCGGCATCGAAATCCGCAACACCACCGACGGCGCCAAGCATGTCGAGGCGACGCTCGAGGGCCTGGAATCGTCCATCAGCCTGGGTGGAGGTCTCAACTCAAGCCCCGTCAAGGGCAAGCCCAAGGTCACCAAGGCCGACAAGACCGCCGGGGGAATTTCATTCACCCGCGTCGAGGTGGAACTCGACCTCGAGAAAGCCTTCGCCGGACAAGAAGGGCTTCCCGATGAAATGAAGAAGGCGATGACCGATTGGTTCAAGAAGATCATGGGCGGCAAGATCAACATGTGGATCGGCCATGACGCCAATCGGATGATCCAGATCACGGCGCCCGACTGGGAAAAGGCCGAGACGATCCTGAAGGAAGCCGAAGGTGGCAAGGGATTGGCGGCCCAGGCGGCCTACAAGGCGGCCCGTGGCAACCTGCCCGATGACGCCTCGGGCCTGTTCCTGATCGACCCGGTGCGTTACGGCAACCTGATCGTCGGCCTCCTCAAGGATGTCGCCGGAGGGGCGATCCCCGTGCCTCCGGGCCTTGGCAAGGGAAAATCCAATCCCAGCTACATCGGCATGTCGGCATCGCTCCATTCCGGACGCATCGGCGCCGACCTCGTCATCACCTCGGACAGCGTTCGTGAGCTGTTCAATGCCTATGCCAAGCCTTTCCTTCCCTGATTGACTTGGGTTGGGCAAAAAATCGAGGGGGGCGCCGATGGCGCCTCCCTTATTTTTTTGGGTGAAGGGAGATTTCGCGGACTCAGGCTCCCCGCGCCATTTTGTCATCCGGCGCCCATGGCCTGCCTCGCAGGAACGCCTCCGCGGTCATAGCGGCTTTCCCCGCGGGTTGGACAACCTTGAGGGCCAACACCCCATCCGAGCAGCAGACCGGCAAGTGGGCCAAGTCGGCAGGCGGCCGCAGGATCTCCCCCGGAGCGCCGCCGCTTGAGGGAAGCGCCTCGGCGCTGACCACCAGGAGGCGCACAGGTGGCTGGCCCTGGCGGTGAAGGGTGGTGTAGGCGGTCGGCCATGGCTGCATCGCCCGCACCCACCTGGCGAGAAAGCGGGCGTCCTTTTCCCAGTCGAGGTCACCCATCTGCTTGTTCAGCTTGGGAGCCCGGGTCACGAGAGATTGGTCCTGGAGGATTCCGCAGACGGTTCCTGAGGCCAGATTGCCGACCGATTCAACGGCCAACTCCGCCGCGACCAGCGCCAAGCGGGCCTCAAGCGCACCGGCGGTCTCATCGGGGCCGATGGGAGTTTTCCTCACGCCAATCACCTCGCCGGCATCCAGCGCCGGCGTCATCCGGATCACGCTGACACCCGTTTCGGCATCTCCGGAGATGATGGCCCAGGCGACCGGCGCGGCGCCCCGGTGGCGGGGAAGAAGGGAGGCATGCAGGTTGATTCCACCCAGCGTTGCGGCTCCCAAAACCTCGGGCTTGAGGATCTGCCCGTAAGCCGCCACGACGAGAAGGTCGGCGCCAAAGGCATGAAGTCGCGCCACATTCTCCGGGTCGTTGATATTGCCGGGCCGCCAGACGGGCACTCCATGCCGGGCCGCCAGCGCCTCCATTCCCTCGCCCGTCTGCCTCGTGCTTCCCCGGGCCTTGGACTGCTTTTCCTTCCCGGGCTGGGTGACCAGGCACGGCACATCGTGTCCGGCGGCGAGAAGCCTATCGAAGGCGGGTTCGGCGAAGGTGCCCGTGCCCATGAGAACCAGCCTCATGGCGACACCGCGCCACCCGAGGCGATCTCGTCGATGCGCCTGACGAGTTCCGCGTCGGGCGCGATCTCCCCCCTGGACTGGGCCTCGCGGAACTCGGCCTCCATGCGGGCCAACGCGGGGCGCGCCGACAAACGACCGATCGGCCCGAGCTTGTCGACAAAAAGGATGCCTGACAGGTGATCCGTCTCGTGCTGGAAAATGCGGGAGACGAAGTCGGCCACTTCCAGCTCCTCCATGGAGCCTTCGAGGGTGTGGTAGCGGACCTTCACGGCCTTGGCCCGGCGCACCTTCTGGTACAACCCGGGAAAGCTCAGGCAGCCCTCGCTTTCGTCAAGCGACCCCTTCTTTTCAAGGATGACGGGGTTCAGGATCACCCGTTCCAGCTCGGGCTTGGATGGATCGGCGGCGGGGTTGTAAACGAACATGCGCCAGGGAAGCGCGACCTGCGTCGCGGCAAGGCCAACGCCCTTGGCCTCGTACATGAGACCGAGCATTCGGGACGCGGCCGAGCGGAGGGCGTCGTCGACGCGCGTGACGGGACGGGCCTGATATCGCAGGGAAGGATGGGGGTACTGGACGATGTTCATCCGGTCGATGGCCCCTGGGAATCACGCGGCAAAAGCTGCCGCAGCGCGTCATAACTGGCGTATTTGAAAACCTCACTGAGGGTCGGATAGTTGTAGCAGGTGAAGATGAAGAGGTCCACGGTGGCTCCCATCAGCAACGCCGTGAGGCCGATGTGCACGAGTTCGGTGGCGAGTTCCCCGATGACATGCACGGCAAGCAGTTTCCGGTCATCGGCGTGAAAGATGAGCTTGATGAAGCCGGTCGTGTCGCCGACGATCTGGCCGCGGGCGTTGGCGCCGTAGCTGGCCCTGCCGACCACATGGGGGATCTTCTTCTCGATCAACTCGGCTTCCGTCGGCCCGGCCATCGAGCATTCGGGAATCGTGTAGATGCCGTAGGGAAGCAGGGAGGGCAGGTCGCCACCATAGGAAAGGCCGAAGGCATGGGAGACCGCCAGGCGCCCCTGCTCCATCGAGGTGCTGGCCAGGCAGTACCCGCCGATGCAGTCGCCGGCGGCGTAGATCGAGGGAACGGCCGTGCGGTAATTGCCATCAACCTCGACCTGCCCGCGCTTGTTGACGACAACGCCAAGCGCCTCGAGCCCGAGGCCTCCGGTTTGCCCGCACCGTCCCGATGAGACCAGCACGGCATCGCCATCGACGGCCTCGCCCGTTTCGAGGAAAAGCCTGACGACGCCGTTGTCCTCGACGCGGCTGACTCCGGTGCCGAGGTGGAATTGGACGCCCTGCGCCTCCATCTGGGATTGCAGGGCCTCGCTGATCTCATGGTCGACCGAACCGAGGATCCTGTCGCGCTTCTCGATCACGGTGACCTTGGTCCCCAAGGTCTGGAACATGCAGGCGTATTCGCAGCCGATCACGCCGCCGCCGACCACGGCCAGCCTTCCGGGAATCTTATCCAGCGCGAGGATGGTGTCGGAATCAAGGATGCGGGGATCATGGAACGGGAAAGTCGGCGGCCTGAACGGGTAAGACCCCGTGGCGATGAGGATCTTGTCGGCATTGAGGCGGATCTCGGGGCATCGATCGGGCCTGACGACGACGGTGTTGGCGTCGGCGAGCGAGGCCGTGCCCCTGTAGATGTTCACCCCGTGCCTCTCGATGTTGGAACGGATGCGGAGGCGTTCCTTGTCCACGACCTCGCGTTTCTGCGCCATGAAGTCGGAGACATGGACCTCGGCGCCCATCGAGACGGAGACCCCGGCGAGCCTCCTTTGGCGGAAACCGGACAGGAACAGCGCTGTTTCCCTGAGGGTCTTGGATGGCAGCGTGCCGGTGTTGGCCGCGGCGCCGCCGAGGTTGTTCTCCTTCTCGACCAGTGCGACCCTTTTGCCAAAATAAGCGGCCCTCGCGGCGCCCTTCTCCCCGGCGGGACCGGATCCGATCACGACAAGGTCGTATTCCCTGGTCTCCATCTCCATTCCTTTCATGGGGAGGCGGCGAGGCGTTTCTCGGCAAGGGCCATCAACTGCCCGCCACTGACGCGGTGCGCAGCGTCATGCGGGCAAGCGTACACGCAACTTGGCGTGCCATCGAGGCTGGCGCACAGGTCGCACATCGTGGCCTTCTGCTGCATGACGGGAAGTTGGCGCGAGGGGTTGTCGGGATCGGGCGCCTTCTTGCCCGTGGGGAACGGATGCATGTTGATGTTGCCGTACGGGCAGTTCTCGGCGCACTTGCCGCACCCGATGCACCAATCCTCGATGACGATCTCGCGGGAGGAACGGCGACGGATCGACCCGACCGGGCAACCGACCATGCAATGGGGATCGAGGCAGCTCCGGCAGGAACTGGCGACGAGGTAGTTCTCGAAGCGCAGGCCTTCGCGCACGAGCCGTGTCACCCCTTGATGGGCGTCGGCGCAGGCCTTGACGCACTCGTCGCAGCGCGTGCACTTGGCCAGGTCGAGCACGAGCAGGCTCTGGGCATCCATGAGGCCTTGCTTGAGGAATTCGCCCAGGGTGGCGTCGGTGGCGCCACGGTTCATGCGGGCGTTCTGCTCGACGCGTCGCCTAGCCTCCCTCAGGACTCCCTCCTTGATCGCCGGATAGCAGTCCATGATGTGGCGGAAGTCCTCGGGCGAGATGGCGACAAGGTCGACATGGTCGAGGGCCGCCACGGTCGCCGTGCGGATTCCGGGAGGAACGCTGGAACCCAGTTCCTCCATGCGGCTCAAAAGGGCGATCTCGCCGAAGTGGCCACCGGGGCCGATGTAGGCGATGGCCAGTTCCCCGCCCGCCTTCCGGGTGGAAACCTTGACGAATCCGACACGCACCAAATAGTAGTTGTCGGCCGGATCACCCTGCCGGAAGACGGTGTCGCCCGGGTTGAGGCGCACCAGCCTCACCTTGTCGCGCAGCTCCTCCACAAAGGAGCGAAACTTGGCGGGGTCGGGAATGGCGTCGGCGAACATCGACACGCCGCGCAGGTGCGAGTCGATGGACCTCCGGCGATAGACCTCGTCGAGCATCGACTTGGCCTTTTTCGACCTCTGGATGGTGTAAAGCACATTCCTCTGGATCTCGAGCAGCCTCACCCGGGTTTTGGCGCGCACGGTCGCGCTTCGCGGATAGCTGCTCATGCAGGTCATCTCGCCGAAGAGAAGGTCGGCGGGAGTGAGGGTGGCGGTGGGCTTCGCCATGTCGAGGGAAACGGGGGCGTCGATGGGGATCGTGTTTCTGCGGGCGTCCGGGGCCTCGCTCGGCGTTTCGCGCCTCGAAAGGCCGGGCACCACGGTGCGAACCAACCCCATCAGGCTGTTGCGGAAGGAGCCCTTGGCCTTGGCCACATGCTTGAGTTCCACCTGAAGGAAGATCTCCAGTTCACCTTCCTCGATGATGAAGGCGCTGGAACCGTACTCACCCTCCCGGCAGACGATCTCGCCCGGCTCGAAGGTGCGTCGCACCACGGAATTGATGTTCCAGGCCAGGAACGCCTTGGAGATGCCATCAAAGAGCGGGTGGCTGAGAAGGTCGTCGGGCGAAACGGGGGAGGTCTTGGCCGCCGCCCACGGCTTGGCCTCGACCACGGCGCGGTTCGAAAGCGCCCCGGTGGGGCATGAGACCATGCACTCGCCGCAACTGACGCAGCTTGAGTCGCCCATGGGATTGTCGAGGTCGAAGGCGATGCGGGCCATGTGCCCCTTGCCCGCCCGTCCCAGCACCTGGTTGTTGCGCACCTCGTTGCAACCGCGAACGCAACGGTCGCAGAGAATGCAGGCGGCATGGTCCACGGCGATGACAAGGCTCGACTCATCGCGGCCGCGGTCGCGGACGGTGAGCGGAAACCGGGGAGGCTGGGCCGGGTCGATCCCAAGCCCCTTGGCCACCGCATGCAGTTCGTTGCCACCCTCGAGGTGGGCGCCCCGGGGAGCCCTCGTGTCGGCCAGCAGCAGTTCGGCGAGAATGCCGACCGCCTTTTTCACCTTCGCGCTGGTGTGGTGCGTCTTGACATCCAGCCCCTGCTCCACGGCGCGGTGGCACGCGGCGGCCAGCACCCTGCCCCCCACCTCAACCGTGCACATCCGGCACACGGCGGCCGGGGTCATGTGGTCGCGGTGGCAGAGGACGGGAACGGCGACCTTGGCTTCGATCGCCGCGTCGTAAATGGTGGTCGGCCTGGGGAACTTCCTGCCCGTGTTGGGATCGGTCGCGAGTATCGTCCGGGGAACGCTGATTTCGATGCCGTCGATTTTTAGGGTTACTGGAGGAACTTTAAGAAGCTCCGCGACGGAAGGCTCAAGGCCCTCCGGTCCAAAGTCATCGTGGTGGATCAAATTCATGTCGGGCGCCCTCCGCGAACAGCCCCGACATCGGCGGGGAAATACCTCAGCAGGCTTGTCACCGGGTTGCTTGCCACTTGCCCGAGGCCGCAGATGCTGGTGATTCCCATGGTCTCGCCGAGGTCGCGGATCAGCTCGAGCCTGCCGGGCGGCGAACGGCCCTCGGCCAGCTCGCCCGCCATCTCCACGAGTTTCTGCCCGCCCACCCGGCACGGCACGCACTTTCCGCACGACTCGTTCCTGTAGAACTCCACGGCGTTTCGCGCCTGGTCCACCATGTCGCGGGTCTCGTCGTACACGACGCAGGCGGCGCCCAGCATGGCCGCCATCTCCCCGCAGGTCCCGAAATCAAGCTGCAAGTCGAGGATCTCGAAATATGGCTGGCCGGCCGGCACGCGCTTGGCGACAAACGGCGGGGGCAATTCACCAACTGGTACCCTGGCGGGGTAGAAGCCGCCCGATGGCCCCGACAGCGCCACGGCCTTGAAGGCCTTTCCCCCGGCCATGCCTCCCGCGGTTTCAAGCAGTTCCCGCATGGTCTGGCCGAACGGCACCTCATAAACGCCCGGCTTGGCGACATCGCCGGAAATGCTCACGAGGCGCATGCCCGTGGCGCCGCGAGTCCCCATGTCGCGGTACCAGGCGCCGCCATGGATGATGATTCCGGGAACCCAACTGAGCGTCTCGACATTGTTGATGACCGTCGGCTTGCCGAACAATCCTTGGAAAACCGGAAAAGGGGGCTTGTTGCGCGGCTCGCCGCGGCGGTCTTCCATCGCCTCCAGTAGCGCGCTCTCCTCGCCCTGCACATAACCTCCGGGGCTCACGAAGACATCCAGCTCGAAGGACGCGCCCTTGCCGAGGATGTTACTACCGAGAATTCCGGCCGAGCGGGCGCGGGCGATCTCCGCCCGGACCGCGTCGATGGCCTCGGGATACTCGTGGCGGATGTAGATCCAGCCGCGGCCGGCGCCAACCACCAGCCCGGCAAGGATGATTCCCTCGACCACCAGCCAGGGGGCGCTGATCATCAGTTCGCGGTCCTTGAAAGTCCCCGGCTCGCTCTCATCCGCGTTGCACACCACATACTTGGTGGCACCGGGCGCACCCCGAACGGCGCCCCACTTGCGGAAGGTGGGGAATCCGGCCCCGCCCATGCCCCGCAGGCCCGAGGCCTCCAGTTCCTTGAGAAGGGCCGCCGCGTCGGGATTCGACAGCCACTTGGCCAGGGCCCTGTATTCCGGCCGGCCCTCGTAGACATCGATCTTGAAGCCGAGGGGCTTGGCCTTGTGATGGTGGGCATGCGGGGCGTTGCCGGCGTGGGCCGAGGCGATCACCGCGCGCAGCGCCTCGGCGGTCTGGCGCGTCAGGTAGTGATGGTCGTTCACCGAGGCCGCCACGGCGCCGTCACAGCGGCCCAGGCACGACACCCCCGAGACGGCCACTTCCCCGGCGGGATATTCCGCCGCGACAGCCTCGCACTCGGCGCGGAGGCGGGAAGCCCCGGCCATGTGGCAGGCCATGTCGCGGCAGACCTTGATGTCGACCTTGGGCGGTGGCTTCAGGCGATAAAGGGGGTAGTAGCTCGCCACCTCGTGCAGGCGGTGAAGCGGCACGGCAAGCCGGGTCGAGAGTCCAACCAGTTCCTCGGGAGGAAGCCAGCCGCACCGCTCCTGGATCTTCTGGAGTTCCTGGACGATCATCGGGCACTCCCTCCCACCGGCGCGCCGGACACCGCGCCCCTCGGATCCGCCCAGGCCCGGTTGCCGGGGCCTGTCAATCCGCCGCCGGCCAGGTGATATCCATGGCATTCCACGCAATCATGCCGGGCGCCTCCGGCGATGACCGGTCCCTGGGCCGCGGACTTGCCTCCCGCGGGGCCATGGCAGGAATGGCAGGTTTCCACGGATGGCAGAAGGATATCAGCCGAGGAAATGGAGGATGCCGCTCTCGAATGACAGGAAACGCAGTCCCATGCCCGATGGGCGGCATGGTTGAACCTGGCCTTGGGTTGCCAAACCAGGGGGATCGGAGATCGCTGGTCTCCAAGCCACTGGGCCGCCGCCTTGGAGGAACCCTCGCGGAAAAACCCGGTCTGGATCCTGGACATCACGACTTGCGACAGGGGCAAGGGGCCGAATCCCGCGGCGTGATCGTCCACCCGGTTCCCCTCAAGGTGATGGCACTCGGCGCAGCCCGCCTTCGACATCAACCGGTTCAGCGCCGAGTTCACCCGGCCTCCGTACGCCTTTTGAAACGCCGCGGCGTCGGGAGGCGCGAGTCCGCCCGCGACCGGCTTGCCGGGAAGAGGCGGCTGAAACGGTTGGGCATCGGGCTTTCCTATTCCCTTTTCAGCCAGGAATTCGCGCGCGTACACCGCCTCGACGAACGACTTGACCTCGGCGGGTTGGATCTTGTGGGGAACCTCGACCTTGCCGCCGCCGGCATCCCGGGTGAATGCCAGTTCGTGGCAGGCCTTGCAGTCGCGCTCGAACGAAATCGGGAGGAACACGCCTCCGGCCTGGCGCGCCGGGGAAACGCCATCGGAAGGGGAATCGAGGTGGTGGCAGGCGGCGCAATCGAGGCTCACCAGTTCCTTTTCTCCCCCGGCATAAGGCTTGTACTTTTCTTGGCCCTCGGATGAGACCTGCTTCAGCGTGTAGTTCTGGCCCATGCCCGGCTTGAGGTGAAGGGCGTGGTTGAACTTCACGGAACCGGGGTCCTTCCAGTTCTCCGATTGGGCGCGGAACGGCGGATGCGCGCCCGGGGAGAATGCCCCCACGCCCGCGGCAACGACGACCGCCGCCGAATCGATCGCGTGCGGCTTGAGGTTGGCGTGGCAAGAGGCGCACGACGAGTCGGGGACCCGGGAAAGGTCTGCATCACCGCCACGGTGGTCGTGATGGCAGGCGGCGCAGGCGACGGTGCTGGCGGGTGAGGCGTTCGCATGGTGGAAGGCCCCGGCCCACGCGGTGGAACCTCCAGGTGGCAGCGGGAAACCACCGTTATGGCAACCGTTGCAACGCTGGTCCATCGGGCCGCCGGCGCACGGATTGCCGCGCGCGTCGGCGTAAGCCTCGGCAGCCAGTGAGAACCCCTCCAGGTGGCAGGCGGCGCAGTCGTTGGCCCAGGCCTTGTGGACACCGGCAAGCGGCCCCCGGTTGAGCGCCGCGCGCCGCGCCGCCGGGCTGGCCAGGCCCCAACCGACCAAGGCCAATCCGCCCAGCACCAGCAGCAGCGTCAGTCGGCCTTTCCAGCGCGTCCAGAAATCGGGCTTGCGAAAGTAATCCAGCGGAATTCGGCTGGCCCGGGGTTTGGCGTGCGTGTGCTCGGTCATGGCGTCCCCGCGGATCAGTGGATGAAGGGGATCGGATGGGTTGTGTACATCAGCGCCCAGACGACATGCGCCGCCAAAAGCGCCATCAGCAGAACGGAGAGGGGCAAGTGGACCAGCAGCCAGGCATGCAGCCACCCGTGGAGCCAGGCCTGCCTGTCCCATTGCCGCCGCTGGGAGCAGAGGTCCTCAAGGGCGGCGACGGCGGGATGGGCCGCGGGAGGCAGCCCCGCGCGAACCTCCAGGAACCAGGCCCTGGCGGCCCTTTCACCGGCAAGGCCGGGGCAACCGGCCTTGCCCGATAGAAGGTAAGGCCGCGCGCTTCCCTCGAAAAACGCCCGCAACGACTCCGATTCCGGCACGGGCTCCGACGGCGCCGCGGAGGTCAGCAGCACGCGACCCTGCAGGGCGCCCACCTGCCGGACGGCCCCAACCACGAGGTGCGTTGCCAACTCGCCATCGTCATCGTCATCAGTCGATTGGTCGCCACACACCGCGGCCACGAGCCGGGCTCCATCGCGAGCCGCCAATCCTGAGAGGTGGGGAATCTGGGAAACGATGGTTTCCCCGGGAACCAAATCCAGCATCCGCGATGGCAGGAATTGCTGCATCGCCAGGCCCCAGACGCCGCTCACGATCACGATGACAAGAACCACCATGGTCGCCGCGCTCAGCGGACCACCCAGCCGGAAACCCGAGTGGAGCACGGCCAGGGGAACCACGAGCAATCCAAGCCAGATATGGGCGCGCAGCCACCACTGGACAGGCCCGATCCTCCAGGTGCGGAGTTTCTTGCGAGGCCAAAGCAAAAACTCAAAGAGGCAAATGAGGCCCGCGGCCACGCCAAGGGCCAAGCCGACCTTCGAACCACCGGAGGGCCAAGCCGACTGGCCGACGCTTTCAACCAGAAACCAGCCAAGAGCGCCCGCGGCGGCAACGAGACATCCGACGATCCAGGGGACATGGGGGCGGGCGTGCTCCCCGGTGATCAGCATGGGACGGGACTCGCTTCCGCTAGGGTTTGGCGATGATGGTGACGGTTTCACCTCATGTTTCTATTCTACTCATGCGAGGCCGCATCCGCAACCTGATGGATCCGGACCGCCTCGTGCCGCCCGGCCGCCTTTCCCGCACCCCTCCCGGACCAACCGCTGATGATTTCGCTCCTGCTGGCCCTGATGGCGGCCGCGCCTGAAAAACCCAACATCCTCTGGCTTTCCTGTGAGGACATGGGCCCACACCTCGGCTTTTGCGGCATGCCGGGAGTACGAACGCCCCACCTCGACGCCCTGGCCAGGCGATCGACCTGGTTTCGCAAGGCCTGGTCGCACGCCCCTGTTTGCGCGCCGTCGAGAACGGGGATTATCCTTGGCCGGCATGCCTCCAGCGTGGGTGCCGAGCCGATGAGGTCGATGGTTTCCCTGCCCGAAGGCGTGAGTATGTTCCCGCAGGAATTGATGAAGGCGGGCTACTACTGCACCAACAATTCCAAGGAGGACTACAGCGTCGAGAAGCCTGGAAGGGTGTGGCATGAATCGTCAGCGAAGGCCCACTACCGCAACCGCGCCTCCGGGCAGCCTTTTTTCGCCGTTTTCAACGATACCATCACCCACGAGAGCCAGATCCGCAACAAGCACGCGCTGGCGCGCGATCCCGCCTCGGTGACGATCCCTCCCTACTGGCCCGACACGCCCGAGGTGCGGCACGACTGGTCGCAGTACCTCGACCGGATCGAGGAAATGGACGCCGGCATCGGCAAGCGGATCGTGGAGCTTGAAAAGGCCGGACTGGCCGACAGCACGATCGTGGTCTTCTTCAGCGACCATGGCTCGGGCATGCCAAGGCACAAGCGCTGGGCCGGCAACTCCGGCTTGCGCGTGCCGATTTTGGTGCATGTTCCAAAGATGTGGACCTCCAAGGCCGCCCCCTACCTCAGGCCGGGCTCCTCCACCGACCGCCTGGCGGGCCTTGTCGACCTCGGCCCCTCGATGCTGGCCCTGGCGGGCATTGAACCGCCAGCTGGCATCGACGGCCGAGACTTCCTTTCCGCCAAGGCCGGTGATCCACCCGCCGTCCTTTGGGGCCACAGGTCGCGCATGGATGAAAGGCTCGACCTGGTCAGGTCGGTGTTCGATGGCCGGTTTGTCCTCGTTCGCAATTTCCACTTGCAGCGCCCGCACGGACAGCATGTCGCGTACCAGTTCGAGACGCCAACGACCCGGATCTGGAAAGGCCTGTTTGACCGGGGAAAGCTCAATGCCGTCCAGAGCCGCTTCTGGATGCCCCGCGAGGCTGAGGAACTGTACGACCTCGATGCGGATCCGCATGAGACCGTCAACCTGGCCGACTCGCCAGCCAGGCAGGCCGACGCCGACAGGCTGCGCCGGTTGCTGCGCGAACGCATCCTGAAGACAAGGGACTTGGGCTTCGTCCCCGAAGGGATGCTTGAAACGATGCGAGGCGCCAACGCGCCGCTGGAATGGGGGGCCCGCGACTCCAACTACCCGCTTGAAAAATTGCTGGAAGCCGCGTTGCTGGCGGCCCGCAAGGAAGGGGAAGCCGGGCGGATCCTGGCACTTGCCGGGGAATCGCACCCCGGACTTCGCTACTGGGCGGCGATGGGCGCGGCTTGCCGTCCGGGGGAGTCCGCCACCCTGAGGCCGATGCTGCTTGGGCTTCTGGCGGACGCGTCGCCATCGGTGCGCGTTGCCGCGGCCGACGCTTTGGCGAGGACATCCAGGCCCGACACTCCCAAGGCCAGGGAAATCCTGCTGGCGGCGGCATCCGTCAAGGAAAACGGCCTGCCTACGACCTTGGAGGCGCTCAACGCCCTCGATGCCATGGGGCGGGCCAGTCCGGAGGAACTCACGCGGCTTGAAAAAGGCCTTGCCGGGGCGGACAAGGTGAATCCGCGCCTGCGCAGCTACACCGAGAGGCTGATGGAATCGCTGAGGCGTGACCGGTAAGGCGCGGGTGCTGGAAAACAGCAGGGGGGAAGGCAAAGCCTTCCCCCCCTCGCATATTTCCGAAAGGTTGCCGGAACCTCAGCCGCCGGCGGTTTCAGGCGCGGGGTCGGTGTCGCCGGCCCACGGACCGGCGAGCTTCATGTAGTCGTTGGGAATGACGACGCTGCCGCGGTCGCCGGCGGCCCAACCGGCCACCTGGGACGGCTTGCCCCGGTCCTTGCTTCGCTTCTCCAGGCGCGAGGCCCACGAGGCATCAGCCTCGGCCGGCTTGCGTTCCTTGTCGTTCCAGAACAGGACCCGGCCGGTCCGGTAGCTCTGCACACCCATCGCCACGGTCGTGAAGGCGGCGGCGCCAAGCTCGGGGGTGCTCCAGGTGGCGCGGTCGCCGCGGCGGACGCAGTCGAGGAAGTTGCGCCACAAGAGGGTGGTGTCCTCGTTCTTGGCGAGGGGACTCTTGGCATCCACGAACTCGCCCTTGATGCTTTCCTCGAGCCGGGCGGGGATGCCGGCGCGCTTGTCGGGATCGTCGCGGATCACCTGGTAGCCGCCCTTGACGAACTTGATGGTGCCAAGCCGGCCGCGAATCACCTCCTCCACAGGATAGCTGCTGATCATGGTGGCGCCGATGACCAACTGGCAACCCTCGTGGTAGTCGGCCACGATGGTCGCGACATCGGGCACATCCCGGCCGTCGTATTCGAGGTAAAGGCCGCCCGCGCCGGTCACCCTGCCGGGATAGCGCAATCCCATCGCCTCGATGAGGTGGGTGGTCTGGTGCACGAACAGGTCGGTGAACATGCCGCCGCCAAACGGCCAGTAGCAGCGCCACTGGGCGAACACCGCGCGGTCGAACGGCACATTGGGGCCCAAGGGAACGCCGGGGAAGATGCTCTGGTCGTGGCCGAGGAACATCTTCCAGTCGATCGTCTTCGGGTTCATCTGGCGGTAGAGGCGGTAGTAGCGCCACTGCCCCTCGATGCTGTTGCGGTAGTAGCTGGTCTGGCCCTGGGCAACATGCCCGATCAACCCCTTGCGGATCGCCTCGTTGGCCATCCTCCACGACGGATCGGCCATCGACTGCACGCCGACCGTCATCACCCGGTTCTTCTTCTGCATCGTGTCGACGACGGCATGGGCCTCGTCGATGGTGCGAACCATCGGCTTTTCGCAATAGACATGCTTGCCGGCATCCGCGGCGTCGATGCTGATCTTGGCATGCCAGTGGTCGGGCGTGGCGATGCACACCGCGTCGACCTCCTTGAGGTCGAGCACGCGGCGGTAGTCCTTGGTCACATGCTGCTTGTCGTCGGGATTCAGCCCGACCTTCCTGGCCGAGGGATAGAGGCCCTGGCTGTAAACCCTCTCCTCCTTCACGCCGCCATTCATGCGGGTGAACTTGCCCTCGTGCCCGTCCCAGACATCGCAGACGGCGACAGCGGCGACATCCCCGGGCTTCTTGGACATCTCGTTGATGATGTCGAGGTGGGCCTGGCAACGGCCGCCCACCCCGATGAAGGCGATGCCGAGCTTGCCGTTGGCGCCCAACACCCTCTTGTAGCTCGCGGCGCCCAGCGTCAGGGCGCCACCCGCCGCGGAATCCTTCAGGAAAGAACGCCTGCTACGACCAGCCATGCGACACCTCGCGGTTCATCGGGGAAGAGGGAGCCAAATTCAGGATTCGTCACTTGGGAGCCAGCATCGCCGACATGCGCTTGCCTTCCATGGAGGCGCCGCGCTCGACCTTGGCGACATCGGCGAGTTTTTCCAGCATGTGGTCGAGGACTTTCTTCCCCTCCTCGATGTGCTGGAGTTCGCGGCCGCGGAACTGCACCGAAAGCAGCACCTTGTCCTTGTGCTCGAGGAACTTCCTCACCGCGTTGATCTTGACCTCGACATCATGGTCGCCGGTCTTGGGCCGCACGCGCACTTCCTTGAGCTTCTGCTGGTGGACCTTGCTCTTGTTGGCCTTGCGGGACTGCTCGTAGCGGAACTTGCCGTAGTCGAGGATCTTGCAGACCGGCGGCCTTTCGTTGGGCGCCACCTCCACGAGGTCAAGCCCGGACTCCCGGGCCTTTTCCAGGGCCTGCAGGGTCGGGACCACGCCCAGTGGCTGGCCCTCGGCGTCGATCAGCCTGACGGGACTGATCCTGATTTGTTCGTTGATACGGTGTCCCTGATTTTGGGGGGGCGGCATGCCGCCGCGGTCGAACGGTCGAATACCCGACTCTCCTGGCTTGTTGGCTCCGCAATCTTTTCGGGTCGGACGACCGGCTCGTCCACATCACCCCGACTCTTGGCCAAATGCGGCAATTGACATCTTACCCGGCCCGTCGGGCCGGGGGAAGACTGCCGATGGCGGATTCCCCATTTTTCCACCCGGAACATGACTTCAATCTTAATGTGTTTCCAAATAAGGGTTTGCGATGCAATTATGTCCTTCCCCGGGTTGATCCCCCTTCCGGACCCGCTCGGACCATCCGCCGTTTCCCTGCCCCAAACCGGGATTGAACTTGCGTCGTTGGCATGCTTTTTCGCCCATCGGCGGTCTTTCTTTTTTTCCACCACGGCGGTAGCATGTCGTGACTTCAAATCCGGGAGGCGCCGCCATGCTCAACACGCCGCTCACCGACTCGTTCACCCGGGAATTGCAGCAAAATTGGTTTCCCGGAACCTCGAATCCGGCGCTCGACCATCTCCTGAAGTTGTTGGAGACCGCCAGTCCACTCCTGGTTCATGGATGCTTCACGAAATTCCCGCCCCAGGGATGCTTGGCCACTCAAATCGCTTGGCATCACGACAAAACATCTCGTCTTGGCCAAGATGCTGGAATTATCTGGCTTGACCAAGTTGCCAAATTGAACCCGATCTCGTCCATCGTGCTTTCCACATGGGACATGCTCGGTTCCCGCGATGTCGGCCTTCGTCACGCGCTCATCGACCAGTTCCGCTCGGAACGCAGGCGACGCATCCGCCATCAGCGCCTGCGCAGGCCCTTGCCCGCGGCGTGATGGCTTCCCCTTCCCGCCTTAAGGCCGGCATGCTTGATCGAGTCCCCGAACCCGAAGTGATGGACGAGGCCGAGGATGCCCTGGCCTACGATGCCATGGACCATTCGGTGGTGAATGCCGCGTTCGCCACCGATTGCCTGGCCCATGGCGAACCACGGGGTCCGGTGCTCGACCTGGGCGCGGGCAACGGCCTGATCCCGATCTTGCTGGCCGAACGGTTGCCGGGCCGGGTCGTGGTCGCGGCGGACGCCTCCCCGGCCATGCTCGCCCTGGCCGTGAAACACATTCGAAACCGTGGCGTGGCCGGCCGCGTCCGGCCCGACCTGGTCCGGGCCCAACGATTGTGGCACCACGACGGATCGTTCCCGCTGGTGGTCTCCAACAGCCTGATTCACCACTTGGCCGATCCGCTGCCGGCGCTTCACGAGGCATGGAGAGTCGCCAGCCCTGGCGGCCGCCTGTTCTTCCGCGACCTCGCCCGGCCCGAAGATGAATCGACGCTCGCCGACTTGGTGAAACGCCACGCGGCGGACGCGCCTCCCCGGGCCAGGGCGCTTTTCACCGACTCGCTGCGCGCGGCATTCACCGTGGGCGAGGTGCGCGACATGGTGGCCCGCCTGGGCTGCGGCCCCGAAACCGTGTCGATGACCTCCGACCGCCACTGGACATGGTCGGCGATTAAAACGCGGCCATAGATTCGGTTTCAAAAATACAATTTGGATTGATAAATCCAGTAATTATACAATTCGAGTAGATAATAAAGAGCCTCGAATGGAGGTGCGAGGCGCCGGAGTGAGCGGGTCAACCTCAATGCGCCCCACTCGCTTTGCCTTCGGCTCCGCTTGGGGCTCCTATTTGTTCTGGAATATGATCGTTTTTCGCAGTCTGCCAAATGGAAGCCTGCTTAAGGGGCTCTAACACAACCGTGCTAAGCGGTTCCAGCAGATCATGATACATCCAATTGTTGGCCAGCTGTTCCCTGATGGTCGTGGCTCCGCGCGTGTCGGGCTCGATGCCGCCGGCATCGGGTGGTGGCGGCTGGGGCGGACGGCCGAGGATGCTCTCCAGCACCCAGGCGCCGCGCGTCACCGGGGAGGTGTTCGAACCGTTCGCCGTCACCTTGAGAATGCTCGCGTGCGTGAGCACGCCCCCGCGATCGCTTCCGGCCGGCAGCTTGACGCTGCGCAGGCGGGCGCCGGCAACGGGCGGCAGTCCGTAGTGCTCGGCGAGCCTCTTGTTCAGGAACGCGTGACCGGAATCCACGATGAGGCCCACGCCACGGTCGTTCCTGAGCATGTCGGCGAAGAAAAGGCGGGTCTCCTCCTCGATGCTTGAACGAAGCAGGCCATCGACCTTCGACGAGTGCAGGTCCTCGTAGAACTCGGGAAACAGCTCCTTGTCCGGCATCGTCGCGTCGAGGTCGCGAAGCCGCAGCCACTGGTCGAGGAAGTCGTTCAGGAAGGCCAGCGAGCGGGGAGAATCGAGCAGCCTCGAGGCCTCTCGCCTGAGCACCGCCGGATCGACAAGCGATTTGGCGTCGGCGGCCGAACGCAGGGTTTCGTCGGGCATGCTCCGCGTGAGGAAATACGACAGCCTCGAAGCCAGCGCGTGATCGTCAAGCGGCCCGGGATTCTCGACAAGAAACAGGAAATCGGGCGAGCAAAGCGCCGCCTGGTATGCCGCGAGCATCGCCGATTCAAAGCTTTCCCCCGCCGAGAGGTTCCGTTCAACGAGCGCGAGGTAGGGGGCCATGTCGGCTGAAATCAACGGCCGCCTGAAGGCGCGCGGCAGGAATCGCCCCAGCAGCACTTTCGCCTGGGCGGAGGCATCCGATGGAGCGGGCGTGAGGTCGGTCGGCTTGCGCCCGAGCGGAACGCGCGCGTTCTTGGGCATGTCCTTCCAGGCCTTCATCGGAACCGAGGCGAACAGCGCCTCGTGCGAGGCCGGTGGCCAGGTTTCATGGAGGGGGCCCTCGGCCGCGAAACTGTCGATGACAAGGGCCGGTCCACCTTGGGCCTTCATGGGCGGACCAACGTTGGGCAGGCCCCGCAAGCGGCGGATCGCGCGGAGGTTGTAGGGCGCCATGACCACGCTGTCGCCCGGCTTGAAATCGTGCTCGATGACGATTTCGGCGGGCTTGCCCAAGGGCGAGTCAAAGTAGCCGAACTCGTGCCGCGAGTGCCTCGCCTTCAGGTAAAGCGTCTGGGGTTCATTCATTTCGTCGTCGATGTGCGTGGTGATCGTGACGCGGTAGCGGCCCGGGGCGGCCCGGGTCGCCGCGGCCAACAGCATCGAATGGATCGGCACCTCGATGTGGGACTCGCCCAGGAACCAGATCTTGCCCTCGCGAACATGGATCTGCGGCATGTTGTGGCCGTGGCCCAGGTTCTGTTAGGTGTTTTCCGCCGGACCACCGAATGACACCGACAGCTTTTTCGTCTCGGGCCTTGGACCGTGGATGATCGCCGATGCCAGGGCCCGTTCCGCTGCCTCCATGTAGCGCTGGACATGAACGGGGGAGATGCTGAGCGCCTTGGCCCCGTTGTCGAAGCCGTCGGCTGAATCGTCCTCGGGAAGCAGGTCGCGGAGCGGCAAGCGGACATGAAGAAGGTCGTGGATGCTGTTTTCGTATTCAAGGCGGTTGAGACGGCGAACCTAGGCCCTGCCGCTGGCGCGCCGTTCGCGGGCTTCCCCGGCCAGCAGCGACTTGAGGGTGGCCAGCGCCCCGGCGACTTCCTTCTCACCCGGCCGGGTTTTGCCGACGGGAGGCATTTCGCCAGCCTCCAACCGCGCCACGATCCTGCCCCAGCGTTTCGCCGCCTCGGCCGCGGGTAGGCCGGCCAAATTGTCGATCCGGAATTTGCCCTTGGCCCCGGCGCCTTCATGGCATCCGGCGCAGTGGCTGGCCAGAAAGGGACCCACGGCACCAAGCCGGTCGTTGGGGCCCGCCTCCGCCATGGCAAGGCCGGGCACCAGCGACAGCAACAGGGCCCATGCCGGGGAAACGCAGGGTGATTTCATGGCAGGGGATTCCCGCGATGCCGCCAAACCGCCACGCCGCGCCCCCTTTTTTGAAACATCGGGTGGTGACAATGGTCACGCGTGTCGATGGACAAGTATACTACATCCAAAGCCCTCGTAGCTCAGCTGGATAGAGCAACGGATTTCTAATCCGTCGGTCGGGAGTTCGAATCTCTCCGGGGGTACTGAACTTTCGCTTCAAGGAACACTTCGACCCGGCGGTTCACGCCGGGTCGAAACCCTTCATGGCGTTGATTTCGAGTTTTACGCCAATCTCCGCAAGGGCTTATGTCTTTCAAGTCTCTTCTGTTGTCTCTCTCCTGTCGCTCCCCGAGACATGCCCGCACCCACTGGCCCATATGGATCGGGAGAACTCTCAGTGTCTCTCCCATTTCCCCGCGTTCGGATTACAGTCTTGTCGGCACCTCTCGAAAGCAGCCAAATGTACGGGTTCGTCACGGGCGAACAACACCGTCTTCGGAATGACCATGGGGCTGTTGCAGTTGTTCGAGCAGGCCGTTGGCGATTGACATCGGAAAATGGAAGCTCCTTTCTTCACGGGCGCTCGGCTGGCTTCGCGTTCAGCTCTTCGATGACGATATTCCGGTAGCGAATCTCCGTTGCGCCGCTGTGGATCTGCACCGCGATTTTTCCCGTGAGCGGTATCTTCGAGTCCTTCTCGGTGTAATCCACGGTGAGCACGTCGTTGATCCACAGCCGGATGCGAGGTCCTTCGGCGCGGATGCGGTAGCGGTTCCACTCGTCGATCTTCAGCTTCTTCTCGTTCTCCGCTCGCAGAGCTTGCGCCTGCTTGATCAGCGCGCCCGGACGCCCCGCGTCGCTCGCCAAATCCACCTCCGGTATGCCATACACCGCAAGGAACCTGTTCCTCCGCGACTCGTCGTACAGGCATCCATCAACACCCGGCGCGAAGTCTGCCTGATAGCCGCTCACCTCGTGGTGCTTCGGAACGCGCTCGCTGCGAAACTGAATGCCGCCGTTGTTGTCGCCGCGCCGGTATTCGAGCCGCAACTCGAAATCCGCATAGTCGCGCGTGGTGCAGAGAAACTCATTGCGCGGCTGCTTCACGTCCGGCTTGCCGGCAACGATCTCGCCCTTTTCGATCCGCCAGGTCTTCTCCGTGTCCCCCTCCCAGCCGGTGAATGATTTGCCATTGAAGAGCGGGACAGGAGCGGCGGACGTGAGGTTCTTTTTTTCCAGAATGGTGCGAATCCGCGGGGCGAGTTTGGTGGCGATCTCGATCATGCCGTGGTCCGACGGATGCAGCAGGTCCTCGCTCAGGCCGGTGAAACTCAAAAAGTCCGGACCGCTGACGAAGTGGACGTTTTTGTGTCCGGACGCCTTGCAGACTTCTTCGAGCGCCTTGCGGTATTCCGCAGCCGTCGTTTTCTTCCACAGATCTCCAGTGCCGTAGGGGAAGAGGCTGATGCAGACGACAGGCGACTTAGGATGGGTGCTGGCGAGTTTCTCGATCAAGGCCCCGGCCCGTTCCTTGAACTGCGCGGTGCTGAAGCCGGTGCCGGCCATGTTGACCGAAAGCTCGAGCACACAAACGTCCCATTTCAGGCCGGCCAGATATTCGGCCATCGCCGGCTCGCAGAAAGCGGTGCCGCTCGATCCGAGATTGATGAAATCATGCCCGATCGCCCGAGCGGTGAGTGCGTTCCATGCCAGGTCGGCGCGGCTGGCGGCAGCCCCCTGGCTGATCGACGTGCCGTAGCTGAGCATCACCGGGCCGAGTTCCTCGGGTTTCGGCGGGCGAACATCGCCGTCGATCCCGTTGAACGCGACTTCCGTGCCTTTAATCACCACGCGACAAACCCGGTTTGCGAACCGGCCTTTCGGGAACTTTTCCATCAGGCTGTCCAGCAAGCCGTGACTGGGTGGCGTGATGGGTTTGGCCTTGTCCCTGGGCATCAATTTCGCCTCGCCGGCGAGGACATCACCCCAAAAGAAGACCAGGCTGGCGCCTTTCTCACTGTTGAGGTGGAGCTTCACGTCACTGAGTTTGGCTCCGTCATTCAGGACGAACCGGATCTCGCTGTGCGCGGCGGCCCGCATCTGGGTGGCCCCGGAGCGTTCCTTGCCGTCCGGGGTCTTCCCGTCGAGCTTCTCGCGGACTTCCTTGGGCAGGCGGTAGAGCATTACGCCCTTGCCGTCTGCGGCCAGTTCGACGCCGCCACAATTGTGCAGTTGAACCTTACTGATGAAGTCCGGCAGCTTATCGACCGGTGCCGCCGGTGCCATCCAGGCACCGGCCCAGGCGAGGGTCAGCAGGGTCAGGGCCGTGGTTCGGGCGTGAGGGAACTGTGCGGCGGATCGCATGGTCGGGATCTCCTCGATGTGTTGCCCTCTGCGGTCGGGCTGGCATTTACTCTCTTCAGGCCCAGCAATCACGCTCCGGCCGCGAGCGGAGCGAGTTCGCTTCGGCGTCCTTGACGAACTCGTTCTTGACCGGGTCGAACGTCAGCTTGCGGCCGAGGATCCAGGAGAACGAGGCCGCGAAGCTGGCGATGTGCGAATGGAGCATCACGTCCGGATGGGTGATCGTCGGCTTGCGCGAGCGGACGCAGTCGAAGAAGTTGCGCGCGTGCGTCTGCGCGTCGATGCCGCGAATCCGTGTGACCTTCTCCGTCGGCGTCACGACTTCGCCCATCTTCACTTCTATGCCATCGTCGCCGACTTCCACTGAGCCTTGGCTGCCGACGAACTTCACCGGACACAGGCCGAGCTTCGTGATCCAGTTCGGGCTGCGGTCGCCGAACGGCGTCTTCAGGAAGTCGAGGAACAGCTTGACCCCGTTCGCGTAGCGGCAGGTGATCCCCGTCTTGCCCGGCTCGAACTCGATAGGCGTCGTTCCGTCGGCGTCGTTGGCCCACTGGCAGAGGTCGACGGTATGAGCACCCCAGTCGAGCAGGCGCGCCCCCGATTCGAAGTCGAACTGGCCACGCCACTTGCCGGCGACATACGCCGGGTT
This sequence comes from Planctomycetota bacterium, assembly GCA_016873225.1. Classification (GTDB taxonomy): domain Bacteria; phylum Planctomycetota; class Planctomycetia; order Gemmatales; family Gemmataceae; genus REEB421. The sequence continues at coordinate 12,626 of VGXS01000005.1, read as the reverse complement.
GTACGGTCGCCACGGAGCGGCACCGAGCCAGAGATTCCAGTCGCAATCATCGGGTGCCGGAGTCGGCTCACCGGGCAGCCATGTGTTGCCAAGTTCCGGCATGTAAACGGAAGCGTAGAGCGTGTCGAGTTTCCCCAGCTTGCCGCTACGAGCCATCTCGACCGCCGTCTGAAACTGCGGCACGCTCCGTCGTTGCGTGCCCGCTTGAAAGATCCGGCCCGTCTTTTTCATCGTGGCGGCGAGATCCTGCACGTTCTTGATCGTCAGTCCGCACGGCTTCTCACAGTACACATCCTTGCCGGCCTCGGCCGCCAGGATCGAGGCGTGCGTGTGCCAACGATCGCCGGTGGCGACGAGGACCGCGTCGATGTCCTTGCGGGCGAGCATTTCGCGCATGTCGCGATAGAGCTTACAATCCGTATTCCCCGCGAGTTTATCGACGAGGGCTTTGCCCGCCTCGCGTCGACTCTTCTGCACATCGGTAATTGCGACACAGCGAACATCCTTCAAACCGAGCATGGATGTCAGCACATAGGTGGCACGCGGCCCGATGCCGATCACGCCGAGATTGATCTTCTCGCTCGGAGGGACCTTACCATCTCGCCCGAAGGCGAGCCCGGGCATGATCGTCGGAACGGCCAGCGCCGCCCCCGCCGCCACGCCCGCGAGGACGTCGCGTCGCGTGAATTGGGACCCCGACGTTGCCGGCTCGGCGCCGGGGGTGGTCGGGTTTTGGTCGGTCGTCGCCGTTGCATCACTGTTCGTCATTTTGCTTCTCCGTTGGAGACGTGCACGTTCATTCGTTGGGCGTTAGTGGCTTCATGAATCGGCAGCTCTACTTCGAGCGAAACATTTCGCTTTGCACGATGCCGTGGACCAGGGAGCGCAGGCCATAGTCGTCCGGCTTGGCGGAGTCCACGATTTGCTGGATCGCCTTGCGGTCGAGTGGGCTGCTCGGTTCACCGGTCGCGTAGGTAAGGAGGTGCATCGTGACACCCCTGGCGAGTTTCTCCGGTTGCTGGCTGAGCAGCTTGCGAAGGCCGATGATGTTGTCGAACCGTTGCCCTTCGGGAGTGATGCCGCTGGGGGCCACCGGGAGGCCATCCATCCAGAGGTTGGTGCGTGCCTTTTGAACCGGTTTCAGTGCTGCGAATTTCGGATCCAGGGTCCGGTAGTTCGTCCGGAACTGCCCCATCACGTCGAAGCTCTCCAGCGCAAAACCGTAGGGGTCGAACTTCTTGTGGCAACTGTCGCAGGAGCTGTCCTTGCTGTGCAACGCGAGTTGTTCGCGAAGCGTCTTCGCCCCACTGGTGTCGGGATTGATCGGCTCGATGTTCGGCGGAGGTGGCGAAACTTCGACTCCCAGAAGCCGCTTCGCGATCCAGACGCCGCGTTTGACGGGGGACGTGCTGGAACCATCGGCGGTCACCTTGAGGACGGCGGGTTGTGTCCACAATCCTCCGTAAGGCGAGTCGGCAAGGATCTTCACCTGTTGCAGCGTCGCCCCTTTGACTTCCGGCAGTCCGTAATGCCGTGCGAGCCGTCCGTTGACCAGCATCCAGTCCGGTGCAACAAAGTCGCGCACGCTGCGATTCTCACGCAGTATGTGGCGGAAGGTCCCCTCGGTTTCCCGCATGCTGCTGAATTTCAGATCGTCACCGTATTCGCGATAGAGTTTGTTGTCGGGCGTGGTGTCACTGATGGCGTGGAGGTCGAGCCATTGATTGAGGAAGTTGCTGACGAACTTGTCGGAACGCGGGTCGTTCAACATCCGATCGGTTTCTTTTCGCAGAATGTCGGGCGAACGCAATTTCCCCTGGCGGGCGATCGCAAGTAACGCATCGTCCGGGCTGGAGTTCCACAGGAACAACGAGAGCCGTGATGCCAACGCCATGTCGGACAGCGCGCCTGGCGATTCAACGACGCAGTAAAAGTCCGGCGCGGTCATCAGCTCGGCAATGCGATCGAAAAAGATCTCCTTGAGGTTCCGATTCTGACCAAGGTCCTGCTTGACGGCGGCGGCCATCTTGTCGAGTTCCAGGCTGGTCAGATCGCGCCGCCACATGCGAGCCCCGACGCGTGCCAGTGTTTTACGCATCAACGCGGTGAAGTCGGCGGCACTCATCAAGTCCGGATCCTTGGGTCGCTTGCCTTTCAACGTGGGGGACGGTTTCCGCATCGCCTCCCGAAGTTCCTCGGGAAAGTCGGCGGTCAACCAGCGATCGGCGGTCGGCAACGGCGGATGCTCGACTTCGACCCACTGAACCGCGAGGCCGGGGCCCTTGCACTTGCTGGCCAGCGAGTTTTTCGGGACCTGCTCGCCGATGCCGAACGGGATCAGACGGAGTCCATTCTGACCGGAGCGATGGACACCGAGGTAAACCTCGGTCTCCACGACGGTGGGCTTGCCGGGAGGCGCCTCGATGATTTGCACCAGATCGATCTGTTGCGGATAGGCGGCGGTATGACCGGTGTAAATGCCAACGGTCAGTGGCTTGTCAGTCTGGTAGGCGTAGATGTGGGCGCGCAGCTTGTAGACGCCCGGCGAGCGTGGCCGGAAGCCACCCGTCTTCTGACCCTCTACCACGAGGCGCCCCGAGGTGTCGTCTGAATTGAAATAGACGAACCAGCCATCCGGCAATTCCAACGCGTGCCCCTTCGACTGTCCGGTGTCCATGGCCAGGAGACGCACCACTTTGGAATCCTTATCTGCTTTCGGAATTGGCTTGAGAACCCATTGATCGAGAAAGGTTCTCGCGATTTGGTAGTAGCCGAAAGCGCCGTCGGTGGAGAGCGGCAGGGCCTGGTTCACTTTCGTGTAGCCTTCCACGCGTCCATCTTCCGGCAGCATGTTGAGCATCTTGCCGGTGAGCCGGATGCCGAAGAGATCTTCGAAGTTGTCCGCATACTCGGCACGGCTGAGCCGGCGGAACGGGCTGCGTCCCTCTTTCAACCGCTTGGCGGCGAAGCTGTCCGTCAACTCACCTTTGATCCAGTCCACCACGGCCTTGCGATCCGCATCGGCGAGTTTCTTCGCTCCCTCGGGCGGCATTTGGCCGAACTCGAGTTGGTCGAGTACGCGGAACCAGAGGTGCTGATCCCCCGTCAACTGCTCCAGCGATCGGTCGCCAGAGAGATTGATCTTCGCCTCTGTCCTTTTCGAGCCATGGCACTTGGAGCAATGACTCTCGAGGATCGGCAGAACCTTGGTTTTGAACGTAGTCGCAGTCTCAGCGTTCGCGGGGACATACGATCCGAATAGGGCGATGGTCGCCACAAGGACGGTGGTGTAACGATTCATGTTTGACCCCAAACGGAAGTTCTTAGCTTAACCCAGCTGATTCATCGCTCCGGTACTCGACCCAAACCTATCGACTCTCATGCCGAAACGCCGCATCATGCTCACGAAGACGTTGCACAATGGCGTGTTCGCGTTCGGACGGCGATCTCCGGCGATGTGCTGGCCATGTCTCCAACCACCACCGGCCAGAATGATCGGCAGGTTGCTGGTCCCGTGACCGCTGGCATCTCCCAGGTTACTACCGATCAGCACTTGGGTATGGTCGAGCAGGGTTCCGGCACCATCGGGAGTATCACGCAGCGCCGCGAGAAAATCGCGAAAAACGCCCATCTCCGCCTTTTCGATGACCTTCAGCTCATCGATCTTCGCCCGGTTGTTGCCGTGATGAGAAAGACCGTGGTGATTTTCCCTGACTCCCTCAATCGGCGGAGTGAGGTCCATACCGCGGATGAAGAGTGAACAAACACGCGTGGAATCGGTCTGCAAGGCGAGGCGAACCATGCGGAGCATCAGGCTGGCTCGCCCGAGGATGTCCGCTTTGCTGGCGATGTCGTCCGGCTTGGTATCCTTGACAGTCGGCTTCGGACGCTGAATCCACTCCTGGTTCGCATGGAGTTGTTTCTCCATCTCGCGCACGGCTTCCGTGTAGTCGGACAGTTGCTGTCGATCGCGTTGACTCAGACCTTTCTCAATCTCGGCAAACCGGCTGGCCATGCGGTCGAGCACGCTTTGTCCGGATTTCAGCCGCTCGGTCTGGGCCGCCACGTCCTTCGGGTTACCAGAGAGAAAGAGCTTCGTGTAGAGCGCCGAGGAACTGTAGTCGGCGCTGACCGAGGCACCGCTTTCAGTGAACGTGAGCGAAGTCCCGCCATCGTCGGTCTTGAGCGTCAGCAAGGGGAACCGTGTCGCGGTGCCCACGTGCCGGGCCGCCAGATAGTCCATCGAGACGCTGTTGCGGAATCCCGGCCGTCGCGGGTGTTTGGCGGCGGTGAGGAAGCAGGACTCGGACGCATGGTCGCCGCCAATCTCCGGGTGCGAGATGCCCGAGAAGACGGTGCAGTGCTTCCGCAGATCGCCCAGCACTTCGATGTATTCGCTCGGCTTGTAATCACGGCCCACCTGATCTGCGGCCGGGAAGAACGCCGGACCATACAGCCCGAACCCCGTGCAGATCGAGACGAGCCGCTTCGGTGGAGTCTTCTCATCCGCCCGGGCCAAAGATTCCAGCCACGGCAAGGCCAGCACCGCCGAACCGGCCCTCAGCACCTGCCTGCGGGTGAGTTGAGCGTTGTTCAACAGCGTGCGACGATCCATAGTGATATCCCCGAGTATCAATTGCGGTGAGAGACTTCATTCTAACGAAATCAAACGGGCTTGCCTGTCTTCTCGATGACCGGTTTCACCTCGCTCCATGGCACATCATGCGGGGCGGTCTTGTTCTTCACGGCCAGCGCCGCGGTGACACCGGCCGCCTCGCCCATCGCCACCGCGTTGCCGGTCACACGATAGCTGGCGTGAGCGATGAAGTCGCCGCTGATGCACCGCCCGGCCATCATCAGGCCATCTATGTCCTTGGCGATCAGGGCACGCAGCGGAATGTCGTAGGGCTGTGCTTTGACGCCGCTGCTGGTGTAGCCGCCGTCGGCATGCTTTTTGTCCAGGGCGTGGATATCTACCGGGAAGGTGGCGCGAACGACCGCGTCCTCGTGCCGGGCACCGCGCACCAGATCGTCCTTCTGCACCACATAGCGACCGCGGATGCGCCGGCCGTCGCGGATGCCGATCTGCTCGGGCGTGGCGACGATATCCATGCCCTCCCACGGCCCGCCGAGCTTGCGCAGGCCGCGGACGATGCGATGGATCTCCAGACGGGCATTGAGCGTGGCCTGAGTGATCTTCTCGGCGTCGTACGCCAGCACGCCGTACTCGTGGTTCATCATTGCCAGCAGCAGGTTGCCGCGGATGGGAAACAGCGTCGGCATCATATATGAGGGCGTGACGCCCGCTCGCTGGATCTCGGCGCGGAAGGCACGCTTGGTGTCATCGAGGTTGACGCCGGGCGCCGTGCGATGGATGAATCGCGCCAGAGGGGCCGAGTCCTTGACGACCAGAAGCACGCACATGCTCAGGGGCTGGCAAGGGCATTCCCTGGCCTCGCCGATCTCGAACTCGCAACCCGCCTGGGCTCCCAGGTCGCCGTCGCCCGTGGCGTCAATGAACACCTGGGCCTTCCACGCCTGCCGGCCGCTCTTGGATTCGGTCACAATCGTGCTGAGTGCGCGCCCCTCGCGGTGGGCGGCGGCAACTCGCGTGTGGAGTTGCACCTTCACGCCCGCGGCCACGCAGAGTTCCTCCAGCAGCAGTTTCATCTCTTCAGGCTGGTACGCCAGGCCGTTCATGCCCTCGCCGTTGACGGCGTCGCGCTGGCGAAGTCGCTTGACGAGTTCCTGGTTGAAGCCGGGCTTGTCGAAGTCCAGCAGGTAGCCCAGCAGCGACGAGGTCCACACGCCGCCCAATGACCCATGGGCCTCGAACAGCCGCACCTTCGCGCCGGCGCGGGCCGCAGCGATGGCAGCGGTCACACCCGCGGGGCCGGCGCCGCAGACGATCACGTCGGTATCGGCGGTCAGCGGCAGGTCGCGGGCGGGCTCGGTGAATCGGCCAGGGTTGCTGGCCGCGCGAGCGGGATTGCCCTGCGCCTCGGCCTCAGCCCGCGCCACGAGCGGCGCGAGAGCCGGTGCGATCATTCCCAAAGGCAGCGACTTCAACAGTGTCCGACGTTCCATAGTGGTATCTCCGAGTATCCATTGCGCTGAAAGAATTCATGCGAAGAAAATCAACTCACGCCCTTCCAAGGGCGGCGGCTTTACTTCGAGCGGAACGTCTCGCTCTGCACGATGCCGTGAACCAGGGATCGCAGGCCGTAGTCGTCTTTGGCTGCTCCCTTCACGATGGCTTCGATGGTGGATTGGTCCAGCGGTGTCGCGGGTTGGCCGGTGGCGTAGGTGAGCAGATGCCGCGTGACGCCACGGGCGAGCTGGTCGGGTTGCTTCGCCAACATCGCACGCAACTCCTGCACTCCCACGAACGCCTTGCCATCCGGCGTGACGCCGGTCGAGTCGACGGGGAGGCCGTCCTTCCACGGACTCTTGCCCTTGGGGGCCTTACTGTCGATCTGACGATAGCTCGTCCGGTGATTCCCCATCACGTCGAAGCTTTCCAGGGCGAAGCCATACGGGTCGAACTTCGCATGGCACGCGGCACACGATCCCTTGCCGCTATGGAGTGCGAGTTGCTCCCGCAGCGTTTTCGCTCCGCGGGTGTCCGGATCAACGGGGTCGATGTTGGCCGGCGGTGGCGGAATCGGTGTGCCCAGCAACCGCTCGGCGACCCACACGCCCCGCTTGACCGGTGAGGTCAGGGTGCCATTCGCGGTCACTTTCATAGTGGAAGCCTGAGTCCAGATGCCGCCGAACGGCGTGTCGGTCGGAAGCGGGATTTCGCGGATCGCGAATCCCTCGACACCAGGGATGCCGTAGTGCCTGGCGAGCCGATTGTTGAGCATCGCCCAACGCGGGGCCACGAAGTCGCGAACGCTGAGGTTCTTGTCGAGCATGTGGCGGAACGTGGCCTGCGTTTCCATGACACTCGAGAACTTAAGCAGGTCGTCGTACTCGGGGTAGAGGTCTTTGTCGGGTGTCGTGTTGTCGATGCCCCAGAGGCCGAGCCACTGGTCGAGGAAGTCCTTCACGAACCGCTCGGATTTTGCATCCCCCAGGAGTCGCTCCGTCTGAGCCCGCAGCACTTGCGGATCGGAGAGTTTTCCGCTTCGAGCGACTTCGAGGAGTTCCTCATCGGGGGCGGAGTTCCAGAGGAAATACGACAGCCGCGAGGCGAGGGCGAAGTCGGAGAGCTTGCCGGGGTTCTCCACCACGCACAGGAAATCGGGCGCGGTCATCATGGCGGCCACTTCCGTCACGAACGCCTGCTTGAGTGGCATGCCCGCATCGACCGCTTCCATGTAGTTCTTGACGCTGGCCGAGAGTTCCTGCTCTTTGAGATCACGTCGGTACAACCGGGCGCCAATCGCGCCGAACGATTTTGTCACAAACGACTGGAGTTCATCCCGCGAGAGTTTCTGTGCTTTTTGCAGGATGGCATTCTGCTTGAAGGCTTGCTGGACTGCCGCGGGCATCTCTGCCGTCAAGAGCCGCTGGCCCGGCAGCGTGTCTTCGAGTTCCACGACATCGACCCACTGGATGGCCAGCCCCGGACGACCTTTGCCCAGTACGGACGCCTGTGTGTTCTTCGGCACCGGCACCCCCAGCCCCAGCGGGATCAAACGGATCCCGTCGTCGCTGGGACCGTCGCTGTTCCAGCCCAATCGCAGATAGACGTCGGCCTCCACGATGGCAGGCTTTCCCGGCGGAGCATCCACGACCTTGAGCAGTTCCAGGATCTGCGGATAAGCCCACACGTGCCCGACATAGATTCCGACGGGGAGCGGCTTGTCGGTCTGGTAGCCATAGATGTGCATCCGCAGGCGGTGCATGCCGGTTTTCCGCACGCCGGGGAAGAGATTCCGCTTGCCGGGTGACGACTCTCTGTCCAACCGCCCCGAAGTGCCGTCGGAGTTGAACGACACCCACCAGCCATCGGGCAGTTCCAGGGCGTGACCTTTGGATTGGCCTGTATCGTTAGCCCAGAGCCGCGTCGTCGCCTTCCCCTCGGGCATTTGAAACATCTTCTCCACGATCAACTCCGCGATCGCGAGCTGTCCCTCCGTGACGGCCGTCGAGAAAGGCAATGCCGTGCTGATTCGATCGTAGCCGTCCACACGGCCATCGCCGGGCATCAGCTTCTTGACGGGAGGGCGGATCCCGAAAATGTCCTGGACGGTGTTGGCGTACTCGTTTCGCGAGAGCCGCCGAAATTTGCTGCGGCCTTCGCGTTGCTGTTGTTCGAGCAGGAGCGCGGTGAACTCTCCTCGCACCCAGGCTGCCAGCGCCTGCTTCTCGGCGGGCTTGAGCGGTTCGGAGTCCTTGGGCGGCATCGTTCCCGCTTCGACACGCTCCAACAGATGAAACCACAGATGGCTCTGCGTGCGGAGTTGCTCCAGCGACCGCGGGCCGGCGAGATCGAGTTTCGCCTTCGCCTCCTTGCCGCTATGGCAATCGGTGCAGTGAGCCGCAAGGACCGGCAGCACCCGCTTCTGAAACGCAGTGGACGCATCCTCGGCGCGTGCGGCTGTATGAATCACAAACAGCAGAATGACCGGCAACAGGAAAGTTCGCATATTCAAGTCTCAACAAGTGTGGTGGGTATTACGCCATTTCGAAGCCCGGCAGCGACGTGGCGGTGCTGGTCGAGAAGGCGTTCACGTCGGCACCGAGTCGCCGCAGGAACTGCGCGTAGAGGTTGCACAGCGGTGGATTCTTGTTCGGATCGAAGGCCAGGTGCTGCCCGTGCCGGAATCCGCCGCCGGCGACAACGATCGGCATGTTCCGGTGGTCGTGGCTGCTGGCGTTGCTCATGTTGCTGCCGAACAGCACGATCGTGCGGTCGAGCAGGTTGGAATCCCCCTCGGCCGTGCCCTTGAGCTTGCCGAGCAGCTCGCCGAGTCGCTTGAACTGCTCGATCTCGACGATCTTCAATTGCCGGAGCTTCGCTTCGTCCTGGCCGTGGTGCGACAGTGCGTGCCAACTCTCGACGACGCCGGGGATGGGTGGATTCCAAACGGACTCGGTCGGGCCGCCGGTCAACAAGGTGATGAAGCGGGACGAATCGGTCTTGAGAGCGAGATGGATCATGTCGAAGATCAGCCGGAGCCGGTTCGACAGCTCCTCGAATCGCGCGTCCACCGGTGGCGCCGCGTCCACTTTTGGCTTTGGACGCTTCTCCCACTCTTGCCCGGAGACGAGCCGCCGCTCGACCTCGCGGACCGCGGTGAAGTATTCGTCGAGTTTCTCGTGATCGCGGACACCGAGCTTTTTCTGGAACGTATTCGCTTGTTGCAGCACGGCATCCATGATGCTTTCGCCCTGCTTCAGCCGCTGCACCTGGGTCGCGATCTCCGCGGGCGTGCCGTTGACGAACAGCCGCTGAAACAACAGCGAGGGCCGATCCTCCCCGGGAATGTTCACGCCGTTGGGCGTCCACGACAAACTCGTGGCCCCCGCTGCGCCCACGCCAGTGCTCAGTGCCAGCGACTTGAACCGCGTGTCGGGATTCAGCGCTTCGACTGCGGCTTGATCGAGCGAAATGGTGTTCTTGAGTGAATAGCTGGCGGCGTCCGTGACGCGGGCACCGGTCGCGAAGGTCTTCTCGGACCTGTGCCCACCTTCGCTGTCAGGATGCGAGAGGCCGGAAAACACAGTGAAGTCGTCACGAAAGTCCTTGATCGCATCGAGATACGGCGTCGGTTCGTAATCCCGGCCCGCCCGCTTCGGATTCAGATACTCCGTGCGCAGTCCCAGCGGCGTGCATACGAGCACCATGCGCCGCGGCGCCGCGATTTTTTCAGCCGCAGCGAGTCGCCGCGGCGCCATCGCGTCGAGCAGAGGCAGAGCCATCGTCACACCACTGGCCCGCAAGAACGCACGCCGTGAAAGTCCAAAAGTCTTCATGGTTTGCTCCTCAATGGTTAAGTTCTTACTTACTTGGTCAAGAACAGCTTCGACTGCACCACTTCATGCACCAGTGCTCGCAGGCCGTATTTGGACGCCCGCGATGCGAGGACGATTCGTTCGAGTTCGTCGCGGTCGCCGTGTTCCAAGCCGCCGCCGGTCGCATAGATCACCAGATTTTCCGCCACGGTTCGGGCCATCTGGTTGGGATCGGCAAGCAGTAGCCGCTTGAACTCCGCCAGGTTGGAAAACTTCCTTCCGTCGGCAAGCACGTCGCCGGCATCGACGGCCGGGCCGAGTCGATCGCACGGATACGGCATCACGTTGATCCACTTGGCAATGGCTGGAAATTCGTCCGCGGTCGGGTTCTTCATCGGCTTGTTCGTGAGGGCTCGGTAGTTGTCGCGATAGCCGCCGATCACGTCGTACGCCTCGAGCGCGAACCCGGGCGGGTCGATCTTCACGTGGCAGCCGGCACAACTTTTTATTTGCCGATGCTTGGCGAGCTGCTCACGCACCGTCGTCGCGCCGCGGATGTCGGGCTCGATGGCAGGCACGCCCGGCGGCGGCGGCGGGATCGGCGTGCCCAAAATCCGGTCGTTGACCCACACGCCGCGAACCACCGGCGAAGTCGTCGTGCCGTTGGCCGTCACCTTCAATATCGCCGCCTGCGCCAGGATGCCGCCGCGATGATATTCCGGCTTCAGCGCCACTTTCCGCAGCTCGAGGCCATCGACGCCCGGGATGCCGTAGTGCTTCGCGAGCCGCCGGTTGAGGAACGTGAAATCGGAGTCGATGAAGTTGTGCACGCTCAGATTCTCCACCAGCAGTTCGGTGAAGAATCGCCGCGTCTCTTCCAGCATCGACCAGCGGAGGAACGGATCGAACTCGGGATACAGGCGTGAATCGGGCGTGGTGCGATCGATTTCGCGGAGGCTGAGCCATTGGCCGGTGAAGTTCGTCACGAACGCACGCGACCGCGGATTCTTGAGCATTCGTTCGGTCTGGGTCCGGAGCACCTCGGGCTTCTTCAACTCGCCGCGCTTGGCAACGGCCAAGAGTTCGTCGTCGGGCATCGTGCTCCACAAAAAGTACGACAGGCGCGAGGCGAGGGCCTGATCGTCGAGCGGGCCCGGCTGCTCGGTGAAATACAGGAAATCCGGCGAGCAGAGCACGAGCTTGATGCCGCCGCGGAGCGCCTGGTCAAACGTGGCGCCGTCCTTGAGCAATTGCTCCACCACCTTCACGAACGGAGCGAGTTCCGCATCGGTGATCGGTCGGCGGAAGGCCCGCGGTAACAATGCGCGAAGAATTTTCTCCGCGTCGGCGAGGCCAGCGGTCTTGGGATCGGCGTCGCCATAGACCCGCCGGTAGCTCTCGGTCGGCCACGGCAGCGGCAGCGGGCCCTCGCATTCGATGTCGCTGATCGCGAGCCCGGCGCCTGGAAAGATGTCACGTTCTTTCCCGATGAAATGAACCTTTGGGAGCGACGCCGGCCGAATCGAAATCATGTCACCGTCCCATGGTCCACCCCCCTTGAGCCGCACTTCGAACTCAACCCAGTGCCGCTTCGGGTGCGCATCGAAGAAGCCGAACGAACGGCCCGCTTTGCCGACCAGAATCTCCATCGTCACCGGCACCTCGCTCTGCTCCGCGGCGCACTCGATCCTGTAGCGATAGATGCCGTCTGCCCAGGCACCCGGCCGAACGGGCAACCCAGTGCCCGCTGCGTCCCCGAACATGACGATCTCACCTGTGTCCCTTCGCACTTTGCACTGGGCCGGCAACTTTCCAGTTTCCTTTACAATGCCCTTGAAACCGCCGGGGAAGTTGTACAACTCCACCTTCTTCGAGGGCGCCGGCCGCGCGACGGCGGCATCCAGCACCTTGTCGATCGCCACCAAATACCGCTCGATCAGCGTGGGCGAGACGTTGAGGGCCGCACCGATGTTATCGAACCCGTGTGCGACCGCGTCTGCGGGCAACAGATCCTGGATGTCGACATCGACCGCAAACAGGTCGTTGAGCGTGTTCTGATATTCGACGCGATTGAGCCGGCGCAGCACCACCCGGCCCGGCTGTTGGCGACGTTTCGAAGCGGCGTCGAGTTTGGCATGCAGGAAATCGATCACCGCCGTTCGTTCCGCGGCCGCCGGCTGCTTTTCGTCGCGAGGCGGCATCTCGCCGGCACGCAAGCGTTTGACGATCGTTTGCCAACGGGCGAACACGCCGCCGCGGTCGAGATCGGCGTCGAGCTAGTCGAGTCGCAGATCGCCCTCGGCCGTTTTCGCTCCGTGACAACGAACGCAATGCTTCTGGAAGAAGGCGACCGTCGGCGCGTCGAGCCCCGCCGGCACGTTCCCGTCGGCACGTGCGGTTGTATGAATCACGAACAGCAGAATGACCGGCAGCAGGAAAGTTCGCATATTCAAATCTCGGGGGTATGTGGTGAGTGCGGTGGTTTTTAGTATCCGCACGGCGCGAGCAGCAGGGCGGTAAGGAGTGTGAGAGCGGGTTTCATTCATTTGGTTCCGAGTTTTCGTATCACGCCAACTCCAGGCCCTTCATTGTCGTTTTCGCACTGGCGAAGGTGTCGGTTTCGATGCCCAGCCGCTGGAGCATCGATACATAGAGCGTGGCGAGGTTGTGGTTGTTCTTCGTGTCGAAGGCCAGGTGCTGGCCGTGCCGGAAGCCGCCAC
>VGXS01000004.1 GCA_016873225.1 Planctomycetota bacterium | reverse complement strand
GCGGGAATAGCCAAGGGCACGGGCTTGAGAGGGGTTTCGGCGCCTTCTGAAAGCCATTCAAGCTTTAAAGCCAGTGATTTCAGTCCCCAGTCATCGGAAGCCCTGACCCTTGCAAGCACCTGTCCGTTGACGGGAACGCTGGCGCCGTCGGATGGTTCGAGCAATTCAACGGTCGGTGGCTTGTCCTCAACAACCTCGACGGGGAATGTTCCCATGTCCCGCCAAGAGTTTTCTTCTCCCTTGATCACGATCCTGTAGGCACCCTGCTTGTCCAGGGGCAGCGGAACCTCAAGATTGCGTGGATTCTGAAAGTCCGGCAATCCACGGATTTCGCGTTCCGCGCCGCCATCGGGGCGGAAGAAAATGCCGCCCTCAACGCCCGGCACATTGGTTTCCAAGGTGATGGTTGCCTTCGAACCCGCCACGCCCCGGATGGGTCTTTCGCGGGAAACCAGAGGTTGCCCCTTCATATAGGGTGGTGGATCAACCTTGGAGACAAATCCGGTTAGCTTCAGGGGGGTGGCGACCTCGATTTGCACCAGTGCGCTCGCACCGTCGCCCGCCAGCACTTGCAGCCAGCCACCCTCCCCAATGGATTCAGCCGGAATCGTTCCGGTCCAACGGGATTTGTTGGCCGTCGGCTTGCGCAGGGCGATGCTTTTGGGCGGGCCGTTATCTCCGAGCGCCCTGTATTGCAGGCGGGGAGATTCAGGGTTTCCAGCCTCGGGTATGGTTCCGGTGATTTCGGCGATCACATCGAGGGATTGCCCGGGTTTAACCCGGGCGGTCTTGGATGGCTGAAGGACCCGCACTTCCGTGGAGTTTTTCAGGATCTTTATTTCGGTGGACGATTCGGCGAGGCCGGCATCGTTGGGGCGGGAATCACGGGCGGACACAACCAATTTCAACGATTTTCCGGCAAAGTCCCCCAACTCGGCGGCGCGAACAGTCCATGTGCCCGCCGCGGAGGACACAGGTTTGTTGCCCGGCAGGGACGGAAGTCCTCCGGCCTTCAGGGGCAATTTCCTGCCATCAGGCAGAGCCAGGTGCGCGGAGACGGATGCCAGTCCGAAGTCGTCATTGACTTGGAACTGAAAATCCTGCGCGTCGACCAAGCGCAATTCCACGGTGGATTTCGAGGGATCGGGAAGAGTTCGGACAATCCTCGGATTCTGGTCATCTGTCACGGTCAGGGAAGCGAGGGTGCTTTCAAACGGATCACCGGACTTGCTAACAACCCGAAGGTGATATTGCCCGGATTCGTTCGCTGAAAGATGCACGGAAAAGCGCTTGCCGTCCTCGGGATTGATGGTTGCCTTGATTCGCTCGGCGCGGCGTTCCAGACCGGCGAACATGACGAGTTCGGCCGAGCGCAGGTCGTCGCTCGCCGATCCAAGAATGGTAATCTTTGATCCCTTGATGGCGGAAAGGGCGGGTTCATTTCCTTCGATCGGATCAAGCCTCAGGTAGGCCGGTGGCTCAACCCGGGTGTTGACCGATTGAATGAACAGGTCAAGCCTGACTTCGATTCTGTGATCAACCGTCTGGTTGTCTCCCGCCGTCACCTTGTACCAAAAGCCCATTTGCACCAAGTCTTTGGAAACGGTTCCGATCCAGGTGCCATCGCCGCGGCCCGGCTCGGTTGTCATGGGGATGCCTACGGGAACCTGTCCCGCGGCGTTCCAAACCCAGAGTGTGGCCGCATCCCTGGCACCCGCGTCCGGCACTTTCCCTGACAACTTCACGCGGATGGCCATGTCGCGTCCAACGGCCACGGATCCATCGCCGCCTTGCGGGTCGATGATTTCAATTCCGGTATCGGCCACCACGGCCTTGGGGGTCCAAGGCGTGAGGCCCCTGGTCAGGGTGCTGGCAAAGGTTCCCGGGCCCAGCAAAAATACCAGGACGATGAGGAGGAAGGCGCTTGAGGCGAACAGGATCGCGGCGGACTTCGGGCGGGGCAGGGAGTTGACCGCCTCGTTCACATCAACTTCCTCGATGTCTCGCGCCGCCCGGTTGATCACCGCGCCGCGGATGGCGGCCGGCATGGTTTGGTGGCGGAGATCGAGCCAGTTGATGACGCTGTTTCGGCAATCAGGAATCGAAGCCTCGATCGTGCGGGCGGCGTAGTACGGATTGATCCTGACCACAAGGGGGCGCAGCAATGCCCTTGAAAGGACAATTGCCACGGAAAGGCCGAGGATCGCAAGGATGGCGGTTCCTACCCAGATGGATGGGCGGAAAACGGCATGGGCGGCCACCAGGGCGGCGGCACCGAAGAGCAACGCCGAGCAACTCCACAGCATGCCGCTGGAAAGTTCCCGGCCCTTCAGCAAGCCTCCAGCGGCATCGAGAACCTGCTCGATGCGGGCTTCGGCCGCCTCGCTGACGGACCGCGATTCATGCGTGGCGGTGGCCATCAGTTTTTCCTCCCCGGGTTTCCGCTGAGGACGGGAAATACAATCAAGCTTATTCTAGTAACTACGATTGCGTATACCGAATCCTTGAGTGGATTCGGATTTCCCGCAAGGAAGGAATTGAAAGGCGCTTGGCTGCGCTTGGACATCCGTTACAGGCGGGCCGTTCAATCGAAGGGGATTCAAATCATGAACATCACCAATCGTCGGAAAGCCATGGGTTTGATGGCATCGGCAAGCGGTTCTTGCCTGCTTTCGGGCGCCGTGGCCAGGGCCCAAGGCGCGGAACCCCCGTTCAAGCTGGGTTCCGTCACATACAATTCGCTGCAAGCCTATGACCTGCCTACGCTTCTGGAAATTTGCAAGACGACCGGCATTTCCCCGGTTGAATTCAGGACCACCCACAAGCATGGGGTTGAACCCTCGTTGTCCAAGGATGCCCGTTCGGAGGTCAAAAAGCGCTGCGCTGATGCGGGGGTTGCCATTTGGGGGCTTGGGTCAGTCTGCGAATTCCATGCGGCCGATATGGCTGTTGTTAATAAGAATATAGAAACCTGCAAGCAGTTTCTTCAGCTTGCAAGCGATTTGGGCGCCAAGGGGGTCAAGGTCCGTCCCAATGGATTTCCCAAGGGGGTGCCGCAGGAAAAAACCTTGGAGCAGATCGGGAAGGCCCTCCGGCCCTGTGGCGATACGGCCGCATCCCTCGGCGTTGAGGTTTGGGTCGAGGTACATGGAGCCGGCACGCAGGAACCGGCCAACATGAAGACCATCATGGGCCACGCCGGCCACAAGAGCGTTGGCGTGACATGGAATTCCAACCCCACCGATGTGAAAAAGGGCAGCATCAAGGAATCATTCGAGATGCTGCGCCCTTGGATCATGTCATGCCACATCAATGACCTGAGCAACGACGCCAAGGGGACTTATCCTTATCGGGAGTTGTTCCGTCTCCTGAGGGAAACGGGATACGACCGGACCACCCTCATCGAAATCGGCCAGTCCTATCCCGACAAGGAGAAATGCATCGCCTTTTTCCGCGACTACAAGGCGTTGTGGCGGAAGCTTGCCTCCGCATGATCCGCGAAAGAATCCTGGAACGGCACGGCCCGCATGAACGGCGGTGCCTGCTTCTGCTTCCTGAAGGCGGACAAGCGGACCGGCTGATCATCGTTCTGCATGGTTGCGGTGGAACGGCCTCATGGATGGCCGTTGAAACAGCCCTTGAGGAAAGGGTGCGGCAATCAGGCATCGCCCTGGCTTTTCCCGAGGCGACACGCGCCAACATGAATTCTCCGGCCCATTTCATGGCAAATCCTCCCTGCTGGGAGGATGACGCCGAGCGGCACCTTCCCAAGCCCGCGCCGGGAGCCGATGATTCCGGCTGGATCACATCGCTTGCCGGAAGGCTTTCCGACCGATTGGGTCTCCGTCGACCGCCCGTGCTGGCTGGCTTCTCCAACGGCGCCGGCATGATCGCGGCGGCCATTGTTCGGGGAGGCGCCGAATTTGGCGGGGCGGCCTTTGTTTGCGGGTATCCCCGCCGGCCCCCGCCCGGCAGGATCGCCCCGGTGCCCAGCCTGTTCCTGATGGGAGGCGCCGACCCGCTTGTTCCCTGGGAGGGAGGAAGCGCCGTTCTTCCATGGCACCCGGACCCGATTTTCGTCCCCTCCATCGGGGAACGCGCCGTGCAATGGGCGGCGGCGATGGGTGCCCTTGCCGGGGAAGCCTCATTCAATTCCCATCCCGATTGGGATGAATGGGTTCATGCCGGGGGGCACGGCCATTCATTGGTGACGGTTCGTCGGGTGAGGGGATTGGGGCACCACTGGCCCGGCGGCAAGGGCCAATGGTCGGATCCCGCCAGCGGAAGTCGCCGGGACGACCTGGCCGCCTCGGGAATGATCCTCGAACATTTTGGGTTTCTGGCCTAGGCGATCATCTCGATCTTGGCGGTTTCCCGCGGCTTCTCGGAGGACCGAGGACTTCTCCCAGGATCAGGGCTCCGGGCAAAGTGGCCGGATTCGCCAGCGTCGAGCGCATGAAGGCCCCCAAGGGGTGTTCCGCGAACGGCTTCCCGACCGCCGCCTGCTTGGGAGGCGTGGTCATGGCGATGGGATCTGGAACCAGGATCGCCGGGGGCGGTTCGGCGGGTGGAGGCGGCGGCTGAACGATCGACTGGACTGGGTTTTTTCGCGGCTTTCTGCGCCGCGATCCTCCCTCGGGAAGGCGATCCTTGGGCTTGCCAACAACGGGTTGCTCGGGGGGAGGAGGGGCATTGGCCTCCGATGCCGACCTTCTCCGGCGAGCTTCAAGCAGAAACTCCTCGAGGGACATCGGGGTTCGCGGAGCCGGCGGTCCGCCGGGGTTTGCGCCGGCGCCGGGCTTGACATGCCTGGGGGGTTCCATGAGCGCCTTGAACAGGCTTGAAACAATCCAGAACCCCACCGAGAGCATCATGACCAGGATGGCAACCCAAGGTTCCTGAGCCGCCCAAGGCAGGTTCATGGCCGTGATCCTCCCGCGGAATGGTGGTTGGCGTCAGGAGCGCTCGCCCCGTTCGGAAGAGCTTTGCGCGGCGCGTCCACTGATGCCGGCGATCGAGCCGCGCATGGTGGTGTCGGCTTGAAGGTTTTGCAGGTTGTAATAGTCCATCACACCCATCTTGCCATCCCTGATGGCTTGGGCGATGGCTTGGGGAACCTCGGCTTCGGCCTGCACCACCATGGCCCGGCTTTCCTCAACCTTGGCGCGCATCGCCTCGACCTTGGCGCTGTTTTCCTGGGCTTCGGCGACCGCCATGGCGCGCCGTTTCTCGGCGTCGGCTTGGGCGAGTCGGAGGTTCGCCGCCGCCTGGTCGGCCTGGAGGTTGGCGCCCACATTGGCGCCCACATCAATCTCCGCGACATCTATCGAGACGATCTCATACATCGTTTGCGCGTCGAGGGAGTTCTTGAGCACCGCCTGGGAGATGAGGTTCGGGTTCGCCAGCACATCGGTGTGGTGTTCCGCCGAGCCGATCGCCTTGACGATGCCTTCGCCGACCCTGGCGATAATGGTTTCCTCCGTCGCGCCGCCGACAAGAGAGGAAAGCTTGGTGCGCACCGTGACGCGTGCCCGTGCCCTCAATTGGATACCGTTCTTGCACACGCCGTCGAGGGTGGCGCGGCCCTTGCCGGGGTCGGGGCAATCGATGACCTTGGGATCGACGCTCCGCTTCACGGCTTCATAGACATCCCGGCCCGCCAGGTCGATTGCCGCGGCGATCGACCAGGGAAGGTCGAGGCTTGCCTTCTTCGCCGCGACAACCGCGGCGCTGGTGCGCTGGAGGTTGCCCCGGGAAAGCAGGTGGGTTTCGAGATCCTTGGTTTCCACCTTCACGCCGGCGTTGACCATGGCGATTTTCTGGTTCACCACCAGCTTGTAGTCAATGCCCAACAGGCGCATCCGGATGAGGTCGACCAAGCCGATCCTCGCTCCAGCGAGATAGGCCCTGATGAGTGTTCCAAGGAAATTGAAGGCCACCAGAAGGACAATCAGGCCGAGAATGGCCACGACGATTCCGATGACCAGAACCCAGGTGCCCGAAAGATTTCCGGGATTGTTCTGTGCGAATAGCGCGACCATGTTCTTCACTCCGTCTTCGGAATCGTCTTGTCACCCAAGTCGAAAATGTCCGAGTCGATCGAGGCCAACGGGGATGTTTCACCCGGATCAAGGGGACGCACGAGAACCCGCCCCGAACTCACTCGGAGGCACCGCACCCTTTCACCCGGTTCCACCAGCATGCCCTCGGTGATGCAATCGATCCGCCTGCCGTCGAATTCCACCACACCGCTTGGACGCAGGTACGATTTGGCGATACCCGTGCGGCCTTCCAGCGATTCAAGAGCGCGCAGGTTGTTGAACGAGGATGATGTTTCATCAACGGCACCAGACCTGGCGAGGACCGACCTGCCAAGAGCCGTATAGGGAAATAGCCGGGCCATAAGCCAGGCGGTTGCCGGCACGGCGATTGTCGTTGTGCCAAGCACGGTGATGCCAAAGATGGCGGAGTGCGTGAAGGCTATGGCAATTCCCGATACGGCGAGGATACAGCCCACCGCGATCAGCAGGCCGGCGCTGCCGACAACGAGGTCGGTGAGGGCGGATATCAGCCCCAGCATCACAAGGGCCCAAGCGGCCGGTGTCATCCATTCCATAAGCTTCGCTATCCGGAAGGATCATCGGGCGAATCGACCCGCCGAACCACCACTCGGTTGCCTTCCACCAGGCAAACCACGACCCTTGAGCCCGCTTCAATGTAGCCGCCGTCGGAAACAACATCAACGAACATCTCGCCAATGCGGGCGATTCCAGCGGGTCTCAGGTCGGTTGTCGTTCGCCCCATGCTGCCCGTCAGGGACAGCAGTCGTTCTTCCTCGTAAATGGCTGTTCCTGAGGTTTCCTGCTCCGCAAGGCGGTCCGGGTGGAGCATCAAATGGTTAAGCAAGGGAATACCCGGCAGGAACCGGAAGAAAACAGCCACCAAGGCGATGGCTCCCGCGAGGCTCCAACCCAGCGGAGCCACGGCATGGCCATAGGCGAGCCATTCCCCCTGGGAGCGGGGCCAATGCCCGAACGCCACCAAACCAACGGCGCAAAGCATCAGTACAACGCCGCTGAGGCCCACGATGCCAAAGCCCGGTATGACCAGAATTTCCATCAGGAGCATCACGACACCGAGAAGAAAGAGCAAAATAGCCAACCAATCGATTTGGCCGCTCATGCGGGATCCGGCCCAGAAAACGAGCAGGAAGCAAACGGCCGCCACAACGCCCGGAAAGGCTAGTCCAGGCTTCATGAATTCCACCATCAGGGAAGCCAGCCCGACCATCACCAAAAGAACCGTGGTTCCCCTGTGGCTCAGGAACAGGGCGAGTTCATCGAGCGCAGAGCCTTCAAAAATGACCAGCCTCTTTGATGAAATTCCACGCGTCTCGTACCAGTTCCGGAGGCTTTCGACAGGTGACCCGCATAATTCGATAGGAACTGCGGATGCGGTTTCGCCAGTGAGGAACCACCATTCCCCGGGGCGCTTGATTTCACGGTCCACCCGGGTCTCTGCCGCTGGTGGACCCGGGGCGAGGGCCAATGGCCCGCCGGCCTGCCTGACGGCCAGCAAGGCGGGTTCCTTCCGGGCCAAGGCCGAGGCGAGCGCCTTGGAGTCGGCCGCGGCAAGCCATTGCCTTTCGGCAAGCACCGTGGCCAAGGCTCCCTCAGCCTGATCTCCCGCTCCCTGGGATTCCTCAAAGCCGAGTTTGGCCTGCTTGTCGAAAACAAGGGCATCGCAGGCTAGCGCGAGAACAAGGGCATTTCCCCGCGCCTGGGGGGACAGGTAGGCCACCAGTCTTGGGGTCTCAGGGCCGGCCATCGAAATCATCGAGCGGGCCGCTTCACCCGCGGAAACGGCCTCTTGGGGTTTCCCGCCGTGGCATTCGAGGTTGAGCACGACGATTTCGGGCCTCAGGCCCAGCGCGCGGCGGATGTCGCGGGTGATTTTTTCCCGCATGGCGCCGTTGATTTCTCCGCGAAGGTTGATTTGAACAACAGGCCCGGCGGCGCTCGAGAAATCGGACACGGAGTCGCGGTCAACCTTGAGGCGCTGGAGCACGCCCGCCAGGTTGGCGGGGGAATCCGCCGAGCAGAGGCCCAGTTCCAACGCCCTTGCCCGGTCGAATCTTCCGGGGGAACCGGATTCCATCACGGGTTCCCCACCGGCAAAGGCGGCACCGTCGCGGAAACGGTCGGTGCCGGGGCGCGCATCAGGATCGCGGCGGATGCTCGTGCCGGGGTCGGCAAGCTTGCGGGCCACGATGGCTGAACGGCCCTGCCGGCGCGCCGCGTCCTCGTAAGCCGCCTTGTATATCGGATCGAGTTCGCCATCTCCCTCATGGGCGGGCCCCAGGGTCGCCTTGGGACCCATCACGAGATCCTCGCACGACAAGGCCGCCAAAACCCCGTGGCCGGTCAGGTCGCCCTCGATCCACCCGATGGTCAACACCTTGTCCCGATCGAGTCCCTGGATCATGCGGGTAAGGACCAGGCAGGAATCGAGGTTGGTCAACCGCGATGGCCTTCCGCCCGGGTTGAAATCGAGGATCAAGGAATATCGCTGAGCCGAGCCCTTCTTTCGTTCTGCTGATGCGCGTTCCTGAATTTCAGCCGACAACTGGCGAACAGTTTCGGGCTCAAGATTCTCAGGAACATGGAAAATCGTGGCGGGCCGCCCGGAAGGCACCGTCAAGCTGGCCAGCAATGCTGTCGCTATCCATGTGGCAGCCATGGCCTCGGTCCTCGCTCGCGGCCCTGCCGGGGCGGCGACATGTTCATATTAGGGCTCGGAGAGGGCGATTGGCTTCAAGATATCCCGCCAGCAGGGCGCAAGGGCCATGGTACCTCGAGGCCATGCGAGGCCATCAGAGCACCGTCGGCGAGCACTTCCCTCGAACCGCCTTGGATCACAATGGTTCCGTTGTCGATGAGTGCGACTTCCTGGCAGAGGTCATGCACCAACTCAAGGTCATGGGTGGCCAGCACAAGCGTCTTGTCGATGCATCTGATCAAATCGATGAATTCTTTTCTTCCACGCGGATCAAGGCCCGCCGTGGGTTCATCGAGGAGCAGCAGTTTCGGGTCGAGGGCCAATACGCCAGCCAGGGCCACCCGTTTCTTCTGGCCCAGCGACAATCGTTGCGGAACCTTGCCGGCCCAGCCGGCGATTCCGACCCGTTCCATGGCCGCCATGGCGATTTCACGGGCCCTGGGTTCCGTTTCCCCGCGCAGCAAAGGACCGAGACAAACATCATCCTCGACGCTGGCTTCCAGCAGCTGGTCATCGGGATCCTGAAACAAAAGGCCCACCGAGCCCCGAAGGGCCTTGCGTCCCTTCGAGTCGGTCAAGTCGTGTCCGGCGACCCGGCCTTTGCCGCCCTTGGGCGCGAGCACGCCACACAAGGCCAGAAGGAGGGATGTCTTCCCCGCCCCGTTGGGCCCCACGAGGCCGACCCTTGAACCTTCCGGGACAAGCCAACTCAACCTGTCAAGCACCGGAGTGCCATCGGGAAGGGTCACCGACAGGGAAGAAAGTTCAATCACGGAGCGGCCAACCACCAGCAAGCCCATCCGGAGGCGGCGGATGCGGAGAGGGCCAGCACGGAATCCCCGGTTTTCCAATGCCGCCTGGGAATCCTTCCTTGGCTTTCTCCGGTTCTCAGCCGGATGGCAACCCCCATCCTCTCGGCCCGTGCCGAGGAACGGATCAGTCCCATTCCGACCAAAAGCCCGATGATCCTCCAAGACATTCCATTGGCCGCCAGTCGGGCTCCACGCAACCGCGCCGCCACCCTCATCTGGCGCCATTCCCCGGAAATGACGAAAAGGCAGCGGCCCGACATCCAAACCACCATGGCCACCGAGGAGCCAAGCCGCAAATCGGCGCAGACCGACCTCCAGTCGGTGGCGCCCAAACCAAGCAGGCAAATCCATCCGCATGCCAGCATGACCCAGGCCCTGCAAAGCACCTTCAGGGCCGCTTCCGTTCCGCTCCAAGTGGCCCCCTGCCATGAGGGCTCGCCCGCGGCCGCGGGCGTCATCCAAGGCATGGGAAGGACCAGAAAAAAAAGAAAACCCAAGGCGGCCATTCCGCGTGGACCATGCCAGGACATGGGAATTCGGCCCATCCACAGGCCAACGAGCGCCAGCGGTATCATCCCAACAATCTGGTCCAGTCTGGCCATCAAACCGATGGGAAGCGCCAGGGCCGCGAATGCCAGGCAACGCGCCGTTGGGTGCGCGCCTTCCAGCAACGGGAAGCGGGAAGCTGGCGCCGCCCAACCGTCGTGTCCCGTCACCCGCGCGCCCCGCCAACGGCCATGAATGCCTTGGGATGGTTGCATCCCCCGACCAGCAGCTTACAATCGGCCCGCCCGATGCGCCCCTCCTCTTGGTCATTTCGCGAGTTCCGACGCGTGACGCCCTACCTGCAATCCCTTGATCCGGTGGCCTTGGTCGCTCCGGGAATCCCCTTCAGTTCCACCATTTCGCTGTTTCTTGCGGCATTGCCCGTGGCGATGCTGTTCTTCCTGCTGGTGGCGCGGCGGTGGGAGGCCCCGATGGCTGGCCTGGCGGCGGTGGCCGCCGCCGGCTTGATCGCCCTGTTGGTTCACCGCATGCCGCCTGAGTTTGCCGCCTTGGCGTTCCTGCATGGGGTTCTGTTTGGAATCCTGCCCATCGGCTGGACCGTGCTGGCGGGCATGCTTGTCTACAACCTGACGGTGGAAACCGGGGCCTTCGAGAAGGTGCGGGAATCGGTGGGTCGCTTGTCTCCCGATCCCAGGATGCAGGCCCTTCTGATCGGATTCAGCTTCGGCGCGTTCCTAGAGGGAGCGGCGGGTTCGGGCACGCCCGTCGCCATTTGCGGCGCCATTCTGGTGGGCCTCGGGTTTCCGGCCTTTGAGGCGGCGGTGCTGTGCCTGTTGGCCAACACTTCCCCCGTGGCATTCGGAGGATTGAGCATGCCGCTGATCACTCTCAGCGGTGTCACGGGGTTGCATGCCCCCACCCTCAGCGTGATGGCCGGGCATCAATTGCCGTTTTTCTCGGTTGTTGTTCCGGCCGTCATGCTCATTCGGTCTTGCGTGTGGCGCGATATTGTTTCGATTTGGCCGGCCTTGCTCGTCTCGGGCATCTCATTCGCCCTGTGCCAGTATTGTTGCGCGACCGCGCACCTGTGGGGTTTCGGGGAGGTGTATCCGCTGACCGATATCGCGGGCGGCATGGTTTCGCTGCTGGCCACGGCCCTGTTCCTGACCGTCTGGACGCCTCCACCCATGGTCCACCCGATGCGAGGCGGACATGGTGGACCCGTGTTGAACGGCACCAGGGACGACGCCCTGTCATTGTCCGTGGCGATGGCCTGGATGCCGTTTGTGTTTATGAGCGGATTCCTGATGGCGGCGGGCATGGTGAGGCAGCAGGAGGAGAAATCGCAGACCGCCGCCGGTGCTGTCGTGGCGGGGGTGCCGACCTGGATCAAGATTCCCATGGGCCCGCTTCATTTGGGCGTTCAACGCGACGAAGTCATGCGCGCCAACCCCGATGACCTTGAGAAGGCCATCTTCGACTTTCGCTGGGCCACGGCGCCCGGCACCCCTGTATTTTGCGCCTTTTTGCTTGCGATTCCCGTGCTGGGCGCGCGCTGGAGCCATGTCCGGCGCACATTTGCCGTCACCGCAAGGCAGATGACGATTCCCATTCCCACCATCGCCATCATGCTGGGGCTCAGTTATCTCACGAAGCACGCGGGCATGGATGCCATTTTGGGCCACGCGTTCGCCAGCACGGGCGCGCTTTACCCGCTTTTTGCCGCCATGCTCGGATGGTTGGGGGTGTTCCTCACCGGCACCGACGCGGGCAGCAACGCCTTGTTTGGCAGCCTGCAAAAGTTGACGGCGCTCGAGTTGCACCGCGCGGGGCAGTTCCCCGGATTGGAATTGGAGCAGGCCCAGGTGCTCATCTGCACCGCGAACAGCACTGGCGGGGTGATGGGCAAGATGATCGACGCGCAGTCAATCGTGGTGGCCACCGCCGCGACGGGCCAGCAGGGACGCGAGGCGGATATTTTCCGGGCGGTGATCGTGCCAAGCGTGGTCATGGCGGCCTTGATCGGTTTGCTGACGCTGCTGCAGGCCTACTGGGCTCCTCTGCAGGTCATGGTGCCGATGCCGCCAAAGTGAAAAGCTTTGGGAACCGCGTGCCATGATGCGCCGCATCCTGAGACTGGATCAACCTGACTGAGACTGGATCAACCTGACTGAGACTGGATCAACCTGATGTTGGTAAGCACCCACGCCCTGATGGCTCTCGATTTTCGTCATGGAGTTTGTGAGCCCTGATCGGGTGAGGGCATCGGTTGCCGGGCGAAGAAGTTGAGAAAGACGCAGGGATGCGAGGGGCAATAAGCCAACTCGGAGAACTTCAAGAAAATAGATCCCAGGACCAACGGGAAATTCAACCTCTCTTCGCGGGAGCGCTATGCACCGACAGTCCGTACATGTGCTCGGCGGCTTCCATCACGGTTTCCGACAGCGTCGGGTGGGCGTGCATCGTTAGCGCCAGGTCGCGGGCCGTGGCACCCATCTCCAGCGCCAGCATGGCCTCGCCGATCATCTCGCCGGCATCCACGCCGCAAATGCCCACGCCCAGAAGGCGCTCGGTCTTGGGATCGACCAGAAGCTTGGTGAGACCCTCGGTGCGCCCCTTGGTGAGGGCTCGACCGCTGCCGGCCCATGGCATCTTGAGTTTCTTCACCTCGATACCTTGCTTCTGGGCATCCGTCTCCGTGAGGCCGCACCAGGCGATTTCCGGGTCGGTGAAGATGACAGCGGGCACGGCGGCGACATCATAAACCACCGGCTCGCCCGAGAGAGCCTCCACCGCCACCTTGCCCTCGAAGCTGGCCTTGTGCGCCAATTGAGGCTCGCCGGCCGAGTCACCGATGGCGTAGATGTGCTGCACCGAGGTGCGCCGCTGGGCGTTGACCGGAATGAATCCCTTGTCATCGAGCACGATGCCGGTCTTTTCAATTCCCAGGTCGCGGGTGGCGGGCCGCCGGCCCACCGAAACCAGCACTCGGTGGAAATTTTCAATAATGGGCTTGCCACTGGGATCTTCAAGTGTGGCGCGGATGTCCTTGCCCACTTCCTCGATCTTGGAAACCTTGTGCTTGAGAAGGATCTTGCTGAACAGGCCCTCGAGGCGCTTGTGAAGCGGGGCGACCAAGTCTCGATCGGCATTGGGAATGAGGCCGTCGGTTCCTTCCACCACCGTGACCTTGCTGCCCAACGAGGCGTAGACGGTGCCCATCTCGAGGCCGATGTAGCCGCCACCAATGACAAGCAGGCTGCCGGGAATCTCCTCCAAGGCCAGCGCGCCCGTGCTGTCCATGACCCGCTTGCTGCCGATCTGGAACGCCTGCGGCATGGCGGGAATGGAACCGGTGGCGACGATGGCGTTGTCGAAGGTGATTTGGGTGGAGTCGTCAACCACCACCGTATGCGCGTCGAGGAACTTGCCCCGGCCTGAGATGAAGCGGATCTTGCGGGCCTCGGCAAGCTTGGCGAGGCTTTTGGTGAGTGTCTCGGTGACTTTCTGCCAATGGCCGCGAACGCCCTTGAGGTCGATCTTGGGGGCTCCGAAAGTCACGCCGAAGTGCGGCGCATCCTTGGCTTCGGCGATGAGCTTGGCGACATGCAGGAGCGCCTTGCTCGGAATACAGCCCACCTGAAGGCAGGTGCCGCCCAGCTTTCCTGAAGCATCGACCAAGGTGACCTGAAATCCGCGGTCAGCGGCCAGGAAAGCCGCGGCATAGCCGCCGGGACCGCCGCCAAGGACGAGGAGTTGCGTCTGGATGGTCTGCATGGGCTGGGTTCCAATCAGGCGTCAACGAGCATGGAAAGAGGATTTTCAAGCAGGTCGGCCACCCGGCGGGTGAAGCGGCCCGCGGCGGCACCGTCGATGACTCGGTGGTCGAAGCTGAGGGACAAAGGCACCATGAGGCGCGGCACGAACGCGCCGTTTTTCCATACCGGCTCGAGCCGGCCCCGCGACAGTCCGAGAATGGCCACCTCGGGCCAGTTCACGATCGGGGTGAAGCCTGTGCTGCCAATACCCCCGAGGTTGGTCAGGGTGAAGGTGCCGCCGGTGAGTTCCGATGAGTCGAGCTTCTTGGCCCGGGCCCGTTCGGCGATGGCGGTGAGGTCGGTCGCCAAGTGCCGGACCGACTTCTTGTCGACATCGCGGACAACGGGAACCAGCAGGCCGGCTTCGGTATCGACCGCCACGCCTATATTGATGAATTTCTTCAAGACGAGGTGGTGGTTATGGAGGTCGAGGCTGCTGTTGAACGCCGGGAACTCGCGCAGGGCGATGGCAAGCGCCTTCAGTGCGAAAGCGGTGACCGTGAGCTTGGGTCCCTTGCCGTCCTGTGATTTGCGGAACGCCTCGAGGTCGGTGATGTCGGAGACATCATCAAGGGTGACATGGGGGATCTGGCTCCAGGCGATCGCCATTTGCCTGGCGGTGGCGCGACGGATGGCGGAAAGGGGCTGGCGCTCGACAGGTCCAAGCTCCTCGAACCGGGGCAGGGGAGGCGCCGAGGGCACACCGGAAGATCCTCCCCCCGATGCCTGGGCGCGAACATGGTTCTTGAGGTCATCCTCGGTGAGCCGGCCTCCGGGTCCGGTGGCGGCGACGCGCGTGAGGTCGATGCCCATCTCGCGGGCCAGGCGTCGGGTGCCGGGACTGGCCACGACATGGGTGTTGAAGACAACGGGCGCGGCGGCCTGCGGAGCCGGAGGCGTGGTGACCGCCACGGGAGCCGGGGTGGGCGCGTGCGTTGCCGGGGCCGGGGGAGCGGATGAGGGCACGGGTGAGGGAGCGGGGGCCTTGGCCGCCGCTGGAGCGGGTTTCGCTTCGGCCTTGGGGGCTGGCGCCGCCGACCCGCCAGCGCCGTCGATCTGGATGAACGGTTGGCCAATCTTCACTTGGTCGCCAACCTTCACGAGGATCTGCACGACCTTGCCAGAGAGGGGGCTAGGCACCTCCAGGGCGGCCTTGTCGGCTTGAACCTCAAGGAGTGCCTGATCCTTGGCCACGACATCACCGACGGCGACCTTGATGGCGTTGACCTCGACGACTTCCACATTTTCCTTGAGCGCGGGAAGCTTGATCTCGTTGGCCATGTCACGGATTCCCTAAGTGCGGCCGCGGCGACCACGGGCACGGTGCCCGGCGGAACCGCTGCCTGCTGGTTGGTTCAGGCGTTGAGCGGGTTGAGCTTGTCGGGATCGATGCCAAGGGTTTTGTGGGCCTCGGCGACCTTGGCCATCGGCATGACACCCTGCTGGCCAAGTCTGTAAAGAACGGCGGCGCAAATATGGTCCTTGTCGACCTCGAAGTGCCTCCGAAGGGCCGGGCGGGTGTCGCTCCGGCCGAAGCCGTCGGTTCCCAGGGGGAACAGGCCGCCGGGAACCCAGCGCGCCACCATCTCGGGCAGAGAGCGCATGAAGTCGGAGACGGCCACAAAGGGCCCGTTCTCATTCGCGAGCAGCGTTTGCAGGTAGCCTTGGCGCGGCTTCTCCGCCGGATGCAGCAGGTTCCACCGCTCGGCCTCGAGGCAATCGCGGCGGAGTTCCTTGTAGCTCGTCACGCTCCAGACATCGGCGGCCACGCCGAAGCCGGCAAGCGCCTCCTGGGCGGCCAGGGCGTGGGGGACGATCGGGCCGCTGGCCATGATATGGGCCTTGTGGGCGCCCTTGGCCGGCGCGGCGGGCCTGAGGCGGTACATTCCGCGCACGATACCGTCGCCGGCGTCGGCAGGCATGGACGGGTGCTTGTAATTGTCATTATACAGGGTGATGTAGTAAAAAATGTCCTCGCCCTTGCCGTACATCCGGGTGATGCCGTCCCGGATGATGGCCGCCAGTTCATACGCGAAGGCGGGGTCGTAAGCCATCAGGTTGGGCACCACCGACGCCTGGATGTGGGTGTGGCCGTCCTCGTGCTGGAGCCCCTCGCCGTTGAGGGTCGTGCGGCCGGCGGTGGCACCCATCAGGAAGCCGCGGCAGCGGAGGTCGGCGGCGGCCCAGATGTGGTCGCCGACGCGCTGGAAACCGAACATCGAGTAGTAGGTGTAAAACGGGATCATCGGCACCCCATGGTTGGCATGCGATGTTCCTGCGGCAATGAACGAGGAGACGGCACCGGCCTCGTTGATTCCCTCCTCGAGCAGTTGGCCGTCCCGGGATTCGCGATAGACAACCGCCATCTTTGAATCGACCGGATCGTAGAGTTGGCCAATGGCACTGTAGATCTTGTGGGAGGTGAAGAAGGGATCCATGCCGAAGGTGCGCGCCTCGTCGGGAATGATCGGCACGACATGCTTGCCTATGGCGGGATCCTTCAGAAGGCGGCCCAGGATGTCGACGAAAACGCCCGTCGTGCTTGGCGTCTTTTCTCCGGCGCCCGCGGCGTAGAGTTTCACGACCTCCTCTGGGAGTGTCTTGAGAGGCTGCTCGCGGTAGTTGCGGGCGGGCAGGTAGCCACCCAGGGCTTTCCGGCGGGCATGCATGTATTCATGCTCGGGGCTGCCCTTGGGCATCGGCAGGAAGGCAACATTCTGGATCTGCTCGTCTGTGATCGGGATGCCAAACTTGTCACGCATGCCGACGAGCGTCTTGGCTTTGAGCTTTTTCTGCTGGTGGGTGATGTTGAGGCCTTCACCCGCGTCGCCCAAGCCATAGCCCTTCACCGTCTTGACGAGGATGACGCTGGGGGCGCCCTTGTGGTTCACGGCGGCATGGTAACCGGCGTAGACCTTGGCCGCGTCGTGGCCGCCACGGCGAAGTTTGCCGAGTTCCTCGTCGCTCAGGTGGCTGACAAGCTCGAGAAGTTCCGGATCCGCCCCGAAGAAATGCTCGCGGATGTAGGCGCCACCCTCGACGACATACTTCTGGTACTCTCCGTCAACAACCTCTTCCATGCGGCGCGCGAGCTTGCCGGAACGGTCGCGGGCCAGCAGGGCATCCCACTCGGAACCCCAGACGACTTTGATGACATTCCAGCCCGCCCCGCGGAAAACGCCTTCAAGTTCCTGAATGATCTTTCCGTTGCCCCGCACGGGGCCGTCGAGGCGTTGAAGGTTGCAATTGATGACAAAGGTGAGGTTGTCGAGCTTTTCCCTCGCCGCGATGGAAAGGGCGCCAAGCGTTTCAGGTTCGTCGCATTCACCGTCGCCCAGATAGCACCAGACACGGCTTTCGGAAGCCGGCTTGAGGCCGCGGTTCTCGAGGTAGCGCAGGAACCTTGCCTGATAAATGCCCATGATGGGGCCAAGCCCCATGCTCACGGTGGGGAATTGCCAGAAGTCGGGCATGAGCCATGGGTGCGGATAGCTTGAAAGGCCGCCGCCGGGCTGAAGCTCGCGCCTGAAATTCCTGAGCTTTTCCTCGCCGAGCCTGCCCTCGACAAAGGCCCGCGAGTACATGCCGGGACTGGCATGTCCTTGAAAGAAGACAAAATCGGGGCCCGCGGGATGATCCGGACCCTTGTAAAAGTGGTTGAACCCGACCTCGTAGAGGGTCGCGGAACTGGCGAAGGTGGAGATGTGTCCGCCGATGGTGCCGTCCTGTTCGTTGGCCCTGACAACCATGGCCATGGCATTCCAGCGGACCAAGGCGCGAATGTGGCGTTCGAGGTTGCGGTCGCCCGGGTAGGCGGGCTGTTCCGCCACCGGAATCGTGTTGAGATAAGGGGTGACGACGGAGGCGTGGCCCGGCACACCGCTGGAAAACGCTTCGCGCTCAAGGGATTGGAGCAGTTGTCGCGCCCTTTCCTTGCCGTGACGCGCGACAACGGCGCGCATGGATTCAACCCATTCAGCCGTTTCGGTTGGATCGGGGTCGACGGCACGGTTGGATGCAAAGTTTTCGGAAGGAACTTGGGAACTGGAGGTGGTGGAGGGCGTCTGGTTGTCGGCCTCCACCGGGCTGGCCTTGGTGGATGGACGCTTGAGCACGCCTTCGGTTGCCATGAGGAACACCACTCCCGAGTTCAGAATCGACTCAACGCGCGCTTGTATTCTAAGAAAGACGGAGGTTCAAGATAAGGTGAGCCGTTGGGCCGATGGTTGTCGCCCCGGTTCTCGCCAGGAAAGGAAGGCGCGGTGAGTTTCGACAAAACACGCGAGGAACTGAGTGTTCGGCTGGAAAGAGCGGTCCTGGTTGCCGTGGCGTTGCCCGAGCGGCCTTTTCCACCGGGAGACCCCCTTGAAGAGCTTCGGGGTCTTGCGGAAACCGCCGGGGCCAAAGTTGTTGACGAGTTGACCCAGAAACGGCATGAGGTGCAGCTAGGCACCTATATCGGCACGGGAAAGTTGAAGGAACTGGTAGAGCGCTGCGAATCCCACGATGCCGATGTGATCATTTTCGACAACGACCTTACCCCAAGCCAAATCCGCGCGCTTGAACTGGCCACGAAATGCAAGGTTCTCGATCGCAGCGAACTCATCCTCGACATCTTCGCGACTCGCGCTCGCACCGCCGAATCACGGTTGCAGGTGGAACTTGCGCAGCTGGAATACGCCCTGCCAAGGCTTCGGCGGATGTGGAGCCACCTTTCACGACTGGAGGGCGGCATCGGGATGAGGGGGCCCGGTGAAACCCAGTTGGAGGAGGACCGTCGCCTTGTTGACCACCGGATCCGGGAACTCAAGTCCCGCCTGACCCAGGTGCAGGCTCGCAAGGAACGGGAAGTTGAAAGCCGGGCCGGCGAAATGACCGTTTCGCTTGTCGGCTACACCAATGCGGGCAAAAGCACGCTCATGAACCGCCTCACCGGTGCCGGCGTGCTGGCCGAGGACAGGCTTTTCTCGACGCTGGACACTCGAACCCGGCAATGGAAACTGGGCGAGCGGGGAAAGGTCTTGCTAAGCGACACGGTTGGATTCATCAGGGACCTGCCGCACCACCTGGTGGCTTCCTTCAAGGCGACGCTCGAGGAGGCGCGCCGGGCCAGCCTGCTGCTGCATGTCGTGGATGCCTCCGACACCCACGCGGAGGAACGAATTGAAGCGGTACGCAAGGTCTTAGACGAGCTTGGTTGCGGAGGCCAGCCAACCTTGATCGTTTTCAACAAGATCGACGGCCTGCCGGATGTCTCATACCTGCATGTGCTCCAGACCCGGCATCCGCGATCGGTGGCGGTGAGCGCCAGGACGGGCGAGGGCATTCAGTCGCTGGAGGATGCCGTCAGCGCTGAACTGGCCCGAGGCCTTGAGAGGTTTGACATCATCGTGGACGCCGCCAACGGCAAGGCGATGGCCTATGCCGAGGCCCATGCCGAGATCTCCTCCAAGGAACTGGTGGGGGTGACCATGCGGCTGAAGGGTTTGGCGTCGTCGGAGGATGTCGCCAAGCTCAGGAGGCTTGGGGCGCGCCCGGCCGATCAGGTGGAACCAGGCGCACTAGGGGATTTCTGATTCCGTTCGGTCGAACCGCTTGCGGATGTCCTCGGGAAGGGGAACCGACCCATCAGAATCGAGTTCCCTGCCCGTGGCATCGCGACGGATATCTCTTATGAGACGGTCGGAATAGCGTAGTTGCCTGTCCCTGGCCAGGTCGCCGTAAGACTGATCCTTGTCGCCCAAGGTCTTCCGGTCGGTGGCTCCCTGGTAAGCACGGACAAAATCCTCGGCCGGGGGCGAAACCACGCTTGTGACAAGGCCGACAAAAACTTCTGATCCCGAAATATCGTTGATGACCGTCGCCTGTCCGGGAAGCATTCCCGCCAAGGTCTCCAGCGTGTCGGGCCGCGGATAGCGAATCACGGAACGGGGAATTCGGTTGGCCGTGTAGGAAACGGGCATGTTGGCCATCACGGCGGGGGTTCGGGTTTGCGCGCTAATCGAATCGATGAAGCGGGGCTGTCCGGCGCCCTTGAGTTCTTCGACAGACGCGAGGCGCTTCTTGGCCTCGTCGTTGGTCATTCCCTGATTGGAACCGGAGCGAAGGGCGGCGACGGCCTTGAGCGCCTTTTCCCTGAGGCGGTCGGATGTCCGTCGCCTGATGATCTCGGCGCGGACCAAATCCTTGGTGGCTTGCTGGTCATAAGGCCTGACGGCGGGGTTTTCCATTGCCGCGGCCCAGAAGAGGTAGAGGTTCTTGGGCTTGGCGGCGTCGGCGAATGACGCCCCAACCGAACCAATCTCCTGGGGTTGGAATGCCGAGCGAATATTGTTGCGGACATAGGCGCCGAAGTCGGCATCAGGTTCACGCCTGACGGGATCGAGGGGTGAGCCCTTGGGAGTGTTTTCCTCGACATTTTCCTTGTAGGCGGCAATGAGGGGTTGAACCGCGGAATCGGCTTGCAAACCTTCCTCGTCGGCCGGCTTGAGCATGGCGTGGTAGGCAAGGCCCGCGGCAAGGGCGCTTGAGCGTATTTTTTCCTCGGCTTGAACCGGATCAGCCCGACCCGGCCCGTTCAGCGATGTTTCGGATGAGGCCTTGCGGATTTCCTCGGTGAGGGCGTTCACCACGCGCGAGAAAGCCGCCTTCCGCGACTCCTCAAGGATGATCGCCGCGGCCTCCTTAGCAACCGTCTCAAGGCCCGGAAGTGGTGCGGGATGACCCGACAAGGCCAAGGGAGCCCATAAGTGAGCTCCGGGCCCGGAGGCGGAAAGGGCGGCGAGAGTGGCGGAACGCGTCAGCCTGACTTGGCGGGGTAGCAGTTCCGGTATCGCCGCGGTCAGGGCGAAGGCGCTCCAAGGCCCATCGGTCGGGCATGCGAAAGAGGCGAGCACGGCGGGTGGCAAATCCCGGCTCGCTGGCTTGTAAGCCGCATCGATCCGCTTGTGTTCGATTGGCTCCAGCTTGCCAGCGGCTTGCCTGCGGTCCACCGGATTGACCATAGGGTCAAGCCAGGTCCAGAAGGCCACGCCAGACAGTATGTCGTCACCGATCTCGGTTCGGCCGGGCGTGGTGGAGTCGGCCCACGAAAATAAACTTGAGGCTGAAACAGGGCCCGAACCGGCGCTTCCGATCGAGATGAGCGGAGCCAAAATCCGGGATGCCTGCAACAAGGCCGGCGCGGAAACGGCCTTGGTAATGTCGGGTCGGGCCGCAACCCAGGAAATCTTGTACTGGCGGGGAGTCATGAAGCCTGGAGAAGGTGAGCCGGGTACCGGTTCGGAATTCTTGTACCGGTCGTAAAGATCCCGAATTTCTTGTTCGGAAACGGGCAGATTGGAGACCTCGGCGGCCAATTGGGCGGAAGCGACAACCGGCACGATCGCCGCTGATACCCGTGTCTGCCGCGCGCTGAAGTATTCATCAAATTCACCCGGGGTGGGGTCGGACGGGGCGGGAGTGAATTTGGCTCCCTCGGTGGCCATGGGCATCAGGAATGACATCTCGGGAGATGTTCCCATCACGGCGTCGCGGGTGATGGTGAGGATGGTGAGGGTGCGCAAGGCTTCCTTCACGCGATCGGAGCCACCACCCGTCCGGGAACCCCGGGACATCAACTTAACGAAGTCAATGTCCGAAAAGCGGGTACCGGAGGCCCAGAAAGGCTTGGCCGGATCGGTGCCGAGTTGGGAATTCAGGAATTCCCGGAGGCGCTCATCGTCGATGACGATTCCCATCCGCGAGGCGGTTCGCTTCCAGATTTCGGCATCGAGCAGGCCCTGGGCCGCCCGGGTGTTGAATGTGCCCGCCGTGGTGAAGATCTTGCGGCTGAACAGTTGCATCATGCGGGCTTGGTTGGCGGCTCCGCCGAACCGGATGAAATTGTTGAGGAACTCCTGGGCGATTTCGAAGTCTTCACGATTCCTGCTGAGGTCGATCTCATGGACGGCTTCGCCAAAAACCTTGACAACCTCGCTGCCGCGATCGCGTTGCGCGAACCATCCGAGGGCGGACTCGAATATGTCTCCCCGACCAAATTGGAAGACGAACAGGAACATCGTGATGATGGCCACAACTGCCATGATGGGCTGGAGATAGGTGCGGATGCTAGCGAGGGGATTGAATGCCATGATGCCGTCCTGACGCGATCAAGCGAATGAACCGGGCCGTCCCCTTGACGATTTACGCCAGCCTTTATCATGGTGGCGGTCCCCGGATTTGCAGATTGTAGCCGGCAAACCGTCATCTACAACAGCAGCAGTCCGGGGAACGGCAGGGAGAGCACCGTGGCAGCCCGCAAGAACAAGAAGCAGGTCGTGATCGTCGAATCTCCGGCCAAGGCCAAGACGATCCAGAAATATCTGGGTGCCGACTACGAGGTCACGGCCAGCAAGGGGCATGTGCGTGATCTTCCCAAGAGCCGCCTGGGCATCGACATCGCCGCCGGTTGGGTTCCCACCTACCGCCCGCTTGCCGATCGCAAGCAGGTTCTTGCGGGCCTGAAGAAATCGGTCAAGGGAGCGGGGATGGTGTTTCTCGCACCCGACCCCGACCGGGAGGGAGAGGCGATCGCCTGGCACCTCCAGCAGGCCCTGGACCTGCCGGATTCGAAGGTTCGCCGGGTGCGTTTCAATGAGATCACGAGGAACGCTGTGCAAGAGGCGTTCACCGCCGCCGGCGCCATCAATGCCCATCGGGTGGAGGCCCAGGAGGCCCGCCGTTTCCTGGACAGGATCGTGGGCTACAACCTGAGCCCTCTCCTGAGCCGTCGACTGGCCCGGCAGCTTTCCGCGGGGAGGGTGCAATCGGTTGCCGTGAAACTGGTTGTCGACCGTGAGCGCGAGATCGCGGCTTTTGTCGCGGAGGAGTTCTGGTCCGTCGAGGCGCTGCTCGCCGTGTCCGGTTCAGTCGACAGGGCCCGTTTTTCAGGTGAACAGGTCCAAATCGTCCTGGCCGACCCCAACCCTCGCAAGAGATTCGGGAAAAAATCGGAGGAAGGTTCCGAGGATGAGGGCGAGGAGGCGGCTGAAAGCGACCAGCTTGGTACTTTCAAGGCCGAACTGGTGAGCTGGGCGGGAGAGAAATTCGAGGCGGGCAAGCGCGAGCAGGTCGATGTCGTGCTCGCCAACCTCAATGGCGCCACCTGGTCCGTGACCCGGCTTGAGGAGAAGGAAAAGCAGGAGCGGCCGCCCGCGCCCTTCACCACGAGCACGCTCCAGCAGTTGTCCTCCAACCGCCTTGGCTATTCGGCCTCAAGGACGATGCGCATCGCCCAGCGCCTTTACGAGGGCGTTGACCTGGGCAGCGAGGGCCAGGTTGCCCTGATCACCTACATGCGTACCGACAGCACCCGCGTTTCCGATGACGCGCTCCGGGCGGTTCGGGAGCGGATCCAATCGGATCATGGCGACCGCTACCTGCCCGAGAAGCCGAATCGCTACACCAGCGGCAAGAGCGCGCAAGAGGCCCACGAGGCGATCAGGCCCACAGACCTCTCATACACCCCGGCTCGCCTGGCCAGCCTGCTGCCGTCCGAGCAGCTTCGCCTGTACACGCTCATTTACAACCGCTTCGTCGCCAGCCAGATGCGGCCCGCCGTCTTCGGAGTGACAACGGTCGAGGTGACGGCATCCAAGGGCTTGTTCAGGGCATCCGGACGGGTGCTGCGGTTCGACGGGTTCCGTCGCGTGATGCCCTCCTCCTCAAAAAACGAGGAGCCCCAGCTCCCGCCGCTGTCGGAAGGGCAGGGCCTCGACCTGATGAAGTTGTCGGGCCGCCAGCACTTCACCCAGCCGCCTCCGCGTTTCAACGAGGCGAGCCTTGTGAAGACCCTGGAGAAGGAGGGAATCGGCAGGCCGAGCACCTACGCCGCGATCATCACCAAGATCCAGGAGCGCGGATATGTCGAGCAGCGCGAAAGGCGCTTCCACGCCACCGAGGTCGGAATGCAGGTGACCGATCTTCTTGTCGACCATTTCAAGCAGGTCATGGACCTGAAGTTCACCAGCCACATGGAGGAACAGCTCGACAGGATCGAGACGGCGAACATGGGCCGAAACGCCGTCCTGGACGAGTTCTACGGTCCGTTCACGGAGGCCTTGAGGCAGGCCGAGACGGTCCTGGGCTCAAGCCAGGAGGCTTGCCCGCAGTGCGGCAAGCCGCTGTCGGAGAGGTTCAGCCGCAGGGGCCGATTCTACGGATGCAGCGGATATCCGGAATGTAACTATATCAAGAGGCCCGAGGGGCAGGCCGAGCGCGTGGCTCCCGAGCCGACCGACCATGTCTGCCCCGTCTGCTCCAAGCCGATGCTCAAGAGGGTGGCCAAGGGCAAGCCGTTTTTGGGATGCAGCGGCTATCCCGAGTGCAAGACCACCATGAACCTCGACGCCGAGGGGAATCCGGTCCTGTCCGCGCGGCCGACCGGGCATCCCTGCGAGAAGTGCGGGGCGCCCCTGGTGCTCAGGAACGGCCGGCGGGGCCCGTTCCTGGCCTGCTCGGCCTATCCCAAGTGCCGCCACGCCGTGGATGTGGACGCCGACGGCAATCCCAAGAAGCCCGCGTCGATCGGCATCAATTGCGAGAAATGCGGCAAGCCCATGGCCATCAAGCGCGGGCCAAGGGGGCCGTTTCTGGGTTGCAGCGGCTATCCCGAGTGCCGGGGAACGAGGCAGATCAACCAGGAACTTCGCGACCAGTTGAAGGACCACCTTCCGCCACCCAAGCCGGCCCCTCCCCAAGTGGAGATTCCGGAGCCCTGCCCCAAGTGCTCGAGGCCGATGAAGGTCCGCTCGGGCGCCAAGGGGTATTTCCTTGGTTGCACGGGATATCCGAAGTGCCGCACCGCCGTGGAGCCGTCGCCCGAACTCCTCGAAAAAATCAACGCGGCAGCGGCCGCCATGGTGGCCGAGGGTTCATCGGCCTCGAGCTGATATCGAGCCGGCCCAGGCGCCGGCGATGATCGCCGCCTTGCGCCAACCGGGAAGCGAGGCCCGCTGTACGAGCGTGGCCTCGGGGTCGGCCTCCATCTCGTCGAGAAGCGCCGCGTAAATCCCGATGATTCCACGGTACATCGCCGCACCGGCGCGGGGCAGTTTCGCGCCCAGCGGGCGGGCCGCGCGGAAATATTCCCGGGCCAATCCCGCCATTCCCCTGTAAAGGGCGATGAAGGCGGGGCCTTCCCTTGGGAAATCAGCGGCCATGAGGCCGTGCTTTTCAAGGATCGTTGAAGGTATGTAGATCCTGTCCCGGGCCTTGTCCTCCCTGATGTCCCTGAGGATGTTCGTCAATTGCATCGCATAGCCCGCCGGTATGGCCAAGGCGCGGTTTTCCTCGGTGTCGGCACCCCATATGGCCAGGCAGCAGAGTCCCACGACGGAGGCGACCTTGTAGCAGTAGGCTTCAAGTTCAGCCCGGTCAGCGATCCGTACCGTTCCCATGTCCTGCCGGACACCCGTGATGGTTTCCCTGAGCCAGGCGGGGTTGATCGGGAATCGCGAGCAGGCGTCGACGAGGGCGGCATGGCAAGGATGGGAAGGCGAGCCCAAAAGCGCTTTGGCCAGGGAATTTTCCCATTCGAGCAAATCTTTTGTCGAGGATCCTGTTTCGTCGGCGAGGTCATCCGTAGCCCGCATGAAGGCGTATAGCGCGCACATGGCATCGAATTGATCGCGTGGAAGCAACCGGAAGGCGGGAAAAAAGTTCCCCGCCTGGGTTCTGGCGACCCTGCGGCACCAGGCCTTGGAACGGGCCAGGGCATCGCGAGGCTTGATGAGGCTGGCCGCTTGGGGTACCGGCCCGGTGACCACCGAGGCCAACAACCGCAGTTTGTCGACCTTGGTGACCCGTGGACGCTTTCTCAGGGTGTCGTACCCCTGGTTTTCGATGGCATCGAGAACGCGTTCTCCGCCCAAGCGGAACAGTCGGATTTGCCTGTTGATGGGAAAGGGCAATTCATGGTCCAGTTTCGCGCCCCGTTGAAAATGCCCCCGTGTGGATTCAACAAGTTCGCGCACCAGCCTCCTCAGGTTGTCCGGGGCCGTGGAGGAATCGAGGTCCTGTGCTGAAACTTGGTGCCGCGCCAGGTGGTCGGCGGGAATGTAGGTCCTGCCAATGAGGCGGTCCCGGGCGATGTCCTGCCAGAAGTTCGCGAGTTGAAGGCCGGTGCAGATTTCGTCAGAAAGTGCGGCCTTTTCCGGGGAAAATTGGCCAGCCAGATGAAGGACGATTCTGCCCACCGGGTTGGCGCTTCTGGAACAGTAATCCAGAAGCTGGGACATGGAGTCATAGGCCTTGACGCGTTGATCCTGCCGGAAAGCGGAAATGAGGTCGAGAAACGGGGATGGTGGAATCGATCGCCGCCTCATTGTGTCCGCCAAGGCCACAATGACGGGATGGTCGGGTTGGCTTTCCAGCTTCAGCGAGGACAGGAATAGGGATTCCCACCAATCAAGGAGTTCCAGCGATCGAGCCTCATCGCCCACCTCGTCGCCCAGGTCGTCCGACCATCTGCAAAACGCGTAGACAGCCCTGAAGTCCGGAAGGAGTCCGGTTGGGACAAAGCAGGAAAGAACTGAAAAATTCTCGTAATGAACCCGGGTGACCTTCTGGCAATAAGCGCGGGCGGCGGGCAGGGACCACAACCGGCGGGGGGAGTGGGGGCCAAGGCGCTGCAGGTGTGTCTGGAAAGTCCAAGCCATGAAAAGCCACAATGCTAGCCTGATCGTTGTTATCAGAAGGCTAGCATTTTATAGGCTTGTTGGGGAGTCAGACCGAGGTCAGGTCACCCCTTGGGCGGGGGCGGAACCGGGGGAATCCTCGGATTTGTCCGGCATCAGTTCATGGCGGTAGATCGAGACATCCCTTGGTGCTTCAATGCCCAGGCGTATTTTGCCCCGATCGATGTCCACGACGGTGATGCAGATTTGATCCCCGATGTAGATTTTCTCTCCTAGCTTTCTGCTAAGGACAAGCATACTCGCCACCCTCCTGAAAGCGATGCCGTCTCAAGGTGCATATCTGCAAAAACATACCCCCGGAGCCGGGCGGAAAAGGGGGGGGGTCGAAAGAAAAGTGACAAATCCGGATGATGTCAGCCGGAAGAACCCAACCTGAGGCACCAGGCCCTGATGGCATGAAGGCCTGATGTTAGTACGATGAAAGATGCTGGGAGGATCGTTGCCATGATCCGTTTGATGGGTTCCGCCGCCGCGATATTGATGTTGGCCTATCATTCGCCGGGCCAGCCATCGGGGATTTCCGAGGCGATCCAAGGGGAATGGAAACTGGTTGAATCCTGGGCCAATGGAACGGCCCTGCCTCCGCAGATTCTGGGGGAAGCCACCCTCAAGGTGACAGGCGATCGCTATGTGCTGAAAAGATCGAAGGATGAGACCAAGGGAAGGATGAAAATCGATCCGACCCAAAAGCCGGCGCATGTTGACATCATTACCGAAAGGCCAGGTGAGGAACCATCAACCGGGCCGGGAATCCTCAAGATCGAGGACGGCAAACTTCATCTCTGTGGCGCTCCTCCGGGACATGAAAGGCCAATCGACTTCGACACGATCCGACGACCCAGACTTACGGTCCTGATTTTCACCCGGCTAGCCAAGCCATGACAGCCACTTTTCTAGCCCTGCTGACCTGCATTGCCCTTTCGAGTCAGTCGGAAGGGGTTTCCTTCCGTCAGGAGGCCGTTGTTTCCGTTTGCCCGATCGCTAGCAAGGAGGGGGCCGCGATCCTGCGACGGGGTGGAAACGCCGTGGACGCCGCGATAACCACGGCACTGGTATTGGCGGTGACCCATCCGGCGGCCGGAAACATTGGCGGTGGCGGTTTCATGTTGGTCGATGGCCCCGGCCGAGAACCCGAAGTGATTGATTATCGGGAGACGGCACCAGGCGCCGCATCCCTTCGCATGTTTCAACCGGGAGATGGTGGTCGAACCGCCAAGGCATCCGGAGTGCCCGGAACAGTGGCCGGCCTGGCCATGTCCCACCGGCGGCACGGGAGTTTACCTTGGCGTGACTTGGTTGAACCGGCGGTCCGCGTCGCCCGCGACGGATTTGTCAGTTACAAGCCCCTTGTTGATTCGCTGAATTCGGTTTTGGCATCAGTGTCCCCAAACTCGGCCTTTCAAAAGGCTTATGGCAAACCTGGCGGGGGTAAATGGGTGACGGGTGACACTATGGTGTTTGCCGACCTGGCCAACACACTGAAAGCCATAGCCCAGGAAGGTGAGGCAGGGTTCTACTCTGGCGGCGTGGCCCGGGCCATTGTTTCAGAAATGCAAAGGTCGGGAGGTTTGATTAGCTTGGAGGACCTTGCCGGTTACCGGGCCATTGTCAGGGAACCGATTAAAATTCAGTACAAGCAGCATGAGATTCTCGCCCTGCCTCCCCCAAGTTCGGGCGGTGCATGCCTCGCACTGATTCTCGGAATGGCCGACGAAGAAGGCCTCGAGAAGAACCCCCGGGATTCGGTCGTCGCGTTGCACCTGCTTGCCGAATCAATGAGACGCGCTTTCCGGGAGAGGGCAAGGCATTTGGGCGACCCTGCCTTCGCGCCCATTCCGGGTTTTCTCTTTGAAAGGGAATATGCCCGGGGTCTGGCCAAGGGCATCAATCGCGCCCAAGCCACGCCCTCGATCGATTTGGCTGGAGACATTCCGGTTGTCTTGGAAACGGAGCATACAACCCATTTCTCGGTTGCGGATGCCAAGGGAATGGTGGTGAGCAACACCTACACATTGGAAGATAGTTATGGTTCGCGCGTCGTGGTGGCGGGAGCGGGATTTATCCTCAACAATGAAATGCAGGATTTCAACTGGTTCCCCGGCAAAACTGACACGAAGGGACGGATCGGAACCTCCGCCAACCTGATTTCTCCGGGGAAAAGGATGTTAAGCTCCCAGTGTCCCGTGATTGTTCGAAGGGATGGCAAGGCCGTCGGTGTTTCCGGCAGTCCTGGGGGCAGGACGATCCCGTCCACGGTCGCCCAGGTGTTGATCAACAAGCTCGCCTATGGGATGACCATCGAGGATGCCGTCGCCCATCCGCGATTGCATCATGGATGGTTTCCCGACGAAATTAGGTTTGAAAAGTCGGCAGACCCACGATGGGCCGATACCGTGGAAGCGCTTCGTCGTCTTGGCCATAAAGTGACAGGGCGATCCCAAGGAGACGCGCATTCCCTATGGAGGGAAGGCGGTGGCTGGCGGGCAGGTATCGACCGGCGGATCGCCGGTGGGGCATCAGGGCAATAGTAGCGGAGGGAACCGGGCGATGTTGGCGCGGTTCTGGGGAGTCACTGGGACGGTATCCCTGCCGACGCCGGCAACCGGTTCCCCCATGCCCGCTGGCAACACGACCTGCCTGGGGCTGGAATGGCCCGGCCGAACCGTGGTGTACGACGCCGGCACTGGATTCATACGGTTTGGCGAGTACTTGCTGGACCTGATGGCCCAGGGCCATGAGGAATCCCGGTCGATCGACCTGATCATGAGCCATTGCCATCTCGACCATATCAACGGGCTCCTGTTTTCGCCGCTGACATACGACAAACGGGTGCGAATCACCTTGCGGGCCTGTCCGGCGACCCTGTCCGCGCTCCACAAGTTGCTTGACCCGTCCTCGTCGTCGTGTCGGACCTTCCTTCCCTCGACATTTCCCGACATGGTGGCCATCAAGGAAATGGTGACCGTGGAACCCGGAAGTTCCTTCAACCTTGGAGATGCCAAGGTTGAAACCATGGCCCTGCGCCATCCAGGCGGGTCTCTAGGATTTCGGGTGTCGCTTGGCGGCGTATCGATGGTTCTGGCTTCTGACAATGAGCACCCCGGGCCTAGAGTCGATCCGGCCCTTGCGCGCTTTTCCGAGGGAGCCCAAGTTCTCTACACGGAAGGCCAATACACAAGGCGGGAATACGACGGGTTGGATGCCATCGGCAACGGTTTGCCGATGCCCAGGAAGGGCTGGGGGCATTCGACCATGGAGGATTGTGTTGCTACCGCAACCGCGGCGGGTTGCCAGAGGCTATTCCTGGGCCATCACGATCCCCTAAGGCCGCTTGACAAACTCGAGGCGCTCGGCATCGCCATGAAGGACCTGGCCGGACGGAATGGCCCGTTGGTCGAGATGGCACGCGAAGGGCAAGCCATTCATCTTGGTTAGGCGCCTTGCCCCGAAATGGGTCTTGAAGGTATGGATGTTCCATCATCCGTATGGCTCGGCGGACCCAGGCGATGGATTCCCTTCCCCTTGATGAATTAACCGCCGCGATACGGCGGAACGGGCTGGTTCGTTTCCTCGAACAATACGAAAAATCCCACCCCGACCTTCACCTGAAAGACCTTTCCGTGGAAGCGTTGGACGATGACCGCGGAATGTGGGTGAACGGCAGGCGCGTGGTCAATTTTGGCTCCGACAGTTTTCTCGGACTCGATAGGCATCCGAGGATCTTGGCCGCCCTGAGGCGAGGCGTCGAGAAATGGGGAGCCCACAATGGCACTTCCAGGGCGTTCTCGAGCGTTGAGGCCAATGTGGAGGCGGAGGCAAAGCTGGCGAGGTGGCTGGGCGTCGAGGACACGCTCATCTACCCCTCGGTGACCCTGACAAACCTTGGGGCGATACCGGCGCTTGTCGGCCGGCAGGATTTGGTCCTGTGCGACCAGCTGGGCCATCACTCCCTTCAGGAGGGGATGAGGCTGGCGCAGGCCGCGGGGGCCAAGACCGGGCTGTTTCCCCATGCGGATCCAGAAAAGCTCAGGCTGGCCCTGGATGAGGCGGGCCCTTACAGGCTGGCCCTGGTTTGCGTGGATGGAATCTACAGCATGAGCGGAACGGTTCCGCCCCTGGCTGAACTCGACCGGGTATGCCGCGAACGGCGGGCGATCCTTTATGTGGATGATGCCCATGCGATGGGTGTTCATGGTCCAAGGGGCCGAGGAACCGCGCTTGCCCACATACCAGACCCATCCAACACCCTCGTGGTGGGTTCGCTTTCCAAGGCGTTCTCATGCTTTGGCGGGTTCATTTCCTGCAGCCGGGAACTCAAGAAAATCCTGAAGATGCGATCTTCCAGCTTTGTTTTTGGCGGACCGGTGCCGCCGGCTTACCTCGAGGCTGTCTGCGAGGCTTGCGACATCATGGAGTCCGTTGAATTTATGCGGCTGTCGGGATTGCTGGCAAGGAACATCCGCCTGCTTGTCGAGGGGCTCGCCGAGCGCGGTATCAATTGCCTGGGTGGTGGAACCCCGATCGTCACGGTTCTGGTAGGCGATGAGGAAGACGCGTTGCGGGCCGGGAAGACCTTGTTCGACTTGGGTTATTATGTCCAGTCGGTCACATTCCCGGCGGTTGAGTACCACAGGGCCGTGCTGCGTCTGCAGGTGAATTCCAATCACCGTGAATCGGATGTCCAGGGCCTGGCGGAATCGGTGGCCAGCGCCCTTGGGAAATTGCATGAAAAAAAGCGGGCCGCATGACCCGCCTATTGAAGACTTGCCGCCCAAAAACTTTCAGGCCGCCTTGGCGGTCGCATTTTCGGAGGATTTGAAGGTGATCATATCGAGTATGTCACTGACTGTTTCCAATTTGGCCAATTCCTCATGGCTCATCCTGATCCTGTAATTTTGCTCGACTCTCGAAATCACAGTAATCATATCGACCGAATCCATGCCTAGGGATTCACGGAGGTTGGAGGCCTCGGTAATCCCGGCTGGAACCGTGCCAAGATCGTCCTCGATGATGGCCAGAAGTTCCTTCAACAAAGCCGCGCGATTGATCATGTTCATTCCTCCATGCCAGACAACTCGATTGCGATAGTCGAGCATGGATTCCGGGGGCAAGGTCAGTTGTCGCTGGCCCGGCGTATTCGGATGTCGATCGTCCTGCCTTGTTCGCGCCACGACTGTCGGAGTAGTTGGCCGTCGTCCGAGAACCAAAACCGCGCTTCACCAGGCAAATCGGTTTTCCAGACCGTCGCCGCAACCGGTTTGCCATTGAGCACGATGGCGTCCTGACCAGACTTGGACATGGATGTCGCTCGCAACAGTCCCGTGTCCGGATCAAGCGTTGGGAAAGTTCCCTCTCCCGGCGGCGGTGTGCAGGCGCTTGTTGGCCAGGGCGCTCGCTCCAAGTTCATGGTTTTTCCGTCGCGTGAAACGGTTCCGCCAGACGGGGTGGCGTTCCATGAGACATGGTGTCGGGTTCCGTTATCGTCGCAATCACCGACCGCCGACAGAAACCGCCCTTCGCGCCAGGTTTCTGAACCCTGAAAGGTGTAGCGAAACGAAAGAAACAGGAACCTGAAGACCATTGATGCCCTTGTGTCGACCC
Source organism: Planctomycetota bacterium (assembly GCA_016873225.1). GTDB lineage: Bacteria > Planctomycetota > Planctomycetia > Gemmatales > Gemmataceae > REEB421. The sequence continues at coordinate 138,422 of VGXS01000004.1, read as the reverse complement.
GGGTGGACGCGTCGCTGTTTCGCGTGACCGTCCGGAACAGGGAACCCGATCGCGTGCCATCGATAAGAATGTCGTACTCGAGCGTTTCCGCGCGAACCTTTTCCGCTGGTCCGAATTGGATCAGAGTGGCGGTCGCGAGGATCCACACGAGGACCGGTTTCATGAAAGCCTGAGCGGGCCTGAGAGAAGCGAGAAGAAGGAGTCAACCCGCCTGAGGTTCCTGCCATTGAACACCTTGACAAGCGACGAATTCCCCGAGGCGAGGGCCGTGTAAATATCCAACCGGCCATCGCCATCATGGTCACCGACGGTAACGGTGACACCGGACTTGTTGTTGACCGGAAAGGCGAAGAAACTGCCGATGGCCTGACCGGGCCTGGCGCCATTGAAAATGGTGACCGACGGATTCGCTCCCGCCGCACCCGAGACGATCACCTCGGCCTTGCCGTCGCCGTCCAAGTCCCCGGCGCTGACAAGGATAGCTGACCTCGAGAGCATGTCGATCGGCCTGTAGTCCTGAACGAGAACTCCTTGGCTGAAAACGCGTACTCGGGTGATCGTGCCTCCCTGGGTGCCTGTCACAATATCAGCCTTGCCGTCGCCCGTCACATCAGCCATGGCGAGCGAGACGCCACCGTTGTACCCCGGCAAGGCGTTTAACGAAGCGATGGGGAAGGGATTCTGGAACGCGAACACCTTGATGATGGCGGCGCCCCTTCCGGCGACACCAACGGCGATCTCAGCCACGCCATCTCCGTTGTAATCACCGCTTGCCACATTCAGCGGGCCGGCGAATCCCGGGAAGGAGGCGAAGGAGGCGATCACTTGGTCGTTGGTTCCGCTGAACACCGAAACGCGTCCACTCAGTCCTTGGCGGGCGACGGCGATCACATCGGCCACACCATCGCCGTTGTAATCGCCAGTGGTCGCCGCGACACCATTGCGGTAGGAGGACGGGAACGGCGCGAGCGTGGAACTGAAAAGGCCTCTCCGAACCTCGATGAGATTGCTGCTTCCCGGTGATGCCTGGGAAAGGAGCACCGGTTTGTTGACAATCGTCGAAACAGGAGGATCGAGAAGGAATGTACCCAAGGTCGGAGCCACTGCTGGTGCGACAATGTTGTTTCCGGAATTGTCCAGGATCGTCGCGCCCGGCGCCGTGTTCACCGTGAGCGTGCCGGCGCCCCGCAATCCGTTGACTGTCACCGTGACTGTGCTGCCGCTGACGGTGGCCGAGGCGATTGTGCCCGTCACTCCACCCGTGGTGACCAACACGAAATCGGAAGCTGTCACGGAAGCGGCGTTGATGGCTTTGGAGAATGTGGCCGTAAAGACAACGCTGGTGGCCTTGGGATTCGGCAATGTGGCGGGCGCCACCGAGAGAAGTTGCGGAGCGGGATTGATGGTGTAGGTCTGGTTCGGGGACGAGGCGATGGTGGTATCGATGGAATTGCCATAAAGGTCGGTGACGCCGGCGAAAGGATTCATTGACAGGGCGACCGTGCCCGATTGCGGCAATCCGGTCACGGTGACAAGCCAGGTGTCGCTGGAAGATTGCGCGACACTGAGGATGGAACCCAGGCTGGTGCGGAAAGTGGAAGTGGCGTTCACGGTCGAGGGTGCCACAGCTTCGCTGAACTTGACGGCGAAGACCGCTGTTGGTTGGCCAAGTTCGGAGTTCGAGGGCGAGAACCGATTCACCTGCGACAGGCTGGGGCGGACGAGGTCGATTGAGAATCCGCCAGATGAGGGCGCGGCCGCGCCGGAATCGTAAGGTTGGTTCTCGTAGCTGAGTATCGTCGGGCTGGCCTTGAGCGCGAGGCTTGCGGTTCCCAGGCCGGAAACCATCGGAAGCGTGATGACGAATTCGGTTGAACCGGAACCGGAAGGAAGGACGGAGGGCTTTCCAGTCACCAGGTTGCCAGTGGCGGAAACATCAAAGTCATTGGAATTCACGGTGGTCGGATCAACAGGCGTGCTGAATGTCGCCCTGAAGGAGACATTGGCCGAGTTGGTGGTGCCGGTACCGGACGGGGCAAGGGGAGCGAGCGAAACGAGGGTTGGCTTGGGTGGATTCACGGCGTAAGTTTCGCCAGCTTGGAAACCACCAAAGCTGGAAATGGTGTTGCCCGCGTATGAGAACTTGGCGGAAGCGGAAACCTGAAGACCAAGGGTGCCAAAACCGGGATTGGCACCGCCAAGGTCAACCTGCACGGTGTAATCCAGTGTGCCCGCATTGGCTTGCCGAACATTCAGGATCGTCCCGGCCGAAAGGGAGGAGGACTTGGATAGTAGAAAATCGCCGACATCCACGGAAACCGGATCAACAGGGACATTGAACCTGACCATGAATGTGGCGACGGGGGTGGTCCCGGTTGAGGTGATCACCTCGTTGACGGGCGCCAGGCGCATTATGGAACTGACGGGTGGAAGGATCGGGTCGGGAAGGTTCGCGTAGAGGCGGGGACTGAAAGCCGATGGCTCAGCCGACCAGTAGAAGGTGTTGCCGGAAAGCGTGAGGTCGGTCGGATTCGAGGAGATGCCGAAATTGGTGTTCACATCGATCAGCCTGGCAGCCTGCCTTGTCTGCGTGTCGTAATAATAAATTTCCCTTCCTGATCCGTCATCGGCGGAGAAATACACCAGACCGTTCGCGGCGAGGAATTGCCCGGGATCAGAATCCGGATTGTTGCTCGGGACATTTGGGTTCGGACTGATGTTGGCCACAAGGCTGAGCGCCCCATCCTGGCTGATAACGAAGGTTTCGTTTCCGGTGGGAACGGTGGCTTGGCCATTGACCAGGTTGCCGGCCAGGGAAAGGATGACTCCTCTGCTGAAGGGGATCGCTTCTCCTTCCCGCTGCAATCCGTTTTGAGTGTTGGCCAGGGTCAATGCGGCCGGCATTCCACTTGCCGCCACGGGCAGCACGGAAAAGCCCGTCGGATTGAGATTGGGGTCGAGCGTCGGGTTCCCGAGCTTGATGACCTTGGGAATCACCGAACCTGCTGCCTGGGTGTTGAAGAAAAGACTGCCGTTGCTGAAAACGAAGGAGCCGGGAATCGTTTCCGCGAGAGATGACTGATAAAGGGTTATGGGCACCCCCGAACCCCTGGTGAAAACCACCTTGCTTTGGCCAGCCGCACTGGGGTCGCCCAAAAGGAAAACGATCCCGCCAGCGGAGGCGATGATGTTTTGAACCGGTTCCTGGGTATCCAGCAGGGTGGTTTCCGCCAAGTCGAAAAGCCCGCGCGAAACGAGGCCCACACCACTTTTGGCATAAACAAGGTTGCCATTGATGCCGGCAAGCCCCGGCCCTTGCCCGGAAGTGGGAGCCACATAATTGGCAGAGACAACCCGGAGATTGGCGAAACCGTCATATTCAAGAAGATTGGATCCATCGACGATCTGCAGGCGTCCATTGAGGCGCCCAACAACTTTCGGGGAACTGAGGGAAACCGATGAAGGGCACGGCGCCGTGGGCAACAATTGCGTGCCAGCATCGGTTCCATCCGTCTTGTAAACGCCATCGGACTTGAAAAAAAGCAACGAGTCGTCGAAGGCCAGCAGGGTGTTATCAAGAGCGGCATAGGCGGGTTGGGTCGAGCTGGTCGCGCGTGTGCCCGCGGCGGTCCCATCGGAAGTGAAGAAGTCGCCATCTGAGATGAAATAAGCGTTCTGGTTGAGCGAGGTGAGGCTGTTGGCGGTCGGAGCGATGGAAGTCGACAACAGTCCCGGGGTGTAGGTGTGGCTGGTGGAAAGATTGTAAATGCCAGATCCGGAGGCATTCGTTGCATTGAAAAGCAGGTTGTTGCCAACAGAGGTGAGCTGGGAAGGCCCCGAGAGCGAAGAGTTCGCGACGGGGCTGCTGACCATGAATGTGCCGGCAGTCGTGCCGTCAGATGTCCAAAGGTCGTTCCTTGATCCCGCGATTCCCTGAGGTAGGTCCGCCGTGAAGAACAGCCTGCCGTTGGATACGGTCAGGTTGGCCGGATTGGAACTTCTGGGAATCTGCCGGAGCGGATCGGATCCGATTGTTCCCGGGGCAAGCTCGAAAACGGTCTTGCCCACAAGGTTGCCGGCCAGATCGAATTTCAGCGCCCCCAATTCAACGCCTTGTGGTGCGCGTGGAATCACCTCGAGCGACCAGTTGTTGAGCGTTCCGGTGTCTCCCGTCGCCTTGTCCGTGACAGTCAGCGTCCAATTGCCACGGGTATTTTGCCCGGCGAACAAGGCTAGCGGATTGAGGGGCTTGAATGAACCCGTGAACGGCGCGACTCCCGTCGTGATGGAAACCGGTGCCGAGTCATCGAACAGGGTATTCACAAGGTTGTCGCCGGCAAATCCCTGTCCGTCGAATAGCGTGACCGTCTGGGTGTTGGTTTGTCCGGTGGGAAGGAAATTCAGGTCGAGGCGAAGATTGCTGACGGTCGGGTGAGTGATGTTCACCCTGACGCGGATGGCGTTGATCGAAAAATCCTGGTTGACAAGGATGGGGGAAGTCACCGAGCCATTGACTATTGGATTGGATCCCGTGGCGTCGGGAATCGAGGAAGGGATCGGGTTGGAAAAGGTTTGTGTCCGACCGGAGGATTGGGCGAAATCCGCCGCCAGGAACAAGGTGTTGTCGAGCACGGCGGAGTTCAGCAAGCCCGCTGCTGGATCAAGCGAGGATGAAACCTGTCCGTTGATATCAAGGTAGAACTCCGTTCCCAAGACGGTTCCGTCCGTCCGCCAGAGTTCGGTGCGTTGGTTTTGTGTGCCCGCGAAGTACACAAACTTGTCAACTGCCGACAAGGCGCCGCCTGATGTCGTTCCCGCGGGCAGTAGCGTAACAACCGTCGCATCGGGGTTCATGACGGTCAGGATATTTCCTGTCGGAGTTGCCGCATGAAAATACAACCGCGCACCCACGGGCGTGAGGTTGCTGATGCCCGAGGCGCCCGTGATGGAGATCTTCCTGCCCGTGAATGTGGCATTGGCGGAATCATCAATACCCGGAAACAATTCGATGAGCGATGTGTCATCGGCGGAGGAGCTGCGGGTAAGAACCAGTTTCCCATCAACCGGAATGATGTCCTTGAGATCGAAAAGCTCACTGGCGACATCGCCGCTCGTAACAGGGTCAGCCACATTGGTGATGGACTGGACGGATGGATTTCCGTTGCCATCGTAAGCTGTTCGGAGAACGCCAACCCCTGACCTGGTGATCATGAAAACATCGCGGCCAACAGCCGCGATCTTCGCGACATCGGCGGGTGAACCCGGCACGCGGGTGACCGTGGTGGTAGTCACGGATGAATTGGCACCGGCCGGCGTTGATGTCGTTGTCGACGCCATGTAGAGCGCATCGCCCGATGAATCGGTGGCGATGAAAAAGGCCCTGTCGCCAGCGGCGACCAGGTTTCGTGGATTGGATGAACCTAAACCAGACACGATATCGGCGGCCAACGCGAGGGACGAGCCTTGAACTCGAAACAGTTCGGCTCCTGTTTGGCTTGTGGTGGCGTTCGCATACACGGTGTCCCCAACGCTTATGAACTCCCGGCCGTTGTTCACCGTTGACACCAGCCCTGATAAGGCCGTTCCGGAAAGCGGGCCGACCACCGAGAGTGTGGATGGGACATCGCGGTTTTCCAAGCGTTCAACGGCAAGTGGTCGTGACCACTTGCCGGATCGGCCCGTATGGTGGCGGCGATTCATGTTGATGGCCTCGTGATGATGTTGATCATGCTGCGCCTTTTCGCCCTGAAATTGAATTGCCGCCTAGCGTGGTATTCCCAATTCGGGCCCGTCCACCGGTTCGCTTGGTGAGACTGGCGCGGGCTGGGATTCTCGCCTCGCCGCGGGCGGGCTTTCTGGCTTTCGGAACCAAGAACCGATGCCGGGAAGTATTCCACGCGGCTGCTTTTCCGCATTCTGCTTTTCAAGCGGCAGGCCCGGGAGCGGCGTCGGTCTTCCCGCGGGCATGATCACCTGGCGAGGGGGTTCGGGTTGGTTGGCGACGGCATTGGCGATGGGGGGTTCGGTTGTCTGCACCATGGCCGTGGGTTTTCCCGTGCTCCGGTATCCGGATAGTTGGTAGGTGAATAGGGAACTCCGGCACTGGAGTCGCACTCGCATGGATGAATCATTCGCCATGGCATGCTCAAGGGCCTGTCCGACCTTCGCATGAACTCCCTTGAGTTTTCCCAATGAAGAGGCGCATTCCGCCCGAACTCCGGCTTTTTTGTCCGTCAGCAGGGAGTCGACCAGAGCGGGGATGATTTCAGGAAAAAGAGCGGGATCGAACAATCGAAGCTCCTCGGCCGCGTCCGCCCGGATGGATTCATCCGCGTTGGCGCGCAGCAAGTTGATCAGTTCCGGAACGCGCTCCTGGGCCGGTTTCGGCTTGGCCGGCTTGAAAAAAAGATTTCCACCCGCCTCGGCCACGCAGCAAACCTGGACGGCCAATATGGTCGCGATGAGCGGTTTCAGCGGATTCAGCATTGCCGGCTCCCAATCGATGGATGCACCGCACCCTGTGGGCGCGGATGATCCCATCGGTGGAATCGACCACTGCTGAGGGGTGTCCGTCGACAAATTCAATGATCCATCCCTGACAGAAAGATTGATTGCCGCACTCAGGCCATACAACCGGCACGACCGGCCCGACTGGCAATCCATCCGCCCTTGCAACGGACGGGATTCAACATCGGGCCACCGCCGGGTAGCATCCAAACAACCAAGTTTTGAATCCGGGGGCGCTGTAATGATCAGGATTGGTTTGGCGGGCATCGGCTTCATGGGCATGATTCACTTCCTTGCGGCCCGTAAGCTCAAAGGTGCCAAAGTTACAGCGCTTTTCAGCCGTGATCCCCGCAAGCGCGCCGGTGACTGGCGGGGCATCCAAGGCAACTTTGGCCCTGCCGGCGAAGTCATGAACTTGGCCGGGATACAAGCTTATGACGATTATCTGACGCTTTTGGATGACCCGAAGATTGATCTTGTTGATATTTGTACCCCCACCGACCAGCACGCAGATATGGCGATCAAGGCCTTGCAGGCTGGGAAGCATGTTTTGGTAGAGAAAGCCATCGCGCTTAATGTCCGTGAAGCCGACCAGATGATCAATGCGGCAAAAAAAGCTGGAAAAATGCTTATGGTGGCCCACGTCCTGCCATTTTTTCCCGAGTTTGCCGCCGCCGCCGCCATCATTGCCGAAGGCAGCCATGGCCGGTTGGTGGGAGCCCATTTCAGCCGGGTGATTTCAAAGCCTGATTGGTCGGAAAATATCGGGGACAGCGCCAAGACGGGCGGTCCGGCCATCGATCTGCACATTCACGACGCGCACTTCATCGGATTGATTGCCGGCGTGCCGGGGCGTTTGTTTTCCAATGGAATTACCGATCTCAACGAGACCGTGCGATATTTGACAACCCAATACATCTATGGAGACAACGGTCCGGCGATCTCCTGCTCAAGTGGCGACTCATCCATGCCTAGCCGACCCTTCATGCACGGGTTTGAAATTTATCTCGAGAAGGCCACGCTGGCCCATCATTCAGGTGGAGTGCCATTCACCATTTATGGCACCGGAAAGAATCCCAAGGTGCCCAAACTTTCAGGTGGAGGAGATCCGGTGAACGCCTTCACGGCCGAACTACAGGCCGCCACCGATGGAGTGAAATCCGGCTTGGTGCCGGAAGCCCTTTCGGCTCAACTGGCTCGTGATGCCTTGGCGATGTGCCATGTCGAATGCCAGTCGGTGCTTACCGGCAAGCCCCAGATCGTTCGATAACCAAAGCGGCTTCATTATTATGGGGACAGGCGGACTTTCTCACCCGAAGCGTGTATGCCCGTGTTTTTTCCACCCTTGTAAATATGGACTTTGCCGGGGCCCAGAACTTCCGCGCCTTGAGGAGTGACCACAAGCGCGGTCGCCTCGTCGATGCCGATTCCGAGAAAATCCTGCCTTGCCTTCGTGAAACGCTCCATGTCGGAAAATCGTTTCCTTTGGGTGAAATGCTGGTCGATACCTACCCCCTTCAGGTAGGCGAAGCCCCGGTCGTAACCGGGAACCATGATTTCCACATTTCCCAGCGGTCCCCCCCGGCAGAGGTATTCTCCAAGGATGGTGGCGCCGGCGGAACTTCCCCCGATCACTCCTCCCCGATCAAGCAGCGCCCTGAGGGAAGCTTCGAAACGGGTTCCCTCGTAGGCGTCAACGAACCGCCACTGCCTGCCGCCGCCGAACCAGACCCCCGAGGCGCTGGCAATCGCCATCAGGTACTCATCGGAATCCACCTCGAGCGGTTTCGAGGATGGAAGCACCTTGAACCTGGCGTTGCCTCCCTTGGCAAGCAGTGACTTGGCCTGCTCTCCCTGCTTGACCGGTGATGTTTCGGGCGCCGCGGTGGGAAGAATAACGATGGTGGCGTCGTTGCCTCCGGCGAGTTGGATGAATTTTTTGGCCACCTCGGGCCCCATACCCCCTCCACCCACGGCCATGATGGCGCCCTTGCCAATCATGGGACGACCGGATGCGACTGGTTTGGTGGCGAATGCGGCCCTGTGCAGCCTCACCAAGTCATCCCGCTCTCCCGGGCCCAATGATGCCTTGGCAATCTTGCCTTCACTCGCCGTGTACCACCAGGCCCGGCCCGCGCCCACCACTTCGATTTGCCTTCCTCGAATCACGACGGCCGTGGACTCATCGATTCCAAGCCCGGCATGGTCCGGGTGGCCCAGCACGGCTTTCGCCAAGCGTTTTTCCCGGCCACGCTGGGAGAAATGCTGGTCTATGATCACGCGGTTGAGCAGGTTGAAACCTTTGCCTAATTCCGGGTCGTTGGTTCCGCCCGTGATCATCGTTCCTGAAAGGATGGCGGCACCAGCGGAAGTGCCGCCAATCGTTCCGCCGCGCTCAAGCAGGCTGATGATCGCCGATTCGACCGGAGTTCCACCGTAAAGGCTTTCCAGTCTCCTTTGGTCGCCCCCTGAAAACCAAATGGCGGAGGCCTTGCCTAAGACCGTCGAAAAATCCTTGTTCATGGCCTGGGCGCGATTGGCGGCATGCAAAACGGAAACCGAACCCACTTTTCCATCAAATGGTTTTTTCCATGAATCGGGCGGTTTTTCATTGGCGGAAGCGCTGGCTGAGGGAATGACCACGAGGTGGTTGGCTCCAGACCGTGCCGCCTCGACAAAAGATTTCTCCGCGCCGGGCGGGATATCGCCACCGCCGACGATCACCAAGGTTCCTTTGGGCGCCCTGCTTGCGAAGGAAGGCCCGGAGGGAGCTTGAAAAAGGCCGAAAGAAGCGGCAACACCAAGAGCCAAAAGCATCATGGTTGTGATTCCCTCCGGGGAGCGATGATTCGGGATGCCGCACCGGCCTGGTGGAAAACGGAGTTTTCCGCAACTTGAGTGTCTTTGGGGAATTCGGGAGATAAGGGGGCGGAGGAGTTGGGATTGGGTTCATAGAAGGGTGCCGCGGTGCTGCAAACGGTCACCCGAATTCGATGGCCCTTGTTGAAGATTTGGCTGATCCAGCCAACATCAAACCTGATGGGTGTGATTTCACCCGGCTTAAGGAAAGCCTCCTTGGTGAACCCTTCCCGGTATCGCGCCCGCCGGATGTAATCCACCAGCAGGATCGAGCGACCATCCGGGTAGACATCGCTGACACGAACGATGAAGTCGGTGTCGGGCGCGCTGGAGGCCACCTTGAGGTCCGCCTCGATTTTGCCTGTCCACTCAATTGGCTTTTCCAGCGGGGCCGAGGTGAAGGTGAGCACTCCCGGTTGCCGCTCAAAAAGCCTCGCATCCCTGGCTCCCGGGAAGGCTCGGGTGTTCTCGCCAACAGAAGCGGGCGAAAACGGATCGGCCTTGAACTTGGAGAACGACGAGGCGGATTCAGGCTCCCTGAGCGACAGGGATCTATCACCTTGCAGGAAATAGGAAGTGGCCACGGCGGAAACAGGCCAGTCGGTCGTGTGGCGATAGGTGTTGCCTGGAGCGCCTGGTTCGCCGACGGCGCCCATGACGAAGTAGCGCACGGTCGGGTCCTTGTCCACGCCGTTGGGCATTCCCTTGAGGTGATGGTTGAACCACCTGACCACATGCTCCTCGACATTGAAGCGTGCCACATCGGGGAACTCGAGTTCGCCGACCTTCGCGGAGTTGGCCCAACTTCCGCCATGCAGCCAGGGGCCGATGATGAGTTGTTGCCGGCCTTTTGAGCCGGGTCCGCCGCGGTTCTGCCTTCCAATATAGCTTTCAACGGATCCCACATTCATGAAATCAAACCATGAGCCAATCGTGAAGCAGGGGACATTCATCTTCGCGAAATAGGCCGAGCAGTCCTCGGACTTCCAGTAATCGTCAAAATTCGGATGGCGATACCAGTCGGCCACGAGCAGGCGATTGTGGGCTGGAACGCGGCAAACGGAATCCATCTGGCGGAACCTGACGGGGCGATCGCTGCCCCCGATCCGGTAACCCTCGTGGAAGAGGCTGAGGCCGGTGTCCGTCATGTGCTGGGCGACCAGGTGGGGCGGGTTCGTGATGGCCAGGAAGTTTTGGGCGAAACCAGCCTGGGAACTGCCGAAAGTTCCAACCTTCCCCGTGCTCCATGGCCGTGAAGCCAACCATTCCACGAGGTCGTAACCGTCCTTGAGCTCACCCCAGCCCAGCGCCCGGTAACCAACCCATGTGCCTTCCGACTGCTGCGATCCCCGGAAATTCGCCGCTGCCACGACAAATCCGGCGGATGCGAGTCGCGCGTAGCGTTGTCGGGAGGATTCGCCGTCGACGGGTGCGTAACGCTGTTCCAGCAGCACCGGCCACGGGCCGGCGCCGGGTGGCTTGAACAGGTGAGTTGAAAGCCTGATACCGTCGCGCATGGGAATCATCACATGCTCGTGCACGACTCCGCCGGGCAAAGGTTTGGGCGCCGCCTGGGCCAAGAGCCATGCCGCAACAATTGCTGAGAGCATCGCGATCCTCCTGTCATGGTGCCGCTGGCCAGGTTTTCATCGTCGGTCAAGGTGGCGGATGGCGCAAGGCTTGGCGGGCTTGGCTATCGCGGGGTACCATCTCTTTCCCCGAGATGATGTGAACCAAAGCGCGGAGCGTGACCGATGCCATGTGCTGAAACGGGATTACTGGAACTTCGTGAAATATCCGAGGCACGCGCCCGCCTGCAGGGAAAGTTGCGAAGGACGCCGACATGGTTCTCCGAGGCGTTAACCAAGGAACTGGGGGTTCCGACATTCCTGAAAATGGAATGCCTTCAGAAGACCGGGTCGTTCAAGCCAAGAGGCGCCCTCAACAAACTCTTAACGCTATCGGTGGAGCGGTGTCATGGCGGAGTGGTGGGCGTGAGCGGGGGGAATCATGCCCAAGGGTTGGCTTTCGCGGCCAGGTTGCTCGGGCTCAACGCCACCATCTGCATGCCCGCCAGCACGCCACGCAACTATCTGGAAGCCACCAGGGCATACGGAGCCACGGTTGTGCTGTGCCCGGATATTGTCTCGGCATTCGCCGAGGCGAAGCGCCTTAGGGAAGCTGGCCTCACCGAGGTCCATCCGTTCGATGATCCGCTTGTCGCCGCTGGACAGGGAACTGTCGGCTTGGAGATTTTCGAGGATGTGCCGGATGTTTCGACGGTCTTCGTGAGCATAGGCGGCGGAGGGTTGATCAGCGGCGTGGCAACAGCACTCAAGCGTCAAAGGCCGGAAGTCCGCATTGTCGGTGTCGAGACCCATGGCGCCGATGCCATGGCCCGGAGCGTTTCCGCTGGAAAACTGGTTGATATGCCCTCGATCACCTCGATCGCGCGGACACTTGGCGCGCCCAGGGTTTCCGAGTTCACATTCAAGCATGTGAAAGCGTTGGTGGATGAGGTGGTCGTGGTTGAGGATGCCGAGGCGTTTTCGGCGTTGCGGTTCATCCTTGAGCGCGTCAAGGCACTGACGGAACCCGCGGCATCATGTTGCCTTGCCGCCGCCAGGAGGATGTCGGGAAAATTCAGATCGGATGAAAAGGTGGTTATCCTTTTATGCGGCGGAAACGCATCGCTTGAGGATTTGGCTACCTGGAACAGCAGGTTCCCCTGAACAACTAGCCTTGCGGAGGGGTTTCCTGGGACGGTGGCGCCGGCTTGGGTGGACAGGCATCGGCCATCGGTCCGACCAGGTTCATCAGCGTGCTGATCTGGTTCAATCGGGTGCCGTAACGGTCGAGGAATTCCTGCAGGAAAAACTCCTCCTCAATGCATTCCGATTCGTCGTGGATTCGTTCCGTGAGTTCGAGAACCATGTGTCCCAAGGCTTTTTCAAGCTGGGGCAGGGCGCGCTTGCAACTTTCACCAAGGTTGGGAATCGCCTCGGCGTGCCGACCCAGAAACGCCTTCCAGCGCGACGATTGGTCCTGATTGCCAACAAGTATCCTCAGACACTGGTGCTGTTCCTTGCCCAAATCAACAAGCTGTCTCATCAGGCCGATTGACTCCTGAATGGCGGGAGAGGCATAAACCTCGGCCCTGCCGGTAGGAACGGCTGGGGTGACATTGATTTGGTGGTAATGCATCGCAATCTCCGGGACGGTGGCGTCTCGTGAAAGATACCGTAGTATAGCCGCAATCTTCCGGAGGTCCACTTCATGAACTTGTTCGCCATGGTGGCGTCTTGCCTGATCCAAGGCGCCGACCCGCTCATCGTCAGGCTCGTTGATGTCGAGGGGGGGGGCGGAACACTTGTCATCACTCCAGCCAGGGAGTCCATCCTGATCGACTGCGGCAACCCCGGAGCGCGCGATGCCGGCCGGATTGCCAAGGCGATCAAGGAGGAGGGATTGACCCGTCTCGATCACCTCGTCATCACCCACTGGCATCTGGATCACTACGGTGGAGCGGAGCCTTTGGCGGCCCTGGTGCCCATCGGCCAATTCTGGGATCGCGGTATTCCCGCAAGCCTGGATGAGGACAAGGGCAATTTTTCCACCCTCATCGGCGCCTACAAGCGCGCCAGCAAGGGCGCGTCACGGATGCTCAAGCCGGGTGACACCATTCCCCTGAAGCAGGTCGAGGGGGCCGCACCTGTTTCCATGACTTGCGTCTGCGCCTCCGGCGAGGTGATCAAGGCGAGGGAAGGGTTGGGGCCCAACGGGAAGGCAGGGGAAACCCGTCCGATGCCTGATGATCCGACCGACAACGCCAAGAGCCTGGGATTCGTGATTTCCCTGGGTAAGTGGCGGTACATGAATTTAGGAGATTTGACATGGAACATGGAGTCGCGGTTGGTGTTTCCCGTCAACCGTTTGGGGGAAGTGGATGTTTACCAGTCCACGCACCATGGTTTGCCCGTAAGCAACAACCCCGCCGTCATCCGCTCAGTCAGGCCCACGGTCGCGGTATTCAACAATGGGGCTCGCAAGGGGGGAAGTCCCGAAGTGTTGGCGACCTTGAGGCGGATCGATGCCAACAAAGGAATCTTCCAGGTTCACAGAAACGAAACCGCCAACGCCGCGGAGAACACTGAACCCGACAAGATCGCCAATCAAAATGCCGAGTGCCAGTCCCATGGAATCCGTTTGGAAGTGAAAGCTGATGGCAGTTCGTATTTCGTGAAGCTGACAGGTGCCAGCAAAACCTGGGATTACCAGACCCGCGCCGACAAGGAACCCTAGGCCTGAGCCGGTGTTCAGGCTGTAGGTGCCAGCGATCCAAGATGGGCCAGTAGATAAGCTGTTGTCGGGGCCTCGCCCGTGGCGAGTCGGCATAATTCCTCGGGTCGCACGGAGCGTCCCTTGGAATGGACATGCTTCCGCAGCCAATCCAGCAAACCCGAGACATCCCCGCGTGAGATATCGTGCTCGAGGCTTGGCAATTCTCGCCGGGCGGCGGCCATGAATTGTGAGGCGTACAGGTTTCCAAGCGTGTAGGTCGGGAAGTATCCCAGCCCTCCCCCGCTCCAGTGGACATCCTGAAGGTAGCCCCGGCGATCATCGGGGACGGCGAGGCCGAACAATTCGAGGAACCTCCGGTTCCAGGCGTCCGGCAAGCCGGAAACCGAAAGGTCTCCGGAAAGCAACGCCGTTTCCATCTCAAAGCGCAAGACAATGTGCAAATTGTAAGTTGTCTCATCCGCTTCAACGCGTATGAAGCCCGGCTTGGCCACGCGCAAGGTTTTGAGGAAGTCGGCCGGATTGGTTTCCTTGAGCGCTCCGGGAAAGAAGGATTTGGCGATGGGAAACCAGAAAGCCCAAAAGGGCGCCGACCGGCCAACCTGGTTTTCCCATAGCCTGGACTGGGATTCATGGATGCCCAGTGAGGCGGCTTGGCCCAACGGTGTGCCGGCCCATTCCGCGGGAATTCCCTGTTCGTACAATCCGTGGCCGGCTTCGTGAAGAACACCAAAGAAACTCTCAACGAAGCCGGTGGGCTTGTACCGCGTGGTCAGGCGGCAGTCACCTGGCGCGATACCGGAACAGAAGGGGTGTGTTGAGACATCAAGTCTTCCCGATTCGAAGCAAAAACCAACGAACCGGGCCGCCATTTCGCCAAGTTTTCGCTGTTCTTCCACGGGATAATGGCCGGCGGGTTCCTGCGCTCCCTGTTCCGCCGCCCGGCGCGCCACAATGGCGCTGACGGCCGGCGCCAGGCTTGCGAAGAGGGATCTTATCGAACCCGTCGTCGTTCCCGGTTCGTACTCGTCGATGAGAGCGTCGTAGGGATGATCCTTCCAGCCCACGCTATCGGCTTCCATCCTCTTCAGTCGCACGATCCGCTCCAGCCACGGGGCAAAGCGGGCGTGGTCGGAATCATGCCTTGCCTTGCGCCATTCCGGTTGGGCGAGTGAACAGACCTCGGCCATCTCCGAAACAAGGCTCGGACTCAGTCGCGACGCGCGTTCGTGCCGCCTGAGTCCTTCCCTCGCCTGAGCCGAGACGACCGGGTCTGGGCCATCAGTGGCCAAGGTCCTGAGAGCCTCTCCCAGCGATGGAGAAACAAGGATTTCGTGGGACAGCTTCGCCAGCATGGCGAATTGGGAGGCGCGCCACGACGCGCCCCTTGGCGGCATCATGACCTGTTCGTCCCATCCGAGGACCGCCGCGGTGGAGTCGATCAACGACATTTCCCGCCAGCGGGAAAAGAACAATTCCCTGGCTTCTTCCCGCGTCATGGCGATTCCGCTCCGGTCACATCATGTTGAGGTTGGCGAGGAAGTCGTGGTTCGACTTGCTCTTCTTCAGCTTGCTCAACAGGAGTTCCATGGCCTCGACGGGAGGCATGTCGGCAAGCACCCGGCGCAGCATCCGCATGCGTTCCACCTGGTCGGCGGTGAGGAGAAGTTCCTCCTTGCGGGTTCCTGACCGGTTGATGTCGATCGCGGGCCAAACCCGCTTGTCGACCAGCCTCCGATCGAGATGGAGTTCCATGTTTCCGGTGCCCTTGAACTCCTCGAAAATGACTTCATCCATCTTGGATCCGGTGTCGATGAGGGCCGTGGCGATGATGGTCAGGCTGCCCCCTTCCTCGACCTGCCGGGCCGCGCCGAAGAACCTCTTGGGCTTCTGCATGGCGTTGGAATCGAGGCCGCCCGACAGCAATTTGCCACCGGACGGAGCCTCGGTGTTGTGGGCGCGGGCCAGCCGGGTGATGGAGTCGAGAAGGATGATGACATCGCGACCCTCCTCGACCATCCGCTTGGCCTTCTCGATGGCGATCTCGCTCACATGGGTGTGCTCGCCTGAAGGTTCGTCGAAGGTGCTGGCGACAACCTCGACGGTCGGGCCGCTCACCTGTTTGCGCATTTCGGTGACTTCCTCGGGCCGCTCGTCAATGAGCAGCACAATGAGGTAGCACTCCGGGTGGTTCTGCCTAATCGCCTGGGCGATCTTGGAAAGGAGCACCGTCTTGCCGGCCCGTGGAGGCGAGACAATGAGGGCGCGTTGGCCTTTGCCGATGGGAGTGACGAGGTCGACCACGCGCGTCGCCATTTCGTCGTGGCTGGTTTCAAGCTTGACCCGCTTGTTGGGATGTAGCGGCGTCAGTTCCTCGAAAATTTTCGGTCTTCCGCGGCTTTCGGCGGGCTTGCCACCCACCGTTTCCACCATGTAAAGGGCGAAATTCTCCTGCCCCTCGATAGGCAGGCGGATCGGGCCTTCCACGACCTGCCCGGTTCTCAGCGCGGCGCGACGAACCTGGCTGGGGGAGACATAGATGTCCTCGGGCGAGGCCAAATAGTTATGGGCCGTGCTGCGAAGAAACCCAAAGCCGTCGGGTAGCACCTCAAGGGTGCCGGAGGCCCTCACGGGCTCGCCCCTTTCAATGAGGCGGCGGGCGATACCGACTATGAGCTGCCCGCGGTTCATTCCCGCGTGCTCATGCATTCCCTCCTGCTCGGCAAGGTTGAAAAGTTCGGGCATGGGCAGCCGATAGAGATCTTCCAGCCTGATGCCTGGGCCGGTCGCGACCGGTTGGGATTGGTCGGGCAATTCACCGCGGTCGAAACCGCCCCGATCTCCACGGTGGTCATGACGGTCAAATCGTCCCGGGCCATGAGGACGGTCCCCCCGTGGCGGGCGGTCGTGACGGTGGTGTTCATGGCGATGGGGTATGCCATGGCGGCTGGCCAATGGTGTGGATGGGCCGCCTTCTCCTCCCTTGCGCTGCTGGGGCATGCGCCGACGCGCCATGGGATGGCCGGGGTGATGGTGCCCCCCGTGCTGTTGCCGTTCCTGGTGCTGATGCGGATGGGTGCCAGAGTCGCCGGATTCGGGCGGAGCGGAATTCTGAGGGGCGGGGGCGTCCTGGGAGGGGGAAACCGGCTGGTCTCCGGATCCTTCCGTCATGTGCGGCTCCTTTTGTTGAGATTCGCGCTCACATTGATTCAGTTTGTCAGTTGGTTTCGGCCGGAAATTGGGCCGGATCAGGCAAAGATTGATTGACTCGCAACGATTGAAGTCTTGTGATAATTGTTGACTGGTACGATCAGGGAATCCAGATACAACAATACCCGATTAACTCAATAACAACAACATAGGCGCTTGGGCATGCGCTGGCAAGCACTCTTTACCTTCCTCTGGTGCCGACTATCACAAACAACAAGATGGGATCACTGAATCATGCGCGTGGAAGATGCCTTCCGCTTGGAGCGAGCAAGTCGCCCCGCGGCGTGAATTTCGTGCTCCTGACTAGGCACGGCACCCGTGTCTGGCTCGTGATCAGCGATGTTTCCGGTGAACTCATCGGCGAGTTTCCCCTCCATCCCCGTGGCAATCGCACCGGGGATCATTGGCATATCGAGGTCATCGGCCTGCCAGACACATTCACCTACGGCTGGCGTGTCGATGGTCCGCGTGACGGCAGGCACCGCTTTGATGGAAACCGGATCCTTTTCGACCCCGCATGCACAGCCATTGCCGGCGGCCATCCTTGGGGCGCGGTTCCCCTGGACCGTCGGAGCCTGTTTGTCCGCAGGCCGTTCGATTGGCAAGGCGATGTGCCGCCGTGCCTGCCCCTGGAAGATTCCCTCGTATACGAACTGCATGTGAGGGGATTCACGGTCCACCCCTCATCGATGGTGGCGCATCCGGGCACCTTCATGGGCCTGGTGGAAAAAATTCCGCACCTGAAGGGTTTGGGCGTGACGGCGGTGGAACTGTTGCCTGTCCACGAGTTTGATGAAAACGACTGCCCGTTCAGGGACCCGGATACCGGCGCGCCGCTGCGGAATTTCTGGGGTTACAACACGATCGGCTTCGCGGCCGTCAAGGCGGCCTATGCATCCACCGGGGGAACCAACGGGCAGATCGCCGAATTCAGGGAAATGGTTCGCGCCTTCCATCAGGCCGGGATCGAAGTCATCCTGGATGTCGTTTTCAACCATACCGGGGAGGGTAACGCGCTCGGGCGTACGACATCCTTCAGGGGCATTGACAACGAGATCTTTTACCTGCTGGATTCCGCAGGGAATTACCTCAACTTTTCCGGTTGCGGCAACACCGTCAATTGCAACCATCCACTTGTCCGCGACCTGATCCTGACATGCCTGCGCTACTGGGTGGCCGACATGCATGTCGACGGCCTCCGTTTCGACCTTGCCAGCATCCTCGGAAGGGACCGCTTGGGCCGGGTCCTCGTCGACCCACCCGTCGTGGAAACCATTTCCGAGGATGGCGTCCTGGCGGATACCAAGCTGATCGCCGAACCTTGGGATGCCGCCGGCCTTTATCAGGTGGGCCTTTTTCCCTACGGGGGCAGGTGGAGCGAATGGAATGGCCAATACAGGGATATCGTGAGGCGGTTTTGGAAGGGTGACGCGGGCATGGCAGGTCCCCTGGCCACCCGCATGTGCGGCAGTGCCGACCTTTACGAGAGTGCTGGCCGCAAGCCGATGCATTCGGTGAATTTCATCACTTGCCACGATGGGTTCACACTTGCCGACCTTGTGAGCTTTGAGCGCAAGCACAACAAGGCCAACGGCGAGGACAACCGCGATGGCTGCAACCACAGCCATTCCTTCAATTGCGGCCATGAGGGGCCGACGGATGATCCCGCCGTGATCGCGTTGAGGGCGCGCATGGCCCGCAACCTGATGGGCACCTTGTTCCTGTCCCAGGGCGTTCCAATGATCCTTGCCGGGGATGAATTTCTCCGCACGCAGCAAGGCAATAACAATGCCTGGTGCCAGGACAATGAAATCTCGTGGGTCGATTGGTCGCTAGCCGACCTCCATGACGATTTCCTGCGCTTCACCCGACTCATCTCGGGATTGCGCAAGCGCGTTCCCGCCCTACGGAGGCGTGAATTCCTCGAGGAGGGAGATGTCGTTTGGCATGGAAGGCTCCCCGGGCAGCCGGATTTCTCCCCGGAAAGCCAATTTCTGGCCTTCGCGCTTGATGGGGCGCGAACGGGAAGGGAGTCGGGCCCTGACCTCTTTGTTCTCGTTTGGGCGGGAATGCAACCGATCACGGCGGTCATTCCACCTTCCCCGACTGGCCGGTTGTGGCGCAGGGTGGTGGATACGGGCTTGCCAAGCCCCGAGGACATTGTCGATTTCGGAACCGGCCCCCATGTTGATGCCGGGGCCCAGTACCGTATTTGGGACCGCTCACTAGTGGTTCTGGCGACCGATTGAAAATGAGTCCCGGTTGGTAAAATTCGCCCAGTCAGTTTGGAAGCGTTTGGCCCAACGGCGAGGGCGGAGTAAGTCAGCGCGATCGAGCCACCTTGAGTTGGGCACTGGCCTTGGAGATGGAGGCTTGGCGTTCTTCCATCGCTGCCGTGGATATGCCAGGGGCGGATGGCGCTTCCAAGGTCTTCTGGGCCGCCGCCTGGTCGATTTGCGAGGGAGTCAGGGCGCGCGGGGTGAGTATCGTCACGGTATCGCGAACCACCTGAACGAATCCCCCATCGACGAACAGGCTTCGGGTCTTGGCCCCTGTCAGGCGAAGTTCCCCGGATCGCAGCTTGCCCATGAGCGGTTCCCTGCCGGGCAGCACCCCGGATTCGCCGTCGAAAAGCGGCATGACAATGGAGTCAGCCGTTTCATCGAGGACGGCGCATTCGGGTGTCACCACCACGCATCGAAGAGTCTTTGCGGCCATGCTTCAAGTTCCCCGGTCGGTTGCCTACTTACCTGAAGCCATGCGCTTGGCGTTCGCCTCGGCTTCCTCGATGCCGCCGACATACATGAAAGCTCCCTCGGGCAGGTGGTCCCACTTGCCCTCGCAGAGTTCCTTGAAACTGCGAATGGTTTCCTTGAGAGGCGTGACCTTGCCTTCCTTGCCCGTGAACACCTCGGCGACGATGAACGGCTGGGAAAGGAACCGCTCGATGCGGCGGGCGCGGGCCACGACTTGCTTGTCCTCCTCGGACAATTCATCGACTCCAAGGATAGCGATAATGTCTTGTAGCTCGCGGTAGCGCTGGAGGATCCGCTGGACATTGCGTGCCACGGAGTAGTGCTCGGTGCCGATGATGGCCGGGTCGAGAACATTGCTGTAGCTGGAAAGCGGATCCACGGCGGGGTAGATTCCCTTTTCAGAAATCCGGCGCTCGAGGTAGATGAAGGCGTCGAGGTGCTGGAAGGCGTTCGCCGGGGCCGGATCCGTCGGGTCGTCAGCGGGCACATAAACCGCCTGGACGGAGGTGATGGCTCCCGTCTTCGTGCTCACGATGCGTTCCTGGAGTTCGCCCATTTCGGTGGCGAGGGTCGGTTGGTAGCCCACCGCGCTGGGCATGCGCCCCAGGAGTGCCGACACTTCCGAACCGGCCTGTGAAAACCTGAAGATGTTGTCGACGAACAGGAGGGTTTCCTTGCCGGTGTCCCGGAACCGTTCGGCCATCGTGAGGGCGGTCAAGGCGACGCGAAGGCGGGCGCCGGGCGGTTCATTCATCTGGCCGAACACCATGGCGGTCTGGTCGATGACCGAGCGACCGGTGGTGCCGATCTTGGTTTCCTGCATTTCCAACCAGAGGTCGTTTCCTTCGCGGGTACGCTCGCCCACTCCCGCGAAAACGGAGTAGCCGCCGTGTTCACGGGCGATTCTGGCGATCAGTTCCGTCAGGATGACCGTCTTGCCGAGGCCGGCGCCACCGAAGAGGCCGGCCTTGCCTCCCCTGACAAGCGGGGTCAACAGGTCGATCACCTTGATGCCGGTCTCGAACACCTCGGTCTTGGGGGTGATGTCGCTGAGGCTGGGTGGAGCCTTGTGGATGGCGCGGGTTTCGTCACGAGAAACGGGGCCGCGACCATCAATCGGGTCGCCAAGAAGGTTGAAGACACGACCGAGGGTTGCCTCGCCCACAGGCACGGTCACGGGGGCACCCGTGTCGATCACGGACATTCCTCGCGCGAGGCCGTCGGTGCTGCCCAAGGCCACGCAGCGAACGCGTGAACCGCCAAGTTGCTGCTGAACCTCTCCCGTCAGCCGCACCTTGACGCCCTTGACCTCCGACTCGACATGAAGGGCATTATAAATCTCGGGCAAGTGGCCGCCGGCAAACTCGGCGTCGAATGTTGATCCGATCACCTGGACGATACGGCCCGTGTGGGTTGATTGGGCTGTGGCTGACATGGTTCAAGCTCCTATCGTTGGTTTCCTGCGTGTTCCGTTTTCCATTGGCGCGTCGATTTCTTCGGGAATCACTCCAGGGCGGCGGCGCCGCCGATGACCTCGGCGATTTCCTTGGTGATTTGGGCCTGGCGCGCCCTGTTGTACTGCCTGCTGATCGACTTGATCATGCCGTCGGCGTTTTCCGTCGCGGCTTTCATGGTGACCCGGCGCGCGATCTGCTCGCTGACCGCCGCGTCAAGGAAGCACTTGAACAAGCGCTGCTTGAAGGAAGCGGGAAGGAGGTCATCGAGTATGGCCTGGGCGGATGGGGCGAACTCGTATTCAACCTGCTTGGCCCCGGGGGCGCCAGCTTCATCTTTCCGAGGAATGCCGCCAAGGGGGAGCAGGGTTTGCACCGATGCCGTCTGGCGGGCCGGGCTGATGAACTTCATCGAAGCCACTTCAACCCGGTCAACCTCGCCCGAGAGGAACAACTTGAGATATTTGTCGGCAATTTCCTCAACCTGATCGAAGCGGGGCTTGTCCTCGAATTGGGTGTAGGACTCATCGGCGGCGACCCGCTGGAACCGGAAGTAGGCGATGGCGCGCTTTCCGGAAAGCTCAAGCCGGGTTTCGACTCCACCTTCGCGGTTCTTGCGGAGCGAACCGTTGGCCTCGCGAAGGATCGACGCGTTGTATCCACCGCAAAGCCCGCGATTCGAACAGACGACAAGAAGCAGGGATTTCTTCGGCTTGGGCCGATCCTCAAGCAGCGGATGGCTGGAGGAGGCCCCCGATGCGGCGAGATCCCTGGCGAGTTCCGCGATCTTGGCGGTGTAAGCCTGGGCTTCCTGCGCCCTGTCGAGCGCCTTCTTGAACCTCGCGGTGGCGATCAGTTCCATTGTCCGCGTGATCTTGCGGATGTTCCTGATCGCCTTGCGACGGCCGACGAGTTCGCGGGTCTTGGCCATGGCTTGGAGTCTTCCCCGTAATGACGATCAGCCGCGGAACTGGAGAACAAACTGGCCGATGCTTTCCTCGATCTGCTTTTGCAGTTCGGGGGTGAGCTTCTTTTGCTTGGCCAATGTGTCGCGTACCACGGGCTTCTGCTCACGCATGAACCGGAGGAACTGCTCCTCCCAGGCGCTCACCTTGGGACGATCGACCTTGTCCAGAAAGCCCTTGGTCGCCGCGAAAATGATCAAGACCTGATCGACCGCCGCGACCGGTTGGTAGGGAGGTTGCTTCAGGATCTCAACCATGCGGTAGCCGCGATCGAGCTGGTTCTGGGTGGCCTTGTCGAGTTCGGTGCCGAGCTGGGCGAAAGCTTCGAGTTCCCTGAATGCCGCGAGGTCGAGACGGATACCACCGGCCACCGACTTCATGGCGGGAATCTGGGCCTTGCCACCCACGCGGCTCACCGAGATGCCCACATCCACGGCGGGCCGCTGACCCGCGTTGAACAGGGAGCCTTGCAGGTAAATCTGGCCGTCGGTGATCGAGATCACATTGGTAGGAATATAGGCGGAGACTTCACCTTCGAGGGTCTCGATGATCGGCAGCGCGGTGAGCGATCCACCCGAGGAAGGGATCTTGGCGAGCTTGTGCCCGGGAAACTTGGGGAGGTCATGCTTGAGGGCATGCTCCTTGTCGAGCGGGCCCACATATACCTTGGCGGGTTCGCCGGATGATCGGGGCTTGCCCTCGCCATTGTTCACGCCCCAGTCGGCGGTGACCTTCGACTCATCGGCGCTGGCGGGAACGATCACGAACTTTTCGGCCAGCTTGGCGGAGCGTTCAAGGAGGCGGCTGTGGGCATAAAAAATGTCGCCCGGAAACGCCTCCCGGCCCGGAGGACGGCGCATCAGCAGCGAAAGCTGCCGGTAAGCCGCCGCCTGCTTGCTCAGGTCGTCATAAACACAAAGGGTGGCCCGGCCTTCCTGATACATGAAGTACTCGGCCATGGCGCAGCCGGCGTAAGGCGCAACATACTGCAAGGGAGCAGGATCCGCGGAGCCGGCCACGACAACGATCGAGTAGTCCATCGCCCCCTTGGCGCGGAGGGTTTCGACGAGCTTGGCGACGGTGGCCTCTTTCTGGCCGATGGCGACATAAACACAGATCATGTCGCCACCCTTTTGATTCAGGATGGCATCGATGGCAATTGTGGTCTTGCCGGTCTTGCGGTCACCAATGATCAGCTCGCGCTGGCCCCGGCCCACAGGGGTCATGGCGTCGATCGCCTTGATCCCGGTCTGCATGGGTTCGTCAACCGGCTGGCGATCCGCGACGCCGGGAGCGATCGATTCGACAAGGCGGAAGGAGTTGGTGACGATGGGCCCTTTGCCATCGCGGGGATTTCCAAGGGGATCGACAACCCGCCCAACCATGGCGGGGCCGACCGGAACCTGGAGTAGGGATCCAAGCGCCTTGACCTCGTCGCCTTCCGCAAGCGTCTTATAGTCACCGAGGATGATGACACCCACGGAGCTTTCCTCGAGGTTGAACGCGAGGCCGCGGACACCCGTGCGGGTGAACTCAACCATTTCGCCCGACATCACGGCGGTAAGGCCGTGGACGCGGGCGATGCCATCACCCACCTCAAGCACCCGACCCACCTCGCGAACATCCGCCTGGCTGCGGTAGTTCTCGATTTCACCGGTCAGAACGGAAACGATCTCGTCCGCTTTGAATCGCATGGTTGCCTCGTTCCATCAGTTGATCTTGAAGACGACGAATCTGCCATGAAAGGCTTCCGTCCCACACGCGGTCGCCCACGCGCACGACGAGCCCTCCGATAAGTTCGGGATCCACCGAGCCATGAAGCACGGGTTCCTTGCCAAGCGCACCCCGCAGCACTTGTTCAAGTTCCGAACGGGCGGCCGGGTCGAGCGGGGTCGCGGAGCGAACATGCACCGCGATCCTGCCCTTCTTTTGGTCGACCAGCCTTTCGAAGGCCTTGACGATGTGCGGCAGGAGGGAGAGCCTTCCATGGTCGTTGAGAACATGGAGGAAATTGATCACAGATTCGGATGACTTTCCTTGGAAAGACCGGTCGATGACTCCCGAGATGACATCCCGCGTCGCCAGCGGGTTGTCCACGAATGGGCCAAAGGGGTTGGCTGACCCTGGCACAAGTTCCAAAAGACCGTTGAGTTCGGCGAGGGTTTCATCCAAGTCGCCCTTGCGGGAGGCGGCATCGAGAAGTGCCTGGGCGTAAATACCGGAAAGCCTTTGTTCGGCCCCGCCCACATAGGACGGAGCCGCCTCGCCTTCCAGGCCTTTCGCTGCGGCAGTGCTCATAGGGTCGTTCACTCGTCTCGTTTTCGCTTGTTACAAGGTCAGTTTGCGCTGAAGCTGCCGGATTGGCACTTCAATTCATCAACCGCACTTTTCTGGATTGAAGCCTGCAAATCGGGGGTGAGCTGCTCTCGCAGCGCTTTCCGCGCGACCTCAACAGCCAAAGTCGCGGCCTTGTGCATGATTTCCTGGAGGGCTTGGTCTGTGGCGCTGCGCATTTCCCGCTGCATCCGCTCACGCTCGGCGGCAATCTCCTCCTTGGTGTCGGAGACCATTCGCTCACGGAGGGCCTGCCCGTCCCTGCGGGCCTCATCAAGAATTTGGCGGGCCTGATCGGAAGCCTCCCTGAGCCTCGCCTCGAATTGGGCTTGGGCCCGGGCAGCCTCCTCTCGGGCCTTGTGAGCCGATTCAACGCCTTCGCGGATGAGGTTTTCACGGTCATCCAAGGCCTTGGCGATTTTCGGCCAAGCTGTTGACCAGAGCGTGCCAACAAGGAGACCGAAAACCACAAAGGACCAGACAAAAGTGTCGGTCGACCAGCCAAACGGGTCATATCCGCCTTCATGGGCCGGGGCCGGGCCTTCATGTGCTGAATGCGCGTGGCCTTCGGGAGCCTTGTTGGCCGCATTGGCGACCACTTCCTCGGCTCGGGAGCCCATGCACAGGGCAGCTATCAGCATCAGGCACATTAAACGGATCATGGTGTCATTCCAGCCCGGCGGTAGCGGATCCCCGAAACAGCTCAGGAGGCGAAGATCGCAAGGATGATGGCGACCAGCGCCGTGCCTTCAAGCATGGCCGCCACGATCAGGCCGCCCGTTTGCACGGTGCTGCTGATTTCTGGCTGGCGAGCCATTGATTCGGTCATGCCCTTGCCAATGAACCCCAAGCCGATTCCGGCGCCGATCACGGCCAAGCCGGCACCCACGGCTTTTCCGAATGTCTTCATTCCGTCTTCCGGCGCCGCGGTGGCCATGGTGGTGGCAACGGCAGCAACGGCGAGCGAAAGGGCGGCGGTCTTAACAAACTTCATCATCACCAGAAACTCCTTGGGAAACCAAAAAATGCCCGAACCTCGATGGATTCTTCAATAATTGATTACGAATTGGCTTTGGATCGGCAACTCAAGCCAACAAGTTTCATTTCATCAATCAGGCGCCGACCGGATGATGGCCTGTTTTGGCATCATGATGACTGTCGTGCCCATGTTCATCATCATGAGCATGATCGTGGGAATGAACCGCGGTGCCAATGAACACGGCCGAGAGAGTCGTGAAAACAAAGGCCTGCAGGAAAGCCACGAAAAGTTCGAGGAAACTGAGCAGGTAAGCTCCAAAAATTGACGCGAAACCAATGCCCACATGGTGAATGAGTGAAATTTTCGATGCCATCAGAATGAAGGTGAGGAGAATGCTGAGGGTGATGTGACCTCCCAGCATGTTGGCGAAAAGACGCAAGGTCAAAACGCCGATTCTGAGGAAAACTCCAAAAAACTCAATGACATAAAGAAGTGAACTGATGATGGGCCCGAGGACCGGGACATCGATAGGGATCCAGAATCCCTTCATGTAGCCCACGACGCCGCTTGTGCCAATTCCGTTGATCAGGATGAAAATGAAGGTGTAGATCGCCCATGCCGTCGTGACGGCGATGCTGGCGTTGGCACATCCGAATACGGGGGCGGGCAGCATTCCAATCAGGTTGATCACCAACAAGAAGGGAAACACGGTCCAAAGAAAGGGAAGGAATTTTTCCGTCTTGTCGCCAAGGTTTGGGCGGGCAATCTGGTCCCTGATCATGAGAAGCATGGCTTCAAGGGCATTGTCAAGCCGGCCCTGGGGGCGTTCATTCGATGAAATTCGATTGGCCAATCGAGTGAATAACCACCAGACGAGAATTGCGGCAACCAAGATCAGGATTTTGAACTTGGTGAGTTGAAAGCCGGGAATACCGGGAAGGTCGATCTCAAGGCCGTCATGAAAAATTCCGCCATGCTCGAACAAAACCCATTTGCCACCTTTGCCGTCCTTGGGTTCCTCCAAAGCATGCTGAATAAGGTTGTCACCGCTAGCCAAGAGACTGGACAGCATGGTGCAGCGCTCCGCACTCGGTAAGAAGCACGCCCATCAAGCTGGCGCCTTCGATTCGATCATCGTCACGACAAATAAGTTAAGGACATAAACGGACAGTGTCCAACCCAACAAGAAAGGTTCTAGGTTTTCATCCGGCCTTTTCAGGCAGAGCAAAATCATCGGAAGTGAAACAAGCCTGAAGCCGGAAACGGCAAGAATCGAAACAGGTTGGCCAAGTGACGGAAGGGCCATGCGGGCCAACATCGGAACGGCAAAAATCGATGAGGCTACCAACCATCCGATCAAAACAGCGGAAAACTTTTCGGGGATAAACAACAAAGTGAACGAGGCGCCAACCAACCCAAGTCCCACGATCGCGACCAAGGCCAACATCGATTTCGCTGGCCATTTCTCATCAGGGGCCAAAGCGCTTGTCTCCGGTTACACCGCTTGGCCTTGACCGAAGGCTGTCCTGTTGCCTTTTGAGGAAAACAATCACATGAGCCGTGCCACCCACCAAACCGATCAGCAAGCCGGCCAAAATCGGCCAGATTCCCAACGACCATTGTGAGGAAATCCATACGCCCAAGCAGATTGGTGCGGCGATTTCCATTCCCAAGCCAGCCATTTCCGTGGGATTGATGACTTTAGGGCCTTGTTTTGAGCCGTTTGACGAAATCATGATGAGATTCTACCGGGGCCATTTCGGGCGAGTTTGTCGGGTTGAACCGATCAAAACGAAAATTCCGGGGAAAATATGCCGATTTTCAGGCCGAAAGCGTTGACAGTCAGTCATGTTAATTTTGTATGATGCGATTGTTCCGGAGGGAGAAGAAAAACTCTTGCCAATTTGAGGTCACTTTAACCTAGCGACCCAGACTATTGGTTCGGGACAACGACTTACCACGCCGCTAATCAATCAAGCGGGAGCCCGCCGCATGACTCGTAAGGATCTGCGTAGCCGCAACAAGGAATCCCTCGTCGATATGGCGCGTCGTCGCAAGATTGCCGGTGCCATCCGAATGACCCGCGAACAATTAATTTCGCAGCTTACTTCCCAGGCACCTGCAAAGCCAACGGCATCTTCCTCCAAGACAAAGGCAAGCAAACCCGCTCCGAAGGATCCGGTAAAATCATCACCTGCCAAACCCGCATCTGCAAGCGTTTCATCCAAAAAATCGGGCCGTGCAGCCAAGGCGCCCTTGCAAAGGCAGGCGGCACGCGACACGACGGCTGAGGGCAACCGTCTTAATGGCGGCATCATGTCTTCTCCGATTTTTCAACCCAGGCATTCATCGGCCAAGGCCCCCGCCGACCTGCCGCGCTCCTATGGACGCGACAGGCTTGTTCTTCTGGTCAGGGATCCGTATTGGCTCCACTGTTACTGGGAAATCTCGGCACAGACAAGCAGGCAGGCTGAAGCGGCCCTTGGAGTCGATTGGGCCACGGCCCGTCGCGCGCTTAGGCTTGTGGGGGTCGGTGGATTGGAAGGTACATCCAGCGCCGAATCCATCATCAAGGACATATTCCTGCCGGAAGAATCGCATAATTGGTATATCGATGTGCCTAATTCCGGCTCGAACTACCAAGTGGAAATCGGCTTCAAGACGCAGGGGGGGCGTTTTTACTCGATGGCCCGCTCCAACGCCGTCGCCACGCCGCGGGCCGAACTTGGAAGCGCCCCTTCCCAAAACTGGACGGAGCAGGATGCCAAATCCGCCGACAAGCTTTTTGCCCTCTCAACGGGACTGAACGGGCATGGCAACAGCGCGGAAGTTCGTCAATTCTTCGAGGAACGGATGGGGCGCGTTCCCGGTTCGCCTACCCTGACGAGCCTTGGATCGGGCGGATTCGGGCACTTGGGGAAAGGACGGCAGTTTTTCTTCAACATCGATGCCGACCTGGTTGTTTACGGCTCCACGGAACCCAACGCCCGCGTCACCTTCCAAGGTGAGCCGGTCACGCTGAGGCCGGATGGCAGCTTCAGCCTCAGGTTCCGGCTCGCCGATGGCCGGCACATTCTTCCGGCCCTGGCGTTTTCCGCCACCGGAATGGAAGAGCGAACCATCGTCCTCGCGGTGGAGCGCAACACCAAGCAGATGGAACCCGTTGTCCATGAGGACGAGGAATAGTTGCGCTAACCTCGCTTCTAGGGCCACTGAAGGTTTCCCATGCTTTCCCGTCGCGACCTGCTTGTCCCGCGACCTCTCCCGATCCCAGCCCAACAGCCGCCCATCTCCCTTTTCCGCTACCGCCAAACAGCAATGGCGACAGCCTGGGAAATCGTTGTTCCCGCTGCCGGAGCAGGACAGTTGGACCTGATCGACTCGGCGTTTGAACTCCTGCATCAGATTGAAGCTCGGTTGACGGTTTACCTCGAGGACAGCGAGGTTTCATCGCTCAACCGTTTGGCCAAAGGCCAAGCGACGCGAGTGTCGCCTATGTTGGCCAGCCTGCTTGAACGCTGTGTTGCCTGGCATGCCCAGACCCGGGGGGCCTTCGACATCGCATGCGGAAGAATGATCAAGTCTTGGGGTTTTTTCCGCGGCCCGGCGGGAATCCCCGAGGCCTCCGCGCTGGCGAGCCAAGTCGAAGTCAACGGCATGGATAAGCTGGAATATCTTGCGGAATCCAAGATGTTCACTTGGAAGTCCCCGGGCGTCGAATTGAATCTTGGATGCGTTGGAAAGGGCTTCACGGTGGATGAAATGGCGGCGGTCCTTTCAACGGAAGGGGGAATCCCCGCCGGAATGATTCAATGTGGTGGAAGCAGCGCGCGGGCCTGGGGACCTTGCCCGGGAGAGGTCGAGGGATGGCGAGTTGCCGTTCGGCATCCCTGGGTTGAAGGAAAGGTGATCGCGGAAGTGGTGGTCAAGGATGCCAGCATTGGAACTTCCGCCGGTTCATTTCGCCACTTGCTTCACGAAGGTCGCCGACTGCCCCATGTTCTTGACCCGCGAACAGGCTGGCCGGCTGAGGGGCTCGCAACTGTCACCGTGTTGGCGCCTGATGCCGGGATGGCCGACGCCCTTTCAACGGCATTTTTTGTGCTTGGAGTTGAAGAGTCGGCAGAAATACTGGGCCAATGGCCGGAAATATCGGCGCTCTTCATGGAGGAGAGCGGCAAAATCAGCGTGATTGGTCAACATTCCCACCGGTTTCATGTATGCTGCTCCTGATTGAACCTCAAGGATCTCTCCCATGCCTTCAGGATTGACCGAATCAGGCACCCCGGCAACACGGTTATCCCGCCCATGGCAAGGCCTTGGATTGCTCATGGTCTTGCTGGTGTTGCTGCGACTTTCGATCGGGTGGCACTTCCTTTTTGAAGGGTTGCAGAAGGTCTATTCGCTGTTCACCCCCAAGCCATTTTCGGCGGCTGTTTATTTCAGGGAGTCGGCGGGGCCGCTTTCGTCATCATTGAAGCCGCTGCTTCCCGACCCCGAGAAGGAATTGGCTGCGAAACTCTCTCCGGAGGGAATCCAAGCGAGGTGGAGGGATATCTCCGCCCCGTACATCGAGGAACTGTCCGGTGAAGCTCGGGCCAAGGCAGAATCGGCCCGGGACACATCCCAGTCCGAAGCCATCAAGTGGCTTGCGGGAGGCAACGCAGTCGCCAGGAAAACCTATCAGAAAGCCTTGGCTCGATGGGAATCCTCAGGTAATTCTTCAGACCTCGAAGCTGCCAACAAGGCTCGGAAGGAATGTGTTGAGCTGTCAATCGCCTACCGCAAAAAGCAGGAGGCCCTTGCCACGGAATTGGGAGCCCTTGCCGGAATGAAGCCGGCGGATGTGCTTAAGCTGCCCAAGGTTTCACCTGAAACCGGAACCGATGCCTTGCCCCTTTTCCTCACGGATTCATCAACCGTAGGTTCGATACGATCATCAGCCTTGGACTCCGTTCGAACCCACCTTACCTCCCAATCTGGAGAGGCCACGGCAAAGGAAGGCACATGGTCCAGGATGGACAAGGCCGTGAGGCTTGCTGACGACTGGGCGGACAAGACGCAAGCTTGGCTCGGATTCGGGGAAAGGTCGGTGGAAACACCATCCCCCGATGGAAAAGAAACAGGAGCCCTCAAGCAGGTTCTCACCACTCCGGAACGAATCGCGAGACACAAAAAGCTGACGGAAGCCCTTGACGAGCAAGTGCGTTCGCGCCGGAGTTGGGATTTCCTGAAGGATGTCGACAAGGCCTCGCTCGCATCCGCCAAGGCCGCGCAATCCAAGTCGAGGGCCGAGTTGTCCGAGGATATCGACAAGATGGAATCGGACCTGGTCAAGAAGTTGCAATCCATGGGCGCCACGGCTCAAGCCGTTCCCGCCAAGATGAAACTTCTCGACATCATGGATCTGGTGACCATCGCGGCGATCACGGCCATCGGTGCCGGACTTTTCACGGGCACCTTGACCCGTTTCGCGGCGCTTGGTGGCGCGGCTTTCCTGCTTTTGACCTACCTTGCCGTGCCGCCATTCCCCTGGTTGCCGAATCCGCCACTGAATGAAGGCAATTATGTTTTCATCAACAAGAACTTCGTGGAGATGATGGCCTTGCTGGTGATCGCCGCGACGCCTAGCGGGCGGTGGTTCGGGTTTGATGCGGTTTTCATGCCGACCCTTTTCGGGTACGAGGATTCGGGAAAAGAACGCGCGGACTGACAGCCAATTCGTGATCGAATCGATGGACAAGACATAGAGGAGGCCGGGATCATGGCGATTGATTTGAACCCCAAGCAGCGGGAGACGGGAAAGGCCAACTTCCAGCAGGTCGCGGGCGACCTGACTCGCCGCGGTTTCATGAAAAGCATGGGTGTGGGCGCGTCGGTCGCCGCCGCCTCTCCACTTGTTTATTTCGGTTACAAGTCGATCGGCAAACCGGTCAAGGCGGCGTTGATCGGTGGAGGTGATGAGGGAGGCATTCTCGTTGGGGCCCACAATCCCGACTTCCTCAAGTTTGTCGCAGTGGCCGACATACGGCCATACAACCGCGAGCGGATCATGAAGGGTGATCCGAAGGTTCCCCTTCGTCCCGGCTTCAACAAACTTTATGGACCGGAATCCAAGGATATCGCGATTTACGACGATTACCGGAAAATCCTTGACAACAAGGACATCGAGGCTGTGGTGATCGCCACGCCGTTATCGACTCACGCGAAGATCGCCATTGATTGCATGCGGGCGGGCAAGCATGTGCTTTGTGAAAAGCTCATGGCCTGGAACATTTCCCAGTGCAAGAAAATGATCCAAGTGGCCAAGGAAACCGGACGCATTCTCTCCATCGGGCACCAGCGGCACTACAGCATGCTGTACGCCCACGCCCATGAAATCCTTGAGGCTGGAATCCTTGGCGAAGTCAGGCATATCCGGGCACTATGGCACCGCAACAATTCCTGGCCTTTCCGTGACGAATCGGCGGCAGGATACAAGCTGGCCGAGGGTTACGCCCAACCCCATTTCCGTGATGGTTGGTATCCGCCCATTTACGACATCGACGAGAAGGAACTGAAAGGGAAAACCGAAGAGCATGGCTTCAAGAGCGTGGAGGAACTTGTCCGCTGGAGGCTTTACAACGAAACGGGCGGCGGATTGATGGCCGAACTCGGCAGCCACCAGATGGACGCCTGCAGCATTTTCCTCGGCAAGGTCCATCCCCTGGCCGTGACCGGGGTTGGAGGCAAGTTCTTCTATGGCCCGGGCCGGAATGACCGGGAGTCCGACGACTCGATCTTCATCACCTACGAATTCCCGGGGCCCAACCATCCTTTAGGCAAGAACAAGGGCAAGGATAGCGACGACATCGTGGTCGTGACTTACTCATCGCTCAACACCAACTCGTTCGAGTCTTATGGCGAGTGCGTGATGGGAAGCCGGGGCAGCATGGTTGTCGAGCAGGAACAGTCGATTTACCTCTACACCGAGCGCGATCCGAACAAGAAGGCGACGGATGCGAGGTCGACGGAAGTTTCCGTGACAACCGGTCCGGGCGGCAAGCCCGCCATGGAAGCCTCATCCACCTGGGGCCCGGGAGCAGGACCACCCGCGGCGGGCGGCGGCGCCCCCGCGGCGGGCGGCCCTGGTGCCGCGGTCAGCAGGGGTTACAAGGAGGAAATGGAGGACTTCGCGTATTGCATCCGCGAATGGGACTCCAAGCTCGGTTACGAGAAGGACCCGGCGGGCCGATTCAAGCAGAGGCTGCCCCGGTGCCACGGCGAAGTCGCGATGGCCGATGCCATCATCGCCCTCACCGCGAACCTCAGCATGAAAAGCCGTCAGAGAATCGAGTTCAATGAGAACTGGTTCAAGGGCGACGCTCCCGAGGTTCCCGACAAGGACACGAAGCCCAGGCTCAATGTGACTTGACGGATTCCCAAGGGGTCGCGCGAACCGAATTGTTATCGTGCTTGAGAGGCGGGCCAACTTGGCCCGCCTCACTCCTTCTGATCATCATTCTCGTCGTGTTCGTGGTCGCAATCGTCGCCGTTGACATCATCGTCGTCTTCGCTCGCCTCCGCCTCCGAGGCGGCTTCCGCCGGGTCGAGGTTGCCGAAAAGGACCCCCATGAGGCCGGGATAATAACGGTTGAGGGTGACGACGCAATAATTGATCATGTTGCGGATCATTGTTGGGGTGAGTTCGGCCCCTTCGACATCGACGCTCACCTTGAACCGGACTTCGCCATCCCCGTAATCCATCTCAAAGTTGCCAACCAAGAGTCCGTAGTTGGCACGGGTGATGAATTCTGCTGCCTCGACATGTTTCTGAGACGGCACTCGACCGTCGATGAGCCCGTATAGAACCACGACGCCCTTGTCCTCCTTGGCATCAAAAGCCAGTCGAAGTGAGGCGTTGCGGCATTTCACCCCCAGCATGACGACATCCCGTTCCTCGTCACGCTCATAATGCCAGTCATCCTCGACAAGCACTTGCTCGATTATTTCGATCAGCGAGAGGGGTTCGGGATCGTTGTCTTGCATGGCGGTATTTCCTTTTTCAGCGCCGGGTCGATGAATCAAGGACCTGGATGTTGAGTGATCGAAAGTCGATGTTGGTTGTCGGATCGTGTCCCTGGAGGCTAAAGGCGCCCTTGGCGGCGCGATAGCCCTGCCTCGGATTGTCGTTGGCGGGACGATTGTCGATCCAGTCGACCTGCTGGATGCCATTTACCCAAGTGGCGAAGCGGCGGCCATGCGTCGCGACGGTCATCGTGAACCAGGATCCATCGCTGGCGGTTTGGGAGCGGGCCGGAACCCGCCTGTAAATGGCACCCGTGCCGAAATCAACGGCCTCCGACCTGAACACGATCGGGGTCCATGGAGCGCCCGTGGCGGGATCGAACCGATCGACCTTGTATTCCCGAGATTCCCCTGGAGTGAACTGGTTGCGGATCTGGGCCTCGTAGGCCTGGGTGAACTGGCCGGGAATGGCGCGGAAGAATAGCCCGCTGTTGAGATGCTTGCCATTGGTGCGAAGGGTGAGGCGCGCCACGAAGTCGGCTGCCTGAAAGTCGCTTTGGATGTCGCCGGGGCCATCCTCCACATGGAGCCATCCGCCCGCCGCGATGGAATAACGCGATTTTTTGTCGGGGAATATGGTCCATCCCGAAAGATCCTTGCCATTGATGAGCCTTTCCTTCACCGTGGGGAGTATCCGGACAGAAGTCACGACAAGATCTGTCGCGGCCAGCTCAATCGAACCAGGGGTCACCCGGGACAGGTCGGGTTCCCATTTCGATTCGGCGCCAGCTTTTGCGTTGATGGGGGCTTCGAGAACCTGAACCTTGCCATCGGTCGCGATCCACCTCAGGGCAAGGCTCGCCGTATCACCAAAGGCCTTCATCCTGACCTCGGCCTTGCAAGGTCCCATCACGGCGCCGTGCCGGGCGGTGCAGTTCTTTCCAGCCCGCCATCCCCCCTCGGCTGTCATCCATCCGTTTCGAACCGGCCATCCGAACCCATCCTTGTCGATGAGTTCAAGCCAGCCATCGATCGCTTCCTTTTCGGAAAGAGGTTGCATGAACACTGAAATGAGGATGCATGACATCAACATGAACAACTCCAGTCAGCCGCCCTGGGGGCTGAATCCACGGACAGGCAAGCCATGCACGGTGCCATGAATGCCGCACTCCGCAACAGCGGCTTTCACTTTCGAGGCTTCTGAAACCAATTCGATGGTCCATGAAGCGTTCCAGGATGTTCCCGGGGCCAGCACCGGAACTCGATCATGCGCCCGCTCAAACGCCTTGAAATTCGGAAAACCCGTCGCTGGTTCCAGTCCCGTGACATAACCATCTTCCAAGGCGCCTGAATTTTTCCAGAGAGTGAAAAACGGAAGGCTTTCGACGGGAAACCGTACCACCAGCGCGCTGCATCCATCAGATTTTTCAAGCACGGCCAGGCCTTGGCCAT
Organism: Planctomycetota bacterium; assembly: GCA_016873225.1. Taxonomy (GTDB): domain Bacteria; phylum Planctomycetota; class Planctomycetia; order Gemmatales; family Gemmataceae; genus REEB421. The sequence continues at coordinate 103,600 of VGXS01000004.1, read as the reverse complement.
TGGCATCCGCGCGGGGATGAAAGAGGTAGACCTGCTCCGCGAAGCCGGTTTCCGGCGGGCCATAGGTTTGCCATGAGGAAATGCCTTCGGCGGCCCTGGGGGTTTGAGGCGCCATTTCAGCAAAGCGCACATGGGCCCGGCTTCCCGCGCCAAGAAAGGGAAAACCGATGTTCAGATGGTAAAGAAGCTGGAATTCCGCCGGCCGAGCTCCGAGATTTTCAATCCGGTCCTCAACCCGAAGGACTAGGGAACCCGGTTCAATGAAGTATGTCGTGGTGAGCCTGAGGCAGGAATCAAAGAGCGAACATTCGTCGACAACTCCCCGAAGGCCGATTCGCGGTCGAGGCCCGGCCTCGACGACCGCCTCGAGTTTCCATGCCGGAAGATTCGCGATCCGCCCATGCAGTGTGATTTCACCTCCATTGTCATCCTTGCCGGGTGGGCCATTGGCCGCCAAGCCGCAGCGGCAAAGAAGTTCGTCGAAACCGTCAAGCCAACCAATTCCGCCCCTCCGGTGCGCGTTGACAAGGGCGGGATGGACCGGGCCGGAACGGACCGGTGATTTCCAACCCAAAGCGTGGCCGGCGCCCTCGGCCTTCCAGATTCCCATCCCCTTGCCGGGAAGTATGGTTGCCGACAGGGCGCCCGAGTCGACTTGCGCCACGGTCATCCCTCCGGCAAGTCCCTGATGGCAAGGCCCCCCCGAGATTGACCAAGCGCCAGGCACCTCGCGGTGGGTCGTCGCGTCGATTTTGAACCCGGCGCCGCTGGCCGGCAAGGGAATGATTTGGGCTGTCACGATGCCTGGGACTCCTTCCTGGCAGGTGTGGCATCGTCGGCGGCATGCATCATGGCCGCGACGATTTTCGCGAACAGCAGGAGAATGATCGCCGCGGCAGCCAAGGTGGCCCCCGTGTATCCAAAGTAGGGGACAGGCGGGACGACCGAGTAGAGTTCGCCCAGGGCGCCGGCGGCATAGTTGCCGAAGGCGCTGACCAGCAGCCACATGCCCATGAGAACGGTGGCGTATTTGGCGGGTGCCAGCTTGCTTGTCATGGACAAACCGACAGGGGAAAGGCATAATTCCCCCAATGTGGCGAGAAGGTAGCAGAGGAAAAGCCACCATGCCGAAACCTTGAAACCGGCCGATTCGATCATGATGGAATCGAGGGAATGGCGCCATTCGGGCGCGCCAGCGGCGACGAGCAGCGCCTTGATGTCCCGATCCGCCAGCCTAGCCTTGATTGTCAGCGTCCTGGTGGCCGGTTCGTACGCGGCCTTGGATGGGCTCCATCCGGTGTAGCGCAGGTCGAGTTGCCTGACCGATTCATCAACCACTATCGAAATCTCCTTCGGCGCGTTGTCGGCGGCGAGCGTGGCGCGGGCGGCCGCAAGGGCCTGGCGGAAAGAGGCTGGGGCGCTGGCCGCAACAAGCCGATCGCGTTCGATGTCAGGAAAAACCCCCGTGGACCTGAGGCTTCCGCCCGCGAACACCAGCCTGCCCGCGTGGGCGATTTCCTCGCCGGCTTCCGGATCGGGTTCCCCGGCCAGCCTCTTGCGGGTTTCCTCACGAACATGAATGGCTCCCGCGGCATCGAGGCGCAGGCCATCGGTTGCCGGGAGGGCCGACAACGGCGTGGTGGCTGGGCGGTTTTCAGCGATGCCGGCGGCGGCCATGACGAAGAACGAGCAGCCCATCAGGAAAATCCCGAGGACCATCTTGAGTGGAGTGGAAATGCGCCAAACCAGCCACAACCAGGCAAAGAAGGGCGCCAGGAGAAAAATCGCCAGGGCGTTGATCGACTGGAACCACGCGGTCGGCACCGGGTTGAGCGTTGATATTTCAGCCTCGCCGGAAGCTGTCTCCTTGGGAAGGAACATTTCGAACACCGAGGCGGCCGAGGCTTGCCCGCCGGCCGGGGTAGCGGGAGGCGATGATTCCTGGGGCGGGAACGGGGTGGCCGGTGGCGGGCTTTCGGTGAGATAGCGGTTGGTGGTCTTGTCGGCCCAGAGGTTGAGCGCGGTGCCGGCCTGTTCGAAGGCGGCCCAGAAGAACACGGCGAAAAGCCCTATCACCACGATCACAAGCACGCGGTCGCGCGAGGCGCCGGTGACGGTCCATGTGATCCAGCCGACCAAGAGGAGGGAGGCACCGCTGATGAGGCCGGGAGCCATTTCCTTGTATTGTCCGGCGAACCCGTTCCAGGCGCCATGGGCGAGCAGGGCAAGGCCGCCAAGACCGACGATGAACGGCGCCAAGGCAGAAATCGCGCCGATCGCACTCGGCCGCCCTTCAACGGAGTTGTCTTCGCCTTGTCCGACCTTGCCTGACACCTCAGTGATGAAGGGTTGGCCGACGAGATAGGTGACCAACCCAAGAACCATGCCGATGCCCGCCAGGGCGAAACCGGAGTGGAAGCCGCCCCTTGTGTTTTCCTGCAGCCATCCGCAGGCAAGAGGAGAAAGGAAGGCTCCCAAATTGATTCCCATGTAAAAAATCGTGTAGGCGCCATCACGCCTGCTGTCGCCAACCGGATAAAGCTGTCCCACCTGCGTGGACATGTTGGGCTTGAAGAAACCATTGCCTATCACGAGGAACACGAGCGCCGCAAAGAAGATGGATTGCGCCTCGAAGGCCATCAGGAAATGGCCGACAGCCATGAGCACGGCGCCGATGATCACGGCAACGCGGTTGCCCAGGTACCGATCGGCAAGGAGGCCGCCAATGATGGGGGTCACATAGACCAGGGTCGTATACCACTTGTAAATGGAGGCCGAACTTGACGCGGCCCACTTGAAGTGGTTGACCATGTACAGCATCAGCAGGGCCCGCATGCCGTAGTAGCTGAACCGTTCCCACATTTCCGTGAAGAACAGAAAATAGAGTCCGACCGGATGGCCAAGGAATGTTCGCTGGCTCGAGGATGGGACGGTGGACATCGATCGACTCCGTGGCCTTGGCGGGCTGCATGTGCCGAACACCGATGGCCAGTATACGGTTGGGAAAACAGTTCGGCCCCGGAGAGTTGATCACCGGGGCCTGAGAGGGGAGGGGGAACGATTCAATCAGCCTGAAACCGTCTCGGGGCGCAGGCAACGCCCGATATTCCTGACGGCCTGTTTGAGGCGCTGCTCATTTTCAACCAACGCGAGGCGGAGGTAGCCTTCCCCAGCCTCGCCGAAGCCGCGACCAGGGCTGACGGCGACCTCTGCCTCCTCGAGGAGTTTCATCGCGAAGTCGATGGATCCCAATCGCTGCTGCCATTCATCGGGATATTTGGCCCAAACGAACATGGTGGCCTTGGGAGCGTCGACCTGCCAGCCAAGCCGCCTCAGGCCATCAACCAGCACATCCCGTCGCCGCTGGTAGATCATAGCCTGTTCCGTGACGAGGTCCTCGCAATGGCGCAGGGCCACGATACCCGCGATCTGGATAGGCGCGAAAAGGCCGTAGTCGTAATACCCCTTGATGGTGGCCAAGGCGCGAATCATTTCCGGATTGCCCGCGGCGAATCCCACGCGCCATCCGGCCATGTTGTAACCCTTGCTCATCGTCGTGGTTTCCACCCCCACATCCCGGGCGCCGGGGGCGCTGAGGAAGCTGGGGGCCTGATATCCGTCGTAGCAGACATCGCCATAGGCGAAATCGTGGATGACCATGAAGCCATGCTTGCGGGCCAGGGCGACGACATCGACAAAGAAATCTTTTTCGATGACCGTGGTCGACGGATTATGGGGATAGTTGAGGATGAGCACCTTGGGCCGGGGGTAAAGATGCTCGGCGACGGTGGCCACTTGGGAAAGGAATCGGTCGGGAGCGGTGCAGTCGAGGCTGATCACATTGCCCGAGGCAAGCATGACAGCATAGACATGGATGGGAAACGACGGCGCCGGAACCATCGCCGTGTCGCCCGGCCCCAGAAGAGCCAGGCACATATGGCTGAAAACCTCCTTGGACCCCAAACCGGCAATGATGTCCGTGTCTGGGTCGAGGTTGACATCGTGCCGACGCTTGTAGCGAAGAGCAACTTCCTTGCGTAGGTTGCGCAGTCCGTTGCTGACCGAATACCCGTGGTTGCGCTCGTCTTTTGCCGCCTCGATCAGTTTCTCAATCACCTGGGGATGAGGCATGTCCGAGGGGTTGCCCATGCCCAGGTCGATGACATCGATCCCATCCCGGCGCTTTTGGTATTTCAAGGCGTTGATTTTTCCGAACAGGTAGGGAGGCAGGCGCTTCACGCGGTCCGCGACCTCGATTTTGAACGGCGTTTGCGGAGTATTCGGTTCGCTCTGCATGTTTCGGCCCCGAAAAAGCGCGCGACAAATGGCCCGAGGTTCGTGTTGGCGACCCTTTTTCCTCATAAGTTGAAGAGGAGTTCATTCCAATCCCATTTTACCAAGCGCCTTGCCGGCGCGATCCGGGCCGAATCGGACTGGGCGGGGAGCAGACATGCCAACCATGGGCGGTGACTCCGGATCCCACTCCGGCCTTGGAACCGCGCGCGGTCGCGATTGGCCTGGTGTACGCCAGTTCAATGTCTTTGTGAAAAACCAGATCGGCGGATTGGCCAGGGTTGTCCAGCATTTTGAAACAACATCCGTCCGCATCGTTTCGATCTCGGTTGTCAACTCCGCCGATTGCGCCATCATCCGCCTCGTGCTGAGCGATCCCGAAAGGGCGAGGGAAATTCTTTCGCTCGCCGAGTTGATGTTTTCCGAAAGTGACCTGTTGATCGTTCGTCTGCCCGATATTCAGGAACCGCTTTTGGGAATGTGCAAGTCGCTGCTGCAGGCTGAGATCAACATTCACTATGCCTATCCTTTGCTGATAGGTCCAAAAGGAAGCGCCGCCTTGGCCATGCATGTGGAAGATTTTGAGATGGCGGCCCGGATTCTTGCCAATCGTGGATTCATGCTTTACACCGAGGATGATCTTCTGGGAGAAGAGGGACTCAGCTGAGTTCCTTGAGTCAGGCTACCGCGCCGAGTTCCATCAGCCTGATGGCCACCGATCCCAACTCGTCAGCCACGGCCGCGGCTGTTGGCCTCGATATTGGATCTCGCGCCAGCATTGAGTTCACCAAGCGCGCCACCTTGGCGGGAATTCGGCACCAACGGCTCGACAAGGGGCCTGCAGGGTCTCCGTGGTGCCTTTTGATGGTTTCCCGAAGGCTTCCGCCGGGCCAAGGGCGCCTCTCAGCGAGGGTTTCAAACGCCACGACTCCAAGTGCGAAGATGTCGGCTGGGGGTGCGCCAACACCATTGCATCTGCAAATCTCGGGCGCCCAGTAATCCGCCGAGCCGACGAGTTCGATTTCCATTGCCGTACCATCGAAGGGGTGCCGACCCGCCAAGTGGGCACCACCCATGTCGATCAGCCGGTTATTGCCATTGAACTCCTGAAAGATGTTTGCCGGCTGGACATCACCATGCACCCAACCTGCCTTGTGAAGGGATTCCAGTGCTTCGGCGACATGGGAAACCATGTCGATCAGTTCAAGAAGCGTCCAAGGACGCGCGCTGATTTTTCGGTGGTCTAGGTTTTCTCCGCGCAGCAGCTTGAGGCAAAGAAAGGGCTCCGGGCCGGAGGATTCAAAATTGAGAATACGGGGAAGGGATCGATGCGCCACGGTTTGGCAGACCAGCGCTTCATGGCTGATCAGCCTTTGGGCCAAGGCGGCGTCATCGGTGTTGTCTCGAGGTTTTTTCAGCGCCACATGACGGCCGGTTGAAAGATTGATGGCCTTCCAAACTTCCGTGACGGGACCGCGCCCCAACAATTCCATCGGTAGCAGGCTGTGTTCGGCTTCCATGAAGGGGCCATCGTCACTCAAAAGGACGCGACTTGAGACAACCAAGGTCGTGTCGTGAAAAAGCTGCAAAACCGTCAAAATCAGCCCAAGTTCACTTGACCTGCTGGACGAAGAATGGGCATTGCCGGAAACGAACAGGGAAAACCATGGGCCTTGTTGGGGAATATGGTCATGAAAATTTGGCACACTCTGGCCGCGTTAACCCTGATGGGCCTAGGCATGCAAGGCGCGCAAGCCCAGACGATCAATAATGTTCCGACATTGGTTTCGCGGTCAAACGGTTCCAATTCCACCGTCAATTCGATCATGAGCTACATGGCCAAGTTTCTTGGCTTCAACAATGGCAACTCCCCCGCGACATCTCCCTTGGGCCAAGGCACCAACGCCTTCAATCTGCCTTCAAGCGCTCCCATCGCTTCTCCCATGTATGTGAACAGGGGAAGCAAGAAACTTTCCGATTTCTTCTTCAAGCCCGCCAACAACACCATCATCTCGAACACTCCGACAATCGGTCGCAGTACATTTCCAACCCAGGCCCAACTGCCCGGACGGGCGTACCTGAACCAGTTTGGATACACCAACTACAACCGCTGATTGCCGCCGCCTGTTCCCGTTGATTTCAAAGGCCCAAAGCCGTGAATATCGGTGCATGGATGATTGCACCCCAGCCTTAGGTTCCAAGGAAGAATCGCCGCCTGGCCACCTTGGCCTCTTGATGTCGCTGGACTTCCGCTTGGTGTTGATCCTCATGGGATTGGCCCTCGGAATCCGTTCGTGGCATTTCGCAACGACCGAGGTGACATCGCGCGACAGCATTCATTACATCCGGATGGCGTGGGATATTTCCCAAGGTCGTGTCATTCATGCCATTCGCAATTCCGAACAGCATCCGGGTTACCCGTTTTGGATTTGCGCCGTTGACACGGTGATAGGTCCCCTGATGCCGGGATCGTTGGCGGAGCGTTATCAGAGATCGTCCCAGGTCGCCAGCATCATTGCCAGCGTCGCACTCGTACCCGTGGCTTACATGCTTTCAAGGCAGATGTTCTCTTCATGGGGGGCGTTTCTGGCTTGCCTGTTCATCCAAGTGCTGCCAGCCATGGCCCGATTGTTTGCCGACGGACTATCCGAGGCCCTTTTCCTCCTGCTGGTCATGTCATCCATGTTGTTCGGCTATATCGCCTTGCGCGGGCAAAAATTGTGGCCCTATGCCTTGTGCGGTTTGTCGGGTGGCATGGCCTACCTTGTGAGGCCCGAAGGCGCCTTGTTTCCAGTTGCCTTTGGATTGGTGCTGTTAGGCATGACTGTTCAGCGGGCTGGCGCTCCTTGGTGGAGGCAGGCGACGGCTTTGGCGCTCGGATTCCTGATCATGGCGGTCCCGTTTGTCGCGATTGTCGGTAAGCTGACCAGCAAGCCGACAGCCAACCGGGTTCTCACGGCGGACAGCGTCTCGGCCCCCGTTCCGCCCGATTCCCCGCTGATCGCCTCTTGGTTCACAAGTTCCTCCCACGGCATGGGGCGGGAAGCGTGGGCCTTTTGGATTTTCCTGGGAATGCTGGCCAGGGGAACCTTGTTCGTGCTTTGGCTGCCTGCCTTGCTAACGATGATTTTCTGTCGGAATCATGTTTGGACGCAGCCTGGAACCATCGCCGTCGTAATCGCTTGCACGGGCCTTGAAGTGTTGCTGCAACGGGTCGCCGCGACCATGGGATACTTGTCCGACCGGCACATGATTGTGATCGTGGCTTTCGCGGCCATCCTTGCGGGAGGTGGAATCAGCGAATTCTGCAAGCGATTTTTGGGATGGCGCCGGATCTTGGTGGCGGGAGTCCTCGTGGTTCCTGTTTTCGCGGTGGGCATCTACAGGACTGTGGAGCCCTTGCACGCGAATCGCGCCGGCTTCAAGCAGGCCGGAAAATGGATCGCGGCAAACACTCCGATTGGCGATCCGGTTGTCGACCCGTTCTGCTGGACTCACTTTTATGCCGGCAGGTTGTTCCTTGAGGCGGAAACCAAGGGGTTGCCGATCACCCACCCCAGGCGGTTGCTCGTTGTCGTCGACCGTTCAGCCAGCAAGCATGAAAGGTTGCCAGTGCAAAGCGAGGACAAGCTCAAGGAGAAAGGCGGGACACCCGTGTTCACCTTCGAGTCTTCCCGGCGGAGGACCGGGGACGGCGTGGTGGTTTACGCCGTTCCACTCGGATCCTGATCGGGTTTTTCCGCCGGCCAAAGCATGAGCGCCGCAAATCCAGCGAGGGGAGGCACGCCCGCCAACGCCACCCCCAATGTGTAGGCGTGCGCCGCGGCGGCCCGTGCCGCATCCTCGGGAGACAGGCCCAAAGCGGCGGCAGACGCCAGGAACTCGGCCTTCTTCGCCGAAACCATCGCCCCCATGGCAAACTGGAACAGGAACACCATGAACCATGTGATTCCGCCCAGGAATCCCGAGACACGGCCCTGCCAGCGCGCCGGAAATTCCTGACTTTGCGAATAGTAGATGGGGAAGACGCCCAGGGCGCCGAATCCGAAAAGCAGCATGCTGGCCTCGAGCAGTCGGCCAGGCGGCAGCATCGACATGGGTATGGAGGCCAGGCAGGCCAGGGCGCCGGCCAGAAAAACCAGCTTGCGGGCTCCCACCACACCCCAAGTTGCCGAAAGATACAGTGCCGTCGCTCCCGAGGCGATCGAGCCCATGTCGGCAACCAGGTAGTAGAGGCTGGAAAAAAGGCTCACGGCGACGGGACTGTATCCCCTCGCCTCTACCAGAAATGGCGGCATCCAAGCCCTGAGGAACTGCCATGAGGCATTGATCGTCACCACCATCGTCAGCAAGATCCAAAAGCGCCTGTCGCGCACGAAGCGGGAAACCATCGAGATGGTGCTGTCGGCGACTCCGCCCGGCATCGGCGGCTTGTCCCAAAGCGACCATTTGCCGCGAACAAAAAGCAGCCATGCGAAGGCCCAAGCCACTCCCGCGAAGCCTACGACCCGAAAGCTTTCCCGCCACGCCAGGGGAAGATCCTTCCGGGCAAGGAGTTGGCCCGCCGCGGCCAACGAATCGGGCATCCCGGAGAATCCAAGCGTCATGAGCAGAAGAAGCGGAGGGGTCAGGACCGCTCCCAACGCGGTGCCGCTTTGGAGAATTCCGTTTCCCAGATTGCGCTGGCTTGCCTGGAAAAGCAGCCGGGTCGTGATGAGTCCGCAGGGCCAGTTGGCGGCCTCAAAGAAACCGAGCGCACAGCGGCAAACCAGGAGCTGTTCGTAAGATCCGGCAAGGCCGGACCCGTAACCCGCTGCCGACCAGGCGACCACGGCCAAAGGATAGAGCCAGACAACGCAGGTTTTGTCGGCAAGCCAGCCAAAGAAGATTGCTCCCATGGCGAAAAACACCCCGAACATGCCTTCGAGGATTCCGTAATTCCGATCCGCCAAGCGGGCGTCCGGCGAGGTTGAACTGTCCAGCCAAGGAAACCTGAAAGAATCAAATGACAATTCACGCTTGATCTGGGTGGCTGCCTGATTCAGGACCAGACGGTCCAGGTAGTTCACGGCGGTCGCCATGAGAAGGAAGCCGCAAAGCGTCCACAACCAATAAGGACCGACAGGCGGTTTTCGTTCGTTCAAGGCCGTTGATCCCTGATTGGCCGGTCGGTTGCCGGTAGTGAAGGAATGTAGCTGATGATATGATGCGTTATTGGCGGCGTCGTCAAGAAACGGTTCAGGGCAGCATCAGGGGGATCTTGGATTGTCAGAGGTGATTCAAACGGCCAATTCGGGGGAAGCCCCTGCCAAGCCCAAACTGCCCACCGCCCTTGAAAGGGCTCGTCTTGCCGCCAAGGTGGCCCGCGACAACAAGGGGCGCGACATCGTGATCCTCGACATGAGGAAGATCACTCCTATTTATGATTACTTTGTTCTTTCCACGGGCAACAGTCGCCGGCAGATCCGAACCATCGCCGAGGAAACCGACCGGGAGTTGAACGCGGTGGGGGACAGGAGGCTCGGCATCGAGGGATACGTGGCAAGCCGTTGGATTCTGCAAGATTATGGGGACATCGTGGTGCATGTTTTCGAGCCCGGAGCGCGCTCCTTTTATGAACTAGAGGAATTGTGGACCGAGGCGCCCCGAGTCGATTGGGCGGCCCCGGAAAAGGGTGCCTGACTCATGATCCTGATTGAAACGGTGCGCGCGGCGCTGGGCCGTTCGGCGTTCAAGGCGGGTTTCGACCCTTCCTCGGTGGAGTCCAGTGTCAGGCCAGCGGGTGAATCCAAGCACGGTGATTACCAAGCCAACGCGGCCATGGCGTTGGCCAAGGCCGTCGGCAAGCCACCGCGGGCTGTCGCCGAATTATTGGTGGCAGGGTTGGACCTGGGTGCCGCTTTTTCAGCCCCGGAGATAGCCGGCCCGGGATTCCTGAATTTCAGGTTTTCAGACGAATGGCTCGCGGACCGACTGTCGGAAATGTCCCGTGATGAGCGCCTGCTTGTGGCCCCGGTTGGAAGCCCGAGACGATTGGTGATCGATTTCAGCAGCCCGAATGTCGCCAAGCCGATGCATGTCGGCCACCTGCGATCCACGATTCTGGGTGACGCGCTAAGCAGGCTTTTCAGGTTCCTCGGACATGAGGTGATCACGGACAACCATCTTGGCGACTGGGGAACCCAGTTCGGAATGCTGCTTTACGGGTACAAGAACATGCGGGACGACGAGGCCTTCCGCCTCGATCCCGTGAGGGAATTGGCCAGGCTGTATGTCGCGGTGCGACAGCAATTCCGAGCCGATGAGGATGATGACCAGGCTTCCGATCCCGTCCAGGACGCCTGTCGCGCCGAGGTGGCCAAACTCCATGCCGGAGATCCGGAGAACATGGAGCTTTGGCGATCGTTCATGCCTGCCTGCCTGGAGGAGATCGAGCGGGTATACCGCAGACTGGATGTGCGGTTCGATCATGTCCTTGGCGAAAGCTTTTACCAGCCGATGCTCGCCCCCGTGGCCGCTGACTTGTCAAGCTCTGGAATCGCCGAGGAAAGCCATGGCGCGCGGGTGGTGTTTTTCGGTGAGAACGAACCGCCCGCCCTGGTGCGGAAGCGGGACGGGGCTTTCACATACGCCACATCCGACCTGGCGGCGATCGCATGGCGCCTTGAGAAATTCAATCCGACCGACATTTTGTATGTGGTCGACTCCAGGCAGGCCCTTCATTTCAAGCAGATTTTCGAAGTGGCCCGCAGATGGGGGAAGACCTCGGCCCGATTGACCCATGTCGCCTTCGGATCGGTGCTCGGCGAGGACAGGAAGCCGATCAAGACCCGTGATGGCAAGGCGGGCGCCACGCTCGAACAATTGCTGGACGAGGCTGTTCGCCTGGCGGGAGAGACCTTTGATTCCCATGGCGATGAGGAAGACGCCTCCTTTCCGGGGGCCGATCGTGCGGCGATCGCCGAGGCGGTTGGAATTGGTGCCGTGAAATACGCCGACCTTTCGCAAAACCGGGTTTCGGATTATGTATTCTCGTGGTACAAGATGCTGGCGATGGATGGGAACACCGCCGCCTATATGCAGTACGCCTATGCGCGTTGTCGCAGCATTCTCCGCAAGGCTGGTGCTTCCAGCGAATCGTTGTCGCGATCGGTGCCCAAGGTACTGATCGGGCATTCCGCTGAAAGGTCCCTGGCCATCCATCTGCTTCGCCTGGGGGAAGCCCTGCATGCCGCCGCGGCGGATTTCCGTCCGCATGTGCTCACCGCTTACCTGTGGGATCTTTCCAAGGCTTACAGCGCCTTTTTCCAGTCTTGCCCTGTCCTGAAGGCTCCCGATGCGCTTTCGCGCGATTCCAGGCTTGTGCTTTGCGATCTGGTTTCGCGGACCATCAGGACGGTTTTGGGATTGCTGGGAATACGGGTCGTCGAACGAATGTGAACAGGGAGTTCAGGACATGACCGAGTCCCAACCCCGACGGGGCTTCCTTGCCCGTCGTCTCCATGGCTGGATGCTGCGCCATCAATTGCCCTCGAATTTCAGGATTCATATGGTTGGGATTCCCATGACGGTCGTGGCCCTGGGGCTGCTGGCGGTACTGCCATGGGACTTGTGGTGGGTTTCGGCATCGTTGTTTGTACAAGGCTATTTCCTGCAATGGATCGGCCATTGCTGGGAAGGGAATGACATGGGGGAGTGGGCGTTCATCAAGAAATTGCTTGGTTTGCCCTATGTGGGCATTTCCCCCAGATGGAACCCTTCCGATCCCAACCAGCTGTGATTGGAAACTTGAGTTAAAATTCGCAATATCTTGAAAATCCCAGCAAAAACGCATGTCCAGCCGGAAAATCAGGCATAACCCGAATTGTTTTCTGAATCTGCGCGACCGATACGCCGATGAACAAGGTGGCGGAGGGGATGACCTTGGTTGTCACCCCGCCATTCGTTGCCGGATTGGTTTCCCGCCTGGGGGCGCCTCTTCTGCGGCGGATTTGGTCCGGGAATCGGTGTAGCCCTGTTCAGGTGAAACCGGTTGCCTCCATCCACGGGGTGGAATCATGCGTCGGAACTGGATGTCGACCGGAGGGGTTTTCGCGCTCCTGGCGTTATTTGCCGGTTGCAAGCAGAACACCTTCCTCACCGAGTTCGACTACGAGCATTACAAGAACCTGATGCCAGCGGTTGTTTATGAGCTGGACCCCAGGGCCACGGCCAAACCGGTGACTCCTGTCGTGGTTCGGCCTGCCACGGTGGTGGATCCCGACCGCAAGCCACGGTATCTGTCGCTTGCCGAGACGCTCGCCGTGTCGCTCGAGCAGGGTAACATCGGCAGCCAAAGCGCGGGTAACGCCGGCGTCGCCTTCGACAACCTTGTCACATTCCAAGGGCGCGTGATCGGCGGTTCGGACAACATCCGCGTCCTTCAACTTGATCCCGCCGTCGCCGGCACCAACATCGAAAACGCGATGGCCCGTTTTGACGCGGTGTGGACAACCAGCATGAACTGGCAAAACACCGACCGCCCCGTTGGAACGCCGCTGGATTCTTTCCAGGCTGGGGCGACCGGCCTGAATGCCATCCGGCAGCACGATTCATCTTTCAGCACCGGTGTCTTGAAGCCGTTGGCATCAGGTGGTGTCGCGGGCATCACATTCAAGACGGACTACCAGTTCACCAACCTGCCGGCCCGGGTGAATCCGTCGTACCGTCCCAACCTCCAGTTCCAGTTCGAGCAGCCGTTGTTGCGCGACTTTGGCACGGAAATCAACCAGTTGCGCGCGGGTGGCGTGAACAGCCTCATCAGCCCCGGCATCCTTAACGCCACCACGGCTTCAGACGGCATCCTGATCACCCGACTCCGCTACGACCAGTCGCGCGCGGAACTTGAGCGCATCGTGGCGGTGCTGCTCCTCAACGCGGAAACGGCGTACTGGAACCTTTACGGGTCTTATTGGGCGCTCTATGCCCGCGAGCAGGCGATGCGCCAGGGCTACGAGGCTTGGCGCATCAGCAAGGCACGCCTCGACGCCGGCCGGGTCACCCTCGCCGATGTCGCTCAGACCAGGGGCCAATACGAGCTTTTCCGCGGCCAGCGCCTCGCGGCCCTTGACCAGGTTCTTGAAAACGAACGGCAATTGCGCAACCTGATGGGGCTCTCGGCTGAGGATGGCACCCGCATCATTCCGGTCGACGCCCCGACGCTCGCCCGCTTCGAGCCAGACTGGGATTCAGCCTACGAGGAGTGCATCAACCTGAGGCCGGAACTCTCCCTTGCCCGAAAGGAAGTCAAGGTTCGGCAGTTGGAACTGATCAACCAGCGCAACAACCTGCTTCCCGATTTGCGCTTCACAAGCACCTATGATGTGAACTCGATCGGAACGGGGCTCGATGGTCCCAATACCGACAACGCCCTTCGCAACCTTGCCAGCAACCACTTCAACAACTGGTCGATGGGGCTTCGTCTCAATGTTCCGATCGGCTTCCGCGTGGCCAACGCGAATGTCCGCATCGCCAAGTTGGAACTGGCACGGGCCTACGAGATTCTTCATGACCAGGAATTGCGCGTGGGCCGCACCCTGTCACAGGCATACCGCCGGATGTTCACCAGCTACGAGCAGATCAAAGTGCAACGCGCCCAGCGCGAGGCGTTCGGCGAGCAGTTGCGTATTCGGTTCCAGGAGTTTCTCGCCGGTCGCAGCGCCGGTGGCGACGGCAGGCGCGATACCATCGACATCCTGCTGGAAGCGCAGCGGTTCTGGGCCGACGCCCTGGCCAACGAATATGACGCCATCGTCAAGTACAACAACGCGCTTGTGAACTTTGAGTTCGGCAAGGGCACCCTGCTGCAGCACAATAATGTGGTCATCGCAGAAGGCGCCCTGCCGGGAGTCGCGCAGGTGCGCGCGGTCGAGCATCAGCGCGAGCGCAGCAAGGCCCTTGTGCTGCGCGAGGTTTCCCGCCCGGTGCCCCATGAGGAATTTGTTCCCGACGCTGGCCAGGTGGGCCTGCCAAACCTTCCTAAGAACGATGTGCCCAGCTTGCCGGCTCTTTTCGAGAAAGCTCCCGGTGTTCCGGCAAACCTGCCCGCGGTGGAAGGGGAGGATCTCAAGCCCGCCAAACCCGCCAAGCCCGGCGTTCCAGCCAATCCGATGGCTCAACCCGGCCTGAGCATGGCGCCTGGGACAATGGTGCCTTCGGCGGTTCCCGCCCGCGCCGGGGGGGCGATGCTTGATCTTCCCGCTGCCGGCCCCTCATCCGCCATGACATCCTCCGGTCCCGGTGCCGCCCGTGAGGCCACACCGGTTTCCGCGAGGATTCGGGAGGAAAAGCCCGCCCTTCTCAATGCCGCGGTTCCACCGGTTCCACCGGTTCCAATCGGCTCCCTGCTCCCCATGGTGCCCGCTCAACCCTGAGGCCGGTCCAATGGCCGGTCCAGGGCCCGCGGATTTCGGACACCCGCCAGCCCGGCCTGCCATCCCGACCAAAGGTTGACCGAAGCCGCGAGGACCAGGACCTCGCGGCTTCTTCATTCAAGGAAGCGGCCATGACAGCAAAAGAGACTTGGTTCGTTTACATGCTGCGGTGCGCTGATGGCTCGCTTTACACTGGCGTCACGACCGATCCCGAGCGGCGCCTGCGTCAGCACAATGCCGGCAAGGCCTCGAAATACACCCGTGTCCGCCGGCCCGTGACAATCGTTTTCCGTGAGGAGGGCCACACTCGCGGTGGCGCCCTGAGCCGGGAGGCCGCGATCAAGAGAATGACAAGGCGGGCAAAACTTCTCCTGGCCCGACGGAGTGGCGCGGGTTCAGGCAAGCCCGGCCAAGGTGCCGGTTGAATCGGCGAAACGGGTGAGCGGGACTCCAGCGGCCTTGGCCAAGGTCAGTAGCAGATTGGCAAGGGGAGGCCCCTTGCCCGGATCATGCGCCAGATGCTTGCCATGCCTGAGTCCCAGCCTGCCGCCACCCGCCACAAGCAAGGGCAGGTTTCGCGGTGAATGTTCACCCCCGGCACCGCTATTCATTCCGGATCCATACAGGATCGCGGTGTGGTCGAGCAGGGCGCCTTCCCCTTCGGCCGTACCCTTGAGCATGCCGATGAAGCGAGCCAATTTTGAAAGGTGGAACCGGTCGATTTCCGCGAGTTTCCCCAGCATCCCGGCGTCACCTCCATGATGGGAAAGCTCATGGTGATTCTCCCCACCGCCACCATAACCACCCGCCTCCCGGCTCCATTCGAATGTCACGACCCGTGTCAGGTCGGTCACGAAAGCCAGATAAACCAGTTCAAGCATCACATCAATCCACATGGGGCGGTCATGCCCGTCCATTGGCTTGGAGCCTAGTTGGAGCCCGGCATCGCTGACCTTGGGCTTGGGGATATCCACCCATCCCGCCATTCGTTCGATCTGCTTTTCGGTGGCCCGCACACTGGAAAAATACTCGTCCATTTTTTGACGATCCCGCGTTCCCAGCCGAGCGGTCAGGGCCCTGGCCTCGCTGGCGACATCGTCAAGCACCGACCTACGCTCGGCATACCGCTTGAGCAGGGCCTGCCTATCGGCCGCGGTTTCCGGCACAAAGAGGCGTTCGAACAGCCTTCGCGGGGAGTTTTCCGCGGGGATCGGAGTGCCGTTGATGTCGAATGAAAGAGTGTGGGAATGGCCAGCGGAACCGGTTCCGCTCATGTCGGAAAGCTGCAGGGAGGTGAACCGTGTCTTGGGGCCATGGGTTTCAGCAACCACCTGATCCACCGATATCGAGTTGGAGTAATCCGACCCGGGCTTCGCTTTCAGGTTGGCACCCGTCAACCAGGTATCCGCACCGCTATGGCCACCTTGGGAAGCCGGATGTCCCAATCCGCTGACAACGGTGAAATCCGCCTTGTGATCACGGAGAACCGCCAAGGTGGGGGAGAGTTCGTAAGCGTGGCCTGCCTGCTTGGGAACCCAATCGATGATGTTGACGCCGTTGGGAACATAGCAGCACAGCATGCGGGGAACGGGGACTGACTTGGATTTTTCCCACGGCTTGAATTGGGATGGAGCGGCACTGGCATCAGGAAGCATGGCTTCCAGCAGGGGAAGTGCCAGTGAGGCGCCAGTCCCGCCGAGGACCATCCGGCGAGAAACGACGGCTCGATTCATGAAGTTGGCTCCTTTCAATGGCTGCCGAACGCGGGTGAGGTGACAATCGCCTCAATCAAGGACCTGAGTGTGTTGCCATCCTTGTTCATCCGCGCAACGGCTTGGCGCACCAGCGGTTGGTCTGAAAGGCCAGTCTCCCGTCCCAAGGCATAGGTGAACATCTTGTTGGCGAGACAGGTGAGGAACAAATCGGAACGGTCGAGAAGGGCTTGTTGAAGCCCCCTGACGCCATCTATGGGCGTGCCATCGATCATTTCGGAACGGGCGTCGATAAGCGGATCGTTTTTTTGGACGCGTCCCTTGTAACCAAAGCCCTCCCGCTCGCGCCATTCTCCCGCTGCGTTGTAATTCTCAAGCGCGAAGCCGAGGGGATCGATCCTGTTGTGGCAACGGGCGCACTGTTCCATCGACCTGTGAACCTCAAGCCTTTGCCGGACGGTGGCCTTGTCAACTCCAGGTACCTTGGGAGCGATATCACCCACATTCGCGACGGGAAGGCCGGGATCCATTCCGAGCAGGTTTTTCAGGATCCAGGTGCCTCGCCTCACGGGGGAAGTGCGAGTTCCGTTGGATGTCACGCAGAGGATCGAGGCCTGGGTGACAACTCCACCACGATGGATTCCATGCGGCACGGCGACCTTCCGGAAGTGATCGCCCCTTACCCCTGCCGATGCCGGGGCCGAGTTGGTGTTGATGCCATAAAACCTTGCGAGGCGCTCATTCACCATCACGAAATCCGACTTGACCAGTTTCATGGCGTCGAGGTCATTCGCCAGGATCTCGCGGAAAAACGCTTCACTTTCGCCAACCATTGAGGTTTCAAGGTGCCTGTCGTATTGCGGATACAAATCGGGTGCCGGCGGGTTGCTTCCGACTTCCCGCAGCCCGAGCCATTGGCCGGCAAAGTTGCGGACAAAAGCATGGCATTTCGGGTCGCGAAGCATCCGCCTGGCCTGCCTGATCCGTTCCCCCGGTTTGGCAAGCGATCCGCTGTCGGCCGCGGCCTCCAGTTCGGCGTCGGGAATGCTGGACCAAATGAAATACGACATGCGGGAGGCGATTTCATGGGGGCTCAGCGGTTCCCCGGGCAAAGATCCGGCCTCGGCAAGGAATAGGAAATGGGGAGAAACCAAAACTGAAGCGAGCGCCTGCCTGATGGATTCGATGAACGAGGCTCCCGAGGATCGCGCCGCCTTGAACCGACCGACCTTTGCCTCCACCTCGTCCTTGCCGACGGGCCTCCTGTAGGCCTTGCGCATGAAACGGCCGATCACCTCCGTGGCATATTCGGCGCCTTGGGCGGCTTTCAGCGGTGAATCAACAAGTATTCCGGAGTGGGATGCCGGGGGCCATGATTCGTGGATGGGACCCTCGATTTCAAACCATTCGACAAGGAGTTCCGGACGAGCAAACTCGTCCCTCCGCTGCATCCAGAAGTTTTCGAGGACCTTCGGAATGGCATAGTCGTATTGGAAATTGATGCCGGCATGCTCGGTCGTGAAGCGAGCCATGAATTCATGCACCAAGGGCTTCTCAGCGGTGCCTGTCGCGTCGAATTCGGCGAGGGTCCGTGGCTGGGGTCCCAGTTGCAGGACGAGGCGGGCCCGTGCCGGGCCATAGTCGTACATGGGATCGGTGCGGAAATGCTCCAGATCCCTATCCATTTGTTCCTGATTTTGCCTGGCCCGATTGGGCTGCCTCGCGTTTTGCTCGTCCCGCCTCGATTCCAGGATTTTTCCGGCTGATTCGACAACGGAATTCCTGTCTGGAACCATCCCCGCGGCTGAGACCCTGATCGCGTACATGCCGGGATGGGACACCTTGAAATCCCGGGTACCGACGGCCTTGTCCCATGAGTCGACATGAACGGCGACGAATCTTCCCTGCTGCCGATTGTTGCCGCCGTTGACGATCGGATTGTTTTTGGCGTCGAGGCGCATGCGGGTACGGTCGGCTGGACCCGCCTTGGGGAGGAACCTCCACTTCACGACGGGTGGCTTTTCACCATCCACCAAGGCGCGGTCGAGAATCTGCCGCGCCGCGGACAGATACAGTTCCGCCTGAAGAGGTGAAAAGGACAAGGCGCCGCCGTTATTGTCGAATCCACCAGCGGGGGGATCCTGGGGGAACCCCGAGACATCAAAGTCGACACCCACCAAATCCCGGATGGTGTTCCTGTATTCCTCCCTGTTGAGTCGCCTGAGCGTGACGGTTCTTGAGCGCGAGGCCTCCTCGGCCTGCACAATCTGCCTTGTGATCCAGTCGATGGCCTTCGAGGTTTCGACCGCTGGCGGTTGCTTCGCCTTGCGAGGCGGCATTTCATGGCTGCCAAGAACCCGCGCGATTTCCTTCCAGCGTCCGGCCATGACCGGATCCTTGAATTCGCCTGTCAATCGTTTCGGGGTGATCGTGAAGTCAGCCTTGGGCTTTTCCTCGCCGTGGCATGAAACGCAATAAACATCAAAGTACTTCCTGATATCAGTGGCTGATAAAGGTTCGTCCCCCCTTGAGCGGGTGAGAAACAGAAGCGCCGCGGTGGAAAGCGCCATGGCCATTCGTGATGCGGATTGGGTCATGCCATTCTTCCATCGATTCTCGCCAAGTAATCAATGCTACTTGGGATCAAGGGCAACCGCCAAAAAACGAGAAGGCTCCAACTGGAATAATTGATGCTCGGCAAACTTTGGGTGCGGCAACCATGAAACCATGTGGTTGGATTGATTTTCCCGAGTGATGATTCGGGGAGTCATCGGGGCGACTCCCGGCCAGATTGATGGCAAGGTGATTATGGCGTTGGTGGGGTGGTTTTCATGGCATCCGCCACGCCCTTGACTCCCGGAACGGACTCAACCGACTGAAGGACGAGAGGACGAAGGTTTTCAAGCGGCAGTGATCCGGTGAGTTCCACGACATCACCTTCCAAAACCCTGGCCTGCACATCGCAACCGGAAAGCCTGCCGTCGAGGAGGATTCGCATCCTCACTTTCTGCGAAAGGTCCAAGCCCTCGACAAATCCCGGAATCAGCAGCGTTTGGTTTGCCAGTCGGGCTTTCAGGGCGCTGGTGGCGGATCCGACGCGTGCCGCAACCTTTCCGGCCATGGCTCCAAGCCGTTCGGGATCCTTTCCGCAGCCACTCGCGAACAAGGGCAGCAGCAGGCTTGAAACAGCCATCAGGCGCATGCGCTATCGCGTCTGGAAGACACGCCCCGGTACCATGAATTGACAACAACATGGTGTGCAGGAGCCTTGTGACATGTCCAGAGACATTCAGGTGCTGGCCGAGGATGTGGTTCGGGAAAAACTCGACCAGGCCGGCTTGGCCAATTGGTTCATTGAAAATGGCTGGATCCGGCGGAAATACAGCACCGATGGATGGCCGGCCACCCTGATGTTGGTCAACGCGGTGGGATATGCGTGCGAGGCGGCATGGCACCATGCCGACCTTGAGGTGACTTGGGGGAGGTTGGTCGTGAAGCTGAAAACCCATAGCCACCGGGGGCTCACCGAAATGGACATCGAACTGGCTCGAAAGATCGAGGATGTCGCCCTTTGGCGCCCAAGTGCGGGTTCCGCCCTCAAGGGAAATCCCGGCAAGTTCGTTCACGACAAGGAGTAGCCCGGGAATGCCCCTGGAACTGGCTATTCCTTCGCGCGTTCCGGGCGAACCGCTGTGCCTGGGAGACCTCGAACTCCCGAGCCGGTTCTGTCTTGCCCCGTTGGCCGGATACACCAACCTGCCATTCAGGCTCGCGGTGAGGGAAATGGGTGGGTTGGGTTTGGCCACCACCGACCTCGTGAACGCGCGCGCCCTGCTTCTGGGTTCGGCCAAAACGCTCGACCTTGTCATGACAGCCCCGGAAGATCGGCCTTGGGCCGTGCAAATCTATGGTGCCGACCCAGGGGAACTTGCCGCGGCCGCTCGCAAGGTCGAGTCGCTTGGAGCCAGCAGCATCGACATCAACATGGGCTGTCCGGTCAACAAGGTCACCAAGGGAGGCGGTGGTTCGGCCCTCCTTTGCCATGTGGGGAAGGCGGTCGACCTGGTTCGATCCGTGGTCGAATCGGTCGCCGTGCCCGTGACGGTGAAGATGCGACTGGGTTGGGATGCCGCCAGCCATACCGCGCCGGACCTCGCGCGCGCTTTCCAGCTTGTCGGGGTCAAGGCCATCACCATCCATGGCCGGACGCGCGAACAGGGTTTTTCCGGGGGTGTCGACCTTGCCGGAATCCGGAAGGTGGTGGAGGCGGCCCGTGGCATTCCCGTTCTTGGAAACGGTGATGTGAAGACACTCGCCGATGCCGCCCGCATGCTTGCGGAAACCGGTTGCGCGGGGTTGGCCATAGGTCGGGGAGCGTTCTTGAACCCTTGGTTTTTCAGGCAGCTTGACGCGTGGGACCGCACTGGCGACCCCGGCCCTGGCCCCGATCCCATTGAAAGGCTGCGATTCATGCGGAGGCATTTCCACCTTCTCTCGACCATCCGGGACGAGCGGTTTGCCTGCCTCACCTTCCGAAAAGTTGCCGGCTGGTATTGCAAGGCGCTCAAGCCAGGGCACGACCTCCAGCAGGAACTGGTGATGCTGCGGAGCATCGATCATTTCGAAACTTTGGCCAACAGGGTCGAGGAAAGGGTCGCCCAGCGCGCCGGCGACGCCTGGGAACCGGTGGACCATGCCGTGCCGGTGCCGGATGGCCCGATTGCCCACTGGTGAAATCCCAAACTGGTATGGACATGCCAGTCATAGTTCGTGTACTGGCGCCCCTCGCATCCATCCGGGGGGAAGGATCCGTTGGTCACACAGTCGCTCATTCCCGTGAGGCCGGGGGCCAAGGCTCCCGAGGCGGCCTATTCCACGCCGCTGGGCCAATGCTGGAATGTCAATTCCCTTGATGGCATGAGCGCGCTTGCCGACGCCTCCATCGACCTGGTCGTCACTTCGCCTCCATTCGCCCTTCGGCGCCGGAAGGCTTATGGCAATGTCGAACCGGCCGATTACGCCGCCTGGCTTTGGCCGTATGTGGAACAGATCCACCGGGTGCTGCATCCAAAAGGCAGCTTCGTGCTGGAACTTGGCGGCGCCTGGAACAGGGGATCCGGCACAAGGTCGCTGTACCAGTATGAGCTGCTTCTGCAGCTTTCGAGGATCTTTTTTTTGGCGCAGGACTTCTACTGGTTCAATCCGAGCAAGCTTCCCACCCCAGCCCAATGGGTGACGATCCGGCGCACTCGCGTGAAAGATGCCGTCAACCTGGTTTGGTGGTTGTCGAAGACCACCGAACCGCGCGCTGACAACCGCAAGGTCTTGCGACCTTACAGCCCCTCCATGAAGCGTTTGCTGCGTGACGGCTATGATCCGGCGATGCGCCCATCCCAGCATGAATTGAGCAAGGTATTCCAGAAGGACAACGGCGGGGCGATTCCGCCCAACATGCTCATGGTTCCCAACACCAGGTCGGCTGATCCTTATTTCGCCAAGTGCCGGGCCGCCGGGTTGCAAATCCATCCGGCCAGGTTTCCGTTGCCTGTTCCCGAGTTCTTCATCAAGTTTCTCAGCGATGAAAACCATCTGGTGCTGGATCCCTTCGCGGGAAGCAACACGGTCGGTTATATGGCCGAGACCCTCGGGAGGCGGTGGCTCGGAATGGAAATCAATCCTGAATATGTCGAGGGATCAAGGCTCAGGTTCGACCATCCAGCCAAGCGCAAGACCGCCGGATGATTCATTTGCCCGACCTGCTGCGAACGAGGTTGATGTGCCGTGAAAACCTCTCCAGTAGGTAATTGTTAAGCGTCTTCAGCAGCGAGACATCGGCTGATTCGACACTCCTGCCGTTGCTTAGCTCAAGCGGGCCCGATGACAGCATCGTTTCGGCCTTTTCAAGTTCCGGACGAAGGCTGGACAGTTTCTCCTTGACGCTCTCGGCGCCGGAGGCCGGGTCGGCATCCCAGAACTCACAGGCGTCGGCGAAGCTGATGTCCGAGGTCCGGTCTTCCATGTGCTTGCTGAATACCGCCCCGTCGAGGAGGCGCAGAAGCGCGGCATCCACTGGGAGCGGGAACGCGGATTTCACCGAACGCGCCGTCGCGGCGGGAGGCGTCGGCTTCGCCTCGGCTGCCGGTGCCGCCGGCGCGGGCTGGACCTTGGCGGGCGCCGGGGCGGGGGCTTGCTCCCCGGCCTTGAGGCGCTTCACCGCATCCCTGCCTTCCTTGGTCAATTCGTAAAGCTTTTGTCCCACTTTGTTAAGCCAGCCTTTCTTGGCCAGGCCCTTCTCGCCCATGATGCTCGCGAGAATCTTGTTGGAATCGGGATAAAGATCGGCGAAGCCCTTGAGCCCGAAGGTCTGGGGATACTTGCGCCACGAGGCCACGATCAGGGCTTCGGCGGTAAACGATGGTTGGCCCGTCGTCCGGACAAGTTCGTCCCCCGCGAGAAGGATCTTCTCGGGGACGGTGAAGTTGTCGAGATCGTGTCCGGTTGAAGTTGCTGACTTGGGTGACATGATCCTTCCGGGGGGCAAGGGGCCTGCTGGGTAGGAGCGATTGTGGGAAATGTTGCCCCGCTGCTCAACCTTTTTTTTCGAGTTCGACAAAACAGCAGCTGGTTGCCAGCTGGTTTACCCGGCACGACCCGACCATTCGTCATTCCCCGTCTTCATCCAGTATTTCTCCACCCGAAGTCTTGCTATCAATCCCCAGCAGTTCAGCTAGCAGCACGGTGGCATAGCTGCCGGAAGGAAGGCTGAAGCCCAAGGTCACGCCCTCTTGATCGTGGCTCATGGCGAGGTCGGGAACGGGCACGAGGGCGCGCCGCCGAGTGCCGGCGAAAAGAGAGCCCTCGGGCAACCAGCCGGCATCCAGATCCCGCGCAAGCAACAGCTCTCGCTCCCGTTCTAGCGCCGAGGATGATGCCGGAAGCATCTTCTGACCGAACATGGGGCCCGCGGGAACGACCTCAAGCCTGTCAAGCCGCGGCTGATCGGATGCAGGATCGGAGCAAACGAACATCCCGCCCCTCGGACTGTGGGCCAGCACATCCCCTTCAAGGGCCCGCCTTTCAAGCCCGTCGGCGATACGCCTGTCCAGCCAGGAATTGAACAAGTCCGACTGAACGGCGGAGCAGGCCAATTTTTTCAACCATGGATTCAATCGGGGACGCTCGCCCCGCACCAGGGCCCAGCCAAGTCTGGCGGTTTCACCCCCATGTCCGAATCGTTGCGGTCCGAACGCGTTTGGCATTCCTTTGGCCCGAAGCGATTCGGTCCGGCGCTGAAGTTCGCCCACGCTTTCGCCTGGCAAGTCACGGATGCGGATTTGGAATCTGTTTCCGCGGGTGTGCCCGGCGCGAAGCTTGTTCCCATGTCGGTTGACCGCCAATATTTTCAATGATTCGTCATCAAAGTCCGTCAGGCGGTCGGAGCAGGAGTCCGGAACGGAAATCCATTGGCGGCTAACCGCGCGGCGGTCCTTCAGGCCGGCGATTCCAACATCCTGAGGCCTGATGCCCAGCCTGTGGCCGACTTCCCTTGCCAATCGTTCCGCGGGGAAATCCCGTTTCTGGACCCAAAGGTAAAGGAAACCGCCTAAACCGCACGGTTCGTACGCGGGCAACTCCTCGACGACAAAATCCTCTGGCAACGCCTTGATACGACCGCCAAGAGGCGGCAAGTCGCCAAGAATCCGCCGGACTCCGTAACCTGATGACATGTCGCTTGACCTCCGAAGTCCGATTCCCAATGGCCCACGGTAGGGATGCGCCACCGATGATCCAAGCGAGCGTGCCGGATCGCATGCGGAAAACAATCGAGTTGGCGCGGACCGCGCAAGCGGATTGGGCCGCCATGTCCGTCCGCCGACGCTGCCGATGGCTATCCGTGTTTCGGGCCTGGCTGGCCAGCCATTCAAGACAAATATGCGAGACGATCGACCGCGAGGTGGGAAAGCCGCGCGAGGAATGCCTGGCGTCCGAGATTCATCCACTGGCCAGCGGATGCGCCCACCTCTCCCGAATCGCTCCCGAAATTTTGGCGCCTCGTCGGGCCCGTGGAACTCCTTGGTATTTGGCCGGGGGAAGCGATCATGTTCATCGCCGGCCGCGCGGCGTGGTGGGAATCATCGGTACCTGGAACTATCCGCTGGTGCTCTCGGGAACCCAGATAGCCCAGGCGCTGGTCGCGGGAAACGCCGTGATTTTCAAACCTTCGGAAAAGGCTCCGGAGACCTGCCGCTTGCTCGCGGATGGAATCGCGGGGAGCGGATTGCCCCGCGGCCTGATCCAGTTGCTCGATGCTGAGATCGCGGCGGGCGAGGAACTGGTGAACTCCTCCGTCGATTATGTCGTGTTCACGGGCAGCCGGGCTGTGGGGGCACGCATCGCCTCGGCGCTGGCTCCCCGCCTGGTCTCAAGCACCCTTGAGCTTTCAGGGCATGACGCGTTGTTCCTGCTGCCGGGAGGGAACCCGATCGCGGCCGCTCGCGCCGCCTGGTTTGGAACCATTGCTAATTCGGGCCGAACCTGCCTGGCAACCCGACGGTGCCTTTTGGACTCGTCGCTGATGATTCCGTTCCGGGATGAAATCGCGAGATTGATCCTTGATGTTCCACCACTGGAATTGGCCAAACCCGCCGGTTTCCAAGAGCGGATCGACCATGCGAAAAGCCTTGCCATGGAAGCGGTATCCATGGGTGCGCGCTGGCTTGGAAACTCACCGGACAAGCCTCCGTTCGTGGTTGGAAATGTCAACGAGCGGATGCGAATTTGGCGCGAGGACTGCTTCGCCCCCCTTTTGGCCATGATGGAATGCGCTGATGAAAGGTCGATGATCGAGGCGGACTTGGCTTGCCCGTTTGCCTTGGGGGCCGCGGTTTTCGGAAGTCCCGGCCCGGCCAAATCTTTCCTGACGAAGTTGCGGGCCGGCATGGTGACGGTGAATGATGTGCTGGTGGGAGCTGGGCATCCCGACACGCCGATTGGCGGAAGCGGTTCCAGCGGTTGGGGCGCCACTCAGGGTGCGGAAGGGCTCCTTGAAATGACGGTTCATCAGGTCGTCAGGGTAAGCCATGGCTCATTCAGGCCGCACTATGAGCTTGCCGTACCCGGGCATCCGGACATGGGGGATATGCTGGAAGCCCTTTTGCAGGCTGGCCACGCAGGGGGACTCCGCGCAAGGATTGTCGCCGCGATGACATTGCCCGGCCATGCCCTGCGCTGGTGGCGGAGTCGGCAAAAACGACAGGGAGAAGTCTGATGGAAGCGTGCTTCATCGCTTGCGTGGCGCTGGCTTGCTGCCAGGCAACCGTTCCAGCCGAAAGTGAATCGGCTTTCGCGAAGCTGGACGAAGCCGTTGCCGGGCACATGAAATTGCTGGGGGCGCGAGCGGCGACTTTGGCGGTGTCAAGGAATGGAGAAATCCTCCATTCTAAGGGTTTCGGCAGCCAGGATCAATTCGGCAAAAAGCCGTGCCAACCCGGGGCGCTGATGCGCGTGGCCAGTGTCAGCAAGCCTGTCACCGCCGCGGCGGTTCGGGAGGCCGTTTTCTCGGGCAAGCTTTCATTCGACGACAAGGCCTTCGTCATCCTCGGCCTCAAGGCCCCCAAGAACGCCAAGGTTGATCCCGAACTGGACAAGATCACCATCAAGCAACTCCTCGACCACAAGGCGGGATGGGATCGCGGGGCGGGATTCGACCCGATGTTCGCCGTTCCAAGGATCAAGTCGGAACTGAAACTCGCGCGCGCCGTGAATCCCGGTGATGTGGTTCGTTTCATGCACACCCAACCGTTGGACTTCGAACCAGGCACCAAGGCGGTTTACTCGAATTTCGGTTACTGCGTGCTTGGCAGGGTGCTCGAGAAAAAAATGGGGAAATCTTTCGGCGGCTGCCTTGATGAACTTGTCGTGGGGCCGTTTGCCATCAGGGACATCAAGCTGGGCAGCGACACCGTTTCGAAGCGCGATTCCCGCGAGGTTGAATATCCTCCGGAGGCGCGCCAGTTTTCGATTGAATTGATGGACGCCAACGGCGGCATGGTCGCTTCAGCCCCCGCCCTTTGCGTTTTCATGAGGCATTTCATGCTCAACGGCGAGAAGCGGGTTTCGGGTGGGCGCCTCGACTGGACGGCTTTTGGAAGCCTTCCGGGATCCACGGCCATGGCGCGCCAACTTCCAGGAGGCCTGGATGTCGCCGTGCTGTTCAACGCCAGGCGCGAAAAGTCGATCGACCAGGACAACGCAGCGCTGAAGAAAGCCGTCGAGTTGGCTTTGGCGAAGCCTTGAGCCGCGAGGCTCACTCGTTGTCGGTTCCCTTGAAGTTGAACCCGTCAATCACCTTCTGGTCGGTGAGGGCCGTCAGCATCCAGATCCCAAATAGGATCGAGAAAATGTTCATGATCGGCAGGATGTAGAAGGAGATCCAGCAGAACAGGTCCTCATGGAGCAGGTCCCATGGCTTCCACATGAGCATGATCCAGCCGAGAAGGTTGACCGGAACCAAGGCCATGATCGCGCTGGTCATCGCCCAGTTGTAGGATTCGAGGGTCACCATCTTGACTCCTCCGATCGCCATCACGAACGCCCAGACCAAAACCCCGAGGCTTGTGAGAACCCAGGCGAGCCGGGTGGGCTTTTCAGCCCGTCCGATGTAAGCCTCGCCCGCTTCGGCCTCCTCCTTGGACATTTCCTGCTTGCCGTAGTCTGGTTCGCGGGCCTTCTTTCCGTTCCGGTCCACGGCAATGGGCCATTCAAGCTTGTCGAGTTCGGCATCCTTGAGCCTTTGGGTCCATTGGCTGCCGCCGCCCTTTCCCTCAGCGGCGATTTTCGCCGTGTAAAACTCCTTGAGCGACTGCATGGGTGTCAGCAGGCGGTCCGCGAAAATGAATGGCCACACCCCGATCATCATGCTGGCGAAGGACAGGATGATCATGATGGCGCAGTGCCATAGGTAGTTGTTGGCGATGGGCGTGACGATGCCAATGGCCGGGCCCCTCAGGTCCTTGAGCGAGGTGTCGGGGCCGTAGTTGATCTCCTCCTTCTTTTTCTTTTTCTTCTTTTTGCCATCGGCGTCACCCTTCTTGTCGGGCTCCTCATAGGGAGCGTCGTCCACGGCGGAAACGCCGTAGGAGGTGATGTTCTTGTCATCCTCGTCGTCATGCTTCGGGGCGGGTGCCGGTGCCGGCGCTTCCCCGCCCGCGGTGAACGACTGCTTGCACTTGGGGCAAGCCACCTTCTTGCCCGCTGGAACCGGATTGGCCGGGCGTAGCACGGCCTTGCAGTGGGGGCAATCAAGGGTGGGGCTGGCCATCGGCGGGATCTCCCGTGTCGCTGTTAGTGATCCGATCAGTCCAATCTATCCGCGGGGATGCGCCAAGTCATGATCGCGGCGCGTTGGCCAAGAACCTCGACATGGATGGTTTCCTTGGGTTTCCAACCCCGGGCGGAAGCGACTTCCTTCGCGAGGGCGGCCTCGCTGGTCAGGAAGCACGCCACTCCCCCCGGAACCAGCACCCTGTCGGCTTCCGCCAGCACGCCGCCGTAAAGATCTCCGAGGTCTTGTCCGGCCGCGTATTGCTTGCCGAAAGGCAGGTTGGATGCCACCGCATCGAACGAGCTGTCGGCGAGCGGGAGTCGCCGCGCATTCCAACGGCATAGGAGCGCCGGCGTCCAACTTCGAAGGTTGATGGCGGAGCATTGGAGCGCGTCGGGGTCGATGTCGCCCCCCGCCAAAACGGGATCGGCCCTTTCACGCGACTGTCTCGCCAATCGCAGCGACTCCGCCAGCACCGTTCCCACCCCGCACATCGGATCAAGGATTCTCAAGCCGGGCCGCGCGCCGATCTGGCGAGCCATCGCTGCCGCGACAACCGGCCTGAGGGAGGCGGGGCGATGTTCCTTTTTCCATTGTCGGTGGCGCATCGTGCGATCCGAGAGCCTGACTCCGCAAACCGCCTGCTGCTCATGGATGGAAAGCCAGATTTCGAGGTCCGCCAATTCCTCCTGGACCTTCCATCGCGGATGAATGACGGCACCCAAACCTCGAATCAGCGATTTTCTTGCCGAGTGCCTCTGATAGACATGTCGACCTTCCTGCTGGACCACGAGCCAATAGCTGGGCGTACCCTTGGGCTTTGGCCTTATGGCATGGTGGATTTTGAGCAGGTTGGGCCAATCCGGCTTCTCGGCCGTCCAATTCTCGATAAGGTCGAGGTCGGCCGCCCTCCTCGTCAGGTCATTTGTTCCCCAAGCCAAAAGAAAGACATCCTCGACGGTTTGCAGTTCGAGCAACTGGTCATCAATTTCTTCGACCCTGAAAACCACCAAGCCCGACGCTGTTCTTACAATCTCCCCGCCTAGCCTTTCCCGGATTTCCGCGGCAGCCACCGTTTCCAGTCCGGGTGTGGTTTGGGCATAGCAGGCGGGGTTGCGAGTTTCGGCGGGGCGGCGCGGTGCCATGGGTGGGTCTCCGACGCCGGGAGGGAGAGTGCCCCTTGCCCGGAATGCCCGCTTTGAGATACAATAACATCTTGCGTAGCGACCGGTTCATCCGGTCCTCCAAGGCATTCACACTAGCAGCGAACAACTCCCACGAGGTGGAATGGCATGATCGACCTGAAGGTTTTGATGGTCGAAAAAGAGGATTGTGACGCCGGCACCGTCCAGCAGTTGCGAAACGCGCTGCAGACAGACAAGACGCAGGCCAAGGTCCTGCGCGACGCCGCGGACACCTTGAAAAAGAAATTGGGCAACGCCCAACCTGACGCCGCCAAGAAGCTTTGCCTCAAGCTTGGAATCTCGCTTTATTTTCTTGGGCATGGCAACGAGGCTTCCCAATATCTGGCCCAGGCCGAAGGTCCATTGGCCGCCTTTTACCTTGGAAGGCTGCAGGCCTCTGCCGGCAAGTATGAAGAGGCCTTCAAGTCTTTCGAAAAGGCAGAGAAGAGCGGATACAACGCCGCCCAGGTGAACCTCCAGAGAGTAGGCTTGTTCAGGGAAACCGGCAAGCATGACAAGTGCCGGGAGATTCTTGACAAGCACAAGGACTTGGCGAGCCATTCCGCTGAATACCACTACCAGAACGGACGCCTGCTTCTGAATCAGGGCCACTTGGCCAAGGGTGCCGAGGCATTCGAGGCCGCGATCAAGAACGACCCGGGCCATGCCGCATCCCTGTTCCAGCTTGGCCGGCTCAACGACATTGCCGGCAACGATGATGACGCGATCGCCTTTTATGAGCGATGCCGCCAACAGCCCCCCGTCCAGGCCGGGACCTTGACCAACCTTGGCATCCTTTACGAGGACCAGGGCAGGTTTGAAAAGGCGTTTGAATGCTTCCGTCAAGTGCAGGTCGGGCAACCCGCCAATGAGACCGCGCGGCTGCTGGCCCGGGACGCCCAGGCATCGATCTCGATGGTCGTTTCAGCCGATGGCACGACGGCCGCGGCCGTTCCCAGCCACATTTTCGAAGTCTCGATCTTTGATTTCGAGCTTTCGGTGAGGGCGAGGAATTGCCTGAAGAGGCTGAACATCAAGACGATTGGCGACCTGACCCGTGTCACCGAAGACCAGTTGCTCAACAACAAGAACTTTGGTGAAACCTCGCTCGACGAGGTCAAGAAAATCCTCGATGCCAAAAACCTCCGCTTGGGGCAGTCCTTGGAGGCGGGTGGTGAAGGAAGCACCTATCGGCCACCCCTCGAACTCACCGAAGCCGAGCAAATCAAGTTGGCAGCTCCGACATCCGACCTCCAGCTGTCGGTTCGAGCCCGAAAGTGCATGAGCCGGTTGGCTCTCAACAGCATTGGCGAGTTGGTTGCCAAATCGGCGGACGAACTTCTTGAAGCCAGGAATTTCGGCATCACATCGCTGAACGAGGTTCGCGAAAAGCTTCGGGAAAGGGGCTTGGCCCTTCGCGGGGAGTGACTTCTTCCACCAGCGCCGGCCATTGCCATGGCGATTTCATTTGAACTCAAGGCCCGCGACGGCGCCGCCCGTCGCGGGCTTCTTCGTACCGGCCATGGCGAAGTTGAAACGCCCGCCTTCATGCCCGTTGGCACCTTGGGCACGGTTAAGGGACTTTTGCCTGGCCAAGTATGGCAAGCCGGCGCCTCGATCGTGCTTGGCAACACCTACCATTTGCATCTTCGGCCCGGTGATGACCGCATCGCAAGGCTGGGCGGCTTGCACCGTTTCATGAACTGGCAAGGCTCCATTCTCACTGACTCGGGTGGCTATCAAGTCTTCAGCCTGGCTGAAACCCGGTCGATCTCCGATTCGGGCGTTGTTTTTCGCTCCCATGTCGATGGACGAATGATTGATTTGACGCCAGAAAAGGCGATTGCCATCCAGGAAAATCTGGGCTCCGACATCGCCATGGTCTTGGACGAGTGCCCACCCGCGGAGTGTCAGGAAACGGAACTGGAGCGCGCCGTGGCCCGCACCATTTCCTGGGCCAAGAGGTGCCGCGACGCCCAAACCCGACTCGACCAAGCCCAGTTCGCCATTGTTCAAGGCGGCCTCAACATGGACTTGAGAAGGCAATGCGCCCAAGCGTTGGTTGCGATGGACTTTCCCGGATATGCCTTGGGAGGTTTTTCCGTTGGGGAGAAGGCCGGAGCCATGGTTGAGGCGCTACCCGCCTGCGCCGCCGCGCTGCCCGAGTTGAAACCGCGTTACCTAATGGGTGTTGGAAGGCCGGAAGATATCCTCGCCGCCGTCGCTTCAGGCATCGATATGTTTGACTGCGTGCTGCCCACCCGAAACGGTCGGAACGGCCAGGCCTTCACACGCGATGGAGAACTCAGGCTGAGGAACGCGGCCTTTCGGGATGATGCTCGCCCATTGGATGCGGAGTGTGATTGTCCGGCATGTTCTGGCTTTAGCAGGGCCTATATTCACCATATGCTTGCAAGTCGCGAGATGCTGGGGCCGATATTGCTTAGTGCTCACAATATAAGATTTTATCAGCGCATGATGGCTGGAGCGCGGGAAGCGATTACCGCCGGATCATTCTCGGCATGGCGATCAGGCTGGCTTGTCGCTGACCCATGCGACCTTTAAGTTAATGGTTTGTCGCACAGGGTTTACTGGTGATGGCCCGCCTTGCATGATCATCCCGGCTTTCATCCTGCTGGCGCAAGCGGAAAGCTCCGGTGAGCAACCGGCTGCCCCGGTTTGGTGGAACCTCGTTCCTTTCGGGATCCTCCTGGTGGTTCTTGCCGTCAGCATGCTGATGCGAGGCAATCGTGACAGGCGCGAGGCTGAGGAGTTCCAAAAAGGATTGCGCAAGAACGATCGCGTGCTGACCGCCGCCGGCATTTATGGAACAATTTCAGCGCTGCCTGAAACAGGGGACGAGGTCTTGCTCAAGATCGACGAAAACGCGCGGATCAGGGTGAGCCGCGGTTCCATCCGACGGAACTTGACTCGCGAGGAAGAGGCCGCCGCGGCGCGGGACAAAAAAAAATGACGCCCATTCAGGGCGGAGGGTACCGGATTGGAAAGGTTCTTTCAGCGTTTGCAGGATCGCCTGGGCGTCACCGCAGGTCGCTTGGTGATCTGTCTTGTGCCGTTCATCATTTCCCTTGTGGTGATCGGTGTCGCCTTGTCGCACTATCTCACCGGGGATCCGGGCCTGACATTCCGCATGGGTGTCGACCTTAGCGGGGGAACAACCCTCGTTTATGAACTGGACCAATCGCGAAACCAAGGTGGAGTGGGGCGGAACGAGGACCTCAACGCCCGACTGGAGGAACTCACCACCGCCCTCAAGCGCCGAATCGATCCCGCCGACCTTTACAACATCACGGTCCGCCCGATTCCCGGTGACCCCCCCCGCATTGAAATCGTGCTGCCTTTTGGCGGCCGGAACCAGGAGCAGGCCCGTCTCAAGCGTTGGGAACAGTTGGTCGAGCAAGTAGGCCAGCTGATTCCGCAGGAGGCAAGGAATGACCTCGCCTCGATCGCACTCGATGAAACCGCCCGGCTCGAACAGGTGGCGACCGGATTGGCCAAGGATGCTGATGCCGTCAAGGCCAAGGTTGCGGCCTACCGCGCCGCCACGGGCGGGAAGGTTGGCTTGTCTGAAAATGACATCGAGCGAATCAAGTCACGCATCACCCAGCAGGGTTTGCTTCAATTCGCCATCCTGGCGCGCGCCGATGATGATGCCGAGGCGTTCGAGGCCGCCAAGGCGTACTTCTCTTCCCTGAAAACAAACGCCGAGTTCCAGGCCCGTGAAAGTGGCAAACTTCCCGGGCAGGCCCCTGAGCCTCCCCGAAGGACGGGCAATACCGCCGGACAGGATCCCGGGTTGTTCACGGTGCGGTCGGGTTCGGCCGCCAATCGCCATCGCTACCGCTGGGTTGAACTCGGCAAGGCGATGCTTTACGGGCGAACCGATGGCGGGGTGACCACCGGCCTCCAACTCAACAACGCCGCCCGGGATTCGGCCAACTGGAAATTGGCCGACGGCACCCGCCCCTGCGAACTCGAGGGGATGCTTGTTTACAAGCGCGACATCAAGCCCGAGCTTCGCCAGACGCCTTACCTTGGCAAGAAAGATGTCGAGGATCAAAAGCAGGCGGAATACTGGGTGCTTGTTCGCGAGCCGGAAGAAGGCAAGGCTGTTGATGGCGGATCGCTGACGGCCGTCTACCGGACGATGGGAGGCCGCGGCGAACCGGCAGTCGGCTTTTCCCTCGACGGAGAAGGCGCCCGCAAGTTCTACGACCTCACTTCCCGAAATGTCCGCAGTCGCCTGAGCATCATCCTCGACGGGCAGATCCACTCGGCTCCTACCCTCCAATCCGGGATCAGCGATTCCGGCCAAATCACGGGCGACTTCACCCAGGCGGAACTCGACGACTTGATCCGCATCCTTCGCGCCGGCGCCTTGCCGGCCACCTTGAGCAACCGGCCGGCCAGCGAGGCCAACATGGGCGCGACCCTGGGCGCTGAGACAATCCTCCGGGGCGCCTATGCCATCATCGGCGCTTTCATCGCCGTGCTGGCCTTCATGGTGTACTACTACCGATTCGCCGGCGTGGTCGCCTGCATCGCGCTTTTCGCCAACCTCACCCTGACGGTGGCGTTCATGCTGCTGGTTCAGGCGACATTCACCCTGCCAGGCCTCGCCGGTCTCGTGCTGACCCTTGGAATGGCGGTTGACGCGAATGTGCTCATATACGAGCGACTTCGGGAGGAAAGGCAGAATGGCGCCAGTCTTGTGGTTGCCATCCGGAACGGCTACGACAGGGCCCTGCCCACGATCATCGACACCCACCTGAGCAGCATCTTCACCGCGATCGTGCTTTATGTGGTGGGCAACGACCAACTCAAGGGGTTCGGCATCAGCCTCACCGCCGGGCTGATCATCAGCCTTTTCACCTCGCTGTACCTCACCCGCACGATGTTCAACATGTGGCTGCATGTGTCCCGCCCAACCGAACTCAACATGCTCCACATGTTCAGGAATCCCCGCATCAACTTCATGCGCATTCGCTGGGCCATGTTCTACATCACCCTTTTCCTGACGGTTGCCGGCGGGGCCCTGTTCCTGGCTCGCGGAAAGCAGGGACTCGACATCGATTTCAATGGAGGAACAGCCTACACAGGGGCCTTGAAGACGCCCCGCGACATGGCCTGGATTGTCGACAGGTTCAACTCATCCAGCCTGCCTGACAGGAAGGTCGAGCAGATTTTCATCGCTGGTTCCTCGGAAGGGGCGGCGAGCAAGTTCTTCACCGTGCGAACCTCCGAAATCTCTACCGACAAGGTGGCTTCCGAGGTGGCCCGTGTTCTGGGCGATGACCTTGAAAAGAACAGCCTCGCCAGTTTCCAAGTCGGTGAGAAGGGCAAGGCCGGATCTTCAGCTTCAACGGTTCAGTTCAGCTTTTCCACCGAGGCGACACTCGACCAGGTCTCGAGGGTTGTCAAGGATTCGCTTCAGGCCAGGGCCAAGAAAGGAAACCAGATACCCTCATCCGCGCTGGCCAGCGCGAGGGTCGATCCTGTTGGCAAGAGCACGGCGGGGCGTCACTCCGACTTCCAACTCGTGTTTCTTGAACCCGTGTCAACGACGGAATTGGCCGCTGTCTTCGAGGATGTCAAGGCTCGATATGCCGCCAATCCACAGCCTGAGAGGCTGGATAACTTCAACGCCAGCATGGCGGGCGCGACGCAAGGGAAAGCCATGGGGGCGATCGTGGCCTCATGGCTGGCCATCGTGCTTTACCTGTGGCTCCGCTTTGGCAACTGGACATTCGGCCTGGCCGCGCTGCTGTGCCTGGTTCATGACTTGTTTTTCACGCTCGGAGCCATCGCCATTTGTCATTACCTCGTCGGTATTCCCGGCTTGTCGACAATCTTCCAGATTCAGGACTTCAAGATTGACCTTCCAGCCGTGGCGGCGCTGTTGACCCTTGTCGGGTATTCGGTCAACGACACCATCGTGGTTTTCGACCGAATCCGTGAGGTGCGCGGCCGTAATCCGCTTCTCACCGAGGAAATGATCAACGACAGCGTCAACCAGACCCTCAGCCGAACGGTGTTGGCATCGCTGACCACATGGCTGGTGGTCGTGGTGCTCTATTTCAGCGGCGCCGAGGGGATTCACCTCTTCGCCTTCGTGATGGTGATTGGCGTGATCGTTGGAACATACAGTTCAATTTACATCGCGAGCCCACTGCTGCTGATGTTTGGTGAAGGACGCGCCGTCACCGAAGAGGCCACCCGTCAGATCGTGGTCGCCGAGGATGCCGCAACCTGATTTCCAACGGGAATTTACCGGCCTGGATAGACAAATTTTGATTTGTCATGGGCACTCTACCCTTCTGACGAACCCGGCGCCTGCGCCTGGAGCTGATTGAACTGAAAACAGGCTATCCGTCACCTCATGATGTCGGGCATCAGGGAACTTAGGTGCAAGGTTGTTGGGTGAATCAGCCGTTTGTGGACGACCTGTCAATTGCCGGCGGTCAGGTCCGTTTAGCCAAAGCCGCAAGGGTTTCTGTCACTTGGTTCAGGGAACCAACGGCCACAAACATGCGCAATGAATAGGCGCCCGAGGGAATTCCAGCCGGGTCGCTGACCCTGAAGACGCAATTCCACTTGACCACTTTTTCCCGAAGAAACCGGAAACGACCATAAGAGGGCCTGCTGGCCTTGGGCGCTCCGTTTGGAATCTGAGGATTCTCCGGGGTGAAAATTCCCATGGCATGGGTCTCTTCCCGCATGGTGAAAATCACCGGCAAGGTCTGTTCTCCGGGTCCGTCATCAAGTGGAGCGGTTTTGCCAGTGGATCGATTCCATGTCAGGAATCGGTTGAAAACGGAGGGCATGTAACCGGTCAGGGCCTCGAACTGACCCATCGTGTGGCGTTCCCCCGGCGGCACATGAAAGGTGACTTGATAATCGATGGCGTGGGGCAGTCCCAACATCCCGATGGCCACTTTCTTTTCCAGATGGTGCCTGGACAAGTCCGTCTGATTCAGGGCAGGGCGCCCCTCGGAGCGCTCGCCCGGGTTCAGCCAAAACGCCATGGTGGAGCGCGTGCTCAGCTTGTTTTTGGCAAAGTCGATGGAGTGCAGTCGGCTGGTTGACCGGTCTCCGGCGCCGTCACGACGGGAACCGGCTTCTGTCGGGTTGTAGCACTCCGCCCAAAATGGTCCGGGTTTCGCCAAGTCGAAGGACGATGCCGATTGTAACTGCCGGCCGTGGTCAGCGCTGTCGATGAATTCCATTTCATTCCAGCGCAAGGAATGGATGGCACCGGCAAGGCGTGTCGTTGTCGTGATGACGATTTCCGACGATCCCGCCATTCCCCTGATCGAACTTTCGCCCGACAAGGGGGCCGCCATGGCCAAGGGCGACAGCGCGGGCATGGCAAGAAAGAATCTGCGATTCAGCAAGCTCCAAGCACTCCAGAAATAAGCGGGGCGCCCGAAAGGGCGCCCCATGAGATTTTCATTTTGTGCTAAGCGATCAATACATGTCATCGCCACCACCGCCGGCGGGCTTCTTCTCTTCCTTGGGCAGTTCGGCGATGAGGGCATCTGAGGTCAGGAGAAGTGTGGAAACACTGGCAGCATTTTGAAGGGCGCTGCGGACCACCTTGGCCGGGTCAATGATTCCTGCCTTGACCATATCGACATACTTGTCGTTACGGGCGTCGTAGCCGTAGTTGGCATCCTTCTCCTCAAGGACCTTGGAGCGGATCACAGCACCATCCTGGCCGGCATTCGTGGAAATTTGGGTAATGGGCGCGGAGCAGGCCCGGACGACGATGTCGTATCCGGTGGCCTCATCCTCGGTGAGGCCCTTGGCCTTGAGACCTTGGCAGGCACGGAGCAGGGCGACGCCGCCACCAGGAAGAATGCCTTCCTGAACGGCAGCGCGGGTCGCGTGCATCGCGTCCTCGACGCGGGCCTTCTTCTCCTTCATCTCGCTTTCGGTTGCCGCGCCGACATTGATCTTGGCCACGCCACCGGAAAGCTTCGCGATGCGCTCGCTCAGTTTTTCACGGTCGTAGTCGCTGGTGGACTTTTCCAGTTCACGCTGGATGGTGGCAACACGGGACTTGATCTCAGCCTTGTTTCCATGGCCTTCGATGATGGTGGTGTTGTCCTTGTCAATCTTGACCTTCTTGGCTCGGCCAAGGTCCTTGAGAGTGACCGTGTCGAGCGGAGTGGCGAGGTCTTCAAAGAAAGCACGCCCACCCGTGAGAACGGCGATGTCTTCAAGCATTGCCTTGCGACGATCACCATAGCCGGGAGCCTTGACGGCGCAGCACTTGAAGATTCCACCGGATTGCATCGTGTTGATGACAAGGGTTGCCAGCGCGTCGGAATCAACATCCTCGGCGATGATGAGGATTGGCTTGCGCTGTTCAACCACCTGCTCAAGCAGTGGCAAAAGATCCTTACTGGCGGAAATTTTCTTTTCGTGGACGAGGATGTAGCAGTCCTCGAGGTCGCATTCCATGCGGGCCTTGTCGTTGATGAAGTAAGGGGAAAGATAGCCGCGGTCGAACTGCATGCCCTCAACGAACTCATGGTTCGTCTTGAACGATTTGCCTTCTTCAACCGTGATCACGCCGTCCTTGCCCACCTTCTCCATCGCCTCGGCAATGATGGTGCCAATTTCGGAGTCGTGGTTGGCAGCTACCGTCGCGACGTTCTGCATGTCCTTAAGGCTGCTGCACTTTTTCGACATCTCCTGAAGCCTTTCAACAACATGGGAGACGGCGAGTTCCATGCCCCTTTTCATGAGCATCGGATTGGCGCCGGAAACAACGGCCTTGAGGCCTTCGTTGAAGATCGCCTCGGCAAGCACAGTCGCCGTGGTGGTTCCGTCGCCGGCGACATCGCTGGTCTTGCTGGCAACTTCGCGCACCATGCGCGCGCCCATGTTCTCGTACTTGTCTTCGAGTTCCACTTCCTTGGCGACTGTCACGCCGTCCTTGGTGACGGT
This sequence comes from Planctomycetota bacterium, assembly GCA_016873225.1. Taxonomy (GTDB): domain Bacteria; phylum Planctomycetota; class Planctomycetia; order Gemmatales; family Gemmataceae; genus REEB421. Next base: position 65,700 of record VGXS01000004.1, on the reverse strand, counting down.
AGGAGAACCAAAGCTTTTCTGAATAACGACGTTTCGGCCCTTGGGGCCGAGGGTCACCTTCACCGCGCGGGCGAGTTTGCTCACTCCGCGGCGAAGGGCTTCACGGGCTTCCTGTTCGAACGCAATCTGCTTGGCGGCCATGGTCATCAACTCCTTGGGAGGTTCCAGCTATTCAAATGAAAAGGGGGTATTGAAATTCGTTGCGGCATCAGCCGTCCACGACGGCAAGGACATCCTCTTCGCGCATCAAAAGAACATCTTCACCGTGGCTTTGCTTGAACTCGTCGCCAGCCCAGTTGGTGAAAAGCACAATATCACCAACCTTTAGGCCGGGCTGTTTCCGACTTCCGTCCTTCAGAAGCTTTCCCGGGCCAACTGCCAGAATTTTCCCTTTTTGGGGTTTGCTCTTGGCGTTCTCAGGCAGGTAGAGGCCTGACGAGGTCTTCTCTTCGGCGGCGAATCGCTCGATGACCACGCGGTCGTTCAGCGGCTTGATGGATGTCTTCATATTTAATGTTCTCCAAACACGGCCTATTGGCTTGCAATCTTGAATGCAAGCGGCGTGCCATTGGAGTGATTGGTGCAAGCCTATACTGCGCCAATGTTTGTGATGTTTTGTTTCAAGCGGAGGTCTGCCAGTTCTGTCATTCGCCAACAGTGGGTTTGGCGCCGTCTGTCATTATGGCAGATTGGTGGTGAGTCATTGCTCGCAGGCTGTCACCATTGGCGAAGTCGTTTATAATCTCATCCGAGATATTGGAGGATAAGCCATCGAGTCTGCAGATCGCCTGATTACGATCCTGGCCGAAATGAATTCGGTCGCGGTGGCACTCAGTGGAGGTGTTGACAGCGCGGTTGTAGCCAAGGCCGCTTATTTGGCTCTTGGAGACAGGGCGGTTGCCTTCACGGCCGACAGTCCAAGTGTCGCGAGGCGCGACTTGGAAGCCGCGCATCTGGTGGCCTCCACCATCGGGATGCGGCATGAGGTGCTCAAGACCACCGAATTCGAGAAGGCCGCGTATCGGGCCAACGACGGAACCCGATGTTATCACTGCAAAAGCGAACTGTACCTCCAAGTGGCCGCTCGCCTGAGTGAGTTTGGCTTGGCTGTGGTTTGCAGTGGGGCCAACCGGGATGACCTTGGCGATTATCGGCCGGGTTTGGCCGCCGCCGCTGAGCGAGGAGTTCGTCACCCCCTGATTGAAGCCGGGATTGGCAAGGCCGAGGTGCGCGCGTTGGCCAAGGCCTGGGAATTGCCTGTTTGGCAAAAGCCCGCTTCTCCATGCCTCTCAAGCCGTTTGGCGCCCGGGGTGGAGGCGACGGCCGAGCGAGTGGCGCGTGTCGAAGACGCCGAGACATTCCTGCGGGAGTTGGGATACGCCGATTGCCGGTTGCGGGTGCACGCGGGAGAATTGGCTCGGATTGAGATTCCCCCGGGAGATATCGAAAGCTTCTTCCTGAAGGGGCATGGAGTCGAGGCGAGAAGAAAAATGACGGAGTTGGGTTTCCGCTTCGTCACCATCGACTTGGGCGGCTTGAACTCCGGTGGAATGAATGAACTCGTGCCGTTGGAGATTCGCGCCCGATTCAGTCGACCCTGAAACAAATCCAAACCGGGAGAAACCGATGTCGTTAAGCCCCATGCCAGCCGCCAAGGTGCTCGAGCAGTCGTTCCTTGAGATTCGCTGCCGTCTGCTGGACTTGGCGGCGTTGCTAGACAGGGTCGAGCGAGGGGGCGGAGCAAGCAACGACACCCGTATGAAGCAGGTGATGGAAGGCCTGTCGATATTGGCGGGAAAACATGACAGGGCCGAGAAGATTCAGGAACTTTTTTCCTTGCCCTATGACGCCTCTTGGGAACGCCCCCATCCGAGGTTTTGATTCAAATTCAGCCGGGCTGGCTTAGCAACCTGAGTGTTGTCGCGTCTTTACCGCCTTGGAAATGTGATTCCAGCAACTGATGGAAGACGGATGAGGGCTCGGAAACCGCGGCGAACAAAGTCGCGCTGGAGAACAGTTTTTGCTCATCGACCTTCCCGAAGATTTGGAGGGCCGAACGATCCCGATGGGCCAGCACGGCGTTGACGCATTCCACCAACCGTGAACCCAGAATTGGATGATTCAAGTAGGCGCGGGCCTCCGCGGGCCCCTTGATTGAATAAAACCGCGTGTTTTCGCTGGGAAACGGAACCAGTCCTTCCAATTGTGGAAAGATGTACCAAATCCAGTGGGATTCCTTTCGGCCAGCCCCCAGTTCCCGTTTGACCGTTTCGAAAACGGGTTCCTGGGCTTCAAGAAAGCGGTCCAATAAAAACCGGCCTTCCGCGCAGGAGTCCATGTCAGCGGCCAGCCCGCAGGATGAAGGATGGCGAAAGCGGATCCAGTCGCGTGGTGCCGAGTTGGTCGACGCCGCGTGCAAGCATGATCTGGACCAAGTCGACCTGCTCGGAATGGGACCTCAACTTGGCTTGAACCGAGGCGACTCCCTCGATTGATCCGAGATGCGCGACCAGGGTTCCGCCTGGTTTGAGAACGGCCCATACGGGTTCGATGAGCCTGACCACCTCATGGCTGATGCCGCCAATGAAAACCGCATCGGGCGGGGCAAGGCCCGCGAACGCCGCAGGCGCAGAACCCCTGACGGGAACAACGCCATCGGACGCATGATTGGCGAGGTTGGCGATGAGCTTTTGGAAGTCTCCCGCATCCTCCTCGATGGCAACCACCTTGCCGGGACGGACAAGCCTTGCGGCCTCGATGGCCACGCTTCCTGAACCGGCGCCTATGTCCCAGACAGTCAGGCCGGGTTGCAAACGGAGCATTCCCAGCGCGATGGACCTGATTTCCCCGGGTGTGACTAGCGCCTTGCCGGGTGAATCAACGGCGTAGTCGCCCTCTGGATTGCCAAAGAGAGCGGATTGGGAGCGCGTTGAATGGTTTTCCCCCGCGCCGGGAAGCTTGCAAAGGATGAGAATGTTGAGTGGATCGAAGTCGAGGGAAGCGATCTCGTCGAGCGTGCCTTGCGTGAGGCGCTCGCGGGGTGTGCCGAGGTTTTCGCAAACATGGGCGCGGTATCCGGTGATTCCCCTGGCGAGGAGCGCTCGAGCGATCGCCGCCGGTCCGACTTCCGGAGTGGTGAAAAGGCCAACGGTGCGAGCCTGCCTCATTCGCTCGATGACGGTTGGCAGGGGTTGCGACTGGAGATTGCTCAGGTAGGCGTCTTCCCAGGATTCCTTGATGCGGGCGAACGCGGTCTGCATGCTGGAGACATGGGGCAGAACCTCAAACCGGTCTTTTCCAAAGTTGTCGAAGAGCCAGCCCGCCAATCCGTAGAAAAGCGGGTCGCCGGAGACAACAAAGGCCAGCCGTTGGCGATTCACCCTCGAAGCGATTTCCCTTCCGGCCGCCGACAGGTCGGGATCCAGTGGAACCTGTTCCGCCGAGGTGGCACCCAACTGGGCCAGCACCTGATTTTGGCCGATGATCGCCTCGGATTCGGCGAGAGCCTGCCTTTCCCGGCTTGTCAGGCCGGACATGCCATCACTGCCGACGCCCACGATCGGCATTCGCCACACCGCATCCGCCATGGTTAGGTCCCTGCCACCCCGTCGATGAATCCTGTCATGAGAGCCGCCAAGGCCTCGACATCGGTATAGCAAGGCACATGCCCGCAGTCCGACAAGGTCACTTTTCTGGCATTGGGCAGTCCCGACATGAGGTCTTGCGCGCAACGATGATCAACCACCTTGTCGTTGGAACCGCAAACAACAAGCATTGGCACGGTGATTCGCTTAAGCAAGGCCCGAAGGTCGGCCTTGTCGAGCAAGAGGGCCTGGTGGCAAACGGTTCGAACAGGCGTTGCGCCGGCGCAGGCCACGAGGTGCTCCCATCGGCGGGAGTCATGCATGGCGAATTCGGCACCGTTGGCGCGATGCAGGAACTCGCGGTATTTCGGCATTTGGCCCATGATCCTTCCGCGCGCGAACCGGGCCAGACGGACAAGATGGCGTTGGACATGGTTCAGCGGTCGAAACGCGAATCCTCCCTGGAGCACTCCGCCGGAAAACCGGCCCGGGGCCATTGCCAGCGTTCGCAAGGCCACCGTTGATCCAAACGAAGCCCCGGCGATAACGGGTTTTGCCAGCCGAAGGCGGTCGCACAAGGCCAGCAGATGATCCGAAAGATGCTTGTGCCTGATCCAGGGCAAGGGTTCACGGGCGGGGGCATGGGTGCCTGGAAGGTCCCAGCCAACGCACTGAAAGCGGTTCTTGAGCAAATAGGCCAGGGGAATAAACGAATCGGACCGGTCTGACAGGCCATGTCCAAGGATAACGGGCGGCCCATCTCCCCATGAAAAATAGCGGGAGGAAAATCGGGGACCAGAGTACGATTTTTGAACGGCCTCGCGCTCAAACGCCGTCGTTGCCTCTCTGAAATCCAGCCTCATTCCGGACCTTGCCGCGGCAACGACGCATTGGCCTGGCAGGCAACCCGAGTCGCATTGGCAGTGAATTTCCGCGTTCATGCGTTGGTGCCATGCCTGTTGAATGAAACCGATGCGAAGCTGACGCTTTCATGGCCGCGGGGGTGAACGAATTGGTCGTAGCGAAGCAGGCGGCCCGAGCAGGGGCCCAAAGTGGAAAGGGTCAGATGGGTCGGAGGAAATCCGCAAATGCGACGGGAGTCTTGTTCCGCGGCCAGGATTGCCGTGTAGCCGTTCATGTCGCCAGAAGCGACTCTTTCAAGCAGGCGCCCATCCTGCTCCCGACTGCTGGCAAGCATGGCGTTTGCTGCGGGTTGCGTGTCACCAAACTTGGGTCCGATGTGCGCGAGGTCGCCACTGATGATGAAGAAAACCGGTTCGCCCGCCGCCGCCTCCGCGTACCGAATCGCGGCGGCCATTTTGCCAATCGAGGCTTCCAGCGATAATTTGCCCCGCCCACCCAGAAGGGCTTCAAAAGAGCCAACAACTAGCGGCACGATCCTGAACGGACGCGAAGGGCCGAGGATATGCTGGAGAAAAACCACCTCAAGCTCGATCGAATGTTCGGGCAGGTGGCCGAGGAGTTCGTCCTCAAAAAGCCCGGGTCCGTAGTATTCCTCGATCCTTCCGATGAACGCGCCATCCGTTGGAACGATACCCAGGGGTGTCTCAAAGGCCTTTCGTGTCAGGGTGAACAGCCTGGGACTGTAATGGGATGTGCCAACAATGACAAATAGCCTTGCGTTGGATTGTTCAAACAGGCTCTTGAATCCATGGGCAAAGTTGAATCCACCCCTGTTGTAGTCGATATGAGGGACAAGAATGGCATCCATGCGATGGTCGGCGGCCTCGCGTTCAGGGGCGCCCGGCCCTCCATCCCTCAGGAATTGATCCCGCATTTGTTCCTTGAGAGCCTTGGGATCCGCCTCGTAGCATCCAATGCAAGAGGGAGGACGGACAGGAGATCCGGCGGCGGCGCGCCATGCATCGGTATCAAGGAATAGGGACTGTTCCATGGCCTCCGCGAGCATCTCAATTCGGCCGGATGGAATGGAGCCTTTACCCAAGCGCTTTTCCATACGGCCAATAATGTCGGGGATGCTGTGTGAACCATCGAATAGCTTGACGCATTCAATATCGAACGATGAGAGCCTCAAAACGGCCTTGCTGAGCCTAAGATTGTCCCTGACCAGGAAAAATCCCGGTCGGTTGGTTTCGGAATCGGCGGTCAGGTAAGGCCGGAGGCTTGGCCTTGCCGGCACCCTCGTCATTTCTTTGGAGCGGGTGTGGTCGTTGAAGCCAACTGCTGGCCGGGGGAGCCGGAGAAATCCCTGATGGCTGTTCCATCAGGGATTTTCCAAAGGCGAATCTCACCGTTGTAGGAACCCGAAGCCAGTGTCGAGCCTTCCGGGCTGACGGCGATCGAAAGAACATGATCCGTATGTCCAGCCATGGTTTTCATCACCGCGGCGGTGTCGGCATTCCAGAGGCGGACAGAATTGTCCGCGGAGGCGGTAATCAACCACGGATTCTTGGAATGCTGAATCAACTTGAGGATGGGGCCGTTGTGACCGGCCATGGTCTTGGCCTGCTTGGCGCCTTGGTCGGTGGTAATGGTCCAAGACCTGATCTGACGATCCTCCCCGGCGCTGTAGCCGAGCTTGCCATCCGACTTGAGGGCAACACCGAAGACAGGGTTTTGGTGATCAGGGAAAGTAAGAAGCGATTCCTTTGCGGTGATATCCCACAACTTGGCGGTCTTGTCACGACTGGCGCTGGCCAATCGCTTGCCATCGGCGGAAAACGCCACTCCAAAAACCCAATCAGCGTGATTCTCGATGCTTTGAAGCAACTTGGCGCCAGCAATGCCCGGGGAAAGATCCCACAGATGAATCATGCGGTCGCAACCTCCGGCGGCCAGGGACTTGCCATCGGTGGAAAGCGCGAGGCATTGAACCTCGTCATCGGTTTCCAGAAGCCTTCGCACAAGCACCTTGGCGTCGGAGACTCCGTCAAACCACGCCACGCCGTCGATGGTTTTGGCCGGCGCGGCCTTGAGGTTGTAAACGGAAACATCACCTTCTTCCCCAGGCCTGCCTCCTCCGGCGACCAACATTCCGTCGGGAAGGAAAGTGAGGGCCATGGCCCGGCGGGAACGGGTTTTCAGCCTGCCGGTGAGTTTACCACTCTCAGTGTCCCAGATGGTGAGTTCATGGTGGCCGCTGGCGACGAGTGACTTGCCGTCAGGCGAAAAGGCCAAGGCCGTCATTTGCACCGGATAGGAATACTTTTCCAAGGGGGCCGGAGGTGTCCAGCGCCTGCGCAATTCCTTGACGATGTCCGTTGATGGGGTCAATTCGGAGTCGATCTTGGCACCTTGGGAAATCCAGCGTTCAATCACGGCGATTTTTGCGGCTGGAAGGGCATCGCCTGTTTCCCGGGGAGGCATACGGCTCGCATCCGAAGCCTTCAGAACATCGACCAGGTGGCTTTCGTCGGGTTTTCCGGGAACGATCGGATCGTCCTTGGTGCCGCCTTTTCTGAGTGCTTCGATCTTGGTCATGTCCAGCTTGCCCTTGGGGTTCTTGGCCCCGTGGCAGCCGAAACAGTTTTCCTTGAAAATGGGCGCGACATCTCGGATGAAGCTGACGGGAGAGTTGTCCCGCCCACCCTGCTGTGACCATGCTGGCAGGCAGGAGGATAGCAGCAAAGAAACTACCATCAGGAAGCGAACCATGGTGGAACTCCGGGATTGACTGATTCGATCCGGTAACCGGCAGTTTTGGCGTTTCATCACCGAAGCAGGTGTGGTTCCCTAACTCTAACCTGATAATTCGCGCCGCGCGAGATGATTCCGCGGGCCTGATGAGCCGGAACGGGGAAAACCTCAATGGAAGCACATGGATGGCGGAAACTCCATTGGGGTGACACCCGCCTGCACCATCGCGGTGCCGAAAGGGTTCCCCAAACCGGCGGCCTGCTGATGGTTGTGGAACGGGTCAGTCCCAAGGAAAGAGTGCTGGTCGAAGCCTGCTGCAAGCGTTCCCTGACTTGGTGTTCGGCTTCCGAGGAAGGATTGGGCCTTTCGATTGAGGCCTGGACCGCCAAGGTGCGCCACCTTCTGTCCGGGGGACTGGCGGTCGCCGTGGCCTCGGAAGACCTGATCGATTCGAATGGCGACGCTTGGCCGTTAGGCCGTTGGCTTTCGGCGGTAGTCACGGGATTCAACTTACCGGTGCTTCCGGTGGCCTTTTTTCCGCACTGGGGGCATGATCAGGAAGGTGGTCCCGGTGCATGGGTTCCAAGGGCAACCCAGCTTCATGAAAAGCGCGCCGACATTTTGTTTGGCGATTCCATGGCCTGCTCAATGGCCGACGGCCGGGCCGTCAGGGACAGGCTTGACCGGCTCTCAACCGACGCCGCCATCGCGCGCGGAAGCCATAACCAGACTCCCGCCAGGCTTTTCCTGCGTGTCGCGCGAAAGAGATGGAGTCATCCTTGCCTGCTCGACGGCGCCGTGGCGTCCGGAGAGATGACCTTCGGCAGGGCGCTAGCGGCATCCCTGCTCATGGCCGAATTTTTCAAAAGGGAAATGCCGGGAGAGGACATGGTGGGAGTCTGGCTTCCCACCGGCACGGGTGCCGCGCTTGTCAATGCCGCGGTTGGACTGCTCGGGCGGGTGGCCATCAACCTGAACTACACGGCCAGCCAGTCGGTCAATGATGCCTGCCTTGACCAGACGACTGTGCGCACCATCGTGACGGCCCGCCGGTTCCTTTCGAAGCTACCGTTTACCCCGGGAGGGGGCCGCAGGCTGTTGATCCTTGAGGATACGGTGGGCAAAGCCAGCGGGTGGGCCAAGGTCAGGGCTTATGCCCGCGCGCTGGCCATGCCTCTGGGAATGCTGGAGGCGTGGCTGGGTTGTGACAGGCGCGGTCCGGGTGACCTGGCGACGATCGTCTTTTCCAGCGGATCCACCGGGGCACCCAAGGGGGTTGAGCTGACCAACGGGAACATCGTGGCCAACATCCAGTCCCTCGTGACATTCGGAGATATTTTTCCTAAGGACCGGATTCTTGGCATCCTGCCCTTCTTCCACAGCTTCGGGTATACGGTCACCTTGTGGGCGCCGCTCACCCAGGGAATTTCCGTGGCCTACTACCCAGACCCCAGGCAGGGGCGGGAAATCGGGGCGCTGTGCCGTCGACATCGGTCGACAATCATGCTCTCGACGGCCACATTCCTGCGTTTTTGCCTTAAAAGGTCTGAGAAGAGTGATTTTTCCAGCATTCGATTCCTGGTTTGTGGCGCGGAGAAGTTGCCGCCATCGCTGGCCCGCGAATTCCACGGGCGCTTCGGAGTCCTTCCGATTGAGGGGTACGGATGCACGGAACTCGCCCCGGTGACGAACATCAACCTGCCGGACCGGGTGCTGCCCGACGGCAAGACGCTTTGGAGGGACCAGCCGGGCAGCGTTGGAAGAATGGTGACCGGATGCCATGCCCTGATCCTCGATCCGGACACGGGAGAACCGATGCCACCCGGGGAAGCCGGAATGATTCACATCGCTGGCGCGAATGTGATGCGTGGCTATCACGGGCAGCCCCAAAAAAGCGCCGAAGTGATCAGTAACAGCTATTACAGGACCGGTGATGTTGGATATTTGGACGGAAGGGGGCACCTGGTGATCACGGGCCGACTGTCACGATTCGCGAAGTCGGGTGGTGAGATGGTGCCCCTCGAGAAGGTCGAGCAAATGCTTCACGATGAATTGCCAAGCAACGACCGGATATGCGCCGTCACCTGCGTTCCAGACCCTGCACGAGGTGAGAAGGTGGTGGTGCTCTACCTGAGGCCCCTGCTTGAGGAGCATGGGATCGACATTCGAGGTTGGCTGAAGAAACTTTCCGCGCGGGGAGTGCCGCCCCTTTGGGTGCCATCCGAAAAGGATTGCCATGCCGTGGATGAGATTCCGGTATTGGGCAGCGGCAAACTCGACCTGCAAGCCGTCAAGCAATTGGCGGTTCGGCGCGACGGGGGTGGAGGTTCATGAGCGAGGAGGAGGAATCGCCACGACTTGGCCCGATTCCCTGCCGGGTGGTCCTGGTTGAGACTCACTACCCAGGCAATCTCGGGTCGGTGGCGCGCGTCATGCGCAACATGGGACTTTCCGACCTTTGGCTGGTCCGACCCATCGCCCGGCGCGACGACACACAAGCGGTGAGAATGGCGGTGCATGCCGGCGAGGTGCTTGATGGCGCCAAGGTGGTCGGCACACTGGCCGAGGCCTTGACTGGCTGCTCGCAAGCGGCCGCCACGGCGGCGCGTGTCGCTGGACCTGTTCGGGAAATCAAGAAAGGATTTCCGCGGGAAATAATCCCCAGCTTGGCCGAGATTGGCACCATGGAAAGACCTGTTGCCCTGGTGTTCGGTCCCGAACCCAGCGGCCTCACCACCGAGGATGTGGCCTTATGTCACCATCTCGTCAAGATTCCCGCCAATCATGCCTACCCCTCGATCAACCTCGCCCAGGCGGTTGCCATTTGCTGCTATGAGATGAGGCTGGCTTGGATTTCGAAGGTGCCAAGGCCGGCCCCGGAACCGGCCACATTCGAGTCGCAGGACCAACTGTTCAGGCATCTGCGACAAGCCCTGGAGGCGGTGGGTTACCTGTTCGGGGACAAGCAGGAGACACTCATGCACGGGGTGAGGCACCTCATTTCGCGCATGGGCCCGCAGGAGCGGGACATCAAGCTGCTCCATGGCTTGGCCAGACAAATCCTTTGGTATGTCCGGACCCATCCGGGGGACCCCGTCAAGCGGGAATCAATCGACCCGGAGTGAGCCGCTTGGGAGAATCACACATCGAGGGCCTCGGCGGACGCCCTCGCGGCCTCCTCCATGATGAACTGGTATCTCATGGCTGGATCCTTGCCAAGCAGGTCAACGAAGGCCCTGTCGGTGTCGAGAATCGAGTCGACCCGCACCCTTAGAAGGGTTCGGTGGCGGGGATCGAGAGTGGTTGCCGCCAAAACCGATGCATCCATTTCACCGAGGCCCTTGAATCGCGATACCTCGAACTTGGCGTTGGCCCGCAAGGAGGCGAGGATTTCCGCCTTGTGGTTGTCGTCCTTGGCCCAGTGGGTTTCCTTGCCGACATCAATCCGGTACAGGGGGGGGAGGGCGATATAAACCCGCCCGGCGTCGATGAGACCCTGCATGTTGCGGAAGAGGAACGCGAGCAGGAGTGTTGAAATGTGATAGCCGTCGGCATCGGCGTCCATAAGGAGGATGAGCTTCCCGTAGCGCAACCCGGCAATGTTGAACCGTGGCCCGGCCCCGGTTCCCAGCGCCAGCACGAGGTCCTTGAGCTCCTGGTTGGCCAGTGCCTTTTCAGTCGTGAGGCCCTCGGAGTTGAGGATCTTGCCGCGTAAAGGAAGAACGGCTTGAAAGCGGTTGTTGCGCCCCTGCTTGGCGCTGCCGCCAGCGCCATCTCCCTCGACGATGAACAACTCGGTCTCATCCATCACGGTCGACTTGCAGTCGGCAAGCTTTCCAGGAAGATTCAGTCGTCGCGTTGTCGCGGATTTTCTAGTGACCTCGGAGACGGCCTCCCGGCTGGCCTGACGGGCCCTCGCCGCCAAAACGATTCGACCGATGATCGCGTCCGCGGCCGTCTTGCTTGAGTTGAGCCATGCCTCGAGCGCGGGCCGCACCGATCCCTCCACCGCGGCCGTCATCTCAGGGTTGTTGAGTTTTTCCTTGGTTTGGCCCTGGAACATCGGCTCCCGAACGAAGACCGACAAGACGGCAACCAATCCCTCGCGGATGTCCTCGGCCGCGATCGTGAGTCCCTTGATCCTGATGTCATGGGTTTCCATGTAATCACGGATCGCCTTGACCACGGCGGACTTGAGTCCAGCCTCGTGGGTGCCGCCCGCCGATGTGCGGATGCCGTTGACATAGGAGCGAACCGATTCCTCGGTGGCCTCGGTCCAAACCAGGGCGGCTTCCAGTCTTTCGCCGCCCTCCCTGCTGAAAGTGAACGACTGCTCGCAGGCTTTCGGCTTGCCGCTTTCAGTGACCAGGCGGTTCAGGAATTCGGGGATCCCGCCCGGATGGGAAAGATCCTCCTCGGTGCCGGCATCCTCATTCTTGAAGCGGATCTGGAGCCCCGCATGGATGTAGGACATGTCCTCGAGGTGGGAGCGAATTGTTTTCGAGTCGAGGCTGGTCTTGGGGAATATGGCGGGGTCGGGTTCGAACTGGATTGTGGTTCCATGAAGGCGGGACGGGCCAAGCTTGACGAGCTCACTCGCGGTTTTTCCCTGCTTGAATTCCTGGCGCCATTCACCCCCGTCACGCCTGATTGTCGCGACGAGCTTGCGGGAAAGGGCGTTCACCACCGATGAACCCACGCCGTGCAATCCGCCCGAGTGGATGTAGTTGTCGCCTTCACCAAACTTGGCGCCGGAGTGAAGCGTGGTGAGGATGAGTTCCAAGGCGGGCTTCTTGTGCTTGGGATGCAGGTCGACCGGAATGCCTCGGCCGTTGTCGGACACGGTCACCGAGGCGCAGCCCTTATGGAGGGTGACGGTCACCATCGTGGCATGGCCATTGAGGTACTCGTCAACGGCATTGTCGACGATTTCCCAAACCATGTGATGAAGGCCCTTGACATCGGTGCCGCCGATATACATCGACGGTCGTTTCCTGACCGGTTCAAGGCCTTCAAGGACCGTGATGTCCTTGGCTGAATAACGCGTTTCCGTGCTCATGTTCGTGCCGTCCCTGTCAGCGATCGCCATCCTCGCCAAAAAGCTTGCCTTGCCCGCGTGAGGGCCTTGGAGCCTCGGCTGGGGAGTCGAAGAGTTTCCCCTGCTCAACCTCGTCCCAGTTCACGGGTGAGGGTGATGCCGGCACGACCTTCTCGAGTCCGGCCCGCTTGACAAGTTCCGTTCCCTTGCCGCCGCGTCCGACCCGGCCGGTCCTGCTGGTCATTTCATGCACCCGTCCACCCGGCGTTTCCACCACGAATTTCTCCGAGGCGGAGCGCATCACCTGGGCTCCCAGGCAGCGGGCGCCCTCCTCAAGCCGCATGCCGATCACTCCCCTGCCGGCGCCCGCCAGGATGGGTATCTCGTCGGCTTCGAAGTGGATCACATGGCCGGAGTCGGCGGCCATGAACAACGATTCCCCGCCCCGAACGACTGCTGCATGCACGACCTTCTCGCCTTCACCCAGGCGGATGCAGCGACGGCCGGCCTTGGTGCTGGGCTGCGCGAAGAAATCCAGGGGGGTTCGCAGGACCATCCCGGCCGAACTCACCACCAGCAGCAACGGTCCAGACTCGCCTTCGCCCTGGCCGACAAAGCGTGGGTCGGTTGATAGGGCCGTGATCACCTTGGCCTGATCGGTCAGCCGGAAAAACTTCGCGACGGGTTCGCCATAACCGGAACTGGGTGGAACATCGTTGATTCGCTGGGTGTAGGCGGTTCCGTCATCGGATATGAACACCACATGGTCGAGCGTGGCCCCCGGCGCCACCGCGACCACGGCATCGCCTTCCCGGACCCGTGTCGTCTCAATCGACGCCAGTCGTCCCACCCGCTTGATCCAACCGTCGCGGGTGAGGACCACATGGGTGTTTTCACGGGTGATATAGGCTTCCGGATCGAACTCGATGGCGTCCTCATCGGCTCCGAGGCGGGTGCGCCTGCGATCCACGATGCTGTTTTTCGTCTTGGGGTCGGGCTCGGCAAGAGCCTCGAGTTCCTTGCGCACAACACCCCAAAGGCGGGCCTCCGAGGCGAGGATTCGCTCTATCCGGCGCGCCTCCTCTGTTTTTTCACGCAACTCGTCCATGATCTTGCGGATTTCAAGCTGCGCGATCCTGTAAATGGCGGCTTCAAGGATGGCATCGGCCTGCACCTGATCGAGGCCGAAGGCCCGCATGAGCTTTTCCGCGGCATCGGCCTTTCCCTGGCTTTCGCGAATCAGCCTGATGGCCCTGTCGAGGGCGTCGAAAATGACCTTGAAGCCCTCGAGGATATGGATCCGCCTGCGCAATTGCTCCAATTCGAATTCGAATCTCCTGCGAACCGTCGACAGACGAAAGTCGAGGAAATGCCGGAGAATCGATTTGAGGCCCAGGCGCTCGGGTCGGGTTCGTGAAGGATCGCCCTCCACCGGAACAAGACAGGTCATGTTGTAGCTGAAGGTGTCTTCAAGGGCCGTGTGCTTGAAAAGATAGGCCATGATCAATTCGGGATCAGCACCCTGCTTGATCTCAAGGGCGACGCGCAGGCCGTCCTTTTCATTGGATTCATTGACAATGTTGAGGAGGTTGGGGAGTTTTTTGTCCTCGATGATGGCACCGATGTCCGCCTCGAGCTTGCCCTTGTCAACGCCATACGGGATCGATGTGACAACGATCTGCGGCTTGCGGCCCGAATCCTCAACCTTGTATTCGCCCCGGATCCGGATGGACCCGGACCCTTCCTCGTAGATTCGCCGGAGTTCCGATCGCTCGGCGAGAACCCTGCCCCCCAAGGGGAAATCAGGTCCCTTGAGCTTGTCGAGCAACTGGGCCACAGTGGCCTCCGGTTCTTCAATGAGGTGAACGCAAGCCTTGATGACATCCCCAAGGTTGTGGGGCGGGATGTTGGTGGCGAGCCCGACCGCGATGCCCGAGGACCCATTGACCAGAAGGTTTGGAAATTGGGCCGGGAGTACGACCGGTTCCTCGCGGGTATTGTCGTAGTTGGGGCGCATCTCGACGGTGCGCTGCCGCAACTCGTCCATGAGCCGCTCGGATGCGGCGCTCAACTTGGCCTCGGTGTACCGCTCCGCGGCGGGGGGATCCCCATCCACGGAACCGAAGTTGCCCTGTCCCTGAACCAACGGGACACGCAGCACCCAGTCCTGCGCCATCCGCACAAGCGCCTCGTAGGCCGCCGATGTCCCATGCGGGTGGTAGTTGCCGGTGACATCGCCAACGATCTTGGCGCATTTTCTCGGCCTGCCGTCAAAGGTGAGGCGGAGGTCGTTGTACATCGTGTAGAGAAGTCGCCTTTGGACCGGTTTGAGACCATCCCGCACATCGGGTAGGGCCCGGGAGGTGATGACCGACATCGCATAAATCAAATACCGTTCGCGTGTCTGCTCATGAAGCGATGCGGGCTGGATGTTTTCCAACTCAGATTCCTCCCGGTTTCGGACGGGTGGGATTGTAGCAAGCTTTGGAATGACCGGCACGGAAACGGAGAAGGCGTGGCATACGCCACGCCCTCACGAAGATCCAAATCCGGATGGAGTTACCTGGGATTGGCTGGAGGATAGGCCTGAATGAGGCTTTCGCCTTCTTTCATGAAATCGTCGGGTACGGGCTGAAAACTAGAAATTTTGACAAGCTGGAGAAGGCGGGCGCTGCCCGGGTTCTGGTCGGCGGTCATCATGCCTTTCTTAAACCTGTCTACATAGGAATTTTGCACAGATTTGGGGAAGTAGGCAATCACGGTGCTCGGGAAGGTTTCCGATTCGATGATGGGTGAAAGCGATTCAATGGATGATGGCTTGATTCTCTTGTAACGATCCCATGAAGCCTTCTCGACGAGAACAAGATCCAGCGACCCATCCCTGACATTATCCAGCGCTTCCTCGCTGTCACCGATGGGAAAAACCTTGGCGTAATGCTCATGCAGCGCTTTACCTGGCAAAACACCACGCCTTTCAACCCAAAGCCTTGCGAACGGGCGTGTTTGGGTGGGGATGGCCAGAGTCTTGCCAGCCATGTCTGAAATCGGCTTTTCTGAATCAGCCTTGCGCACGATCAAATAAGCCTTGAGCGGGGTTTTCTCATTCACGGCCAGCATGAGTGGCTTGAGTTCCGGGTATTTCCGGGAAGCCCAGAAAAACTCATGACCCTGAAACACTCCGAGGTGGGCTTCCCCTTTTTTCATTCTCTCGCAAAGTTCAGTCGAGTCGGGGGACATGGCGATCTCGCCGGGCAGGCCAGTTTGCGCTTTCACGACTTCAGGGAACGGTTGCATGACCAACTTGGCTATGGTTTCTGAAAAGTTCTGGAAGAAATTCTTGGTGATGCCGACTTTCAGCTTTTCCTCGGGCTTGGCGGCTTGGGCGCCTCCCGAAACAAACAACGAAGCGATCGCTAGGATCGAGAATGCCGCCGCAGTTCTGGCCAAAAACCGCATGGTGCTGTCACTCCGTGGTGTGGGGTACCAAAAGAATTTGGGGAAATCCAGATAATCAGTTGGACTTGGAGCCAGGGGCGACCGGCTTCCATTCCAAATCAAGCTTGAACGCCCCACCCGTCGCCCGCTCAAGGGTGGCCAAGGCCTGGATGGCGCCCAGCTTCGCCTCGATTGATTGCTGCTTCAGGGTGGTCTCGATCAGGCCAGATTCAAGGACATCCCTTGGGGAAACCTTGTTGTCTCCCCCCAAGTCTTCCTTGAGGTCCTCGCTGCGCTTGTGCGCAACCTTAATGGCCTTTTCCAGTACGGGAAGCTTGTCGGCGTTTTGCTTGTACCTAAGCCACGCGTTGCCGGCCTCCAATTCAACAAGAGCTTGGACTTTTTCGCGAACGATCGTCGCTCGGGAAGCGAGGATCTCAGCTTGGTTCACGCGGTCCCTGCGGTTGCCCGGGATGACCGAAGGCATTTCCGGGGCAATCGCCCCTGGCTGGTATTTCTCGTCAAATTGGCCTAGCGGAACAAGGATGGAATGGAGGTCTGAACCAGAGGCGAGGGTTCTGCCCGCCATGGTGAAGCGCATCCGGCACTGGGCTTCGATTTCCAGGGCAAAGATGACGGCGGCTAGTTCCGCTTGGCCGATTTCCGGCCGGTTGGCCACAGCCATTGCAATGGCTTCATCCTGATTGGAAATGGAGCATTTGCCTTCCGGAATCACATCATTGACTGGCGTTAACCTGTCACTGGTCCCGATAGCCTCGCGAAGCGCTGACAAGGCTTGTTCATAACCGTTTTCGGCTTCTGGAACCTTGCTTGCGGAGGCATTGTTGGCGATGTCGACCAATTCAAGTTGCCCGGGGAACCGTTCCACCAACCTGCTGGCGCCTTCGCGAAGTTGCTTGAGGTTGGTAAGGATCGCGCTGAGTTCCCGCCTTTGCTGTTTGGCATAGACTGCCATGAGGTAGGTGAAGGTTACGGCCTGGCGGGTCTCATGTTCTGCCTTCTCGACCGCCAGCCTGGCGGCTTGAATTCCATGGAGCACCTGCTGGCGGCGCACCTTCAGGTCGCTTGAAAGGATCGCGCCCAGCCGGCCGCTCCGTTCAAGAGCATCAGACTTCGCCATGTTGGCATGCAGCGTGGCTCGCGCCGCGCGAATGCTGGCTTGCTTATCCATGGCCATGGAAAGGCAGGCCTCCAAGTCCAGAACTTGGCCGGATTCCTTGGTGGCCTTGGCTTCCTGGGCTGCCAGGAATTCGCAACGCAATCCCATCAGGCTCAGGGCAATGGCGGATTGGCCGATCATTCGGAGGAGGTCTCGGGATCCCCTCGGCATGGCATGTCACTCCCGGAGAATTGGAGGCTGGCTGGCTGACTTGGGCTTCCTGCCGTGATCCCATTCAGCATCGACAAGGAGCGCTACCATCAATGCAAGGGATTGAGAAACTTCTGCTGAAATGTGAAGACCGGGTGTTGGGCTGATCGGTTTTGCCGGGGGTGCCGAGAAGGAGCGTCGGGAAATGCGGATCGATTGTTCTCCCGCCCTTCTTCGAGCCTTGTGCGAAGCCAATGCGTGTCGCGGTGAAACGGAACCCCACCGAGCGCTCCTGACTTCTCTGCTTCGAGACCCTGAAGGCGCCGCCTCATCGGCTGCCCGGAATGCGGGATTCAATGACCTGGCATGTCAACCCGGCCAGCCAACGATAGTCACACCTCACAATGAGTCATTTCAGGTAGCCGAGCTATGCGCTGAATTGAGGGCGGTCGTCCGCCTTGCGGGTTGCTTGGCCCGAGATTCCTTTCATGAGGGCGAACTCACGACAGAATTTGTTCTTTTGGCCTTATTGAGACTGCATTCCGGGCTTGCGCAGGAACTCTGTGCCCACGGATTGGTTTTGGATCAGTTAGCGGCGATGGTAAGCCCACAACTGGGAAAGATCCTGACCGTGCCCGGAATCGATTTGGAGGGGCATGGCGGAAACATTGAATCATTTAGGGATGATAAGTTCTTAAAGCTCGCTAGGACAAGGGTTTATTTTCTTGTTTCGGCAAGGTCGTGCGTGCTTGGCCTGGAGCGTGCTGTCAAGGAGGCGATGGCCGGGGGCGTCGGGATTATTCAGTCCAGGGAGAAGTCGATTTCGGACAAGTCGTGGCTTTCGATATTGGAATTATTGAGGATGTGGACAGAGGCCTCGGGAGCATTGCTTGTCGTCAATGATCGTCCAGACATGGCCATGCTCTGCGGGGCGGACGGGGTACATGTCGGTCAGGACGACTTGGCCGTGTCGCAAGCCCGCGGGGTCGCGGGTAATGGAATTGTTGTTGGAACAAGCACGCACTCGATTGGCCAATGGAACATCGCGGTTGCCGACAAGGCCGACTATGCCGGTGTTGGTCCGGTTTTTCCCTCGGGAACCAAGGACTTTTCCATGTTTCCAGGATTGGATTATGTGAGGCAAGTCGCCTCGACAAACCAACTTCCATGGTTTGCCTTGGGTGGGATCAGTGCGGAAAACATCGTTGAGGTTGCGGAGGCGGGGGCCGTTCGCGTGGCGGTTTCCGCATGCCTTGCGGCTAGCGAGAATCCTCGCGCCGTGGCGAGCGCGCTGTTGAAGGCTTTGGGTGGTTAGCCGACAAGGTACCGCAGGGCGAACACCATGGCCGAGGCGACCATCGCCAACGCCACGATGGCTATTGCCAGCGCCTGACCATGAGTGAAGACGGCCTTGGGGACAGGTCCCTTGGGTGCACGGGATGGGGTTGTTGACGGCTTGTCTTCAAATGGCGTGACGATCGCCTCGTTCCAGGTGGATTGGAACGCCTCGAACGGGTTGGCCTCGACCTGAGGTATGGCCAAAGCCACGGGAACTGAGGTCGCATCCTCCACACCCATGGCCGAGGTGATGGCGATGGCTGCTTCCTTGGGATTCTGGAACCGCGCCGCGGGGTCCTTGGCCATCATCTTGGCAACGAGGGCGTCCACTTCGGGCGGAATTCCAGGAACAAGGGACGAGGGCTTGGGTATCGCATCCGTTGAGTGCTTGATGATTTTTTCCAGGCCCTTGGTCCCGGGGTACGGGACCCTGCCAGTGACTAGATAGAAGAGTGTGCAACCAAGGCTGTAAATGTCAGAACGGATGTCCGCCTGATGAAGGCTTTTGGCCTGCTCGGGGGCGAGGTAGTCAGGTGTGCCGATAATGGTGTTTTCGTCGACCATGATTGTGCCATGGTTCGATCCGGCGTTTTCCGCCCTGATAGGGGCCAGTCGAGCGAGGCCGAAGTCGCTGATTTTGACAAGGCCGGCTTTTCCCGGTTCGGTCTCCGACTTCAGCAGAATATTGCTGGGCTTGATATCCCGGTGAACCATCCCTTGTTCAAAGGCATGGTCGAGCCCGGTGGCAACCTGGCGGACATATTCGCAGGCCACCTGATAGGGCAACGGCCCGCGTTCCCTGACAAGCTTTTCAAGGTTGGGGCCCTCCACCATTTCCATGACCAGGAAATGGGCCCCAGCCACTTCATTGGCGTCGAAGGCCGTGACAATGTTGGGATGGGTTAGCTGGCTGGCGGCCCTCCTCTCCCTAAAGAAAAATTCCTTGGCACGGGGGGAATTGACGAGGTCGGATGAAAGGATCTTGAGCGCCACAACCCGACCCATGGTGGAATGCTCGGCCCGGAACACACGCCCCATTCCGCCCTTGCCAATTTCCTCAAGCAACAAATATTGGCCAAGGCGCAAGCTTGGTCCTTGCCCTTGAAGCAGACGGGCCCCCTGAAAACGAGTCAGGAGCTTGGAATCGAGGAGGTGGGTCGCCAAGGCTTTGGCGGTGGCTCCGCTTGGGGCGTTGGCCAATGCCCGGTTCAGGGACGATTCGGGGATGATCCTGTAATCGCGAATGTGGCGCAGAAAGGCGTCGGCGGTGATTTCCGACGATTCTGTCCTGGCCATTTCCTTGCCTTCCTGACAATCCAGTTTCATGTTTGACGAAATGTACAATAATGCAGAATTTACCGGTCTAACATTTCAAACTTAGCTTACATTTCAAGAAAATTGGATGAATTGGTTCAAGTCATCACAAAAAAGAGTTGCGGGCGCAAACCCGCAACTCTCCTGGTGCAAGAGATTGAATTAGATCATGAGTCAATAAAGCATGAAAAAGTCCCGCGGGCTTCGCACGAACGGGTTGTAAGGAACGCCGGGAAATCCATTGATGGAGCCAAATCCAACGCCACAAGAAGGGGCCGGTACCATTCCTTGAAACGGCATATGGCAGGGGACGACTGAATAGTTGGGGCCGTAAACGGTCCCGCAAGGAGCGGTGACAAAAAAGCCTGGGCCCATCATGTCCGGGGCTTTGGGATAAATGTAGGTAAAGGGCGGACGGGGTGAGGGATATTGGGCTTGGGCCCATGTTCCCGTTAATAGCAATATCAGGGTAGCCAAGCCGAATGCCATACTTCGCGCGCTGCCGTGCATGGTGGGTTCATCCATGGGTGTCGTGGCGACCAATCCAAGCGGACGCCATCGGTTCAAACCTACCCTGCCTTCTTTGGCGATGTGGCTTCGATGGATTTGGTGGCCCAGAAATGGAATGCCAAGTCGGTGGCAGACCCGGCAGGATTGGAAATGTTGGGCCAAAATGAAATCGGCCGGTCCTTTGGGACCGGCCAAACGGGGTGTCGGCAAGTGGATTCGGAGATCAGATCAGTTGCCTGGAGCGCCGTAGGCGGCACCGTAGCCTGGCGCGCCATAGGCGGCTCCCGGCATGACGGCGGCCATGCCGCCGGGTGTTGGGCAGCCCATGGCTCCGCTGGCTGGCGGGCCGTTCATGGCGCCACCTGGCACGGCCCATTGCAGGGTCGGACTCACGAAGACGGGGGCGTAGTTGACCCGGCCTCCATATCCGTTTGAGCAGGAGCTGTTAATCTGGTACCCGTGGTTTTTGTAGTAGGCTACCCAATCGATATTATCGAGAGCGCCATAGTAGTTCTTCATGGCATTGTAATAGTCGCTCCAAAACTTCTGCAGCCGCTCCTCTTCAGGGGTGAGGCCCTTGTAGCGCTTGGCAAAAATGTTCCACCAAGGCTGGTAGCCGCTGTAACCGAGTTGCGCCCAGCTTGCCTGGGCCGATGATGCGCTGCCGGCCACAAGGGCGAGGGCAAGCGCAAGGAAAGCGAAACGCTTCATGGTGACTCCTTTCACCTATCCCGGATCTATCCCCCCGGAAAATCTCCCGGCACAAGGACTGGAGCATCCGTCGGGATCGAGGTCCGGGCCCAGTTCCATCCTGGACAGGCAAGTGCTGCCTTTCTGGATTCCTGACCTCGTCATCCCGTCAATCGGCACATTCGATCCCATCGGTGCAGGCATACTGAGCCAATTGTTTCAACCAGTCGAAGTTCACAACCGCCATCTTGGGATTATTCTTCGCAAAGCCCCCATATTTTCATGAATTTTTATTGTTGAAAGGCAATTGACACCTTCTTCCGTAAACCAAAGAAATGGTCTATTAGCGGCTTCAATATCGGAGGAACATCATGATTCGCCGGACATTTTGTGCTGTTTCCGCCTCAACCATCCTCACAACGCGAGGCGCTCTAACGGCAGAAAAAGCTGGATACCAGGTGCTTGCTTCTGATAAAGGCCAGGTGGCACTGATTGGCGTCGATGGCAAGCCCGCTTGGAAAAGGCCACTTCGAGCCGAAGTTCACGACATTACACTGCTTCCCGGTGGCGGCGTCCTGCTGCCGGTGGCGCGTGACAGGATTGCCGAATGGACCAATGAAGGCAAGGAAATCTGGTCGTACAAGGCGGAGAAAGTCACGGGCAACAACTCGCATGTGGAAATTCATGCGGTTGAGCGGTTGCCTGACGGAAACACCTTGGTGGCGGAATCCGGCAATCGAAGGCTCGTCGAAGTTGATCGTGAAGGCAAAATTGTTCGTTCCATAGCGTTGAAGGTCGAGAAACCCAATCCGCATCGCGATACCCGCTTGGCCAGGAAAACCGCTGATGGCACCTACCTTGTCTGCCATGAGGGCGATGGGAAAGTTCGGGAGTACGACTCCAAGGGAGAGGTTGTCTGGACCCATACCCTTGACCTGGCCGGGCGTCCTCGTTCCAACGGCCACGGCCCGGAAGGTCATGGCACCGAGGTTTATGGCGCATTCCGGACTCCCAAGGGAACCACATTCATTGCGGCCGGAAACGGCAACAGGGTTTACGAGGTGGACCGGTCCGGCAAGACCGTGTGGTCGCTGGAGCAAAAGGAACTGCCAGGCATCGTGCTGGCTTGGGTGACCACCCTCCACATTCTTCCAAGTGGAAACATCATTGTCGGCAATTGCCACGCCGGTCCGGAGAATCCCCAGTTGTTTGAGGTGACCCGGGACAAGAAGGTGGTTTGGGTTTTCAAGGATTTCGTCACATTTGGCAATTCCATGGCCGCCGCTCATGTGATCGGCTTGGCTAGTGGCACCATTCGCTGATTCCGCGGGGCGATCCATGAACAGAGAACTCGCTTGCCTGCTTTGGGCCATGTTGGCGCTAACCCCCGGATGCTCCAGGAGGTTGCCGGAAGCGTCGTCATCCGTCACAAGGCGGGTCGAGGTGGCAAGGCCGGTATCCATCGACGCCTCCGACACGACCGAATTCAACGGCAGGCTTGAGGCGTCCCAAACCGTTGAAATTCGTTCAAGGGTGGGCGGCTACCTGGTCAAGGACGCGTTTCCCGAGGGCGAGGAGGTCAAGGCGGGTGATTTGCTGTTCGAGGTGGATCCCGGTCCTTACCAAAAGGCGGTCGACGCGGCGGCCGCCGAAGTCAAGGCGGCGGAAGCCCAGTTGAAACTGGCAGACGCGGAATACAACCGGGCAAGGCTTCTTCTAACAAGGACAGCCGTGAGCCCCGAGGAGGTTGACATAAGGTTGGGCAACCAAAAAGTCGCGGCGTCGGCCGTCACCAGCGCCTCGGCCAAATGGGAGCGCGCCCAGTTGGACCTGGGTTTCACCCAAATACGGTCTCCGATTGCCGGCAGGGTGAGCCGAAAGATACTCACTGTGGGCAACCTTGTCTCGCAAACCAAGGAGGATGTCCTGACCACAGTCGTCACCCAGGATCCCGCGCACCTGTATTTCACCGTTGATGAACGGACATATCTTCGCGTCGACAGAAGGGCCAGGGCGCGCTTGGCCCGGGGTGAAACCAAATCCGACGGCGAATTGCCTTTCCTGTTCCGCCTTGAGGAGGAGCGTGATTACAGGCACAAGGGAGTCATCGACTTCATCGAAAACCGGTTCGACCAAGCCACGGGCACCATCACCGTGCGCGGCGTGGTGAAGAATCCGCAGATTGGCAAGGAGCGAAGGCAGTTCATTCCTGGAATGCGGGCCCGGGTGAAAATCGAAACCGATGTTCCCTACAGAGCCCTGGCGGTGAACGAGGAAGCCGTGCTCAGCGACTTGCGGCGGCGATTTGTCTGGGTCGTCAAGAATGGAAAGGCCGAGAGGGTTGAGGTGCGAGTCGGCGAATCGGTTGCTCCGGGCCTTCGCGACATCGTTGAAGGAATTTCCAAGGAAGACCTGATTGTGGTCAAGGGCATCCAATTCCTGAGACCGGGCATGCCCGTTGAGACCACCGAAACGGAAATGCCGGGGGCTAACAGGCCGGCAAAGGCGTCCGACCGATGATCAGCCGCTTTTTCATCGACAGGCCCGTTTTCGGGACCGTGATTTCCGTCGTCATGGTGATGCTGGGTCTTGTTTCCTATGTTCGTCTGCCACTGGCCCAGTACCCCGAGGTGGCACCGCCGGTTGTCCAGGTGACCGCGACTTTTCCGGGGGCCAACGCCAAGACCGTCGCTGAGACAGTCGCCGCGCCGATTGAACAGGAAGTCAATGGCGTCGAGGACATGCTCTACATGTCGAGCCGATCGACAAACGACGGCCGGATGAGCCTTGATGTGACATTCAGGACGGGAACGAACCTGGACATGGCGCAGGTGCTGGTGCAAAACCGGGTTTCGGCGGCGCTATCCCGGCTGCCAGAGGAAGCCCGGCGCCAGGGAGTGAACACCCGCAAGAGATCGCCAAGCATCCTGCTGTGCGTGAACCTGGTTTCCGACACCGACAGGCAGTCTGGCCAGCCTCTTTACGACACTCTATTCCTCGGCAATTATGCCACCACCCGCCTTAATGACATGCTCGCCAGGCTTCCCGGGGTCGGGGCTGTCGAACCATTGGGCAGCCGTGAATTCTCGATGCGTGTCTGGCTCGATCCCGACAAGATGGCTTCGCGGTCGATCACCGCCGAGGATGTGGTCGCAGCGATCGCTGAGCAAAACATCCAGGTCGCGGCGGGAGTGCTTGGACAGCCGCCGGCTCCGGATTCGGTCGCCTTTGAACTGGCGATCAACGCGCGTGGCCGCCTGCGCACCGAGGAGGACTTCGAGAGGATCATCATCAAGACGGGTTCCCGTGGCCAGAATGTTTACCTTGCGGATCTTGTACGCGACCAGGAGTACCTAGTCCGTCTCGATCCCGAAAGGATGGCCAGGGCCGGAACCGGCACCACGCAGGTTCGCGAGGCGATCAACCGCGCCGGGCATCTGGTCGGACCGGGCGAGTCTCGCGAATTCAGGATGAGAAGCGCCCGCAGGTCTCCCTGGTCGATCCAGTTGGATATTGGAGGAAGCCGGGTCGCGCTGCGGGAACTGATCATGCCATCCGGCGGAATCGTGACATCTAGCCAAGGGGTGGAACTTGGCGCGAAGTCGTATGCCGTCAACAGCTATCTCGACGGAGTCGAGTCGGTTTGTGTCGCCGTTTACCAGCAACCCGGCTCAAACGCCGTGGATACCGCCCGCGGGATCAGGGAACTGCTCCGGGAGCAATCGATGGTGTTCCCACCGGGAATGAGGGCCGAGATCGTCTACGACACGACCGTCTTCATCGAGGAATCGATCGCCGTCGTCTACCACACGCTCGTGGAGGCGGTGGTGCTTGTCTTGGCGGTGGTTCTGCTGTTCCTGAAGGATTGGCGAATCACCATCCTTCCCATGATCGAGGTTCCCGTGTCGCTGATCGGGACTTTCGCGGTGATGGGACTTTTGGGTTTCAGCCTGAACAACCTGTCCCTGTTCGGCCTGGTGCTCGCGATCGGCATCGTGGTGGATGACGCCATCGTGGTGATCGAAAATGTCGAGAGGTGGATCGCCAAGGGATATGAACCCAAGGAGGCCGCGCGATTGGCCATGGACGAGACGGCTGGCGCTGTCCTGGCGATAGCGATTGTCCTGGCCGCGGTTTTCGTTCCCACGGCTTTCCTGACCGGAATCAGCGGCCAATTTTTCAGGCAATTCGCATTGACCATCGCCGGTTCAACGCTGATTTCCGCCGTCAACGCCCTGACAATGACGCCCGCGCGTTGCGCCTCGATCATGAAGCCTCATGGAAGCGGCCATTCGGAGGATCCCCTTCCGCCGTGGGGGCTTCCCCTTGCCGGAGTCTTTTGCGGTTGGTTCCTCCTCCCCGGCGCGTTGCCCGATGCCATCCCGCCGTTGGCTGGCAAGGCAGGCGGGGCGCTCGCGGCGGGCTTCGCCGGCTTCGCGCTTTCGGGGGTTCTCAACAGATTCCTGAAAATGGTTTTTCATGGGTTCGACCTGTTCATGGGATCCGCATCGGCTGGTTATGAGGTCGTGGCGCGGGCCCTTGTCAGGCGGGTGTTGGTCATGTCCGTCGGTTATGTCGGACTCTTGGCCCTCACGGGATACGGCTTTGCAACGACTCCGGTCGGATTTGTGCCGGCGCAGGACAAAGGTTACCTGATTGTCGCCACGGAATTGCCCCAGGGCGCGAGCCTTGGAAGAACCGATCGTTCGATCAGGCGAATGGAAAAAGCCATCCGGCAGGATGAGGCTGTGGATCATGTGCTTGCCTTGCCGGGGTTTTCCATTCTTTCCGGATCCAACATTTCAAGCAGCGGCGCGATGTTCGTGGTCCTCAAGCCGTTCGAGGAGAGGGTCAGAAATCCGGAACTTTCCGCGTCCGCCACGATGGCGCGGCTGAGCCAGGCCCTGGATGCCGAACTGGATTCCGTGAACTATGTCCTGAACGCGCCCCCCGTGGACGGGATCGGAAGCACGGGCGGCCTCAAGCTCATGGTTCAGGATCGATCGGGTGCGGGCCTGGAGTCGCTGGGAGAGGCTGTTCGCGCCCTTGAATCCGAGGCCTCCGGCGATCCAAGGCTGGCGGGCCTGTTTACGACCTTCTCAACCGGACAACCCCAGGTTCACCTCGATATCGACAGGGAAAAAGCCAAGACGGCCGGCGTGCCCTTGTCCGGAATTTTCGCGGCCCTTTCGACCTATCTGGGCGGCAGCTATGTCAATGATATCACCCTCTACGGGAGAAATTGGCAGGTGAATGTCCAGGGAGACGCGAGGTTCAGGCTCACTCCCGCGGATATTCGTATTTTACAGGTCCGCAATTTGGCAGGTGCCATGGTTCCCCTCGGAACCCTGGTCACGGTGTTCGAGGAGGCCGGACCTGCCATCGTGAACAGGCACAACCTCTATCCTTCGGCGGAATTGAACGCCATCCAGGGACCGGGATTCAGCTCGGGCGATTCGATGGCCGCGATCGAGGAGTTGGCGAAGAGGGCGCTACCCGGTGGGTTCGGGCATGAGTGGACGGAATTGGCGCTCCAGCAGAAGATGGCATCGACTGATCCAATCAACCTGTTCATCTTTCCGCTGGGTGTCGCCTTCGTTTTCCTGGCGCTGGCCGCCCAGTACGAAAGCTGGACACTTCCAGCGGCCATTTTGCTGATCGTGCCGATGTGCCTGCTATCCGCCTTGGGCGGCATTCTCTCATGGTCGCTCGACAATAACCTGTTTGTCCAAGTCGGATTGGTGGTGCTCATCGGGCTGGCGGCCAAGAATGCGATCCTGATCGTGGAGTTCGCCAAGCAGCAGGAGGATGCGGGCAGCCCGGCTACCGAGGCCGTGATTGCCGCGGCGCGACTGAGATTGCGACCGATCCTGATGACCTCAGCCGCGTTCATCCTCGGGGTCGTGCCTCTGGTGATGTCGGTAGGGGCGGGAGCGGAAATGCGCCGGGCGATCGGGGTCACCGTCTTCAGCGGAATGCTTGGCGTCACCTTCTTCGGGCTTGTCTTCACTCCCGTATTTTATGTTTTGATCAGGCGTTTTTCCCACTCCGGCAGCAAGCCCATGAAAAGCGGTCACCCACCTGTTTGATTCGGATGTGAGATCACGGTACTGGCCCATTCTTGGCAGCGCGCCAGCCTCGAAGTGGCGACTCGGTTGCCGCTTCAAGACGCATCGGGCAAGCATTTTGGGCACAAAACATCATCGATGGCCCTGAGAGGGCGGCATCCATCGGCAAGGCAGTTGCTACCTACCATTTCGGGCCGCGATGGAGGCGCGGCGGCGGGCCTCGATGGCGTCGCCAATTTCCGCAGCAAGGGCGGGAGCCTTGTGAAGCAAGTTCCCAATGTCCTCCGGGTTGAAAACCATCACCCTCAAGTCGGTGGACGCGATGATGGAAATGTCCGTGGTTGGAGCACCTGCGGTCCCATGGTCGCCAAAGCATTCCCCTGGACCGATGGCGCCGACTTGCACATCCTGGCCATCCTGGTTTCGCGCGTAAAGCAGCGCTTCCCCTGTCAGCACAAGCGCGAACCCCTCGAACCGACTGCCATGCCGCTGGACCGGTTCACCCTTGGCATAGTCGACAACAGATGGTTGCCGGTCTGGTAGTTCCGGGTTCAGGGCTGGCTTGAATCGGGGATGACGGGCCAGAATCGATGAAGGGGAAGGGGAGGGCTGCCCAGGGTTTTCCCCGGGGCTGTATTCCATCTGGATCGGGAAAGGAATGGTCAGGCCGGCCCTTCTGGCGACATACCAGAGGCGGGTCATGATGCGATCCCGGGTCGCGGCGAGTTCTTCCTGGCGGGCGACGGAAAACCCCATGCGGTAAATGATGGAGAAGTCGGCGTAGTTGATCGTGCGAACGGCGGGTGGCGGATCTGAAAGTACCCCGGGCGTGCCGGACAGCATGTCGAGCATCACTTCCTTCACGCGGTTGGGCGGGTCGTCGTAGCTGAAGCCGATCTCGATGGAATCACCGCGCAGCGGAGTGGGCCTCGACAGGTTGCTGAACGCGCCCTTGTAAAGCGAGACATTCGGAATAACGCGGAGTTCCCGAGTGGGCGTTTCGATGTGGACGGATCGCCAGTTGATCTCGATGACCCGGCCTGTCACTCCATCCGCCGAAACCCAGTCACCGACCGCAAGCGGCCGCTCAAACAGGAGCTTGAGTCCCGAGACGATGTTTCCCAGTGGTTCTTGGAGGGCGAGGCCGATCACGACGGAGCCGATGCCCAGCGCTGTTATCGCACCCTCGATTTCACGATCCCAAACCATCGAGTAGATGAACATGGCGCCGATCGCGACCAGCACGGCCTTGGCAAGGTCGCGGAAAAGGCCGGGAACCTTTTCGCGCCATGACCCCGGTTCGGCCGCACCAAAGACAACATCGTTCACTAGGCTCAAAAGCGCGTAGAGCAGGCATACCCAGAAGGCTGTTTCCACCACCCGGGCGAAGGAATCCTCCCGTGGAAGTTCCAGGATGAGCTTGGCAAACAGTTGCAACGCCAGCGCCGGCAGCACGAGATTTCGGAAGGTTCGCAAGGTGCGCGCGGCCTGGAATCCACGGCGTTCGCAGGATGCGAGGATTTCATTGACGATCAGCAGCAAAACGGGAAAACCAATGACCAGCAGGATGGCGTTCCAGGGAACCAAGGCCAGTATTTCGCTCGATTCCCGCATGACGCTTTTTCCCACCCTTAACTGAGGATCAGTTGGCCAGTTGCCAGGCCTTCACGGGAGGCTTGCCATTTTCGGTAATCCCGACGGGGCCTGAAAACGGAAATTCATCCCCCAGCCTGTCGCGCACGCTGGCCGTCACTCGGATCGCCTAGGACATGTCCCTCGTGATCAGCCGGGCGATGCTGATGGTTTCGCCCCACAGTTCGTAGAGGAACTTCCTGCTTCCGACGACTCCACCGGCGATGGGGCCGGTGTTGATCCCGATGGAAAGCTTGAGAACCGCCTTGTGGTCACGATTGAAAACCCCGGCAATCCTGGTCATTTCCTTGGCGAATTGAATGACGCGCCTGCAATGGTCGGGCCTCGTGACGGAAAGTCCGCTGGCGGCAAGGTAGGATCCCCCGGTCGTCTTGACCTTTTCAACGCCGGCCTTCTCGGCGGCCTCGTCGAAAGCGGACACAGGGTCCCCGAGAACCAAAATGGCCCTTGCCTCGCCCTCCCGGGCACTGAAGTCATCAAGTCCGACGATTTCCGCGAAAAGGACGGTGACATCCGTGAATTGGCGGTTGGCCTTGGTGTCTCCTCCCTGCCTGAGAACCACCGCTGAGGCGGGAAGGATTCCATGGAGCAATTCAAGATTTTCGCTGATTTGCCGCTGAAGCTTATCCTTCTGTTCCTTGATGCTGGCTGCCATCGCGTTGAAGGCCCTGCCAAGATCCCCAAATTCGTCCCTTGTGCGGAGGTTCACCACGACCTCGGTCTGGCCGGCGCCCACCTTTCGCACTCCTTCCGCCAAGGCGCGGAGCGGCCTGGTGAGGAAGTGGGAAGCCACCAGGGCGAGCAAGGTAACCGTAAGCGCCATGCCAGTTCCGAACACCATGACCTTTTTGCCGAATTCACGAACTGGAGCGAAGGCTTCCTCGGAATCGATTTCGGCAAGCACGGCCCACCTGAGCGAATCGAGTTCCAGGGGGCCGTATGCGCTCAAGACCTCAGTTCCCCTGTAGTCCATGGTTCGCATGATTCCCGACTGTCCGCGCAGCGCGAGGATCGCGCCCTCGCTGTTGACCGGCAGGAGGGTCATGACATTTCCCTGTCTTTCGATCCGGGAAATAATGGAGGGATTCACGCCGCTTTTCCGGAGGCCGTCAAGGAAATCACCGGGGTTGGCATACATGAACCGCGACCTGCTGCGCATCAGCTTGTCCGGACCCACGACATAGCATTCGCCTGTTTCCCCCAAGCCCTACTCGGCCCACTTGTAATTGCCTGTCAGGACGAGATTGAAATTGTCGATCGGGAATTGAAGCAGCAGGATGCCGATCATCTTTGGTCCGTCAAAGATGGGGCTCATGGCAAACCCTATGGGCTTGCCGAGATTCGGGCGGTAAGGCTCGAAGTCGGCGATCTTGAAGTCGTCGCGGTCCTTGGCCTTCCGCATGATCCTGAGTGTCGTCCCGACATGGGTGTCGGAATACGGACCTGAATCAAGGCTGGTCGCGAAATCAGTGCTTTTCTGGTACGAGTAGACGACATGCAGGGTCTCCGCATCGACCAGCATGAGATCCTCATAACCAAAAAGCCTGGCCGCGCGGCCGAAGTACCTGTTCAATCGGGAGTGAGCCTCCGCATAGGAGGACGAGTCGGTTGGAGCTGAATCAAGATCCTGCTTTTGCAGGTAAGGATGCGGATTGGCCGCGATATAGTGATATTGGAGATATCTGTCAGCCGACGAAGTTGATATGAACTGCTCAAGAACCGGTTCGGCATCCAACTGCCTGGCCAATTCGGGAAGGAAGGTGTTTCTGTAAAAATCCCTCATTTTCGTCTCCTGATCGGCATTAAGGGCCTTTGACGACAAATCCTTGTAAGCCTGCTTGAACGCGCGCATCCCCTCGAGGGCCATCTGGCTGTCCGACATTGATATGACCTGGTCCTTGAGGGAGCCAAGCATCGCCTTGAGAGTGTTGGTCTTTGAAACCTGGATTCCCTTAAGCTGGTTTTCCACCGCGCTGTTCAGGGCGCTTTTTCCGCTGGTGTAGCCGATGAACGCCATCATTCCGATGGAGGAGAGGCTGACCATCAGGAGCAGGAGGATGAGTTTCGACTGGATCTCCAAACGGTCCAGGCCGATCATGCTCATCCCCAAAATCATGTGCAATGAATATTTATTTTAACAAATCGGACCTGATCCTTCATGCGCAGGTTCCGGGGCCGTGCCTTTTTGCGCGCCCGCAAAATGACGAAGTGGCTTGAATGCCATGCGGGGTTGGCATGCCGGCATAGTGGCGAGTAACCGGACTGATTGGTAAGTTAGTGTTCAGTCACGGGTCATCAACCATGCCAGTTCCTGTTCCACCTGGTGAAGATCATCTTCGCGGGGCCATTGAATCCGGAGTTGAAACACTCATCAGGGTCGGCCGGCAGTTCCATGATTTCCGGTGGTCGCTGGGAACCAGCAGCAACTACAGCATTGTGATCCAGCGGGAACCGTTGCGGCTTCTTCTGACGGCTTCAGGCAAGGACAAGGGAGCCTTGACCCACGACGATTTCGTGGTGGTGGATGGCACGGGCCGTTCACTGGTTCCCGGTCCCGGGAAGCCGTCCGCTGAGACGGGACTTCATACCTTGTTGGCCGAATTGCCGGAAACGGGCGCCGTACTCCACACGCATTCCGTGTGGGGCACGCTTCTTTCCGACCGTCATGGTGAAGCCGGCTTCATGATCGAAGGGTTCGAGATGCTCAAGGGCCTTGAGGGCATATCAACTCATGAGGTTCGCAAGCATGTCGAGGTTTTCCCCAACGACCAGGACATCGCCAGGCTTGCCTCGCGCGTCCGTCCCCGGCTTTTGGATTCATCGCGTCCTCTGACGCACGGATTCCTCATCGAGAGGCATGGCATGTACACATGGGGAAGGGATATCTTCGCTGCCCGGCGCCATGTGGAAATTTACGAATTTCTTTTCGAGGTTCTCGCGCGAAAATTGCAAAAGTCCTAGGCAGTGTTTATTGGCAAGGAGCTCAATCATGGCGATCGTGCTTGTTCCCGATGAAAACCGAAAGATCGAGGGTGCCGAAGCCATTGGCGCCTTCCTGAAACCGTTTGGAATCTGGCATGAACGATGGGATTTGGAGGAGCGCGTCAGCCCGGATGCTCCCGCCGAAGACATTCTCTCGGCTTACAAACCGGAGATCGACAGGCTCAAGGAGGCGGGCGGGTACATCACGGCCGATGTGATGCAGGTGAGTCCCGCCACCCCGAACCTCGACGCGATGATGGAAAAATTCAAAAGTGAACATACCCACGCGGAGGACGAGGTCCGATTCATCCTCAAGGGGGCAGGACTCTTCCACATCCATCCCGAGGGCGGCCCCGTTTTCGCCATCCAGGTGGAGGCTGGCGACCTGATCAATGTGCCCAAGGGCATCAGGCATTGGTTCAACCTGTGTTCCGACAAAACAATCCGGGCCATTCGGCTGTTCCAGAACCCGGCGGGTTGGACCCCTGTTTATGAGAACCAGCCTGTGAGCGGACGATACCAGCCATTGTGTTTCGGCCCTGCCTATGTCGCCTCGTTGCCAGCCGATGGCAGGCTTACCGTCTGATGCCCCTGGGACAACGAGTCCGGCTTTCTTGCCGTTTCGCCCTGCTTGACATCGAAGGAACGGTGTCCCCGTTGGCCTTCGTGCGTGATGTGATGTTTCCATTCGCGGCCGAAAGGCTGGGGGAATTCATCACTTCATCCTGGGGAAGCCCTGAACTCAAGGAGGTGGCCCGAAAAGTGGGAGTCGACCTGGGCGAGCCCGTTGCCACCACGCCCGAGGCCTTGATCGAATCCTGCCGAGCCATGATGGCCAGTGACGCCAAGGCCACCGGACTCAAAAGCCTGCAAGGAATGATCTGGGACCGCGGATTCCGCTCAGGGGATATACGGCCTCCCCTTTTTGATGATGTACCAGACGCCCTGGCTTCATGGAAGAAAGCCGGAATCGCTCTGGGCATTTATTCAAGCGGCAGCGTGGCCGCGCAGTTGCAGTTCTTTCGCCACTCTTTGGCAGGCGACATGACTCCCTTGTTCTCCAGCCATTTCGACACCACGATCGGTTCCAAGAAGCAGGCTGAAAGCTATGGCGCCATCGCCAGGGAACTCGGCCACCGTCCAGAAACGATCGCTTTTTTCTCCGATGTCTCAGCCGAGCTTGATGCCGCCTCATCAGCCGGAATTCGCACGGTGTTCCTGCGAAGACCGGGCAACAGCCCCGATGACCCGGGATCCCATCCTGTTATCGATAACTTCGGATTGATTGAATGGATTTAGCGCGACGGCAGCCTGAGGCCTTGGCGTATCGCCAGTTCGGCCTCCCTCAGGGTATCGATTCCCACACCCTGCCCCTTGGGACTGCGCCAGACCACCTGCCCGGATTCGTCCACGAGAACAAGGCTGGGGAAGCTGTGGACATCAAACTGCCTCCTCACCGGGCATGAGTCACCTGTGCCAATGAGGCTGATGTAGTTCATCGCCTTGCGGCTTTGCGTGTCGCGGACCCGCGCGACCTGTTCATTGAAGGAACCCGGTTCGTAGGCCAGGCCGACCACCTGCAGGCCGAACCTTTCGTACATGGAGTTCAACTTGTTCATGTGCGGCACCGACCTCATGCAAGGCATGCAGTCGGAATACCAGAAGTCGAAGAGGACAAGTTTTCCCCTGCGATCACTCCTGAAATTCCAGGGATTACCATTCACATCCCGGAGGACGAGGGTTTCCAGGCGGTTGCCCACAAGCACGCAAGCGGGTGGATTAACGGAATTGCCCGGCAAATCGAGTGATGGTCCGCCAGAGGCGGGAATGCTGAGCACAGGATTGCTCATTACCAGCCTGTCGTCACGAGTCATCAATTCCGGGCGCATCGCGGCATTCGTGGCCGCTGGTGGGGCAATCGGACCGGGGCGGGGGGCTGAAGAGGCTGGCGCAACAGGTTCAATAGGGGCCGGATTGGCGGTTTCAGCGGGGGGCGTTGCCGGGACGGGCGGTTGAAGTGCAGCCGGTGGAGGCTTGATGGGGGCCGACTTATCGGGCAGCGGATTGGGTTCCGGCGGGGGAGGCGTGTCACTTCCCGCCAAGTCCTCGGCAATGAAGATCGTCAATCGGGGATCCGGTGGACGCGCCACGACGGTTCCGCTGAACAGGCGGGTGCCATCCTTTTGACGAGCCACCAATTGATAGGAGCGGCCTGGCTTGAGTCCTTGAATGATGAAGTAGCCCTTCGAGTCGGCCATGACTTCCACCCGCGCTCCAGTCGGGGCTCCGGGAGACTCCTGAAGGTCAACCACCTGAATGGCGGCGCCAGATGGTCTGCGGTTCAGGCGATCCAAGACCTGGCCGGCGAGCAGTCCGCTTGCGGCTTGAGCTTCGTAGGAGGCGCGAGTGCCCGAACCGGGCGGAGGTGAGGATGATCCCGGCTTGGGAAAGTTTCCTGGAAGAGCCGGACTTGCGCCGGGCAGGGCAGGTGGAGGCGTTTTTTGCCCCGACCCGACGCAGCCCGCCAAGGCCACCCCAAGCGACATGCCAATCAGCCAGCGATTGCGCGCCACGGGCACCATCCCGACCCAAGGAACCAAGAAATATCTCCGGTCCAAGAGGACCCTGAGGGCTTATTCCCTCGAAAGTCCACCGGGTCAAGAAAACTTGAGCCGAAGTTTGAAATCTTCAAAAAGGGCCGGCGCCGAACCCCGCAAAGGTGTTTCGACCGTCAATGTTTGCCGCTTTTGCGTCGCCCGCGGACGCTCTCCGGGAAGAGTTGCTCCTGAACCATGTTGCCCGCCGAATCGATGGGAAGGGAGGCCAAATTCCCATGACGACGCAAGTGCGCAATCGATGCTGATTCCTCCCAGAGTTTCGGGCTCACCCATAGGGTCTCCAATTCCAGGGTGTTCGGAATGATCGCGATTCGCAATTCCTCCATGCGGGGTTGCCAGCTGGTGATGATTCCCTGCTCGATGCAGGTTGTGTCATTGTTGAAGCCGATTGGAAGTTTTGATCGCCAGAGGAAGCATGCCGTGAGGTTGTTCATCCTGAACGGCACAGGGTCGATGGAAGCCAGCAGGCGTTCCGTAGTCAGGTCTGCGATTCCCACCCCCGTTC
Organism: Planctomycetota bacterium; assembly: GCA_016873225.1. Lineage (GTDB taxonomy): Bacteria > Planctomycetota > Planctomycetia > Gemmatales > Gemmataceae > REEB421. The sequence goes on along the minus strand of VGXS01000004.1, from coordinate 31,017 downwards.
CGTTACCATGACTTTCCGGTGAAAGGTCGAGGCAGCACATTCGCGTGATGCAAGGGTTGGGATCCTCCGGTTGTGTTTCGATGAGCAACCTTCCCACCACATTGGGATCAATACCAGCACCGGAGTAGTTCTTTCCGATTTCACCAACGATAAGGAGGTCAAGTTGGGGAAAGGGCAGCCTGCCCATCAACTTCCGCGCCTCATCAAGCAGTTGTGGCTCGCGGGTGAAAAGTTGCGCCCTGTCAATCACCTCGAGGCGGGCGGTGCGCTCACGGGCGTTTTCGAGGATGGCCAATCCAGCCTGAAAGGGGGTTTTCTCGAGGATGACCTTGCCTGTTTCGGGCATCATGTCGCGGAGGCCCTTGAAACCCCAGCGATGGTGCTGGGAGGCGCCCTCCCTTTTTCCAAGGCCGATCACCAGCATCTTGAGGATGCCGCTCTCGAACTTGCCGCGGAAGTCGGTATGCGGCTTGATTCTTGAAATGGTGAGGACGGCATCGGCCTTGAGGGCGTTCTTGTCCCAGTAAACCGGTTCGCCCCAACTGTTGGTTCCGATCACGACGCTGTCCATGTCGGACTTCACCGGCACGCCCAACGCTTCCTCGCTGATTCCATATTCTCCGAGGAGTTCTCGTTGCCCTTTCGCGTTGGCTCCGCCATGGCTGCCCATGGCGGAAACAATGAACGGCCTGCAGCCTTTTTCCCCCAGGAATTCGAGGGTGGCCTTCACCATGGATTGCAGGCCCACAATTCCCCTGCTTCCAACACCCACGGCAACAGACATTCCAGACTTGAGGCGTGAAGCCACCGGGGCCTCCCGCCAAGCCTTGAGCGTGGTGGCGGAGACATCCGCGATTTCGGGCTGTTCGTGGTGCTGGGAGACCTTGCCAAACAGGGGAATCATCGTGATCAATCCATGCGTACATGAGAAGCAAGAGTTAATTTTACCAAAGACTCGGCATTCAGGGAGTCTTGAGAAACGGCTTAAGCCAGTCTTCAGCGAGGCTGGTCCATTTGGTCACGGGAGAGTCCGTTGGGCGCAAGCCATAGCCATGCCCGCCCTTGGAATAAACATGCAACTCCGCCGAAACCTTCGACCTTCTGAGAGCTTGGCACAGCAGGATGCTGCTGTCGGCGGTGACGGCATCATCCGCAGCATGGATGAGCAGAAATGGAGGACACGATTTTGGAACCTTGACATGGGGTTGCAAGGCGGTTCCGTCACGATTGGATAGGTACGCCGGATAAACCAAGATGGCAAAATCAGCCCGGTAGGGTTCCTTGTCAATCGCGTCGGAAGCATCGTATAGCCTTTCCTCAAATAGCGTTGCCAACGCGGCGGTCTCCCCACCCGCTGAAAAGCCCAGGACGCCAATCCGCCTCGGATCAACCTTCCAATCAGCGGCCTTCGCCCGCAAAAGGCTGACGGCGCGCTGGGCATCCTGAACAGCGGCACGGTAGCGGGTTTCCGCAGACCTCGCGGGAACCCGGTACTTGAGCACGAACGCGGTCACACCGAGTTTGTTGAGCCACTGGGCCACTTCGGTGCCTTCCAAATCCCAAGCAAGGATTTGATGACCCCCGCCAGGGCAGATGACGATTGCTGATCCATTGGGTTTTTCAGGGATATGGACATCCAGCGCCGGGATAGAAACATTCGTGATGCGGGTAACCGGTTTGTCGGCGACGGATCGACCGCCGGTGAGGTTTTTTTCCGCCTCCAGTTCCTTGACTTCCCCGGGTGGTTTGCCGGTCCAGATCGGAAGAGGGGCGGGGCGTTCAGCCAAGGGAACAAGCACCAACGAAAATGAAGCGATCAGCGACTGGATGACCAAGATCTTTCTCCGCAATTCATGAACCTTGGACGGCGAAGAACAAGTCGCGCCGTTGCCATTGACCACGCTTTGGGCGAAAGGCTAATGGTGCCGCGTTGTTCGGCGCAAGCCGAGTGCTGATGGTACAGGGTTGCGATTGATGCGGCGTCGGCCCGACAGGATCTGGAAACGCTGGGTGGTCCGCGGCGTGGTCTTCGGACTGCTCGGCTCGGCCGCCACGCTGGCTTCGTTGTTCTGGGCTTGGACGAGTCCCGGCCTTTTGAGGGAAACGGTCATTCAGGAATTCCAGCGGGCGCTTCCCCTGGCGACTGTCGACCTTGAATCGGCCAGCATGCGTCTCCTGGGAGGTATCACCCTGAGGGACCTGAGGCTTTCCCGGCGCGATGACCTGACCAGGTCCGACTTTTTCCATGTTCCCCTGGCGGTGCTTTACCACGACAAGGAGCAACTGATTGACGGGGTCCTGGCGATACGGAAGGTGGAGCTGAAAGGTCCGAGGATGAGGCTGTCCCGCGGGCGTGACGGGGCATGGAACCTCTCGCAGATCCAAGGGGGCGATGGCACGCCGCTGGCGGGATTTCCCACCGTGGTCGTCGAGAGGGGAAGTCTTTTGATCGAAGACCTCGGGCCGGGCCGGGCATCATCGCGTGGTCCGATGTCGATCGAGGTGAAGGATCTCTCGATCCTGGCCATCAACGATCCCCCCGGCAAGTTGCGTGTCGAGGCCAAGGGGGCGAGCGATCTCCTCGGGCCCGTCAGGATCGCCTGGTCCCACAGGACTCAGGGAGAAGGTTGGACATGCCGGGTTGAAATCCCGGAGATATCCATCGGCTTGGAAGCCAATGAGTTCCTTATGTCGTACCTTCCGGATTCTATTCAGGGCCAATTAAGGCTGGTCTCCGGCGTGGCATCCATCGTCCTTGAGGGGGGGAGTCTCGAGCCGGCCGGCAAGGGGCAGTGGAAAGCCATGGTTTCCGCAAGGGATGTGGAGCTTTCCATGCCTTGGCTTCCGTGGCCAATCAAGGGCGTCTCGGCCAAGGCGACGGTATCGGAGGGAAGGTTGCGTTCCCTGGAGTCTAGGGGCATGGCGGGCACGGGTACCGTTGAGGCGCGCGCCTCGGATGTCGGGCTCGCCGAGGGGGGTTCCTGGACGAAGTTGGCTTCCATCGAGGGTGCCTGGAGCGTGGAGGCCAGGGACATCACGGTGCCCCCCGGTTTGCTTGGCCGATCGCCGTGGCCATGCCCCGCCATCGAAACCCTCTTCAGGCCTTCGGGCATGACAGACATCGCCTATAAACATGAGAAGGCCACGGGTGGCCCGGCCGGAGCCACGCGTGATGTGATCGAGGTCCGCCCCAGGGGAGCCAGCGGAAACTTCCAGTTTTTCCCGTGCCCGTTGAGTGAGGCCCGTGGACTGGTCAGGGCTGAGTTGTGTGGCCCGACTCCTCCCAGGGTTGACATCGACATGAAGGGGAAGGGCGCGGGCGCACCCGTGGAGGTTAAGGGGGCCTTGCGGATTGATCCGGGCCCTTGGGGGATTGATGTCAGCGTGACTGCGGATGGTGTGCCGGTCGGAAAAGACATTCTGGCCGCCATCCCGCCGAATTATGAGGCCATCGCCTCGCAATTTCACCCCGAGGGCGGCAAGGCGGATGTCAAGGCCCGTGTCATTCGGTCCGCGGGGGAAACCGCGCTCTCGAGTTGGTACACGATTGGCCTGTCCGGGATGTCGGCCCGCCACGACGCCTTTCCTTTGCCCTTGAAACAGGTGAAGGGCACCATTGACATCCGGCCCGACGGATGGGAGTGCCGGGACTTTACCGGAGAGCATGGCAACGGGGTTGTTCGAGCGGCCGGCCGGGATTTTCCGGAACCGGGAGGCGGCAAGGGTTTCCGGTTGGTCCTTCGGGGAGAGAACATTCCCGTGACTGAGGACCTGAGGAGCGCGATGGCCGCATCCAGCGCCGGCGGCCGCGCCATCCTCGCGGAGGCCATGAAAGGCCTGGGCGTGTCCGGATGCCTCGGTTTCGATGCGGATGTTGTCAGGAAGACATCGCCTCTTCCGGACCTGCAGGCCGAGGTTGCCCTGCGTGGCGCGACCATGACCCCGCGGTTCATGCCGTGCCGGCTCGACGATGTTCATTTTGTCTGCCGTTATTCCAGCGACCGCGTGGTGTTGAAGGAACTGTCGTTTCGCCGCGGGGAGAGCCGGGTTCGAGCGGCGGAAGGGATGGTGGCTTTCAGGAACGGTGGCGGGTACCGCGCCCGATTGGAAAAGCTTGAGGCCGATCCGTTTTATCTTGACGATGAGCTGATTGCAGCCCTGCCTCCCGCGCCTCGAAGGGCTGCCCAAGCATTGGCCCTCAAGGCTCCGATCACGCTGGCCGGTTCGCTTACGGTCGACTCCAATCCCGACTCCGGGCCGGTTCCGGCCGTTGAGTGGGAAGGCGTGGCCAAACTATCAGACGCTGGCGTTCGCGCCGGCATCGATTTCACGGGGTTGACCGGATCGGTGGCCTGCCACGGGCGCTGTAACGGCAGCGCCATCGAATCGCTTTCCGGCCATGCCGCCCTGGACCGGGTCGTGGCGGGCGGCCAACCTGTTTCTCCGGCCCGGGCCAGGTTCGAGGTAAGGCCCGACACGCCAGACACCCTGAGGTTTTGGGAATTGCAGGGTGAATTATTCGGCGGGGTTGTCGGCGGGCAGGGACGGCTTGAATTCTCGGCCCGACCGCGCTTTGAAATCGACATGCGCGCGGCGCGGGTCGACCTGGCCAAGGTGGCTTCCCACAACGGCATCGATTCATCCGAGATCCAAGGACTGGGGCATGCCTGGTTGAGGCTGGCGGGCGAAGTGAACGACTTGGGGAGCCTTCGTGGGGAGGGCGCCCTGGACGCTCCCCAGGCGCGGATGTACCAACTCCCAGTCTTGCTGGATTTGGTCAAGGCCTTGGGCCTGCGCGTTCCCGACAGGACCGCCTTTGAGCAGGCCCGTGCGCGCTACACGATCGAGGGGGCCCAGGTGAGGTTCCAGAAACTCGACTTGTATGGAAACGCCATCAGCCTTCGCGGAACTGGCGCCGTCGGGTTGGAGGATCTCGACACTCACCTGGACTTCCATGTGGACCTCGCCCGCCTGAATCAGGTATTGCCTGCAGTTGTGGACGAGATTCCCAAGGCGGTTTCCAACCAACTCCTGACCCTGCGGGTCAGGGGAAAGCCTGGAAACCTGAGGATCGACAAGCAGTTGCTGCCAGTCCTCAATGATCCGCTCAGGCGGCTCGCCGAGTCCGTGCAGCCTTGAACCGACCATTTGTTTCCGGAGAGTCCGCATGTTTGGTGGCATACTTTTCCGGATGATTTTCTGGGACCTTGTCAGGGTGTTCCTCGTGGCCCTCGTGGCCATCACGGGAATCCTCCTGATGGCCGGAATTGTCGCCGAAGCAACCCAGCAGGGCCTTGGCCCGGGCCAGATCCTCGCGGCGATACCCCTACTGATTCCCAGTACCCTGCCATACACCCTGCCGGCAACGACACTCTTCGCCGTGTGCGTTGTGTACGGAAGATTGGCGGCGGACAACGAGATCCTCGCCATCAAGGCGGCGGGGGTGAATGTGATGTCCGTCGTGATTCCGGGCTTGTTTCTCGGAACCCTGATCAGCATCGCCACCATGGGGCTTTATTACAGGATCATTCCCTATACCCACCATTTGCTGCGGGCGATGGCGTTCCGCGACGCCGAGGAATTGCTGTACACCGTGCTCAGGAAGCAGGGCATGCTGGCGCACGCCAACCTGCCTTACGCGATGTTTGTCAAGGGGGTGCAGGGCAAGAAGCTGATTTCCCCGACCTTCAAGAGGCGTGACGCCAAGGGCATGGTTGATGTCGTCGCGCAGGCTCGGGAGGCGCACCTTCGCGTGAACATATCCAAGAAAATGGTCCTGATCCACATGAGGCATGGTGTCGCCACCACGGATGACGGGTCGCGCGGATACTTCGAGGACAGGGTTTGGGAGGTTCCGCTGCCCGCCAACATGAACAGCGAGGCCAACCGTCGGGCCCGCGACATGACTTGGCAGGAGATCCTCGCCAAGAGGAGGGAGTGGGGCGAATCGATCGATTCCAATTCGCGGGAAATCGAGGCGGCCGTGGCATCCAAAATGCCCATGGCTGAGCAGCATGCGAAGAACCTTGAAGGCAGGATCAAGCATGAGAGGCAGCAGATCCTTTTCCTGGATGTCGAACTCCAGATGCGGCCGGCCCTCAGCCTCGGGTGCCTTTGTTTCGTCCTGGTGGGGTGCCCGGTTGGCATCTGGTTTTCAAGAAGCGACTTCCTCAGCGCGTTCATCACCTGCTTCCTACCCATCGTGCTTATTTACTACCCGATCATGCTCTGCGGAACGGGCATGGCGAAGGAAGGAAAACTCGATGTTGTCTCGCTTGTTTGGGCCGCGGATGCCCTCATGGTCTTTCTGGGCGGATTGATGCTGGTCAAGCTGACCCGCAACTGATGTTCTGGTCGGCAGGGGATTCGGACCCCACCGCAGTGAAGTTTGCCAACTTGGCCATAATCAGTTGGCGGAATCGCCTTCAGGTAGCTTGATTTTTCTTATCGCCGGGAGCGACCCCGAGGGCGCCGCCATGTGGGCCGCCGTCGGCCTGTCGTGCTCGTCCTCGATGTCCCCGACGATTTCCTCGAGGACATCCTCAAGCGTCAGCAAGCCGAGTGTCTTGCCGCCCGAGTCGCGGACAACGCCCATGTGCCTGTGAGCCTGCTTGAAGCGCCTGAGGGCCGTTGTCACCGGCATGTCGGGATCGAGGAACAACGGGGGATAGAGTGCATCCTCGAGGATGATGACTCCTTGGAGGGTAAACACATAAAATAGGTCTTTTGTATTGACGATACCGACGATGTTGTCGAGGTCGCCCCGGTAGACCGGTAGCCTGGTATGCGCGCCCGAGCGCACCGTCTCAAGGATGGTTCCCGGGGGTGTCGAAACTTCGAGGCCGGCCATCGTGTCGCGGGGCACCATGATGTCGGAAACCCGCTTGTTCGTCAGCCTGAAGACATTTTCCAGGTAATCGGCCTGGTCGGGCTGGATCACTCCCGCCTCCTCGGTATCCTCCACGAGGAGAAGCAGTTCCTCCACGGAATGCAGGTTCGCGTGGCCTCCACGCCCGGCAAAGCCCATGCACCTGGCAAGCAGGTTAGCCGTGCCGTCCATGAGCGCCAGGAAAGGGCTCACCAGCATTGAGAAGACATTCAGCGGAAACGCGACCGCCAAGGCGATCCTGTCGGGCGTTTCAAGCGCCACGGTCTTGGGGAGTAGTTCCCCGAAAACCACATGCATGAAGGTGATGATGACAAGGGCCAGCGGTCCGGCCACCGAGTGCGCGAGCCACCATGTCGTCTCGGGGTCGAGGCCCGGACCAAACCACCATTCGGCGAATCCGAGTATGCAGCCAGCCAAGGCGGCTTCGCCCAGCCATCCAAGCGTGAGGCTGGCGATCGTGATTCCCAGTTGCGTGGCGGCGACGGCCCTGTTGAGGTTGGCGATAGCGGCGGTGGCGCTTTTGGCGCCGCGAACCCCTTGGTTCAGCAGGGTTTCTATTCGGGTTTTCCGGACCGCGACGAGCGCGAATTCCGCGGCGACAAAAAAGGCATTGAGAAGGACGAGGAGAGGAACAACCACCAACGCGAACAGAAGCGGACTTCCAAGCATCCCTGAGCTTTCAATTCCGGCGGCCAACAACCCGGTTTTCCATGTCTCAAACATCATATTATTGTACAGCAACGGTCTTTCAGAACATCCTGACACCTATGTCCAAGACAAGGTTGGCGAATATCTGGGTATCCGCGGTCTGGACTGTGAGGATGTGCGATGGGACCGAAACTTCCTTGTAAAACTGCCATTTTTCAACCAGCTGCAACTCGCACGGCAACTTGTGGTTGCGCATGATGGTTCTGAACTCTTCCCAAACTGGCGGATCCTTGGCAAGCGCGTACGGACCCGCGCGCTCGTAATCCATCACGAAAGCCTTTTCAACGGGAACTGTCGCAAGGATGGCGTCCAGCACCTGGCTAACAGTCACGATACCCGGGGAAAGGTTCAGGCTCACCAATTTGGCGTTGGGACCCAGGGTCGTGCTTGCCGGATAATTGCCATCGGCGAGCAGGATGCGGCCGTGGTGGCCGCTCCGCGCGATCGATTCAAGAATATCTGGATGCAGAAGGGCGTGTTTGAGCATGCCGGGACTCCCGATGTTCAGTTGACGGAATCGAGGTTGATGATTGCCTTGATGACACCGGTTTCGGGGCGGGTAAGTTGGTCGAAGCGTTCCGGAACTTCCTCGAATCCCACCGTGTGGCTGATCCATGGCCTGGTATCGATGCTTCCCTTTCGGATCAGGTCGATGATTCGCCTGAAGTCGCCGGGCAGTGCGTTGCGGGAACCCATGATGGTCATTTCGCGCCGATGGAAGAGCGGGTCGGGAACGGCGATCGGGTCGGGAACGATCCCGACATAGACCATGCGGCCCGTGAAGGCGAGAAATTCAAGGCTGCGTTCCATGGCGCGAGGATGGCCGGTGGCGTCGATCACGACAGTGGGCAGGTTCCCGCCACCCGCTTCGCGGATGGCGGCGATATCCTCGGGACCGCCATGGGCAAGGATGGTCGTGGCGATTCCCATCTTTTCCTTGCAAAAGCCAAGGCGCTTGGCGTTGACATCGAGGATGGCGAATCGGCAACCGGCAAGCCTGACGAATTCAGCGACGGAAAGGCCGATGGGGCCGGCTCCCACCACAAGGGCGAACTCATCGGGCGCGATCGCGGCCCGGTCGACGGCGTGGCATCCGATGGCCAGTGTTTCGACAAGCGCCAATTGTTCGAGGGTCAGGCCCGAAGCCGGATGGAGTTTCCGCGCGGGAACGATGAAGCGCGGCCTCAGGCCGCCATCAACATGGACTCCAAGGACCTGAAGGTTTTCGCAGCAATTTCCCCGGTTGCGATGGCACGAAAAACACGAACCGCAATTGATGTAAGGTTCGACCGAGCAGGTGTCGCCCGGTTTCAGATGATCCACGCCCTCCCCCAAGGAGAGCACCTCGACACCCAGTTCATGCCCGGGAATTCGGGGATAGCTGAAGAAAGGCATCTTCCCCAGGTAGCCGCTGATGTCCGTTCCGCAAATCCCGGCGCGCCAGACCCGCACGAGCGCCTCGCCGGGTCCGGGTTTTTGGGGTTCTTCTGAATCCGTCAGGCGCCAATCGCGCGGCTTTTCCAGTTTGAGTGTCAGCATGCGCGAAGGACTCCATTCATCAAGGAATTGCCATGATATAAATTCGACCGGCGGGGCCCGCCACGGCCAATCGCCTGCCAGATGGATCGAATGCCATCGACTGGAAAAAAGGCTTGTCGTAAGGCAGCAGGTCTTGGAACCCGGCATCCGTCACGAGCGTTCCGGTTTCGCAGTTCCAAACCCTGACCCGGCCGTCGACGCATGCCGCCGCGACCCGATCGGCCCGGGGTGAAATCGCCAGTTGCCTGGGAGTTTGCCCCATGGCGACCGGAATCTGGCGCAAGGCCTCCCGGGTGGCGATGTTCCAGACCTTGATGGCCTGCGTGTCGGCTGTCGCCAGCCGTTTCGTGTCGGGTTCAGGCAGGGCGATGTCGATGATGGAACTTCCGTGCGCGGGCAAATCATCCTTCCAAACACGCTCACGCTTTTTGGTGTCCCAAACCCGCGCCTGGCCATTGCGGCCGCCGATGGCCACCTGATTTCCGCGCGGGCCGATCGAAAGGGCCGTCACAAGGCTGCCCGGTTCGAAGCAGGTCCATGTTTCCCTGGGAACAGCACCATCGAGGTCATGGAATTCCACTTGCCCGTCGCCGACCCAAGCCATGGCCCGACGACTGCCCCCTATGGCTTGGAGGGCGTTGGCCATGCCTTGTCCATTAAGCGCGAATTGCCGGAGAGCCATGGGGTTGTCGCGGGAGCAAAGTCGAAGTTGCCTGTCGCTTCCCGCCGCGAGCCATTGGTTGGAGTCCACCCACGCCACTTGCTGAATAGCCGCCGAGGAAACTTCGAACTTGGCGGCGTGAAGTCCGCTTTTGGCATCCCAAATTCGCACGGTGGCATCCTGTCCTCCGCTGATCAGCCATAGGCCGTCGGGGGAGAAGGCAATCGAGCGAACCTCCCGCGCATGCCCTTGAGGCTTGAAATCGGAGGCGGAGGATTCCAGCCGCCAAACGCGTGTTTCTCCGGTCGCTCCGACGCTGGCGAGTTTTTCCCCGTTCGGAGAAAAGGCGACTCCGGTGATCCAGTCGGAATGGCCGAAGAGGGCCCTTTGCTCGGTTCTTGTCGAGGGATCCCACAGGCGGATGGTTCGATCCGCGCCCGCCGTGGCAACCAATTTGCCGTCCGGCCTGAAATGCACGGCTTGGATGGGATGCCACTCGGTACCTCCCAAGGCCGCGGCATTACCGGAAAACACCGCTGGTTGGGATTGCAGTCGGCTTGTTTCCCAAACCAGTGCCCTGCCGTCGGCACATCCGCCCACCAGCAGGTCGGCAAGGGGCGAAAAAGCCAAGGCCAAGATGGCCACACCTTGGCCCCGGGCTGAGGATTCCAGACGGCCCGTGGCTCCGTCGCGCAGCAGGATTGTTCCATCCGCCAGGCCCACAGCGATCCTGGAGCCGTCGGGGCTGAAGGAGACGGAGCAAGGCGTTCTGGGGCCTTCTCGCCAGGTTGCCACAGGGTTTGGTTCGCCGATCCTTCGCAGGATCACATTTCTTGCGGCATCGGCGCTAACAAGGAATTTGCCATCCATGCTCACGGCCAAGGCCACCACCGTCGCCTGATGGCCTTCGAGGCTTGCGGCCAACTTGAGGTCTTGGCCTTTAATCAGATGGACGAGTCGATCCGCTCCTCCGGCGGCGATCCAGTTGCCGTCGCCTGAGGCGGCGATCGCACCGAGGGGTAGCTTGCCGGGTTGAACCATGCTGGCCTGTCCACTTGAAGGATCGTTGATTCGGATAGAGCCATCGGCGGCAGCGGTGAGGATCCGGTTCTCGCCCGCCCACATGATGCCGGAGGAGGATGGTCCCGGCCCGGCAACCAGCCTGGAACCCTGGCCGCCCTCGCCCAGGTCCCAGGTTCGCAAGACCCCGTGGCTTGTCGCGACGGCCAGGCGAGCGCCTTCGCCCGACATGGCGATGGCCCTGCCCGTTTCCTCGAACGCGATCGAGCGGACCACCTTGCCGGAAGGCAGTTCCCAAATCCTGGCGACACGGTCGGAGGAAAGGGTTGCCAGCAAACGGCCGTCTTGAGTCGTCGCGATTCCAAGAACCGAGTCGGCCTGGCAATCGAGCATGGCGCGTTCGGTTCCCGAAACGGCATCGACCACCTTCACGCCACCCGGCCTGGAACCGGCAAGCGCGATTGTCTTGGCATCGAGAAAACGGACCGAGTAAAGGTTGCCTTGGAAATGTGAAACGGCGAATTTTTGCCCGCCGCTGGTCGTGTCGAATAACCGGAGCTTTTGGTCCCCCGAGGCGGTCGCGAGGAATAAGCCGTCTGGAGAAAAATCGAGGCTGTTGACGGGCAACGAATGCCCCGGGATTTCGAGGAGCAGAGTTCGCTTCGGAATGTCGAAGACGCGGGCTTTCCTGTCCAGGCTGCCCGTGGCTAGGCGTGACCCATCTCGGGAAATCGCCAATGATGTGACGCCTTCAGCATGGCCAATGAAGTTTCCTGCCAGCTTGGATTCGGCCCAAGCCCACACCTTGGCTTCCTTGTCGATTCCACCGGTGAAAAGGACGGACTCATCCGGACCGAAGGCCAGCGCCAGAACCTCGCCGGCATGCGCCCTGAAAGTTGCCAGCTCCCGCCCGCCGGGCAGGGCCCAGACTTTCACGGAACCGTCACGGGCACCGCTGGCCATGAGGTTGCCCGAACCGGAAATCGCTATGGATTTGGCCTCATCGGAATGGGTTGGACGGCCGTCTCCCAGGATTAGGGTCACTTCCTTGGGAAGGCCTGGCGGTATTCCCGGAAGTGAGGCCAAAGCCCTTGTGGCCCAGAGCCTGGCCTCGGTTTCCCGACCGGCCTTGGCTGAATCCCGGGCCAGTTTCGCAAGGGAATCTGCCCGTTCGAGCAATTCGGGGCCCCAGCGCGCCGTCGACGCCGTCAATCTGGAGCGCTCCGACTCGAACTTGGCCAGTTCCGCGGCGGCATCCTTGGGCGCCTGCGTCGCCAGCGAGGCAACGAGCATGGAGACGAGCAGTTCCATTAGAGAATTCCAGGCGTTTTGGGCCAGTAACCGATGATTAGTTTATCCGAGCCTGGCTCTGCCGCCATGGTGGGGAAATCAGTCCCCGGTTTGCCGCGGTACTTCTTCCCAGTCATCCTCATCCGGCAAACGGTCTATCGATCCCGCCGCGGCCTGGAGTCGCTTGATGAGCATCGTGGCGTAACTGCCCCTCGGTAGAAGAAAAGACATGGCCAGGGCCAGCGCGCCATGGTGGTAGTCATCCTTATGATGCCGCCAATTCAATTCCGTTGGCATGAGCCAGGCATTGCGTTCCCCCCTTGAAAAGAATAGATCCCGTTGCCTGGGAACTTTCATGGTGGCCAGCGTCAGGCCGTCTTCCGCGAGGATTGAGTTGAACGCTCCCAGCCACGGGTTTTCCGCCGGCAATTTGAGACGAGCTGAAGGCAGGGGTATGCAAAGGCCACCAAACTCGGGTACCGCGACTCCCGGACCCGGCGCGGCCCATGAACGCAAGCGGCACGGAAGTTCAGCGATGGATTGGCGGCAATCCTGCCTTATCTTCGAATCCAGAACCCTGTTCCAGATCCAGCTCTGGTAAGCGGCAAGGTAAAGCCCGCCCAATTCAGGCCGTAGCCTGGCAACAGCTCCCCTGAAATCTGTCGGATGATCCATCAAGTAGCAAACAAGGCTTCTAGCATGGCCTCTCGGCAAGGATTCCTTTAATCCCTTCCAGTCACCCCAACCGTCTCGAAGTATTTGCTTTTCGCGCTTGGCCTCAGCGGTGTCATGGGTGTATCGACCCGCCAATGCCTCTCGAAGGGCGTCCTCAAAGCTTGCCGCACAAAGCATTTTGCCGATAAATGGCTGACCCGGACCACTGACAGAACCGAATCGCTGATCGTCGAAGTAATTTGGAATTCCAAACTGGGAGATGTTCTTGAGGGCGTTTTCCAAAATCGGCAAGGTCGCGAGATCAATCGCCCGGGCGACAACGGTGAACCGATTGGCGACGATATGCCGGCTATGGAACGGTTCACGGGCCGAAGCCACCGGAAATGCTTCGATTCCCGGTTGTTGGATTTTTCTTTCCGGACCTCCATGGATCGTGAAGTACTGGATGGTCCTAGCATGGCGGTCCTTCAGGCCGCCATATCCCATCCTTTGTGGCTTGATGTCCCATGCCCGGCGGATGAATGCCAAGGCATCGGGAGTGGTCCATCCCGTCTTCTCAAGACGGTAGATCCTGAACTCGCCCCGGGTGTCCTCCGGAAGACAGGGTATTTCCTCAACTATGAAATCATCCGGACGACACTTGATTTTCATGGGGAACCATCTGGCTGGGGAGCTGGCAGGGACGGCAAATCGGACAACGAAGCAAGTCCGCACCATTCAAGAAAAGCCTTTGTTGTCCGGTAGAGCACCGGACGCCCCAAGGTGGCTTCACGCCCGGCGATCCTGATCAGGCCGAGATCAAGAAGTTGTTTCAGGTGATCGGCTGAGGGCACGCCCCGCACGGACTCAACCACTGCCCGCGTCACGGGTTGTCTGTAGGCGACGACAATGAGAGTATCCCGAAGCGGTTCCGCGAGTTCGGCGGGAGTGTTTCGTTGCCGATGGACGGAAAGCCATCGAACCAAGCTTTTTCTGGTCATCAACTTGAATCCGCCAGCCACCTCGACCAGCTCAAACGCCGAATCATCGCGCCGAAGTTGGTTAGCTAGGCTGGCGAGGACTTCCGCAATGTTCACCCGGGTGGAAAGCAATTCTTCGATTTTCCTCAACGACAGCGGGTCTGGTGATGTGAACAGAAGAGCTTCAAGCTCGGAAGCGAGGGCCGAGCGGCGGAATTGGCGTTCCTGATGGTCTTCGGCCGCTTCCTGTGATCCCTTGAATGGCGGGCGACTGGCATAAAGCGGGCGAAAGCCGGCCTTGAGAAGGGAACCCCCGGGTTGCCAGCGCCGCATTCCTGTCCGCATGGGGTTTGCCATTCGGGTCCGCCTTGTTCCCAGCCGTGACCAATCGTTACCCTATCGCCTCGGTCAGGTGCCCGTCACGCCCAACTGCCCCGGGGGCCCCGGAACAGGCGAAGGAACGATTTCATGCCCGAGCTTGATGTCATCTGGATGGCGTGCCTTGTGTTCATTCCGCTCATGGGTGCATTGGTCGCCTTGGCCTGCCCCTCGCGCTGGCCCGACCTGGGAGCCTGGGTCACAACCATGGTCGCGGCGGCGACGCTTGGCACGGCCATCGCCATCCTGATTCAGTTCAAGTACGACACCCTTGACCAACTTGGCGTGCTCAACGACATGGAGTTCCGGCACAAGGGCAGCCTGGCTTACCGGAGCGCCATGGCCGACATTGCCGAGGATCATCAAGTTCGATCATCGATCGACTGGGTCGCAAGAAATCGGTGGGCGGGCGCCTGGGGACTGGACCTCCTTTGGGCGATCGATGGCGCGTCCATGGCCTGCATCCTCTGCATAACCTTCGCGATCCTTGCGGCCAGCGTGGCGGGGTGGCGGCCATCGTCCCACCCGGGAGTTTGGAGGTTTTGCCTCCTAGCCCTTGAAAGCTCCCTGTTGGCGGCATGCGTTTGGCAGAACCTGGCCGTGCTGGCGGGCTTGTCTTGCCTTTCGACGGTCCTGGCCAGCCAGTTGGCCCGGATTTCGGGCATGGCGGCGGGCATGTTAATGCGATTTGAAATATCCGGGTATTCGGCGACCGTGGCCCTGTTGCTTGCGGCGGTGGTGCTGCGCGGCATGGATTGTCATGATCACGCGCCTCCCGATCGTCTCGACCAACTCGCATGGCAGCAAGTCCGATCCAAGCCCGATGTCCGCCATCATGAGGCCTACCATTCGCTTCCTTTCCATACCTTCGATTTGACGATTCTGGCGCGGGCGGCCCGCTCCACTTGGCATGGCAGGGAGGTCGAGGCCCTGACCCTGGAACGCTGGCGCGCCAAGGTTGACCTCGCCAAGTTTCGGGGGTTGGCCAAGCCTTCTGAAACTGTCGAAATGGAACAGTTCATTTCTGACGAGGCGTCAGGATTCGAGCGCCGGCAAAAGCTCATCAAGAGCGGGTCGGCCCTCACGGTTTCAGCCATTTTTCTCATTCTGGCCGCCTGTTTGCTACTCAATGTGTGGCCTGCTCCCATGGCATGGAGCGATGATTCGAGCGAAAGTCCCGCGGCAAGGATGGTCTTGGCCATTTTCGGCGTGCTGGGGTTGGTCGTTTTATTTCAGGCGGCGTGGCCAATGATTCCGGGCATCCTGGCGGCGGGAGGAGCGCTTTCAGGATGGGGGCCATGGGTGCCCTTGGGCGGATTGATTGGCGGCCTTGTCGTTCTTTCGGGCGCCAGGAGCGTATCGACACTGGTTGGATCGGTTGCATGTTGCATGGCCGCCATCGCCATTTCCGCGACGATGTCTTGGCCGGGTAGCGGCAAACCCGAGGATATGGCTTGGTCACTGAACGGCGGATTGTTCATCGGCTTGGCGACCGTTCTTGGTTCCGTCTTTGCTTGGTCGGTTGTTTCCGTGGTCGGCAAGGGCAAGGCTGCTCCTGCCGGAATGTTGAGACTGTTGACCCTGGTTCAATGCGGCTTGCCCGGCACTTTGGGATTCGTCGGCCTTGTTCTCGGGCTTGTCGCCCTTGAAAGGGCCAGCATGACCTTGGCGCTTCTTGCCGGATTTGGAATCCTGCTGATCGTGTTGCTATCCCGGAGGCAGGCCAATCGGGTGGGGTCGCATGAGGCGTTCATGGAATGGAATCCCCGGGCCGTGGCGGTTGTTGGCCTCGGATTGTTGCCGCTGATTGTTCCGGGAGTCGCGCCCATTCTCCTGACCTCGTGGTGCGAACCGGCGATGACGGCACGGGCTGAATGGTTGCTTGATTTGCCTGAGGCGGCTCCTGGCCAAGGGCGGCCAGTTCCCAAGGCCGCGACCAAATGAAATCCGGTCCGAGGCTTGTTGATAGCCATTGCCACCTCACCGACCCACGGTTGCGGGACGAGATTGGCCCGGTTGCCGAGCGCGCCCATCAGGCGGGATTGGTCGCCGCCATTGTTGTCGGGACTTCGGCCGCCAATTCGCATGAGTGCGTTGAGCTTTGCGAGGGAAGTGACTGGATGTTCCCCACAGCGGGGCTTCATCCATGTCATTTGCTGGAAGAACCATTCGAGCCAGCCTGGGGCAAGGTGGAGTCGTTGGCCAGGTTGGGGGTGGTGAGGGCCTTGGGTGAAACGGGCCTGGACAACTATTGGAAGGAAGTTCCACTGGACTTGCAGGAGGATTCGCTCCGGCGTCACTTGTCACTTTCCCGGGAACTGGACAAACCCGTCATCCTTCATTGCCGCGACGCCGCCGACCGGCTTCTTTTAATCCTGGGGGAGGCAGCCCGTTCCGGTCCGGTATCCGGAGTATTGCATTCCTTCGCGGGAACGGAGCGGGAGGCAGAGGCCGGTTTGGCCGCCGGGCTGCACTTGTCCTTTTCAGGAATGATTACCTATCCTAAAAATGAGAATTTGAGGCGGGTGGCCGCTGTCATTCCCAATGACAGGATATTGATTGAGACGGATGCTCCGTATCTGGCGCCCCAGCCATGGCGTGGAAAGCGAAACGAGCCATCCCACATGGTGGCCACCTGCGAGGCCCTTGCGCGGGCGCGCGGGCAGACTTTTGCCGAGGTCGCGGCCCTGACAACGGCAAACGCGTTCCGGCTTTTCAGGTTGGGTCCGCCACCAAGCCCAAATCCGATGATGTGAAAAGGGAGCGAAAAGGTAATCGGCCCTCGAATTTTTCCTTGGCGCCTTGCTGTCGGTCAACGATGCAGACAACCCCGGCCACCATAAGGCCAGCTTGTTCGGCGGCTAAGACCGCTTGCTCCGCCGAACTGCCCGTCGTCAGCACATCGTCGATGATCAGGACTTTTTGGCCGGATTCAACTCGGCCTTCGACGCGTCGTTGGCTGCCGTGGTCCTTGGCTTGCTTGCGCACGAAAAAGCCTTCGAGATCACGACCCTTTTCATGGGCGGCAAGCACCATGGCCGCGGCCAATGGCAACGCGCCCACCTCGAGGCCTCCAACAGCCACAAAATCGAGGTCCGCCGCGAGGTCGACGAATCCCTCCCCGAGCAGCTTGAGGGCTTCTGGATGAAAGAGAACCTGCTTGCTGTCGATGTAGAAACTGCTTGTTTTTCCAGAAGCCAAAACAAAGTGACCGCGCTTGACGGCCCGCGCGAGAAACAATTGCCTGAGTCGGTCCTTGCGATGATGATCCATGGCGCGATCCCGGTTGCCTGGGGCGGGAAAAATGTCCGTCTTGCGACGGTGTCCTCATCCCGGCGATCCTAGCGGTTGAAGTGCTGGTTGGGCAGTGCGGGATTCAGCCGGAAATCGTGGTAGTGGTAAGATTCGAGCAATTCACCTTCTTTTTCGCCCGCCGCCGGCCAACCATGGCCGTCGAGTCCCGCAAGCAAGCCGGTTTCAAGGTCGAACCAGACTGTCGTGCGATGGAACTCGAGTTTTCCTCGCGCTTCCTCGGTGTTGACCAAGACGATTTGCCGGCAGGCCCTCCCCGCCAGGGTGCCATCCTCGATGCTGATTTCCCCGATTTGTTGAAGGGGAAGTTTCGACCAGCTTGCCTTGACGCGGGATATGGTGTTCGCCAGCCCGGCCTCGTTGATGGTGTGCCGACTCGAAGACTTGGCGCGGGCGTCATCAAGGCCGAGCGTGATGAATCCGACGCTGCCAAGGAATCCAGCCCCCTTGGCTCTCATTTTCGCGGGTGCCGCCGACTTGTTGTAGACAACTTCCTGTCCAGCCATCGATCTGGGTTCATGCCATTTCATATGCACGGCGAAAGGCTCGCGGCGAACCGACAATTCCACCTTGTTGGGCGGTCCCATTTTTCCAGCAAGTCGTTCCTTCATGACCATGTGGCAGGTGTAATCATTGATCGAGGCCAAGGCTTTTTCAGCCTTGGAGATGGTCTCAAGGGCATTGGCCATCCTTGTCAGGCATGGATCGACAGCGGGATTGGGGATGGAAGGCTTGGCAGGCGCGGCCACCGTGACCGATTCGCCGTTTTCGGCGTAGTCCTCAGGCCAGGTGCTGTCGTCAGCCGCCAAAGACTCGGACCTCAGCACAAGGAGCGTGCTGAGGGCGGCGGTGGCCAGATAAAGTGCGGCTGCCTGAAAACGGCGGACGGGAAAAGGCATGGCGTGGCATCCTGGTTGGCCTCGCGTCCTTTCGAGTCGCCTATTTCCCGATCGGCCCGCCTCCAACAATTCCATCAGGACAAAAAGGAAAACAGGTGTCGTCCATGAACGGATTATTCCGGTTGCGCACGGTTGTTTCGCCCATGTACGAGGAGAATTGCTATGTACTGGCACGGCCTGGCAGGCAGGATTGTCTGGTTGTCGACCCCGGGCTTGACCCGCGGTCGATCCTCATGGAGATCGAAACGGAAGAGTTGTCGCCCGTGATGGTGCTCAACACCCACGGGCACGCCGACCACATCGCGGGAAACGGCGCCTTGAAGGAGGCCCACCCCGGAGTGCCGCTTGTCATTGGCAAATTCGATGAGCCGATGCTGACCGATCCCAAACTGAATCTGAGCGCCCTATCTGGATTCCCGGTAACTTCTCCGCCAGCGGACCGGTTGGTATTGGAGGGAGACATCCTTGAGATAGCAGGATTCCAGTTGGAGGTTTTCGACATACCTGGGCACTCACCCGGGCATGTGGTCTATGTCCAGCGGTTTCCCGGAGGGCAAACCGTGGTCTTTGGAGGCGATGTCCTGTTCAGGGGAAGCATCGGACGGACGGATTTTCCCGGCGGCGACCACGACCTCCTGATCCGTGGCATACGCGGCAAGCTTTTCACCTTGCCTGATGACACAGTCGTGTATCCGGGCCATGGCCCGGTCACGACTGTTGGTCGCGAGAAAAGAAGCAATCCTTTTTGCGGCCTGGAATGATGACCATGATGACGGCCATGGTCACTGCGGAGGCCGCAAACCAGCCGTAGAGGTTGGCGAAAACGAGGTTGTTCGCCTCGTAGCTGATCGCCCGGTGCGCGACGGTATCGGCGGCATGGGTCGCATTCTGAAAACCTGACTCCGAGAGCGCGCGCCTGACAATTCCAGTGTATTCGCGGACAGCCGTCTCTTGAATGAATCCTTTTTCAGCGACAAACGAATACTGGTTTTGGTATCCACGCGTGAGGCAGAGGCATAGCGCCCCAATCGAAAGGGCCCCGCCTAAAATCTGGACGACCGTCAGGAGGTGTCTGCCGCGTGCGGCATCATCGGGATCGACGGGCACCATGCGCTGGGCGCCCACGAATGCCAATCCCGTGCCCAACCCCATCAGGAAGCGCGGCATCCATAGTTCTCGCACTTGCGGGGCAGGAAACCAGTTGAACTCCACCTGGTTCAGAATGCGCCAGTAGGGCCAGTCCATGGTTCTTTCATGGGCGAGTCCCATTCCAGCAGCTATGAAAAGAAGCCCGGTGATGGCAAACCAGCCCGCTTTTGGATAAAAGCGGGCTACCACGACGGCCATGGCCGCGCCGCATGAAATAGGCCAAACAAGCAAGGCCCTTTCCCAAACTCCAAAATTGACAAAAAGGCCTCCATAAACGCCCATGTCCGACACATTGAAATACTGGGTGAATCCCGCGAATAGGGCGACCAAAACAGCGGCCGTCGGCGCCACTTTCCGCCAATCCGGCAGACCCGCGGGAGCAACTCCGATCGAAAAGGCGGATCCCAGGGCGAACAACAAAAAGGCCATTTGAATGTTCGCGCTGTCGATCCATCCCTCCAGTTGACCCCAATGCAGCACATACCAGCCTGCCGCCATGGCGGCAACGAGTGGAAGCATCCACCAAGGAAAGGTAATGTTCCGATGCAATGTGCTGACTTGTTGAAAAGGCTTTCCTGCCGCCATGACCAGGCATAGGCCTGCCGCTGCCAAAACGAATTCAAAGAGGAAGGCCCCTTCCCAATTGGACCATCCGTAGTGGAATGTCGCCACGGCGACTAGGAGCGGAGCTATCGACGGAAGGACGATGCCAGCCCATGCGAGCGAGTTGGCCCTTGCCGCCCCGTGAAGGGCCGGAGCTTTCACGAGAACCATCCCGCCGCCAAAACCGGCCACGGCGCGACTTGCCGCCAGTAGGGGAAGGGGGGCCGTGAGTTGCGTGCCGTTAACCAGCGAACCTGTCGCGAGAAGGAACAGTCCCGCCACCGTGGCGTTGAATGGTTCGTTTTTGGGGCCTGAGGAATATCCGTAAAGCAAACCCAGGACAACCGAAAGAAGATAGGCCGTGTGGAGGGAATATCCCTCCGAGGCGATCCATCCCCGCGCCGCCTCCATCTCCCGGAAGTTCATGGTGTGGCCGGCCGTCGTGATCCATACCGCCGTCATTGCCGAAATAACGGCGGCGGTTTTCCACGCGCTGGGCCGATCGGACTCATTCATCACCGAGAAACATCCCGTCGGCCGTTGAAGGCGATGTGAGCCAGGCGACCTGCCATCCCTTGGAATTCACGACCGTGATGCTCGGGCCTTTCAGGGCGGGGACTTCGGAAATGTATCTGATGCTGGATTCATGCAGGTCGGCGAGGATTGACCTTCGACCCGGACCATCAAGGCGATCCCATGCGGTCGCGGTGGTGACAATGACGGGAAGACGCAGTTGCTGCTCGTATTGTCCCACACCATAAGGCAGTACCGACCTGGCTGGAGGCAGGATGTCGCAGGAACTGAAGAGCTTTTCCCCTTTTGGCGTTTGGCGTTCGAGGAATAGATTCCTCACGATCGCGGCCACCCGCTTGGTGTCCGGGTCGGAGATCGTTGAGCGGGGATAAACAGGTTCGGCCGAGGCTTCCGCGGGCTTGACGGCAGGCACTTGCCTCATGCAACCGGACAAAAAAAGCATGAAGAATGGCACAAGGAGACGAATCATGGTTTTGACCTTTCCTGCGCGGGGTAAATCGTCATCTCCGTGCCCGTTGGAAGCGGCTTGCACTTCGCTCCACCCACCGTCACCTCGAACTTGTCTCCGGGATCGAGTCGCGCGGCGGCTCCGCGCCTCGTGGCGGCGATGGCCGTGGCAATCAGCAACCCCGCTCCCCCTCCTATGGCCATGATTCCCGGATTGGCGCTGCTGAAGGTGAATTGCGAGGCGATGCTGCTCCCCACACCGACGCCCTCGGCCAATAAAAGCGAGTTGAGCAGCAACCGCCTATGCCTGTCACGATGTCCCTCCGTTCCTGCCGTCAGTTGCCAGGGCCTGACACGCCCATCGTGGGATTCCACCACTTGGGAAAGCAGTAGACGCAGTTTTCCTTCCTTGCCAAAGCGGCTTGGCGGTGAGATCCCATCGATCATCCCGCCGATCACACTCCGCGGCGGATGCCCGCCGTCGACCTCGGCAATAAAGCGGTCGAATGGCTTCAAGGGCGGTTGTCCGTTGAGGATCCGCTCCGCGGGTGGGATGCCGTCGTGTGAAATCACCTCCCTGATCCGCAGCACAACATGCGCTCCCGCCTGAAGAACCTCCTCGACGGGAGCGGATTCCTTGGAAGAACCGGGGATTTGGCGTGGGGCTGGAAGAGTCCCTTGCGCAGCCAGGTATCGGCATGCGGTTGCCGCGAAGACGGTCGCGAAAACTCGACGGATCATGGTAATCGGCCTCCGGGTAAGCCGTTTCCGATGCGGGCGCACAGTCGCGCCCACATTCCTGGTTCCTTCGCCGGCACAGGTCTGGCAGGAGGAGCGATGCCACGGTCTCTCAGGTAGTCAAGAAGCAATTCGGTGGACCGGAGCAGGTCGAGCCTGGCCAATTGGAGGTTGAACCATGCGGTCCACCTGTTGGTTATCGCCTGGCTCAGACCCACATCCGCCGCAAGGACATCGATGTCAATCGCCTGCTTTTGCTGGAGGAGGCGCCCGGCGCGATCCCTTGTTTCCTCCGCCAATTTCTCCTCACGGAGTTTCTGCTCATGTTCAAGCGTCGACTGGACCAGCCTGTCCCACGCGTTTCCCGCGTCTTCCTCGACTTCAAGGAGCGCTTTTTCAAGGTCCAATTGCGAGCGCGCGACCTCAAGACGGGCCCGTCGGATGTTTGACCACAGGCCGATGTCGATGGCCGGTATGTCATAAAGCGTTCCGAAGATAAGACCGAGCGTCGCGGGGCCCCCGTTGGGGATGGTCGTGTTCTTGAAAGAGAGGCCGATGGGCAGGCTGCCAACACCAAGGAGTTTCAGGAAGTCGCGGCTTTCCTGCAATTTCGCGATTTCAACGCCAATAATGAGCAGTCGCACTTCCAAGCGCCTGCGCCTTGCCATTTCGACGGCTTCTTCACGCGAGGCTGGAATGCCTGAAATCGTGGAAATCTCGACTTCGTCGGTTCTCGAAAGATCGAATTCGTATCCTTCCTCGAGGCGAACTGGAAGCATGCGGTCCTGCGGGGTCAGCAATCGGCTCGAATGAAGCAAGGTTGCCAGTCGTCTTTGGGCGATCCGTGAAGTCTTGTCAATCTCTGAAACAAATATTCCCGACTTGGATTTGTCCGTCCTGGCTTGGGTGAGGTCGAGTTCATGCGCCTGTCCCTGAACTATCTTGCGCGATACCTGCTCCTCGACCCTTGATGCCAGCTTGGAGGCCAGGGACGCCGTGATCGCGGCATGCCTCAAGCGCCTGGCCTCGAAGTAACTCTGCGCCGCGAGTTCGACCTGTGAGCGGCGGACAAGATCCTCCATGACTCGCTTGGCTCGTATGCCCTCATTGGCGATGGGAAGGGCCGTTATCTGTCCGGAAGGGTCGAGCGGAAAAAACATGTTGGCGCGGCTCAACTCGGCATGGACCAGTCCTTCACCGAAGAAAGGGGTTCCGCCGGTGACATCTGGGAAAATACTGGCACTGGAAGACCTTCCCGCGATGTTGCTGAGTCCCACAACGAGTTGTGGAAGGCTTGAAAGGGGGACAAAGTGCTTGAGCGCCTCGAAGCGCGCCACGGTGGCCGTTCGCGTGGCGACCGAAGCCTGCACAACACGCACATTCTCGAGGCTCCTCGCCATCGCGGATTCAAGATTGATGGCGCTTGCGACCTGCCCCTCTGGCGCTTGCGCGCACAAGGCGAAACAGGCAATCAGTATCCCTTTCGCCTCCATGTCACCAATCCCTGTCCGCGACGCGGATTTCCCTGGCCGTGTCGATCAGCACCTTGCACGACATGCCGGGCCTCAACCTCGAACCAGGATTTTCATTCTCTGAAAAGCGAAGCCTGACGGGAAGGCGCTGGACAATCCTTGTGAAGTTGCCTGTGGCGTTGTCGGGGGGAAACAACGAAAAGGCCGATCCTGTCCCGCCCGAGAAGCTTTCCACCCAGCAGGTGAAAACCTTGTCGGGGATGGCATCGACCGTGACCGCCACGGGTTGTCCCAGCCGGGTGGTTGCCGCTTGGTCTTCCCTGAGGTTCGCGATCACCCAGATGTTGTCAAAATCCAGCGGGGTGATGCTCAGGCAAGGGGTGCCTGAAGCCAATGTTTGTCCCAGTTGGGCCGTTCTCTTGCTGATGATTCCCCCGATGGGGGCCCGCAACAAGGTGTTGGCGAGCCTAAGGCGCGCTTGCGCCAAACGAGCAGCCGCCAGTTCCGCTTTCCGGCGAAGGGCCGCATGGGTTGATTCGGCGATATCTGGTTGCAGGAGCGCCGCCCTCGACCTTTCAACCTTGGCATCGGCCTCCGACAGGGCGTTGCGCGCCTGCCTGGATTTCGCCTCCGATTGTCTCACTTCCAGTTCGCTAGCGATAACGAGGGCTTCCAGCGAGCTGATCCGGCTTTTTAAGCTGTTGAGACGCGCGACGGATTCCTTCCAGGCGGCGTCCTTGTTGTCACTTTCCTGCCGCGGAATGTCCCCGGAGTTTGCAAGGCTCTTGAACCTCTCGGCATATTCACGGGCGTTCAACTCCAAGGCGACCAACCCTGGCTCCTCGGACCGCGCCGCTTGCAATGTATCCTTTTCATTTTGGTGCAACCCCTGCCTGGCCTTGGCCGCGAACTCGCTGGCCTCAGCCGCTTCTTTCAGGGCTTTCCGTTCCTCAAGCGCGCCCTCGTGCGCCGCCTTGCGGTCGAGCGTTGTCAGCCTCACATTGATGCCCGCGGCCTCCGCTTCCTTCGCGGCCTGGAGATAATCCGCCCTCGCCTCCTCAACCGCGATCTGGAACGGCACGGGATCGATTTGCAAAAGCGGATCACCCGCCTTAACGATCATGTTGTCATCGGCGAAAAGTGTCACAACGGACCCGCCAACCTCGGGCGAAACCGGCGTGACATTTCCAACGATGTAGGCGTTTTCCGTGGAAACACCCTTTTGAAGGAACCACCGCACCCCCCAGCCCAAGGCAGCGGCGCTGAAAATCACCAATCCGACAAGGCGCCACCATTCAATCGACTTGGGCTTATGGGATTCAGTTGCGGACATATTAAGCCCAATCCAAGTGAAGATCGTCACTCTTCATTCGGCTAACTTTGCGGATCATGATGAATGAATCAGTTTTACGGTCTGAGTGTGACAGTGGGGCGGCCTGGTTTGACGGGCAAAATCCCCTAGGCTTCTCAATTTTCACAGATGGCCAAGCTCAATCCTTGAGCCATGTCCCATGCTTCCTGGGTTCCGATCGGGTGCCAAAATGATGCCCGGACCGCGCGAACGGAACCCTTTGAAATCGCCATGTTCACAAAGTCGGTGATTTCGTACTCGCCACGGGGCGAAAGCGCCAAGGGTTGCCTGAGAACCTCAAGTGGAAACAGGTAGGCTCCCGTGTTGGCCAGATGGGTTCCAAGAATACGGGGCTTTTCAACCAGTTTCTCAATGGTGCCATCGGGGCGTTCGAAGATGATGCCGAATTTCTCGGGCTCATCAACCGGATGGCAAAGGATTCCCGGGCCTCCCCTCGCCAAGGCCGCGATGTCCTTGGCGCCGAACAGGTCGTCGCCGTTGAGGACCAGGACATGGTCGGACTTCAGCATGGGCAGGCAGCATTGCAGGGCGTGTCCTGTGCCCTTGGGGGATTCCTGGAATGCCTCGGTAGCATTGGTGATGCGCTGCTGCGAGGTCAGGTAAGCCGCCACTTGCTCGCGAAGGTAGTGGGTTACCACGAAGAGCCTGTCAACCGACTTGGGAAGGGCTCCAATGATCCAGTCGAGGATTGGCCGGCCTTGGACCAAAAGAAGGGGCTTGGGGGTTGTCAGCGTATGCGGACGGAGCCGGGTACCAAGACCTGCGGCGAGGATGACGGCGTCCATGCCGGTTTATCTCCAGGGTTTCAATTTCGGGGTTTGCGGGGTGACTTGACAACCTTGGGCTGGCGGGAACCCGAACTCGCGGCTTCCTGAATCACCGCATTCCTTGCATCGGCCAATCCAAGAAAACATTCCTGGCTGCGAATCGGCTTCTGACCTGCCGTAGGCGCAACCTTGCGATAGGCTCCATCGGAAAGCATTTCGCGCGCCTTGACATTGTCATCGAGCGAAACCTGAAGGATCTCATTGATGAGACGCAGGCGAAGGGCTGGCGCCTCGATTGGAAAGACAACCTCGACCCTGCGGCTCAAGTTGCGGTCCATCCAGTCGGCCGAGCCGATGTAAACCTCGGGGCTGCCCGCATTCTCGAAGCAATACACCCTGCTGTGCTCAAGGAAGCGGTCCACCACCGAACGCACCGAAATGTTTTCGCTGACGCCGGCGATTCCCGGCCTCAGCGCGCATATTCCACGGCAAACAACCTCGGTTTTTACCCCGGCCCGGCTTGCGCGGTAGAGCGCCTGCACGATGGCCGGTTCGAGCAGGCCGTTGATTTTCGCCTTGATTCCCGATGGCTTGCCTTGGGAGGCGTTGAGGATTTCCCTTTCGATCCTTTCGAGCATGAAGGGTTGAAGATGCGAGGGGGCCACGATGAGCTTTCGCCACTGGGGAGGCTCGCAGTAACCTGTCAGGTAGTTGAAGAGATGCGAGACATCCTCGCAAAACTCCTCGCGGCAGGTGAAATATCCAAGGTCGGTGTAAATTCTGGCAGTTTGAGGGTTGTAATTGCCTGTCGCCAGGTGGACATACCTGCGGATGCCATCCTCCTCACGCCTCACGACCAAGGCGGCCTTGCAGTGGGTCTTCAGGTTCACGAACCCGTAGACAACATGAACTCCCACCTTTTCGAGTTCCCTGGCCCAGACGATATTGCGCTCCTCGTCGAGCCGCGCCTTGATCTCGACCACCGCCGTGACTTGCTTGCCATTGTCGGCGGCTCGTTGGAGCGCGCGCACAACGGGAGAATCGCTCGAAGTGCGGTATAGGGTCTGCTTGATCGCGAGGACCCGCTCATCGGTCGCGGCGGCCTCGATGAAGTCCACCACATGGCTGAACGACTCATATGGATGGTGAAGGAGGATGTCTCCCTGCCTGATGGCAGCGAATATGTTGGGTGAGTTCTGGATCAGGGCCGAATGCTGAGGGGTGAATGGGCGGTCGCGAAGATTCTGGTATTCGGGCAGGCCGTGAATCTGGAAAAGGCCCGTCATGTCGATCATTCCCTCGACCCGGAAAATGTCGGTCGAGTCGAGATCCATCCTGTCGATGAGAAACTGCTCGAGTTCCGCGGGGGCGCGGGATTCGAGTTGCACACGCACGGCCATGCCTTTCTTGCGTTTGCGGATCTGCTCCTCGACGGCCTTGAGAAGGTCCTCGACTTCATCGTCATCGAATTCGAGATCACTGTCGCGTGTGACCCTGAACGCCGCGGCGTGTTCGATTGTCATTCCGGGGAAAAGTTCGGGTAGGTGAGTCCTAATGAGATCCTCAAGGGGAAGGAATGCGTGCCTTGGCCCATCCGCGGCCGCCGGAAGGGCTACGAACCTTGGGAGTACGGCCGGCACCTGCACGACAGCGTGCAATCGTTCCCCGTCGGGACGCCGCAGAAGCACTCCAAGGTTGAGTGACTTGTTCAGAAGAAGCGGAAATGGATGAACCGGATCGATCGCGAGGGGGGTGAGGACCTGGAAAACCTGCCCGCGGAATTGCTCCTTGAGCTTTTGCCTTTCCTCGGCTGTCAGTTCCTCCGGTCGACGAATGACGATTCCCTCTCCCGCGAGCTTGGGCATGATCTCGTCCCAAAGGCAGGATTGCATCACGCGCGACATTTTTGCCGCCAACGCATGAATCGATTCCAATTGCTGAACGACAGGCGTGCGGTCGGCACCGCTCCCATAAACGATATTTCCCTGTATCTTTTGCTGCAGGCCACCTACGCGAACCATGAAAAATTCATCGAGGTTGGAGTCGGCAATCGCCAAGAATTTCAGGCGTTCGAGCAGTGGCACGGTGGGATCACAGGCTTCCTCCACCACCCGGTTGTTGAATTCCAGCCAACTCAGTTCCCGGTTCACATAAAGGCGTGGATCATCAAGCTTCCAATCAGGGAATGAAGTGGAGGCGCGTCTGGCGATGCCATCGGCCTCAACATGGCTGGAGACTCGGTTATCCATGAAACGGAACTCAGGGTCGGTGTTCGTTGCCGGGAGGAAGCAATAAACAGAAGTGAATTCTATCAAAGGTTGGGGAGACAGTGCCATGCCGCCGAAACCATTTGTCCTGTCACAACTTACATTGTCCGATGTGCGCGCCACGCGTTGGCAAATGGCCGTATTGCCTTTCGGCGCGACCGAACCACACAACCTCCACCTGCCTTATGGCATCGATTGCTATCAGGTCGAGGCGATCGCTGAGGGGGCCTGTTCCAAAGCTTGGGAACTTGGGGCCAAGGTACTTCTCCTTCCGGGAATCCCTGTCGGGGTGAACACCAACTATTTCAAGGTTCCGGGGGCGTTGGCCCTCAGTTTCAATCCCACGACACTGATGTCCATCATCCGCGACATCACCGATTCGCTGGCTCGGCAGGGAATCGACCGCCTGCTTTTGTTGAATGGCCACGGGGGAAATGAACTCAAGCCCCTCCTGAGGGAACTTCATGCCGATTCCAAGGTTTTCACTGCGGTTTGCGACTGGTTCAAGATGGGCGCTGACCTGGTTCATGAAATCATGGAATCGCCCGGGGAACATGCGGACGAAACGGAAACCAGCCTCGCATTGGCCCTTGTTCCGGAAATGGTTCAAATGGCAAAGGCTGATGAGGGAGCCCTTTCCATCAGCACCGTGGAAGCCATCAACAAAGGATGGTTTTCCATCACCCGGCCATGGCATTTAGCCACCACCAACACCGGCGCGGGTAACCCTTCCAGGGCTTCCGCTCATAAGGGAAAAGAACTTTTGGCCAAGCTTACTGCCAGGTTGGCCATGGCCATTCATGGCTTGGCGATGGCGCCGAGGACGGAACGGTTTCCCTACGCCTAGAAAATTGACAAGGCCCTATTTACCCGCGGCCCTGGTTAATTCCTCGAAATGACCCTCGGCATCGCGGTTTTGGCTTTGCTTGGCCGCTGCCATGCCTTTTTCGGCCAATGCCTTGGCATGGGCATGGTGCCTGGCGCCCAGGAGGGCTTCCACCCCGGATGCCAGGCTCTTCAAGTCGGGCTTTGCTTCATCGAGGATTGAGTTGAGGCGGGCAACGGCATCATCATGCCGCCCCAATTTCAAAAGGGATTGAGCCATTTTCGCCAAAATTTCCGCGCCACGCCCATCATCGGCGCCGGTCTCCCGCCGATACCCCAGTTCCAATGTCTCAAGGGCCGCTTCATGCTGACCTTGGGTCGATTGATGTCGGGCCCAGAGGAGGTGGGCTGCGGCATTCCGAGGCGCGTCTGGGCGGGAGGCGATGGCCTTGGCCCAGCGGAGAATCACGGTTTCATCACCGTTTTTCTGCGCGGCCGAGAATGCGTTGACCAGTTCGGTTTCGGGGACGCTTTCCACGGCGGTGTTCGCCAGCGTCTCAGGTGTCCATGTTGACTTGGATGTGGCCGAGGTTTCAGGTGATGCCAGGGTGGCAGGCTTGGAACCCGTTGAGGGAAGTCCGAGCTTGGAGCGAAGGCCGTCAAAGTCGTAGCCCAATTGCCGCGGGCTTTCTCCCATGTCTTCAATGAATTTGACCTTGGCAAGAAGGTTCGGGCGCACGGAGTTGTCTGAAGCGGCTTCAGCGGGAGTTTTGCCTCCAAGCGACTTGGCCGGGCGGTTGACCCAAGTTTCTTCGAAAAATCGTGTGTATTCCTTCACCTGCCGATTCATCGCATCCGATTCGTTCTTTTCTCCGCCTCCCTTGAGGGCCACAAGCATGACCTCCCTTCCCGGATCTCGGAATGAGCCCATCGGCCGCAGGGGGGCTTCGCTGGCCTTGAGTTGCATGGCCTCGGCAAATTCGCCGCGAAGTGATTCCATCGCTTGGGCGTCACACCCATGAACCCTGCATAGCGGACCTTGAACTTCCAGGGTTCCAACCACCCTTTGGTAATCAGCGGCCTCCGAGCCAGCCAAGGCGATTTTTTTCTCAAGCAGGAGTGCCCTGAATCCGTTTTGCTGTTCCTCCTCATCCTGCCGCATCGGTAGCAGGCGCCCTTCCTGAGCCATCTTGTTGATAAGGGCCTGAAGGGGTTCGACACGACGAATCACGATCAGGAATTCATGCTCAAGCAGGTCGGCATGGGACTCCATTCCATATCCGCACCTGAGGATTTCTCCCAAAAGGCAGGCGGACTCTTTTCTTCCATCATCTGTTTCAAGCGCCACATAGCGTTCCAAATGCTCGAGGGCTTTCGCGTTTTCACCGACCCACGCCATGGCGACGGCGGCATTGTGCGCTGCCGCGCTGTCGGAGGCATCCTGAGCCGCCAAGGCCGTGAACAGCCGGGCCAAGTCACCCAACCGTGAGGAACCATGCTCCCTGGCGAGCTTGTCCCACGCGGCCTTTCTCTTGCTGCCAGGTGGCGGGCTCAACAGGGTTGGTTCTTTCCGCAAGCAGGCCGGAAGCCGCCCGTTGTCACCAAATGCCCCGTCAAAGGCCTCCTTGAGCGAGGCTTCCTGCGGGGCCAACCGCATGGCCATGCGAAGGGCGGCGCGGGCGGCCAGAGGCCTGTTGAGTTGCATCTCGATTTCAAAAAGGAAGGCGTGAATGTCGGCCAGGTGTTCCTTGGCCTCGAGGGCATAACCATCGGCCGCTTTTCTGGCGAGGATTGCGGCTCCCGGAAACTCGCCTTCCTGATGGCGCCAACGGGCCCGCATGAAATGGGCCGGCCCGAATTGGGGAGTGATCGCCAGGGCATCGTCGAGAGCTTTTTCGGCGTCATCCCGTTTTCCGGCGGCATCGAGCATCATCGCCTTGCGGATCAGGATTTCCGGGTGGCCGGGATGAGCCGCGGCGGCGGCATCGATGGTGCGGAGGGCGGCTTCCTGCTGCCCGCCGCGAAACTGTGAAAAGGCCCGTTCGATGGCCGGGTAGATGGGCTGGCAGCAAAACCGGAACTTCTTGCCGCTGCCACAAGGGCAGGAAGCGTACGGATCGACCATGAGGTCCTCACAGGCAACAGCGGCGGAGTAGGGCAGCCGACCCATGACAAATTTGTGTCGGCGGGAGCAAATCCGCAGGTCTCTGGAACCAAGCATATCGGCCCGGCATTGTCGTGCAAGGAACCGCCGGGGCCGTGCGGGGGGCGTTGTTGACACCCCGCCGTCTACTGATATTGTTGGATGAAGCCGCAGGCGGCAGGGGGCGTATAGCTCAGTTGGCTAGAGCGCAGCTCTGATAAAGCTGAGGTCCTTGGTTCGAATCCAAGTACGCCCAGTCCTTTCGCAGCCTGAAGATTTGGGGATGTAGCTCAGCTGGGAGAGCGCGTGCTTTGCAAGCACGATGTCGGGGGTTCGATCCCCCCCATCTCCATTGCACGCAAGCGGTTGC
>VGXS01000003.1 GCA_016873225.1 Planctomycetota bacterium | reverse complement strand
CCCGTTCCCTTTCCGAACACGGCCGTCAAGCATCCAGGGCCGATGGTAGTCCTTCAAGGGCGAGAGTAGGTCATCGCCGGGTCCCGTGCCCCGCCTGGCTCAAACCAGGCGGGGCACTCCTGTTTTATGGGCTGGCTTCTTCATCCCTTCCTTCCGCCGAGGCCAACCTTGCCCGCCTCCGGTTATTTCAACCCATCGCTTGCAAGGTTCGGTGGATTCGCCCGACGGAAAAGGGCCTTACCAACGCCTTCACATCGGCGCTGTCGCGGTAATCGCGTTCCAAGTGAGCCTGCTTGGTGTCAAGCAAAAGAATGATTCTCAGGCGCTGCCCGGACCGTTTGGACGCCTCGCGCAATTCGTCGACAAGGTCGAGAACTCCGACGCCCAAGTGGCCAACATCAACAATCGCGGCATCAAATGGAGTCGAGACATAGCGTTCCATTGCCCTTGCCGGGTCGGCGGCAATGAACACCCGATAACCGTATTCCCGGAATCGTTCGCGGATGACATCCTGGAGTTCCAACTGGTCCTCCAGGACAAAGACGGTGGTGCCGGCGGCGGATCCGGTTGCCGGCGCGGTCATCGCCCTGCGGGCCTGCCGCACCTCATCGAGCAGGGCCATGGGGGACGGGCAGCGGTTTTCCACGGCCCGACTCTCCATCGATTGGATCAGGCGCACGATCCTTGGGTGGTTTGGAAGTTCGTCATTGCCCAGCGGAACCATCGAATCAAGCTTGTCGAGAGGAGGGGCCCCCGAACCGCCAAGCGGATCCTTGCCGGTTAGGGCCTCGTGCATCGCGCAACCCAGGAAAAAAATGTCGTTGCGGATATCACTTTCCGATAATCGGGACGACTCTGAAAGCGCCGTGTAGAGCCTGCGCCTGTCGGTTGAGTCCGAGGTGGTCGTGAACGGGAAGCAGGCAGGCCAGGCCCACAGGTCGATCCTGACGGATTCGGGGTTTTCCATCAGGATCGTGTCGAGTCCGAGATCGCGGTGCGCGGCCTTGCGGCCCACCGCGCCAATCAGTGCGGCCGCCACCTGCTCCAAAATCGTTAGTATGGCCGTTGGTTCAAGGGCCCCGTTTTCCATGAGATGGCTTTTCAGGCTTGCCAAGGGTGGAACATCCGTTACGAGGTAGTGCTGGCCCTCATGCGGTTCATATCCGAGTTGCAGATAGTTGACGGTCTGAGGATGCTCCCAACCCACCAACGGTTCAACCGCGGTCCGCAGGGCCTCAACTTGCCGATTATCGGCCGTGTGGCGTCTCCTGAATGCGATGATGCGCGTTGGTTTGCCGGAGCGCGTGTCGATGGCTTTGAAAATCCTGGCAATTGGGGTGGAACCGGCCCGATCCTGCATCACATAAGGGCCGAACCGGTACCCATGGGCTTCTCCGGTCAATAGCCTGGTGGCCTGCCACGGCGTTAGCGCACCTGACTTAACGATTTGGTTGATGGCCTTGCCGGTGCTGTCGGGGTGGCGGGCAAAAGCGGCCCGGACGATGTCCTGATTGGCCAGCTGGTGCTTTGCGATGGTGTGGGCGATTGTTTGCGCGGAGACTTCGGACATGGATAACCATCCCGGGATGCGAGCGAAAATGAACAAATGGTGTATAGCTTTTTTACCGGATCCCGGCAAACCGCGGGGGGTGGA
Source organism: Planctomycetota bacterium (assembly GCA_016873225.1). Lineage (GTDB taxonomy): Bacteria > Planctomycetota > Planctomycetia > Gemmatales > Gemmataceae > REEB421. The sequence goes on along the minus strand of VGXS01000003.1, from coordinate 252,407 downwards.
ATGCCATCTTGGCCTTGATCGGATGGGAGGAACCAAGCTATCGCCTCGCCGGGCCATGGACTGTGGTGGCTGGAGATGCATCGATGGCGACAATTGGCGAGAGTGGAAAAGGCCGTTGGCCGGGGCCCGGTTGGTTCGGTGCCGCGCTGGCCGGTGGCCTGCTGGCGGGGCCGGGCTGCGCCACCCTGTGGGATGATGTGACCAGCAGGGAATTCAAATTCAACGAGATGTTCAGCCCCTCTCCACCTCCCCTGCAGGTTCTTGAAACCTCTCAGGATGGCGACAAGCGGGCGCGGGCGCTTTCAAGGTTGACCGAACCGGCGCGCCATGGAGGCACTCCAGCCGAGCAGGACACGGTGGTTCGTGTCCTGGTTGATTCAGCCATGGGTGAAAGACAGGCGCTTTGCCGGATTCGCGCCTTGGAATCGATGCGCAACTTTCATGATCCGCGGATCGTGGAGGGCATCAAGGAAGCCTATTACCGGGCCGGTTCCTTCAGCCCTGAAATCGCCTCGGTGGTTCGCATTCAGGCGCTCGAGGCCTTGGGCCACGGGGGACGGCCCGAGGGACTCGACCTGCTTCTGAAGGTGGCTCTTGAACCGGTGGCCGTGGGCGCCGAGCAGGACAGGCAGATGAAGGTTGACGAGCGCATGGCGGCCGTGAGGGGGCTGGCCAACTATCCCGAGGCCAAGGTGGCCGCCGCCCTGGTCGAGATCATGCGCAAGGAAAAGGACATCGCGCTTTTGGACAAGGCCAGGCAGTCGATGGAAAAGATCACAAGGCATCGCGGGCCCAAGGATGCCGCGGGATGGTCCGAATACCTCGCGAGAAACCCGACGCTAGGCACCCGCCACTGGTATGAGCAAGTCATGTTTTGGCAGAACTGACCTACTGTTTTTCCTCCTTGGGCTTGGCGTTTTCAGCGGGCGGCGCCTTCTCCTCCATGGGTGGAGCTTCAAGCGGAACGCTCCGTAGTGGAAGCACGAATTCCTCCCCGCCGACAGCTTCGATGCGGCATCCAATTTTTCGCAGAAGTTGACGCACCTGGCCGCTGATGTCCATTCCTGCCATCTCGTCGGCCATGATCTCCTTGTCGTAAGGCACCTCCATCCCGACGCTTTGGAAGGCCCTTGGGCTGACGGAGAGGGTTCGCCCGAATTTTTCGCGCAACTCGGCGAGCATCTTGCGAAGGGTACGGCTCTTGATTTCCAACTTGCGGTCATCGGGATTGTGGCGAAAAACACCCTTGGAATCGCGGTCGCGCAGGCATGCGATGCTGCCATCGTTGGCGGCGAGGTAAAGCCTGTCGGTCTGGTTGTTGAGAACCGGCACAACCCAGCCGGAGGTGTCGAGCAAACCCAGCCGCAGTCCCGTCTGCCTATCGACGATCATGAGCCGATTGGCAAGGTCCGTGGCGTAGATCACCCTCGGGCCCACCGTGAGCACGCGGGTGGCTTCAGGCAGGTAGCCGATCGAACCGTTTCCATGCCTGATGTTCCAAGTGGCGGATCCCGTGGCCCTGTCGAGGCGCCAGAGACCCACGCGCTCGCCCGTCGCGTACACTTCCGACTCGGTGATCATGAGCGGTCGGTTGACCGGACCGCCAATGTTCGCCCGCCAGGCCTGCCCATTGGTTTCAATGCCCCAGGCCGTGATGGTGCCGATGTCGTCGGCGACATAGGCGATGTTCTGGAAACGGGCGGGCGGCGCCACGAACTTGCCCCTTGTGACAAGGAACGGGGTGTTGGGGACGGGATCCCCCGTGATTTCGGCCGGACGACCATTCCTTTCAGTCTTGTCGAGAGTGAACGCGCCGCCCTGGACTCCCGTGAGGTTGTTCGCCAGGCTCGATCCGAAGGCGAGGTTTTCAGGAAGCAGGTTCAGCGCCACGAACAAGCTATTTTCGCCTTGGATGGGCCTGAACGAAACCGGTTGACCAACGGCCGCCGACCAGACTGGAACCATGTTTGGTTCGTCGTTGAGAGCCATGTAGCGCGCATCGGCGGGGTTGTTCCGGCTGACAGGAGCGTTGGCTTCGTCGCGCATGCGGTCCGGACGAGCCGGGTCCGCCTTGGGTGGAGCCTTGGCGGCCGGCATCTCCTCCTTGGGTTCCGCCGCGTCCTTGTCCTTGGGCATCTCGGCATCCTTGTCCTTGGGCATTTCCTGCTGCTTTTCCGGATCAGCCTTGGGCTCGACCGCAGGCTTGAGGAGTTCGGCCCTGCGCCTGTCGCGTTCCCTCAGAAGGGCCAGGCTGCGGTAGCGGATCCCCGCGCGATCGAAGGGAGGCAATTCATAGCCCTTGAGGTAACCCCGCTCGTCGGAGATGAACATGTGGATGTCGCTGGTCACCGGTGGCGCCGACTGGATATCCGGTATTTGCTGCTTGAATTGCAGCCTGCCGGTTTCCCTTTCGAAGGCGTAAAGCGTGTTTTTCGCTTGGCAGAAAATGCTGTGGCGGTTCCAAGTGACGGGCCAGACCACCTGATAGGAAAATTCGGGATTCGCCAGCCAGAGTTGCTTGCCGGATTCCGCATCAAGCAAGGCCACGGTGCCGCTCTTGAGCTGCACCAACAGTTGTTCGGAGGAGTGATCTTCCGAGATTCCCAGGACATGGATGTCGTGGATGGCATCCTTCATGTTGAAGGTGGGCAGTTGCGCCGTCCATTGCACCACAAGGTTATGGCGTGCCAGTCGTTCGGGTTCCGGCAGGGTGGGATGGGTGTGCAGGTGGGAACGGGAAATATTCTGGGCCGCGACCTGACTGATGAGCATCAAGAGCAGGGCCATCGATCCGATCGCCGTCCGGCCTGCGCGGTTGAAATGGATAGTCATGGCCACCTCATGGGCGGATTTCGGTCATCATGGCAAACCTAGCATGCTCCTCCGGGTTGTTGAAGCTGGCCGGTAGTTCGGGATTCTTGCCAAACCGGTCTGGCCGTCACCACCGACACAACCGGCATCCCTTACTTCTTGCCCATTCGGCGCTTTTCCCGGAAGAACCCGGTGAGGATGGATCCGCAGTCATCAGCTAAAACGCCACCGATGACGGTGGCGCGGTGATTGAGTCGCGGATCGTTGGTGATGTTGAACAGAGTTTCGCAGGCGCCGGCTTTCGGGTCGGTGCATCCAAAAACGACCCATGGCATTCGCGCCAGGATAATCGCGCCGGCGCACATGGGGCATGGTTCAAGCGTGACATAAAGCAGGCAACGGTCGAGCCTCCAGGAACCCAGTGCGGCGGACGCCTGCGTAATGGCAAGCATTTCGGCGTGGGCCGTGGGATCCTTGAGGCGTTCGCGCTGGTTGCCAGACCGGCCGATGATGCCCCGGTCAAGAGAAACGACCACGGCGCCCACGGGCACTTCGTCCTCGGCCATGGCGGCGCGGGCCTCCTCCAGCGCCATCAACATGTGTTCCGCGTGAAAGGGATGGCGTGGATCGCGAAGCGAAAGCAAGCCATCGTCGCCAGGCCACCAGGTGTCGATGTCACCGTCGGTCATGGATTCGCACCCCAACCAGTATTCAGCAATCCAACAATACAGAGGATGCCTCACGGGCGCGCCGGCCCTTGGCGGTTGTTAATCGTAATGTCGTGCCCGGCAATGAAAACCACGCCGAGGTCAAACTGCTATTCGTCGGCGTGCAGCACTCGCGGAACTGATAGATTGGTCGCATAAAGCAAATGGCTCGAGCTTGATGATTTGGCGACTTTGCCAATATGCCAGTTCCTTGGTTTTACAGGCATGAGGCGGCTAGGGAGTTGATGCGCCCAACGCATGAAGGTGGAAAACCTTGGTTTCTGGAAAATCATGGACACAATTACTAGGACTTTGCCCCACGAGGGGCATCCCCGTTCAAGGAGCAGGACTTGGCCTGCCCCATGTTCAGCCAGCTTTGGACGAGTTCCCGCTTCAGGCAGTGGTTGATTTGATAATCTAGGTGATTTTGGGGGGTGTCGCGATGCGAATTGATGAATGTCAGGAAAGGCTCAGGGCCGAGGGAATCGACGGTTGGCTTCTCCACGACTTCCGGTTCAGCAACCCGCTGGCCCGCCGGGTGCTTGGGTTGCCGGCGGACAGGTTTTTGAGCCGGCGCTGGTTCTACTTTGTTCCCGCAAAGGGCGAACCCAGGAAACTGGTACACCGAATTGAAACGGGCGCGCTGGATGGGTTGCCAGGTGAGAGGACGATCTACCTGCGCTACGGCGAACTTGAAGACGGAATAAGGAGTCTCCTTTCGGGATGTCGCCGTGTGGCCATGGAATACAGCCCGCGCAACGCCATTCCCTACATCAGTCGAGTGGATGCTGGCACTGTCGAGGTGGTTAGGTCGGCCGGGGTGGAGGTTGTCTCATCGGGAGACTTGGTGCAGTGGTTTGAATCCCGCTGGGATGACGAACAATGGGCCCTTCATCTGGAAGCCGCCAAGGTAACTGATTCGGCCTACGGCAAGGCCTTCGGGCATATGGCCCGGATCGTTGGCGCGGGCGGGGAGGTGCGCGAGACGGAGGTTCAGAAGGTGATCCTCGACCATTTCGCCTCCCATGGTGTCGTCACCGATCATCCCCCCATTGTGGGGGTTGGCCCCCACTCGGGGGACCCGCATTACGCTCCGGTTCCGGGCGCCGACGGAGTGATTCGCCAAGGCGACCTGGTGCTGGTCGACCTGTGGGGCCGTCGTGATCATCCCCGAGGCGTTTACAGCGACCTGACGCGCATGGGTTTTCTGGGAGAAGTTGTACCCGAACCATACCGGACCATGTTCGACCTTGTGGCCCGGGCCCGTGACGCGGCCATCGAGCGGGTGCGTTCCGCGTTCTCCCGCAATGAAACTCTTAAAGGCTGGCAAGTCGATGATGCCGCGCGGGGCGTGATTGAGGCCGCCGGGTACGGTTCGGCTTTCTGTCACCGCACCGGGCATAGCATCGGACGGGAGACTCACGGCAACGGCGCTAACATGGACAACCTGGAAACCCGCGAGGAACGCACGGTGCTGAGGCGCACCTGCTTTTCCATCGAGCCGGGGGTGTATTTCCCGGAATTCGGCATCCGGTCCGAGGTGAATGTGTTTGTCGATGGCGCCGGACAGGTCCATGTCACAGGCGGAGAACTCCAAACGGAGATCTTCCCGCTGCTGGGAGATTGGCGGGCCTGAGGTCACTTTCCTGATAGCGACCCGGAAAGATCGCGGTGGACCAGGTCCCGGTAAATGGCGCTCTTGGCCATGAGGTCGGCGTGGGTGCCATGCGCAGCGACGCTTCCATGTTCGATCATGACAACGGTGTCGCACGAGGCGATCATCCTCAAGGTGCGCGCCGCCAGAAGGACGGTCCGTTCCTCGAAGGCGCGAAGCAGGGCGTCGTCAAGAAGGGCCCGGTCATCTTCGCTGGTTTCCAAGTCGGGTTCTTCCACGACGAGGAGCGATGGATTGCCAACGATCGCGCGGCTAAGGGCCACGAGGTAAGCGGCAATGGGTGGCAACTCCGTGCCGCCATGGCCGACGCGGGTGTCCTTGCCCTCGGGAAGGGCCCGGGTGAACCGGTCGAGGTGGGTGGCGCGGGAAACGGCATCGGCGTCGGCATCAGTCAGCTTTTCCCTGCCGGCCAAAATGTTCTCGCCAACGCTACTTCCGCCCACGACGACAAATGGCGCCACCACCCAACCCGTCGCCGCGCGCAACGGTTCGATTCCGCAAAGCTTGAGGCTGATCCCATCCCAGCGGATCTCGCCTTTTTCGGGGTCGGCCAGTCGGGCCACCAGTCCCAGCAGGGCCCTCTTTTCCTGGTGGGTGCCACCCACGAGGGCCACCTTGGCTTTCGCCGGAACCACCATCGAAAAATCGTGCAGCAAGGTTTTGCCCGCGGATCGGACATTCACATGGTCGAATTCCAATCCCTGCGACAAGGCGCCGGGTGAATGGGCGCCGGGAACTTGCCGGACCTTGCCGCGCTGGTCGAGGAACTGGAAGAGGCCCCGCGCCGCCGAGGAAGCCCGGCGATCCGCTTCCCGGGATCGGCTGAGCCCAAGGAACCAGTGGGCCAAAGCGGGCTGGCACATGCCGAGAAAAACAAGGTCGGAAAGCCCGATCCTTCCACTTTCCACAAGATGAAAACCGGCGAATAGCCAGCCGGTCAGCACTCCCCCTGCCGCCAGCGTGGCGGCGGCACGACCCATGGTTGAGAACCCGCGGTGGGCGGCTTGGTGGGCGGCGGAGGCCGCTAGCTCGCCATCGATGATGTCTCGGGCCAGGCTTTCAAGTCCTTGGGCCTTGATGGCCGGGATGTCATGGACGATTTTTCCAAGCCTGCCTAGCGATTCCGCGAGTAGCCTTTCCTCAGCCTTGGAGCGGGCGCGTCCGACGGCGAGGCAAGCCTTGGCAAGGCTCCAGGCCAGGCATGTGGCGGAAATTGAAAGCAAGGCGAACCAAGGGGAGAGAACAAGGGCCGTGGCCAGGGCGAGGAATAAGCCGGTGACGGCCCTTGGAAGTCCGGCAAGCGACCGTCGCAACGCCACCTGCACAGCCTCAACCCCGCGGTCGAGGGACGGTGCCAAGTCGTCAGGAAGTGGAGACAACGCCCCTAGCCGCATGGCCTGGTGGAAACCGGCGAGCCTGAGCCGTTCCCCGGTGCGCGCCGCCGCCCGACCGGCAAACCATTCGCCCAGCCAATACAAGATGGCCCACGAAAAGCCCAGTCCGGCAATCATGATCACCACGGCGATCAGTTGGCTGGGGCCGCTTTCATCAGCCAAGTGGTCGATCAGGGGCCACACCACGGGTCCCCCGTGCCTTCCCCCGTGCCGAAACAGGTTTCCCGGCGCGGTCGAGTCGAGCCACAGGGAAACGGTGCGCGAGAGAACAAGAATGGCCAAGACCACAGGAATGGCGGCAAGGGAACTCAAAACGATGGCAAAACGCTGGGGCCAAGGCTCAAACTCAACAAAACGCATCGCCCGCCTGTATATCGCCTGAGCTGATTCCGCGCTCGGATTTGTGGCTTCCATGGTGATCTCCCCGCCGGATAAGGCGGCCACGGAATCAGCCGAGGTCGCGTCCCTCGAAAAGCACGAGGCCCATCAGCAGCGGAACGCTGGCGTAGATCACGGCATAAACAACGGACCAACCGACATGAAGCCAATAACCGCTGACGGTGAGTTGGGTGTCGCCAAGGATCGCTATGTTCACCCGGAACAATTCAAGGTCGGGAAGAACGGCATGAAAGGCGCCAACGGTGAACTTCAACATCTGGACGACGCCAGTACCCGCGGCATCCCCAGACCCACCCACCGTGGAAACCAGGACCGGTGCCAAATGGGCCAGGAAGAAAATGGTCGCGATGACCGGCAGAGTCACCATCATGGGGAAACGCGTGGCCAAGGCCACTGAAATCGCCGTGATGATCGACACCTGGCAAAGGCACAGGACCAAACTCGGGAGGACCTCGGCCGTGAGGGCCAGCCAACCGGCCAACCCCTTGAGAAGCGACTCGGCGGAGCCTCCCAGATTGAAGCGGTCGATCGCGCTGGCAACCCACGCCGGGTCGGGCACCGGATCCATCCGCTCTATGCCCTGCCTGAAAAGGAGGAACAGTTGGAAGATGGTTCCCAGCACGAACAGCAGGAGAAAGCCCGATAACTCGATGCCGGCTAATTTGCCAAGCAGGAAGTCGCGCCTCGAAAGCGGCTTGCTGATGATCGTCAGGGCGGTGCGGCCCTCAATGTCCTCGTTGACGGAGATGCTCGCTAGCAGGGCCGCGAACACCATGGTGGCGAAAAGAACGATGTCGAAGCCAAGCTCGTACATCATTTTGTAATCTTCGCCATAGGTGAAGTAGGGCAGTACAAGCGACACCACAAGGACCAGAAACCCTCCCGAAACAATCAGCCAGAACAATGGCTGGCGAGTGGCCTCTCTCTGGGTGGCGTACGCGATTGAGGCGCCTTTGGGCCAAAGGGGCGCGAGGGCCATCGGGGCGAGCAGGCCAACACCCATCACCACCTGAATTTGGAGGATCGTTCCATAAAATCGGGCGACGGTTTCACCGCCGCCGATCCAGAGCACGGGTGCCAAAATCACCACGCATCCACCGAGAATCTGGCCAAGGAGGCCAATCGACCTGCCGCGGGACGACTTCGTTGAGAAATCGAGGACCTCAAGCGCGAGCAACCAGGGAATGGCCGCGAGGCCCTGAAACAGGGAAAGCAAAATGATGAAGACAAGGTTGGTCATGGAATCGACCCGCCGGGAGAATATACCTAATTATATTTTAGCGTTTCGTCGGCCCCGGGAAAGCAGAACGGCGCAAATTCACGCGGGCGGCGATTCGGGCCGGTAATTCGGGGTGGTGCCCCAATTCAGCTTTTCCCGCAGGGTTTGGTAGAAGCCCTGTCCCGGGACCTTGATCAATTGGAAATCGACAGGCGCCCGACGAACCACCACTTCCTGGCCGAGCTTCAGTGGGATCGATTGCTGTCCGTCGACCACGAGCATGGCTCCCTGTTCACCATGGGACAGCAGAAGCTTGTATTCCTTGCTGGTGCTGTCCACAAGAGGTCGGCTTCCCAAACCGTGGGGGCAGATCGGCGTGATCACCAGCGCCTCGATTTCCTGACCCAGAATTGGTCCGCCGGCGGAAAGGCTATGGGCCGTAGACCCGACGGGCGTGCTCACGATCAGGCCATCGCATGAATAACGGGATGCCGCCTCGTGGCCCACCATGAGGTCGATGCCGAGCATGTGGAAGGGAGGGCCGTTGGTGATGTTGATGTCGTTGAGGAAGAGCATCGGATGCTCATGCTGCCTCGGTACGAGGCATTCGAGCATGACATGGCGGGTGGTTCGGAAGTCGCCCCGAAGCACGCCGGGAAGCGCCGAACGCAGGGCGCTGACGGAGAGGTCAGCAAGGAATCCCAACCGGCCTAGATTCACGCCCAGGACGGGCCGCTGGCGGTACCCCATCTGTCTTGCGGCGCGGAGAATGGCCCCGTCACCTCCGAGCACAAGGGTGAGGTCGGCGTTGATGGCGCTGAGATCGACTTTCTGTTCGAGGTCGAAAACCACGACCTTGGCAAGGGATTCCAGCCATGGCCGAAGGTCGCGTGCCGCTTCGAGCACGCCCGGCCTACCGGCATTACCGAGGACGAGCAGTCGCACGGCGGTCGGACTCCCGGTTGGACATGGAGGATCGTCCGGTATCGGTCGCCTCGGCCAAGCGCGCGGGAGCATGCCGGCCCAGGCACTCGCGGGCGGTGGAGGCGATTCCATCGGCCAGGAGTCCCAGCGATTCCAAGAGCTCGTTTCTTTCCCCGTGCTCGACAAAACGATCGGGTAGCCCGAGGCGGCGAAGATGGCGGGAGTCGAGTCCCTCTGAGTTGGCCATCTCGAGGACCGCCGATCCAAAGCCACCCTCGAGCGTGCCTTCCTCGACCGTGATGACCACGGCGGCCTCGGAAATGGCCTTGGAAAGGGTCGACTTGTCGATCGGCTTGCAGAATCGGGCGTTGACGACACCCACGGAAAGGCCTTGCGACCTGAGGATTGACGCCGCCTTGACGCATTCGGAAAGAAGCGTGCCGAAGGCGATGAGGATGACATCGTCTCCCCACTCGATGACCTCGGAGACTCCGATTTCCAACGGAGCCACCGCCCTTTCGACCAGTTCAAGGTTCGCCTTGGGGTAGCGGATGGAAGCGGGGCCCGGATGTTCGAGCGCCAGGTCGAGCATGGGCCGGGCGTCGGCCTCGTCCCCGGGCGCCATCACGACCATGTTGGGGAACAGGCGCATGTACGGGATGTCGTAAGTCCCATGGTGTGTGGGGCCGTCTGGCCCGGTGAGGCCGGCGCGGTCGAGGCAGAAGGTCACCGGCAGGTTTTGCAGGGCCACTTCCTGGAATATCTGGTCGAACGACCTTTGCAGGAAGGTGGAGTAGATGTCCACGATCGGGCGAACGCCGGACTTGGCCATGCCGGCGGCGAATGCCACGGCGTGCGATTCGCAGATGCCCACATCGAAGAAACGCGTCGGGAACTCCTCGCGAACCTTCTCGAGCTTGTTTCCCTGGCACATCGCGGCGGTGATGACAGCTACATTATCGCTCGCCTTCATGGCGGAGAGGATGCCGGCGCTGAAGGCGTCGGTGTAGGCCTTGGAGCCGCCCTTGCGCAGCGCGAGGATGGAGCGGGACGGGCCTACCGAGTCAATGACAGGCGGTGTGTGGAATGTCACGGGATCCTTGCAGGCTTCCGGAACCCCATGGCCCTTGTTCGTGAGAACATGAAGCAAAACCGGCCCTTTCACATCCTTGAGCATGGCGAGGGTGCGCCTGAGGCCGGCGAGGTCATGCCCGTCCACGGGGCCGAAGTAGCGGATGCCGAACTCCTCGAAGAGCATGCCCCCGGAAAGGAAGGCCTTGAACCCATCCTTGACCTGTTCAAGCAGATGGGTGGCGGCACCCCCCACCAGCGGGACCCTTTGCAGCAAGTCACGCAACTGGCGCTTGGAGTCGATGTAAAAATCGGATGCCCTGGCCTGGTCGAGGCAACGGGCCAGCGCGCCGACCCTCGGGCAGATCGACATGGCGTTGTCGTTGAGGATCACAAGCAGGTTTTCATTCAGGGTGCCGGCATTGTTGAAGGCCTCGAAAACGATCCCCGAGGGGAGGGCGCCATCCCCGATGACAGCGACACTGTGCCTGTCGGTCTTTTTGGTCAACGAGTCGCCAACCTTGAGCCCCATTGCCGTTGAGACGCTGCAGCCGGCGTGCCCTGTCATGAAAAGGTCGTAAGGGCTCTCGGCAGGGTTGGGATATCCCATCAGCCCGCCGCGTGTACGGATCCCCTGGAACTGCTTGTAGCGGCCTGTCACGAGTTTGTGGGGGTAGATCTGGTGCCCCGTGTCCCAAATAAGCCTGTCCTTTGAAAAATCGAAGTTCAGGTGAAGTGCCAGGCAGAGCTCAACCACGCCGAGATTGCTGGCGAAGTGGGCGGGGCGCAGCTTGAGAACCCGAACCAACTCGTCTCGCATCTCATGGGCAACTTGCTCGAGTTGCTCATGGGTCAGTTTCCTGAGGTCGGCGGGAGATTGAATTGTTTCGAGCAGACCTGCCATGGATTGGCAACCTCCGTGAGCGCCGGATAGTTGGTGGCCCGCCTGCATCCCTGCCGGGAATCATCCACCAACTGCCCAGATAATTGTAGGGAAGAAGCGCGCCGCCGCCATCAGGTTTCGCGATCCAGCAACCGTTGGGCCATATCAATCAGCGCGTCGCCCGCCCCATTCCAGGCTTTCATGAGCGAAACGGCCTCATGGCTGAGCCGATTGGCGCGCCCGCGGCTTTCTTGTTCCCCCAGCAAACCGGGGTAGGTGAGCTTTCCACGCGCCGCATCTTTTCCGACCATTTTGCCTGTTTTTTCAAGGCTTCCGGAAACATCCAGAAGATCATCAATAATCTGAAAGGCGAGGCCGAGGGATTCACCAAATTTGGTCAGGTCGGCAAGACAGGCAAGAGTTTCCGGTTGATCCGGCTTTCCGGACCCCGCCAAGGCGCCCATTCGCAATGATGCGACGATCAATTGACCTGTTTTCCTCCGGTGGAGGCTTTCAAGTCCCTCAAGCGTCGTCGGGGCCTCCGCATCGTTGATGCGGCCTTCCGCGGCCAGATCGGCCACCTGCCCGCCGACCATTCCGGAGGGGCCTGCGGCCCTCGCCAATTCAAGGCAGCAGTGTCCCGCGAGGGGGCCGGGATAATGTCGAGCCAGGGTTTCAAACGCCAGGGTCAGCAAGGCATCTCCCGCCAAAATGGCCATGGCCTCGCCGTATTTCTTGTGACAGGTCGGTTGTCCCCTCCGCATGTCATCGTCGTCCATCGCCGGCAAATCGTCATGCACCAGCGAATACACATGCACCATTTCAACCGCGCAGGCGGCGTGAATCGGGTCAAAGGCGGGGGCTCGCAATCCAAGCCGCGTCGCCACGGCCTTGGCGGCCAGAAGGGCTAGGGTCGGTCGGGTTCGCTTTCCCGGCGCCAGCACCGAATAGCGCATCGCCTCGAGAAGCGCGCCGGGACAGCCAACGGAATGCGCGAGCAGGCTATCAAGCGCCTTTTCAATGAGCGGCTTGATCTCGTCGTGGGTCGGCATGAATTGGAAACCCTTGGCCGGGTTGGCCGTCACGGCTTCCGGGCGAAAGGCGCCCGAATCAGGATGGATGGGTCGGGTCATGGGCGAAAGGCACCAGTGAGGCTTCCCCGTCGGTTCCCCTGACGACTTCAAGGATTCGCTGGTCGAAGGCCTCAAGCCGTCGTTGGCACTTGCCTGCCAGCTTCACGCCTTCCTCGAACAAGGCCAGCGACCGTTCGAGTCCGTCCTTGCCGTTCTCCAGTTCCCGGACAAGGGACTCGAGGCGCTCGAGATCATCCTCAATTCTAACGGCTTCCAGATTTTGCGGCTTGTTTTCACTCATGGTGGATCCTGTTTGAAATCAATTGAACCTTCAGGCCACCACGCTCCTGATGGTGCCGCGAGCCACGGTCGTCTCGAGTTGCTGGCCCGCCTTGACTTGCGCGGCATCGAACACAAGTTTTCCCTCGCCCGATTCATCCAAAACCTTGGTCAGGCTATATCCGCGGGCGAGCACCTGCAAGGGACTGACGGCATCGAGTCGTGAGGCGAGCGCCCGCAAGGTCATGTGCATTTTTTCCATCTTGCCGGCAATCGAGCCTCGCAGCCGGTCACTTGCCGCTGTCGCGCGCCGCCGAAGCGCGTCGAGTCGCATCGACAACACATCAGGGCGCATGCGTGACCGGGCATGCTCGAGGTCGTCGAACGCATCCGAAAGTCGCTGCCTGATGGCCTTTTCGAACCTCACCCGGGAATCGGCGACGAAGGACAATAGGTCGATTCTTGAAGGCGTGGCCTTGATCGCGGCGTCGGTTGGAGTGAGCGCCCGAACATCCGCTGCAAGGTCGCACAAGGTTCTGTCGTCCTCATGGCCGACGCCGCTGATAACCGGGATGGCGGAATCGGTGACCGCCCTGATGACAGCCTCGTCATTGAAGGCATCAAGGTCCTCGCTGCCACCGCCACCCCTTCCGACGATGAGCACATCGGGAGCCTGGCCGCCTGAAATCACAAGTGTGTTGATCCATTTCAGCGCTGAAACGATGGCGCCCGAAGCCCTTTCCCCCTGGACAGGCACCGGGAGAACCAGCACTTCGGCATATGGCCATCGTTCACGCAGCTTTTCGAGGATGTCGCGTATCGCGGAACCCGTTCCACTTGTGACGATGCCGATGCGTTCGGGAAATTGCGGCAGGGGACGCTTGCGGGTCGGATCAAAGATTCCCTCGGCACGCAGCTTTTCCTCCAACTGCTTGAGGGCCAGTTCCCGGACGCCGATCCCGACAGGCTCAAGCGCCTTCACCACCAATTGGAAACGGCCCTGCTGGGTGTAGATGGTCAGGTTTCCCGTGGCGACAAGGCGCTGTCCGTTCGCCGGGGCGAAACGAAGCTTGGCCGCGTCGCTCCGGTACATCACCGCCGCGAGCAGGGCCTCAACACCGGAGCAGTCCCTGAGGGTGAAATAGAGGTGGCCGCTTGACGGTTTTGAGAAGTTGGTGACTTCACCAATCACCGGCACCCTGGCGAAATTCTTCTCAAGGCGTGCCTTGACATCGGCGCACAATTGGCCGACCTGCAACGGGCCGGAATTATCGGCCATCATCAATCCCTCCCGTCCGCGAGAGGCAGTGCCCGATTCCGCGCAGGATGCCCGCGGCCTTGTGCATGGTTTCATCGTATTCGTTGGAGGGAGAGGAATCCGCCACGATCCCTCCGCCCACGGGGAATGTCAGCCAGCCTCCCGAGCGAGTCACGGTCCGGATGAGGATGCTGCTGTCGAAACCGCCATCGTCGCCGGCCCAGAACATGGTTCCGCAATACGGACCCCGTGCCGTTTCCTCCAACTCGTTGATGATTTCCATGCTGCGTACCTTGGGCGCGCCCGTGACCGATCCTCCCGGAAAACATCCGCGAAGCAGGTTGATGGCATTCCTTCCATCGGCGAGCCGGCCGGTCACTTGGGAGACCATATGGTGGACCGTGGGATAGGATTCGAGTTCGCACAGCCTCGGCACCTTCACCGATCCGTAGGCGCATACCTTGCCGATGTCATTTCGCAGCAGGTCGACGATCATGATGTTCTCGGCCCTGTCCTTGGGATTGGATAGCAGTTCCCTCGCGACGGCCGCGTCGGCGGCCGGATCCTCCGACCTAGGCCTGGTGCCCTTGATCGGCCGGGTTTCCACCATTCCGTTCTCGACCCGCAGGAATCTTTCAGGAGAGGCGCTCACCAACTGCCCTTCACCCCAATCAAGCCATGCCGCGAAGGGAGCCGGGTTCACCTTGGCCATCGACTTGAGCAGTTCCAGCGGATCGCCCGCGTCCCTATGGCAAAGCCGCTGGGCGAGGTTCACCTGGAAACAGTCGCCCGCCCTGACATACTCAATGGCGCGGGCGACGGCCTTTTCGTATCTTTCTCGGCTGAAATGGCTCAGGATCCCGTCTTTCCCCGGAACTTTTTCAAGGATGGACGGGTCGGTCCTCTTAATGGGAAAGGCGGGCGGGCGCCTGGCGGCCGCGCCTTCAATGCAAGCGGCGAACCTGTCAAGGGCCTCGGCTGAATCACCAGGTGTTTCATGGCTGGCGACCAGCCAGCATTTTCCGGACAAGCGATCAAAACCCGCCAGGCAACGATAGTTCCCCATGATGATGTCGGGCGGCTTGAATTCATCGAATGCCGGGGTGGGGAGTTCTTCCAGGGTTCGGCCGTATCCATAGCCGACGAGGCCCGCCCAACCTCCGCGAAATGGCGGCAATTCCCCGATGCGGGCGGGTTCGGAACTTCTGGCGCCCGCCAGTTTCATGAGCGGATCGCCAACAGCATCCCCATGCCGCCAAATGACGGACTCGACGGGGTCGGCCATCACATAGGAAAAACGGGAGCGAGGCCCGACGGGTCCCTGGCTCAGCAGCGCGAGGCTGAGCGGAAGATGGCGAAGGCGTTCAAGCACCCTGATGGGATCGCTGACGCCGGGCAATTCACGGAATGCCGGGGTCATGGTTCCCTTGCCCCGGGATTCCGGTGTTTTTTCTCTGGCCTGGTGAGCAAACCCCAGCGGAGGGCCTGGTCCTGGGTGTAGTTTTTCCCCAAGGTTATCGCCGTAAGGGCCTTGCACATCTCATAGCCGAGATAGAAGGCGTGTCCGGGGTCGAGTTCCTCGGTTTTCAGGAGTTGCCCAAACAGTTCGAAAGGATCCTCACCGGAGAGCCGGGTTTTGGAGTTCATGATGTGGATCAGGCCATCGTCAGCGAAAATGCGGTAATTGGAGTCCTTGATGCCTGCCGCCAACTGGTCGAGGAATTCCGGGCCGCGGGAGGCTGGCCTGGGATCCCTCAGCATCACCAGCCCGGCCCCGAGTTGGCGCGGCAACCGGCGCTCCCTCAGGGCCAGGTGGGCCATTCGTCGCGCAAGGTCGAGTTCCCTGACACAACCGCGGCACCAACCGATCACCTCGGTCGTCAGGACGCTGCCGATTTCCCATTCCTGGCAAAGGGATGCCAGCAGAAGGTTGATTCCGGCGGAATCCGACTCGGTCAATTCCGTGATGTTGCCGGTTCCCATCATCATGGAAACATTTGGATGGGTTTGCCGGAATCGGGCATAGCGAAGGAGGCTGGCCCCGAAGCCGTGGCCCACCGGTTCAAGAATCGGGTCGGCTCGGAAGGGCACACCCCTCGTGGAGAGCCATTCCACCGTTTCCTCCAATGAACCGATGTCGGATGGCTGGTCGGGGATGGCCACCACCTCCACTCCCCAGTCCGGAGAGTGGGAACGGTTCGATCCGTTGACGCTGAGCACCAATTCGGCGCCGGCTTTCGCCGCATCCGCGGCTTCCCGCGGGTCGAAGGTGTCGACCGAGACACGGAACCCTTCCTCCCGCAAGGCTCGAACCGCATCCGCGACAGCGCACCATCGGGTTCCCGGGAGGCAGCCCAGGTCGATCATGTCGGCGCCCTGGGCCGCCCAAACCTTGGCTTGACCGATGATCTGGCTGGTTTCCAGCTTGGGAGCGTGGTTGATTTCGGCGATGATTTCGATGGAGTGCTGTTCCAGGTTTGGCTCCGGACCGGGTCGGCGGAAGTGGGATGGGAGGTCGAGAAGGTCCCGTGGGCCTTTTTCAACCGGGATGCCCCAAGCCTCCGTCAACTCCTGGGCTTGTCCGGAACAAAGTCCCGGAACAATCACCCGATCGACTTCGCTCGGGCTTGGCATGTGCCTCCTGATCCAGTCGACCGTGGCCAAGGCGACCACGCTGATGGGAAGCACCTCAATCCGCGCCTGAAACCCGGCATCCGCGGCGAGGTCGCCAACAACCCGTCTTAGCAGGGGTTCGGCCAGCCTGCCCGTGACGAAAAGGATGCGCTGGGAAATCATGAGATCATGGTATCAGCGATGGGCCATAACGCGATCTTGAGTTGATGCGGGAAGTGGGGCAAGCTGAATGAGTTGAATTTTTGGCCCTTGCGGATGGACTTCCCATGGTTCACGGCTTGGCTCTGCTGGCGTTTTTGGCCCCCCCGCCCCTGGTGGCACCCACCGAGGCCCTTGACCCCGGCCGTGAGGCGGGCGCATTCCGGCTGCCCGCCGGGTTTGAGGCAAAATTGGTGGTGGCCGAACCCGATATCGCCAAGCCCATGAACCTGGCATGGGATGACCGAGGCCGGTTGTGGGTGACTGACACCCTTGAGTATCCCTATCCGGCCAAGCCGGGGGCCAAGCCTCGTGACACGCTGCGGGTGTTGTCGGACTTCGATCCGGTCACCGGGCGCGCCCGAAAGGTTTCCACCTTTGCCGACGGGCTCAATATCCCCATCGGCGTACTGCCTCTTCCCTCGGGAAAAACCACCCGGTGCATTGTCTACCACATCAACCAGGTTCTCCTCCTGGAGGATGCCGATGGCGACGGTGTGGCCGAAAGGCGCGAGACTCTGCTTGAAGGCTTTGGCAGCGCCGACACCCACGGCATGACCAATTCATTCACCTGGGCTCATGATGGCGGGATTCATGCGACCCACGGGTTCGCGAATGACAGCAAGGTTCGCGATCGCGCCGGTCGTGTTCTTGCCATGCAGTCGGGGCATACTTACCGTTTCCTGCCTGATGGCACCGGCTTGGAACTTTGGACGCGGGGTCAGGTGAATCCGTTCGGGATGGCCCGTGATGACGCCGGCCGGCTTTTCACGGCCGATTGCCATAGCCGCCCGCTTTACAGCCTTATTCGCGGGGCATGCTATCCGAGCTTTGCCAAACCTCATGACGGCCTTGGTTTTGGTCCTGAAATGTGTCCCCACGACCATGGTTCCACCGGCATCGCCGGCTGCTGCTGGATTCCCAAAGGGTTCTGGGCTCCCGGGGACAACGAGCAACTGCTCATCGGCAATGTCGTCACCAGTCGCGTCAACCGAGATGACATCCGCTGGTCCGGTTCGTCTCCCAAGGCCGTGGAAACACCCGACCTGATCGCATCGGAAGACCTTTGGTTCAGGCCGGTCGACCTCAAGTTGGGCCCGGACGGGGCCCTTTATGTCGCCGATTTTTACAACAGGATCATCGGGCATTACGAGGTGCCGTTGAGCCATCCCGGGCGTGACCGTCATCGCGGGAGGATCTGGCGCGTCGCCCCCAAGGGCCTTCCCGCGGTTTTCCCGGACCTTGGGGCGGGAGCCGACTCCAATGCCTTGATCGCCCGACTGGGGGATCGCAACCCCACCGTGGCGACATTGTCCCTGAACCAGTTGACCGGTCGCGGCGCCGGTCTGGTTACGGCGCTCAAGTCGGCTTGGTCCAAGGCCGGATGGTCCGAGAAGGTCAACATCGCCTGGGCGCTCGAACGGTTGGCCTCGCTTGAGGAATCGAAGGTTGCCGAACTCGCAGCCGCGCCTGAGGCGCGCGGCCGGATTCATGCGATGTCGCTGGCCATTCGGGCCGGCCGCCCGAATTCCGATCACATTTTGGTTTTGGGACTGCGGGATCCAGATCCGCAAGTGCGCAGGGCCGCGGCCGAGGCTTCGAGTGCCACAGGCGGGACAACCGTGGTGAAGGCCTTGGCGCAGGCCCACTCGAAGGCTGATGCGAACGACCAACACCTGAGGCATGCCATTCTAGTGGCGTTGCGAAATCGCCTGGCGGCAGGTGGTGTCGAGCCAGAAAGCGCGCTTGTCGAGGCGCATCGCGCCTTGCTGGTTTCGGCGGCGTTGGGAATCCCGGACAAAAAAGCTTCCGGATTTCTTTCAGGACAATTGGACAAGGCCTTGCCCGCGGCGCGGCCTGAGATCGTAAGGCATGTTTCACGCCATGGAGGCGCGGCCGAGTTCGAGTCACTCGAAAAAGCCATCGCTCGCGATGGCTTGGCACCGACCGACCGGGCCCGACTTCTTGTCGAGATGGAGAAGGGGGCTGGACAGGCGGGGCGACCCGTTCCCAAGGGAGTCCAGGAATTGGCCGGGAGGCTGGCCAAGGACCTGTTGGGCCAAAGCGGAACACGGTTGGAGGGAATCGAACTGGCCGGAGCCTTTCGCGTGGAGACGGACCGCTTGGCAGCGGTCCTCGCCGACAGGTCCTTGCCGGAGCAACTTCGAATGGCGGCGCTCAGGGCCCTTGGCGGCAAGGCCGGCAGCGGGAAGGAACCGGTATTCTCTACCGTTCTGGCCGATTCGGACGCTCCGGTGGCCCTGAGGCAGGAATGCGGCCTGAGCCTGGTGAGGTCGGATAATCCGGCCGCGCGGAAGTCGGCCACGGAAGCCCTCACCGGGCTGCCATCCGGACTTCAGGATGCCATGGCGAGGGAATTGGCCATTCGGCGGGATGGCTGCGCGGAACTGATCGAGATGGTTGCCTGCGGCAAGGTTTCAGCCCGTGTGCTGATCGACAGGGTCGTCGCCTCACGGATCGACGCCCTCAAGGACAAGGGCTTGTCTGAAAAGACAAAATCTCTTTCTGCGGGGTTGCCGGCGGTTGATGCCGCGCTCGTTGGGAAAATCGCGGCGGTCCGCGCCGCGGCGTCAAGTCCCGGCAACAAGGCCCACGGCGCCGAGTTGTTTTCGCGGCATTGCTCGGCCTGCCATCAGGTGGCCGGAAAGGGAGCCAAGGTGGGCCCCCAGTTGGACGGCGTCGCTGCCCGCGGGCTTGAGCGACTTGCCGAGGACATATTCGATCCCAACCGGAATGTCGACCAGGCGTTTCGCACGACGGTGGTTTCACTCAAGGATGGCAGGGTGATCTCCGGATTGCTTTTGAGGCAGGAAGGGCAAACGATCATCCTGGCCGATGCCATGGGCAAGGAAGTTGTCGTCAAGGTGGATGAAATTGAGGAAAGGAAGATCTCGCCCCTTTCCCCCATGCCCGCCGGGCTTGCGGATCGTCTCGCCCCGCGGGATCTTGTCGATTTGCTGGCTTACCTGGCAACACCGGGGGGGTGATCGGTTCCCGTACGGGTGGCGGCGTAGCCCAGCGCGCATGTCATGAAAGCCGGGGCGCCGATGAGCATGGCGATGCTCAGCCCGTAGGCGGCTGCTTCGCCCCCTGTTTGGACGCCATCCTCATCGGGGGGCGTGTCCCCCGAACAACTTGGGCAACCATGCGCCAAGGCGGTTGAAACGAAAAGAGCCACCATTGTCCATCCCCAACGGTTCATGGTGTCTTTCCCCTCAATTCCATCCCGCCGCCCCGGGAAGGCGGTATAACATCCAATAAACCACAACGCCCGTCACGGCGACATACAACCAGGATGGAAAGACCCAGCGAGCCAGCGCTTTGTGGCGCTTCAAGGACTCCCCGCCCCTCAGGCCCAGCGACGCCACCACAAGCGCCATCGGAGTCACGACGATCGCCAGCACCGTGTGGGTCAGCAGGATTGCCAAGTAGCCATAGAGCGCACCGGGCGGCGCGAGGGGCGCGCGGGAAGCGAACGATGTGGCCACCCCATGCTTGAGGAATATGTGGTAGATGAGGTAGGATGCCAGGAACACGGCAGAGGCAATGATCGCGCCGATCATGAGCGCGCCGTGAAGTTCGCGCTTGCCCGCCTTGATCGCCAACAGAGCCACCACCAGCAGCACTCCCGCCAAGCCGTTGAGAAACGCGTTGAGTTCCGCCGAGGGAATGAACCAGTGAAACCATGGCCTTTCGCGGAGCAGGATGTCCACTTGCGCGCGAAGCGCGCGCTGTTCGGTGGCAAATGTTTCAGCGGGTTCGAGGGGATTGGCCAGCCCGGGAAACCGTGAACGAATGAATCCTTCCCTGTCGATCAGAACCAGTTTGAGGGGGTGGGTGATATCTTCGCCAATCGGCTTGGAATCATCCCTGCTGATGGCCATCTGGAAACCATCGGTCACCAGCTTGTCCAACGAGGGCTTGTCCCCCCTGAGGAAAAGCCAACGGTCCGGGTCGGCGCCAAAGTGTGTCGCATACCGGCTGAGTTCGCCGGAATCGTCCCGGTCGGGATCGACCGTGAAGGTGACAAAAAGCAGTTCCTTGCGATCCTTGAGCCGGTCTTGCAAGGCCTTGACCGACTCCGCGACCTGAGGGCATCCAAGGGTGCAACGGGTGAAGAGGAAGGACGCGATCCAAACCTTGCCCTTCAAGTCGGCAAGGCTTACCTGACGGCCCTGTGAATCGACCATCGAAAAGTCGGGGGCCATTCGATCGGCGGGCCCAGGCGACTCGCCACCTCGCCAGGCGTTGCAACCCGTCGAAAGCAACGCGGCCATCATCGCGATGGCCAAGCCGGCCCGGCAAGTCAGAACCATGCGAGCACCATGTCGGGCGTCAGGCAGAGGCCAAGAACGGTCGCGAGCAACAGGATCGGGGCGGCGAGAAGGGCCACTGTTCCCCCTTCATGTGAAAGCTCGAAAGAAAAGGCGATTGATACGGCGAGGGCCCCTGTCAGGCAGCAGGCGCCAATCAGTGGAGGCCATGGACCCGAAGGGATGAATCCCAGGGCGCAGCAGGCCATCAGCGACATGAGAACGGCGATGCAAGCGCCAGGGGCCAGGCTTGCGGCGATCGGGAATGACTTGGTTCCGGAAGGATTGTCCATGCAGCGGTTCCTTGGTTAAAGCAGGTAAATCACTGGGAAAACAACCAGCCAAACCATGTCGACAAAATGCCAGTACAAGGAGACATTCGAAAGGTAGGGGAGGTGCTCGAGAGTCAATGCCCCGCGGATTCCCCGTAGCAGCAATCCCAGCAACAAGAGGAGGCCGATGACGAGATGCAAGGCGTGGCAGCCCGTTATCAGGAAGTAGCAGGATGCCCAAAGGTTGCCATGCGCGGCGACCGCGGGAAGCCGGGCGGGGACCGAATGCCCGCCATCACCGGCATGGGATTGGATTTCAAGAACCCGTTGGGTGACCATGCCGGGCGTGAGCCTGCGCGCATCCATATCTTTGAGGAGATCCACCTCGAGGGAAAGGGGCGGCGAGAACGGCCCAGACGGGGATTTGATGAGCGGACGAGCGTCGGATTCGAGCCGGGCCTTCACCTCCTCGACGAACGCGAATCCGGCCGCCGTGTCGTAGCGGGCCCTGGCCTGGCTCCCATCGGGGTGAAGTTCACCGATGCGTCCCGGCAGCAAGCCGTGGGTGATTTTCTGGTAATACTCGTACCCCTTGATTCCCATGAATGCCGTGCCAAGCAGCAGCGAGGCCGCGATGGCCCGGGTCGCCCCGCCCGAGGATCCCGTCGCCAGCAATCGGCACGCCAGCATGGCCGCGGCGCTGCTGGCGACGAGGATGATCGTGTTGGCGAGCCCCAGCAGGGGTTCGACATGGACATCGGCTGGCTTGGGCCAGGGAATGCCGTCCCGGGCGATGGCGCCCGCCCTCAGTACGAGGAACGATGCCAGCAGGGCCGTGAAGAACATCACCTCCGTGCCCAGAAACACAAGCAGGGCGAAGCGGGCGGCATCAGGCTTGACGGGGCGGGGGGAACTGGAAGGGCCGGTCAGCATTAGCGTGCCTCCTCCAAGGTGATGACGGGAGGTTGTTGATCAGGCCGGGCGCGAAAGAGCGGATCAGCGAGCCAGGCGCCCAGCACCAGCGGAAGATGAAGCAGGGAAGCCCGAAGCGCGAACCGCGCCCGTTGGTCGGTTGGCTGGAACGCGAAGCGTATGGCCGAGCGAAGAAAGATTCCCCCCGCCAGCAGGCTGGCCCCGAGAAAAAGCGGGCCCGGCCTCAGGTGGGGCGGAAGCAGGACGGCCGGCAATGATGAAACCACCAGCAGGGCCAGGCAGTAGAGAACCATTTGCCTGGATGTGCGGCCACCCGACGGATCGTTCACGGTGATCATCCGCAGGCCGGCGGCCTCATACTGGTTCCTGTACATCCAGGCGATGGACAGAAAATGTGGGATTTGCCAAACAAAGAGGATGGCAAATAGAAGCCACGCCATGGCGTCCCACTCGCCCGTGATGGCGAGGTAGCCGAGGACGGGCGGCATGGCCCCCGGCACCGCGCCGACAAGGGTATTGACGGCGCTGACGCGCTTGAGCGGTGTGTAGACAAGGACATAGCCAAACAAGGTTAGAAATGCCGCGAAGGCCGCGACCAACCCTCGCGACGAGACCATGAGGTAGGCTAGCCCGGCGACGGAAAGGATGACTCCGAATGCGGTGGAGGCCGCCAGACCAACCCGCCCCGTCGGCAGGGGCCTTGTGCGGGTGCGGACCATCAGGGCATCACTGGCTTTCTCCAGCACCTGGTTCAGCACGCTGGCCCCGGCGGCCACCAGGCTTGTGCCGATGACGGCATGGACAAGCATGGCCCAGGATCCGAGTTCGGGGCGTGTTTGCCAGGCAAGGCCTGCGCCCGCGGCGACGCTGAATATAACGAGGGTGGCGACGCGCGGTTTGGTGAGTTCAAACAGGGCCAGCAAATAGGCGCCGCCGGTCGATGGGCGGGCCGCCGAGGCCGCCATGTTGATGGAGGGGGTGTTCACTTGAATCCCCCGGTGGGCATCGGGCCGGCCTTCAAGGCCGCTGGCCGCCATGCCCGGATCCATGCCGCCACGGTCAGGGCCAGGTAGGCCGCGCCGATCAACGAGTGGCCCGTCCGCAAAAGTGCCTCACCCGCCGTCCTGGCCTCGGGTACCAACGACTTGCCGGTGCCAAACTTTCCGAGCCATGCTTCCACTCCGAGCGTGACTTGAAGAACGAGCGCGGCGGTCAGGATGATCGCGAAAACCCTGAGGTGCCTGGCACCCTCCTCCCGGCAAAGCATCGTGGCCTGCCCAAGACCTCCTGCGATGATCACCGCGAAGATGACATGCAGCCTTTGGGCCCAGCCAGCACCCTGGTGACGCACGACCACCGCCCATGCCAGTTGGAGAAGTGTCACGGCCACGAGAAGGCCGAAAAATCTGGCCGCCTTGCGGGGCGATTCCGCTGACGAAACGCTCAGGCAATCCATCACGGAAAGAGTGAGTGTCGCGCATGCCAGGGCGAGAACGCATTGTCCAAAGGCGCCATGGATTGTCGCGAGCGTGTCACCCATAAGGGCGTTGAGATAAACCCTGAATCCGCCCAACAGGCCCTGAACGATGACGGCGCCATAAGTGAGAAGCGCCGCCAGCCTGAGCGACCTTCCGGTCGAATGGCCGTCTTTTCCGCTTAACCAGGCCAAAGCGGGAACAAGGAAGAACAGCAAGGCCATGGCAAGGGAGCCATAAAACCGCACGGGATTCACAGCCCCGATGGGATCGGTTCTGGCCATTTCCCTGTTGATGCTGGTCATGGCAAACGCAAGGCACCCCGAGACAAGGATGAGCGGTATCGCCCCCATGATGGCCGGCGCTGATCTCCATGCGGATAGGACCATCGCCAGGATCACCAGTCCCGAGACATATCCCGCCACCCTGTGGATGTGTTCAATCAGGTATCCGGCGGACGGTTCTTGCCAGTTGCTAAGGAGAAACCAGGGTTCCGTCGGCCAGATGGGGTCAACCATGCCGACCCGGTAGGTGGTGATCAGCGTTCCCAGCCCAAGAAGGATGGCGAGGCATCCCATGGTGGTCCATGCCAGGGACCGAGTGAGAGTGTCTGGCCGTAGGGCGGGAGCCAATTCCATGATTCAGGCTCCCGAGGCTGTCTGGGTGAGATGGTCGGTGGAACCGCTGATGGCATATTCATAGGGACCGCGGACAACCACCGGGGCATTCTCAAAGTTGCCATGGGGGGGAGGGGAAGGTGCCTCCCATTCAAGCGTGTTCGCGTTCCAGGGATTGGTGGAAGCCCTCCGGCCGAAAACCAGGGAACCGAAAAAGTTGGCGAGGAATATCAACTGGGACAATCCGAGCAGCACGGCGCTGACGGTCATGAAACGATTGAGAGGCTGGAACGGCTGGAGGAATTCATAGAGAGTCGGGTCGTAATACCGTCGAGGATGCCCACCGATCCCGAGGATGTGCATCGGATAAAAGGTGCAGTTGGCCAGGATGAAGGTGAGTGCGAAGTGAAGTTGTCCCAGCCCCTCGGACATGTGCCTTCCAAACATCTTGGGATACCAGTAGTAGGTTGCGGCGTAAATTCCGAAGAGGCTGCTCAGGAAAAGCACATAATGGATGTGGGCGACAATAAAATAGGTGTCATGGAAGACCACATCCACGGGTGTCGCGGCCATGAAAATACCGCTCAACCCGCCGATGACGAACATCGACACGAACCCCAGCGCGTTCAGCATGGCGGCGGAAAAGTAGATCTTGCTGCCCCACAGGGTCGCCAGCCAGTTGAATGTTTTCACGGCCGAGGGCAGGGCGATCATGATGGTGGCCAGCATGAAGCCCGTGCCCAGGCGGGGATCCATGCCGGATTGGAACATGTGGTGCCCCCACACGATGAACCCCAGGCCCGCGATGGCGGCCATCGAGAAAACCATGGGCCGGTACCCGAACAGCGGCTTGCGGCAGAACGCCACCATGACATCGGAAACCATCCCCATGGCCGGCAGGATCATGATGTAAACGGCCGGGTGCGAGTAGAACCAAAAGAGGTGCTGCCACAGCAATGGTTGCCCGCCCCCGGGGCCGGTGCTCCAGTTGCCAAATCCAAGTCCGCCCGGGGGCAGGAAGAAGTTGGTGCCCGCGGTCTTGTCAAGGAGTTGCATCATCAGGGCCACCGTCAATGGCGGGAGGGCGACTGACTGCAGGATCGCCGTGATGAAAAGCGACCAGACGGTGAGCGGCATCCTCCAGAGAGAAAGGCCGGGCGCCCTGCAATGGGTGACCGTCGTGATGTAATTGACGCTGCCCATGAGTGAGGAAACGCCGACAAACAGCAGGGACACAAGCCAGAGGACATGGCCCGCTCCGGCGTGACGGGCCGCCGGGCTGGCGAGTTCTCCATGGGCGGTCGCGGCGCTCGAGATGGTCGGGTAGGCCGTCCAACCCACCCCCGAGGCGCCTCCATCCACGAAAAAGCTGGCCATGATGCAGATGAATCCCGGCCACATGAGCCAGTAGGAAAGCATGTTGAGCGTCGGAAAGGCCATGTCACCCGCGCCAATCATCAGGGGGATCAGGTAATTTCCGAAGGCGCCCGTCAACCATGGAATGATCACGAAGAAGATCATCACGGTGGCATGCATCGTGAAGAGCATCGTGTAAAACTCGGGCGACATCCGGCCGCCCCATTCCGGCGGCACGCGGGACCCGATAAACGGGAACGCCTTGGTGAGGATTCCCAAGGCCTCCTCGGGATAGCCGACCTGAAGCCTGACCGCCAACGCCAGTGCCCCGCCCAGAAGAAGGAAGATGACGGCGCTGAACATGAATTGGATGCCGATCACCTTGTGATCGCGCGAAAACACATACTTGGACAGGAATCCCGTGGGGGCATGGTGGCCGGTGGTCGGGTGTTCGGACATTCCGGAAAGCCCTCAACTGGCCTTTGGGGCGCTTGCGACGGCCTTTTCGGATCGCTTTCGCCGTGATTGTTCGCCCGCGCTGGAGGCATACCAGGCGTCAAAGGCGGACTTGTCCGGATGGATCACGACCTGCCCCCGCATGCGGTAATGATTGCCGCCGCAAAGTTCGGCGCATGCGATCTCCCAGCGGTTCTCGCGGGAACTGTCGGCTGGAGTGGGGATGAACCATGCCGGGGTCGTCCTTCCAGGCAGCATGTCCTGCTTGATGCGCAATTGCGGGACGAAGAAGCTGTGGATCACATCATGGGTCCGAAGAAGAAGCCTGACCTTGGCGCCGGGGTAGGCGTGGATTTCGTTGACGGCGTGCAGGTCGGTCGGCTCGGCCTTGGCAGCCCAATCCAATGGTCGGGTTGGCATGGGCAAGGTGGGATCATGGTAGCGAACGCGCCATTCCCATTGGCGTCCATGGACGCAAACAAGCAGGTCGGCCTTGTCGCTGCCCACCTCGTAACGGGTGCTAAGCCACGATTCGTTTCCAGCGCCCTTCATCCTTGCCCAGGTTGGCATCTGGACCACGGCGATGCCGGCAAGAAGAAGCGCCGGAACGATGGTCCACGCCAGTTCGAGCCGATGATCACCGTGGATGGCGGAAGGCGACTTTCCCTCTGGCGGCTTGTGGTTCCAAAGGGACCAAACGAGAATCGCCTCCGTCAGGATGAAGAAAAAGGTCGTGAGGACGAGAATGAGGTTGAAGAGTAAGTCCACCTCGCCGCCGAAACTTGCGCCGTTGGCGGGCAACCAAAGACCGGCCCATGCCGCGACCATGGTGCCGGCGAGAACGGCAAGCAGCGTTGAGCCAAACAGGATGGACCACGCCCGCGGCCAAGCCTTGGATAGCGCGAACATCAAAACCGCGAAAATGGAGAGGGCGATCGGAATGTAGAAAGGCCATTCCGATGTGTTGATGAACAGGTTGCTCATGGGGTGGTCCCTGATTTTTTGGAAAGGGATCCACCATAAACCTGCGCGCGGACCTCATCGGGCAGATGTTCGGGGTGCGGAAGCGCCATCAGGAAATTCACCAGGTCCCAGCCCGCCTTGGCGGGCGCGGAATCTCCAAGGTTGGCCTTCGGCATGGCGCATGGGGGAATTCCCCGGGCGATGCGGTAATAAATGTCAATGGGGCGCCTGCCACCCTTGTAACGCGACAAGGTAAGGTTGGCCGGCCTGACAACCGAACCCCACACCTCGAACCTAAGATCGCTCTGCCTCCCGTAATCGGCATGGCAATTGACACATTGCGCCTTGAAGAGCGCATGGCCGGCGATGATAGATGCCGGGGGAATCGGCTTATCTTCGGAGTAGGGGTAAGCGGGAAC
Organism: Planctomycetota bacterium; assembly: GCA_016873225.1. Lineage (GTDB taxonomy): Bacteria > Planctomycetota > Planctomycetia > Gemmatales > Gemmataceae > REEB421. The sequence goes on along the minus strand of VGXS01000003.1, from coordinate 225,057 downwards.
AGGTATCGGGTTTTTGTTGGCCGCGATGTACTCACGAAGCATCCTGTCGATGTATTTTTCCGCGTACAACTTGATGGACGGTGACGGCAACTTGGCCATGAAGTCATCGACATCAGCCTCGGGATCCTCCCATTCCAATGTGGTGGAAAGCATCCTCTTGTAACGGATGACCTCCTCCTGGGCGGGGTTTTTGGCCACAGCTTGTGATGTCTCCTTGTCCTGCCTAAGAACCCCCGTGATGACAGCTTGTTCTAGTTCTCCTCGGCAGCTCAGATTGATCACATAAGCCGCCAGGGACTCCAGCGGACCGTCTCCCAGCAAGGCGAATGATGGCATGGAGGTCCCTTCCAGGCCAACCCTGAGGGTTTTCACAAGGTCTTCCGTGCGCGGACGAGCCTTGAGAGGTTGAAATCCGGTTGGGAGTTTGTGCTCAGCCGCGGAAATGAACTTGAAGTCACCGGTCCTCAGGTCGCGTGGGGCGGGACTTAGCCAAAGGCTGGCCGCTCCCAGACCATCACCGGTAACTCCATGGCACTGGACGCAAAGACGCCGGTAAAGCCTTGATCCTTCCGCAAGCTTGGTTTCATCCATGCCGAGTTCCGCCGAAAGGGCGGCAATCGAGGGGGTGTCGGTGGCACCGACACGCGGCTTGCCCGGATTGCCAAAGTGCCGCCCGGATTCTTCCTTGAGTGCGGCCATCCAGCCGGAGGCCCACGCCACTGTCGTGATGGACGAGGGATCGAGTACTGAAACTCCCCGAGCGACCAGCCAATCGACTGATACAGGCGGTTTGCCGGGGGGGGGGAATCCGGGTGGGCCTTGATCGGGGTGTTTTTCCATCAGCACGACTGGGCTTGTCCGGTCCGGATATTCAAGCTCATCGTTCAGTTCGACTCGGCCACAACCGCTGGAGGCCATGATCAGGAGGAAACCCGAGGCCAAGACCAAAACAGTTGTTGGAAATGGTTTTGGCATCAGTTCGAATCCGACCTTCCAAATCAATCCGCGCGAATGATTTCAAGAGTTAAACCGGCAAGAGGCGTGCCAAGGCCACAAGGTTTGGATTATGGCACGAATCAGCAGGCTTGCAACGATGGCGAATGCCCGGGCTGGCCACTTTTTCCCGGATTTGGGAATTACGATCGCGGTGGCGTCCAAGAGGGGGGAAAACCAGGCTTGATGTCACGATTGGAAAGGATCTCGTACAAATCGGGCCTTCGGTCGGCGGTCCTGTGGATTTCATGGGCGCCCGGAACCCGAACCAGATGTTTTTTTCTGGAACGGACCGGGTCGACCAGACCCCTGAGAACCGTTGGTTCGTCATTGGACGAGCAGGCGACGAATGTTCCATCCGGTGCCACAATTCGGCTTTCCCCGAGAAACCGGAATCCCGATTCCGTTCCGGTCCGGTTGCAGGCGGCAAAGTACAGTTGGTTTTCCACGGCCCGTGATGTCACGAGATGATCGATGACAGTCCGGGCGCCCTCGGGCCAGTTGGTGGGCAGGACGATCAGGTCGGCACCCAGCAAGGCAAGGGCCCTGGGGGCCTCGGGAAAGCTGCCGTCGTAGCAAATGATCATTCCCACCAGAAGTCCACCGATGTCGTGGACTTGCCACGGGCCGTCTCCCGGTGAAACCCAACGATCCACACCCAGCCATGGCAAATGGGTCTTCCGATACCACCCAACATGCCCATCGGGCCCTGTTAGAACCGCCGTGTTGTAAATTCGGCCTTCGACATCCCTTTCGAGAAACCCAAGGCATGAGTAGACGCGCAACCGGGCGCAACCCTTGGCGATGGCATCAAGGGGTGCCCCGTCCCGACGGATGGCCTTTTCAATGGCAACATCCTTGGAGGGAAAGCCATAACCGGTGAGCATGCATTCCGGAAAAATCACAAGCTTCGACCCGGCTGCGGCTTCCGCTTCCAAATGGTCCAGAACTGTCCGGGTGTTCTGATCGATATCACCAAGGGAAGCATCGGTTTGGATGCAGGAGATGGGCCAGGCGGGCATGTCGGGATTTCCATGCGGGATTAGAGTTTCAGTTGATGGGACCGCGTCCGGCCATTCTGACCGCGCATGACATGGCTTGATTGCCAAGCCATTGGTCCCAGGCGCCATGATCTGAGATGTCCACGCCTTCGGATTGGGCTAGCGATTGAAGATGCCGCTGCAATGAATGCAGGAAGGATGAATCGATCAGATCCGGATGCTTGGCCAATTGGCTGTGAAGGACCCGGTAAACCAGTTTCCATTCATGATTCGGATGGACAGACCAATTCATGGGTTTGGCTCCGGTCGGGCGGTCGGGCTGATCTTGATACGATCATATCAACCATCCCCCGGCACCAGGGATGGCCGGAGTTTGATACATGCGCCTTCTTCTCACCAACGACGACGGCTTTGATGCCCCCGGACTGGAGGCCCTATGGCAGGCCAGCGAGGGTTTGGGCCAGAGGACGATCGTCGCTCCTGACCGCTGCCATTCCTGCGCTGGCCATGGAATCACCGTTCACAGGCCGATCAGGCATGCGCGCCGAAACGAAAACGGATTCGCGACGGATGGAACCCCGGCCGATTGTGTTCGGCTTGGTTTGCATGGCCTGGTGGAAGGGCCCGATGTGGTTCTTTCGGGAATCAACGCCGGGGGAAACCTGGGGGTCGATGTTTATCATTCCGGAACAGTGGCCGCCGCCCGTGAGGCCGTATTCCACGGATTGACCGGGGTGGCCCTTTCGTACTACAGGGCGGCCGGGCATGAGTTCGACTGGGTCTCCGCCAGCGTCCGCGCCGCCAAGGCCTTGCGATTTGTCCTCTCAAAGCCGCCACAAAGCGGCTTTGTCTGGAACATCAACCTTCCCAGCCTGTCGCCCGGTGATCCCGAACCTGAAATAGTTGAATGCCAGCACCATAGCTCGCCATTGCCCGTGTCGTTCCGGCAAGATGATTCGGGAGCCTTCGTTTACCGGGGAGAATATCATCGCCGGTTGAGGCCCGCCCAAGGCGATGTCGCCGCCTGTTTTGGCGGGGCGATCGCCATTTCAAGAATCCCGGTTTGAACAAGATTGGTCGTCAGGCGGCCATGCTTGCCATGACGAGCGCGGCGTTCTGTCCACCAAAGCCGAAACTGGTGGAGACGGCGCGGCGGATGGGAAGGTCGCGCGCGCTGTTGGGGACATAATCAAGGTCGCATTGGGGGTCGCGGCGTGTCTGGTTGATGGTCGGCGGCGCGATGCCGGTGTGAAGGCTCAGGGCCATGGCGACGGCCTCGACAGCACCGGCGGCACCGATGAGATGGCCGATCATGGATTTGATCGACGAAAGCGGAAGTCCCTTGGCCGCGTCGCCAAAGACCCGCTTCACCGCCATGGTTTCCATGAGGTCGTTGAGGCGCGTGCTGGTGCCGTGGGCGTTGACATAATCGATGTCGGAAGGATTGAGCCTGGCCTCGCGGAGAGCCCACTGGATGGCCCGCACCGCGCCACCAGCCTCGGGGTCTGGCTTGGTGATGGCGTAAGCGTCAAAACTGCTTCCAAGCCCGAGCACCTCGGAATAGATTCGGGCGCCACGGCGGCGGGCGTGTTCGTAATCCTCGAGAACGAGGACACCTGCGCCTTCACCCAGCACAAATCCGTCGCGTTCGGCATCGAACGGCCGCGATACCTGGGAAGGATCACGCTTGGCGGGACTCAGCGCCCCCAGAGAGCTATAGGCCAGCATCAGCAGGGGATCGATCCGGCTGTCGGCGCCTCCGGCCAGGACATAATCGGCATCGCCCCGCTGGATCAGCCTGAATCCCTCGCCGACGGCTTGGGTTCCGGCCGCGCAGGCGGTGGTGATCGTGTTATTGGGGCCCTTGGCGCCTTGCATGAGGGAGATATGGGCCGCGATCATGTTCGGAAGATATTTGAGAATCCACATAGGGACCATGGCCCGCGGACCCATTTTGCCAAGTTCCTTGGTCTTAAGTCCTTCCGTGGCGGAGCAGGCTCCCGCCAAAAGCGGGGCGATTTCCGGCAGGTCGATGGGAACCAATCCGGTTCCCATCACGACGCCGAGCTTTTCCTGGTCAATCCGGTTGGGGTCGAGGCCGCTGTCCGCCATCGCCAGTTTCGCAGCGGCGATTCCGAACCGGCTTGCCCGGCCCATGATGCGGGCGCATTTCCGATGTTCGGCGGGCAGGTAGGGGCTGATGTCGAAATCGGCGACTTCGGCGGCGACCTTGGTGGGATGTTCCGAGGCATCAAAGGAGCGGATCGGCCCGACCCCGCTGAGGCCATTGACGCATGAATGCCAGAACTCTTCCTTGCCGAACCCGTTGGGCGCGACAACTCCAAGACCAGAAACAACGACGCGGCGCATGGGGCGAACCCGTCAGGTGGCGCCCTGCCTCCGGCAAGGTCGACGCACCTTGTCCCCCGATTGCCGACCATGGCTTCGGACGACGATTGCTTCAACCCAAATTACCCAGACGCTCACGGCTTTTCAATTAGAAATCATGATCCAAACCGGCTCGCACATGCATTTTGCGAGACCGGAAGCCCGCATATTTGGAAAGACCGATTCCTTGGTCGCTCGATAATCACGCCCGGATTACTAGCCTGACCTAACGCCTCCCCCGACACCTTGCCGTCTTGGAGGGCCGATTTCATGGCCAACAGTCGCGTCTCCTGGGTTTCCCGGGGTGACATCAACGCGTTTTTCGGGCTTATTCTCGACAACATCGCCGTTCTTCTCGTCCTCCTCACCACCATCACCACGGCACTGCCTTTTGCCGAGCAGCAAGCCAAGGGGCAGTTTGGTTTCACCCAGGAATTTGTTCTGGGCCACATGATTCCCGGCACGGCACTGGGGGTTTTGGTTGGGGACCTCGTTTACACATTCATGGCCATACAACTGGCCAGGAAAACCGGCCGTTCCGATGTCACCGCGATGCCTTTGGGCCTCGACACGCCCAGCACTTTTGGAATGGCCTTTCTGGTTCTGCTTCCGGTTCTCAGGCGCGCCTGCCTTGACGGCTCTCTAACCCAAGGCGATCACGACAAGGCGATGCTGTTCACATGGCATGTCGGGCTGGTTGTTCTCATCCTCGTCGGGATCATCAAGGTTCTGCTCGCTCCCCTTGGGAACCAGGTCAGGAAAATGATTCCAAGGGCCGGGCTCCTTGGATCTTTGGCCGCGATCGCCTTGGCCCTGATTGCCTTTTTACCCTTGGTGAATGATGGGATCGCGGGGGTTCCGCTCATCGGCATGGCGAGCCTGATGGTGATCCTGGCCACGCTGGTCGCGCACAGGCGCTTTTTCGCGAATATTCCAGGGGCCTTGGCGGCCCTGCTCGTCGGCCTTCTCGTTCATTTGGTCGGAATGCTCGTGGAAAGGCTTACCGGGATACCCATGGTGCCGCCGCTCAGGATGCCCGAATTGGCCTTTGTGTCGCCCGTGCTGTGGCCATTTGGCGATGGGGACTCCGCCTGGTGGATGTCGGTCTGGACGGAAGCCTTGAGGTTCCTGCCCGTGGCCCTTCCATTCGCCCTTGCGACCGTGGTGGGCGGCATCGACTGCGTTGAAAGCGCCGCCGCCGCCGGGGATGAGTATGACACCCGGGGAGTGTTGCTCACCGAGGCTGTCGCAAGTCTGTTGGCCGGTGTTTTCGGCGGAGTCATCCAAACGACACCCTACATCGGCCACCCCGCCTACAAGAAGATGGGGGGGCGTTCCGGTTACACGCTTGCGACGGCCCTGCTGGTCGGATTGGGCGGCCTCACGGGCGCCTTCGTCCTTCTGGAGGCGGTACCCAAGGGGGCGCTCTTTCCCATCCTTGTTTTTGTGGGAGTCGAAATCACGGCGGCGTCATTCCTGGTGACGCCAAGCCGGCACCATGCCGCGGTGGCGTTGGCCTCTCTTCCGGCGTTGGCGGCCATGGCCCTTCTGACGATCAAGTCGATTTTTGGCATCACCGATCCATCTACGCCATTCGGGCTTGCGACACTCCAGACACTCCGTTGCATGGCCAACGGTTTCTTGCTCACATCGCTGCTGTGGGCCGCGGCGATGGCATTCATGATTGATGGAAGAATGCGGATGGCCGGCGTCACCCTTGTTGTGTGCTCCTTGTTTTCCATGGTCGGAGTCATGCATTCGCCCCTGCCCGATGAGCGGGTGGCATGGCCTTGGGCGGCGCTTGCCGAGGTTCCGCCGGCATATGCCGATGCCGTTCGGTACCAGACCCCCTGGCATTGGTCGGGCGCGTATCTGTTATGCGCGCTGCTGGTTTTCGGACTTGGCGGAACGGGCGAACTTGCCCGGTACCCTGAATCGGTTCAAGGCTGAACCAAGACCGATCCCTTGCCTGACAGCGTCGTGAGCAAATTTGCCCATTCCCAATCCTTTTCAGTTGCATTTTTAATGGTGATCCGCCGGTTGCCCATGGCCGAGGCGAGGCCCGCGTATTGAGGCAGGTCTGCAAACCTGAGGGCGTGGAGCATTGCCGGACCCTGTCGGTGGCCGACAGGGGTTTCAGCCAGCATGGCTGACTTGATTCCCGTTGAGAAAAGCATCGCATGGATGGCGCAAGCCGCAAGGTCTCCCTTGGCGATCACACGGATTTCCTGTCCGCTGGTCGTTGGTATTGCGGAGAGTTGCGAAACGCAACGGACGATATCCCAAACCCTTCCGCTGGCGGTTGTCTCGCCCAGAAGGGCCAATCGCCTTTCCATCATGAACGGGGCCACGCCGCCGTTTGGAAGGCGTTGGTTGTCATTCCATCGGGTCGGTCCCAGACCCCTGCATGGAAGCATGACCAGCATGGTTCCATCCGGCAGGTTGAAATTGTCGGGTGCCTTGCCCCGCTGCACGGTTTCAAAAAGATCGGATGAGTCCCAATCTGTCTGGTCGAGCAGGCGAAGGTCGCAGCGGCTTGATGCCTTCGGTCCCGAAACGACCAGCGCGGGAAGCCAAAGTCCGGATTCCGTGGCGAAGTCATATCGTTCGAAATTCATGCCATCCCGGTGAACCCGGGCGACAAGCCGGGGAGGTTCGATCGGTTCCCTGATCGGCCAGGCTCCGAAGGTTGTTCTCCTGAGGGATTCAATCATTTCCGGCCCTGTGTCCGCGAGCCAGGCCCGCGCCTCGGCCGCGGTGGTGGGAGAAGGGTGCCGCCGCGCGGGGACGAACCATTCGTGCGCCGTCGTGTTGCGTTCCTCCGCCGGAATGTCAGCAAGCGCTTTCAATTCGGCGGGATTCACCTTGGAGTATGGCTTTGGCAAGGCCGGGGTGTTGTCGTTCTTGAGCCAGCGCTTGAACCATTCAAACGCCCCTTTCTGAAGTTCGGGAGTGTCGGTATGGCCACCCGCCGTTTCCAGCAGCGCCAGTTTTTCCCCGGCGCCCAAAAGCTTGAAAACATTCCGGGCGGATTCCGCGGGCCTGCGGTATCCGCCCACGGGGAAAATCGGATCCGCGTCACTATTTCCCAAGAGCATGGCCCGGGGGGCGCACATGGCGATCACATGGGAGTAATCGATTCGACCCACATTATGGTGGTACATGCAGTCGCAGTGCCCCGGCACGCAACCCCTGAGGTACCGGTCCTGCTCGCCAGCAAGCACATGCGCCCTGAGGTCGCCAAGGCCGGCCACGGGGACCGCCGCCTTGACCCGTTCATCCGTTGACGCCAGCCACCATGAGGTCGCGCCACCCCCGGATCTTCCGGTGACGCCCAGCCTTTCAGCGTCGACCTCGGGCCTTGACTGCAGGTAATCAAGGGCGCGCATCGCATTCCACAGTTCAACACCCGCCGGCGTGTAACCCCGGGACTGCCACCACCACATACCCTTTCCATGGGTGCCATGGTGAAGTCCTTCGATTTCACCCAACTGAAGGGTGTCGATCACAAGGCATGCGAATCCGTTTTCTGCGAACCAACGGCCGTGGTGCTGGTAGCGGGCCTTGGAACCGCAAACGACGCGCCTTTCACCGGTCGGCGATTTCTCGACGATGATTTCGGTCGCGTGACCGCACACATAAAGAATCGCGGGGAATGGGCCATTTCCGTTCGCGGGAAGCCAGAAATTGCCAGTGACGAAGAGTCCGGGTGCTGACTGGAACACAAGGTTTTCGACCTTGGCATCACCGATCCGGGCAGATTTTGTGGTTGTCGGCTTGAGAGGCGCGCGCGGCGGAAGCGGATGAAGCCCCAAGCTTTCCAGAAGGCGTTGTCGCCATTGGGGAATAAGCCGCTTGGCCTCCTCGCCAGTGCCAACCATTGCCGGTGAGCTTTCCTCGATGGCTTTCACGCCCCGGGCCAGGATGGCGTCACGAAACGCGTCTCCGGGCAGGGGCGTGTATGCATGTTGTTGCGCCATGCAGGAAACCGCGACCAGGATTGATAGGGGCGACATCGTGGCCTCCTTGTGGCAGGATGAAATTCATTCCGCACGATCAGGCAGGGCACCAAGTCCTGCGGCAGGACCAGAAGGAGTCTCCCATGCCTCCCAAAGCTTTCATAGAGCCGGCAGCATTGGCTGAAATCTCATCCCCGGCCCTCATTTTTTTTCATGAGCGGATCGAGGCGAACATGGCGGCCATGCTCGCGTTGGTGGGTGGTGATCCGTCCCGCTTGAGGCCTCATGTGAAAACCCACAAGTGCGGCGCCATCATCCGCAGGTGGAGTGCCCTTGGCGTTGGAAAGCACAAATGCGCCACGGTGCGGGAAGCCGAGGTTTTGGCTACTTTTGGCGCAACCGACATCATGCTGGCGTTTCCGTGTGTCGGACCCTCGGCCCGGGCGTTGGCCCGCCTGGCGGCGCGATGGCCCTCGGTCCGTTTTTCCACCATTGGCGCGGACCCCGTGATCCTCAGGGATTTGTCGGCGGCGGCAGCGGCGGCCGGATGCAGGATCGGTGTTTTCATTGAAATGGATGTGGGACACGGCCGTACCGGCACGACCGACTTGGCTGTTGGCATCGCCCTGGGCCGGCAGGTCACCTCGGATCCCAACCTGGAACTAAGGGGACTTCATGGATACGACGGCCACCTGGGCTCGGTTTCGGCGGAGGAAAGGCAGGGCAAGGCCTCCGAGGTCCGCCAGAAACTGGCGGGATGGAAGGAGGCTCTCCATTCCGAGGGGTTGGGTGTGGAGGCGCTGGTGCTCGCTGGTTCCCCTTCATTTCCTCATCACGCCAAGGCCTTGCAGCCCGGGATGGAGTTGTCGGCGGGCACGGTCGTCCTCCATGACACCGGCTACGGAAAACATGCCGAGTTGGCTGATTTTGTGCCGGCCGTGGCGATTCTGACCCGTGTCATTGATCATCCAGGCAACAACCGCGTCACCTTCGATTGCGGCAGCAAGGCGATTGCCTGCGACCAACCTGCTGGATCAAGGCTTACCCTGCAAGGATTGGAAGGCGCCAAGTCGGTGATCCACAACGAGGAACACCTGGTCGTGGAATGCGCCGATGTGGACCGTTGGCCCATCGGAACCGCCACGCTGGCCTGGCCCTCCCACGCCTGTCCCACCTGCGCCTGGCACGATGAGGCGATTGTCATCAACGGCGCCGGGCGCGTTGAGGCCGTATGGCCCATCGAAGCCCGGGGAAGGGGGCCCCGGCTTGATCCTGTGCTGGCCCCGGCAGGCGTTTCCAGTAGATTGACCTGATCGCGGGAGAACTGCATGGAAACGGCTGGCGGAGGCCATTTGGCTATTCCCCGCTTCAAACGGGTGGTACTGAAGCTGAGCGGCGAAGGATTCGCCCCTCCCGGCAAAAGCGGCGTTCATATCGAGGAAACCCTGGTCTTGGCCCGGCAGTTGGCCCGTGTCGCCAAGTCGGGGGTCCAACTGGCCATTGTCATCGGTGGCGGAAACATCCTGAGGGGCGCTCAATTTTCCAGCGCATCGGTTGTCATCAAGCCCGCCACCGCGCATTACATGGGAATGCTGGCGACAGTCATGAATGGCCTGGCCCTTCAGGAAGCCTTGGAAAGCCTTCATTGCGAGACCCGGCTACAATCCGCGGTGAGAATGGAAACCGTCGCCGAACCCTACATCCGCCGACGCGCGATCAGGCACCTTGAAAAAGGGCGCATTGTCATTCTCGCCGGTGGAACGGGCAACCCGTTCGTCACAACCGACACGGCGGCCGCGCTTCGTTCCCTCGACTTGTCCGCCGAGGTGCTGCTCAAGGCCACGAAGGTTGATGGGGTTTACAGCGCGGACCCCGTGACAACCCCATCGGCCACGCGTTTCTCAATTGTCGGCTATGACACGGTGCTGAGAGACAACCTGAGGATCATGGATACGACCGCGATCAGCATGTGCCGTGAGGGCCGACTGCCCATCGTGGTTTTCAATTACAAGACCGACGGCAACATCGAGCGCGCCATCGCGGGAGAACCGATCGGCACCATCATCGGGGAACTTGGACAGTAAGGTTTCAGGATCGGTTTCGAGGAAGGAGAAATCAGCCATGAGCATGAAGCAGGTGATGAAGGACGCCGAGGAACGCATGGAAAAGGCCGTGGGAGTGTTCCTCAACGAACTGAAGGGATTGCGCACCGGCCGGGCGACGCCGGGCCTTGTCGAAAACCTGCGGGTGGATGCCTATGGAGGTGGTTCGGAGACTCCCCTCAAGCAGTTGGCCCAGATATCCGTTCCCGAGCCCCAGCAGATCGTGATCAAGCCGTTTGACGCCGGCGTTCTCAAGGACATCGAAAAGGCGATCCGGTCCTCGGACCTGGGCTTGTCACCCAACAACGATGGCAAGCTCATCCGCCTGCAGGTGCCGCCGATGTCGGGAGACCAGCGTTCCAAGCTGGCGGTCAGGGTGAAGAAGGCCGCCGAGGATTCCAAGGTCTCGTGCAGGAATGTCCGCCGTGACGCCAACAAGGATCTGGAAACAGCTCAAAAAGCCGGCACCCTCACGGAAGACGAGCTGGCGCGTGGCAAGGATGATTGCCAGAAGCTCCTCAAGAAGTTCGAGGACCGAATCGGGGAACTGGCCGACAAGAAAACGAAGGAAATCCAGGAAGGCTGATCCCTTCACCCGTGCCGGGGCCGGGAACCAGGAGCTCGTCCCGTGCGATCGATCGACCAAGTTGCCGGGCCGACCGGGATTTTTCCCGGGTTGGATCTCGAACATGGCCTGACGGCGGCACAGGTTCGGGAAAGTTCATCCCGCCTTGGCGCCAATACGCTCACTCCCCTGCCTCGCGAGCCTGTATGGCGCAAGTTCCTGGCCAAGTTCGACGAGCCGATCATCCGCATCCTGTTGGCCGCCGCGCTGCTTTCCACCGTTGTGGACCTGTTCAAGGCTTCCGCCCTGTCCGGCCTCGCGGGCATGGCTGTTTCCGCCCTCGCGCTTGGGCCACCCCTTGTGTTCGCCCGATTGCGGGCCTGGTTCGCAAGCCTGATGCTGCTGGCGGCCACATTCTTGTGCGCCATGAGTTTCCTGGGCGAACATCCCTCCTACGAGGGAGTGGCCGTGATGGTCGCCGTCGTGCTGGCCACGGGCGTGGCATTCGCGAGCGAGCACAAGAGCGACAGGGAGTTCGAGGCGCTCAACGCCGCGCGCGACCGGATACGCGCCAAGGTGCGCCGGGAAGGTATATTTCAGACCATCAGGATGGATGATGTTGTCGTTGGCGACATCGTGCTGCTCGAGGCGGGCGACGAGGTTCCCGCCGACGGAAGGCTGGTCTCGGCGAGCGAGCTGTCGCTCGACCAATCGTTGATCACGGGCGAGTCGATGCCTGTCCGCAAGGCCACCGGGAAGGCTCCCGATTCCTCCTCCGGCCCCGAGCACTCCGCTTGCGTGTTCAGGGGAACCCAGGTTGTCGCCGGCGTCGGTGCCATGCTCGTGTGCGAGTCCGGCGACTCCACGATGGTTGGAAAGATCGCGAGTGCCTTGGGTTCCGTCGATGGCGAGGAACCCGTCGACGGGGATAGCCGCGAAGGCCGGGTGCGAAACCGCCTGACCGTCTCCAAGGCCCCCACTCCGCTCCAATCCAGGCTCAAGGAACTGGCTGACACCATCACATGGGCCGGATACGCGGCCGCCTTGATGATCTTTTGCGCGATGCTTGCCAAGGAATGGGCCGGCGGCAGTTTCAGCGATCCGCTCTCCGCGATGAAAGCCATTCTTGGCGCGGTGGTTTACGCCGTCATCATCGTTGTGGTGGCGGTTCCCGAGGGCCTGCCGATGAGCGTCACCGTGTCGCTGGCGCTGGCCATGAGAAAAATGACGAGGGCCAACAGCCTCGTCCGCCAGTTGGTGGCATGCGAAACCATTGGCTCCGCCACGGTGATTTGTTCCGACAAGACCGGAACCTTGACGAAAAACAGGATGGCCGTCGCCCGGATCGGTTTTGGCGAGTTGTTGATTGAGAAAGGCGCCGCGGGTTGGCCTGAAATGATGATTCAGGCGGCCCAGGTGCGCGGGAAATTGGCCCCCGGTTGGGTGGCCTTGAACTCCGCCGTGAATTCAACCGCCGTGCTGGAAAAGAGGGAAGGGCGCGTTGTTGTCGTGGGAAACGGCACGGAGGGCGCCCTTCTTCATTGGCTTGGCGAGGCCGGAGCGGATTACCTTGCCCTGCGCACGGATATTCCCGCCCTCTACCAGGGACATTTCACATCGGACCGCAAGTGCATGACGAGCGTGGTTCGGCTTGGCGGCAGCGTAGTCATTCTGGTCAAGGGCGCCGCCGAGGTTGTCATTCCGATGTGTGACCGCATGCTTGACTCCGCGGGCCTGGCTCGGCCGCTGAATCCCTCCGACCGGGAAATGATTGCCGGTCAGATCGCGTCGGCGGCCGGCGACTCGATGCGCACCCTCGCCTTCGCGCATCGCCCGCTTGATTCCAGCCAGCCGTCGGATCCCGACACCCTCCACGCGCGCCGCGAAGAACTTGAACGGGGGATGATCTTCGACGGATTTGTCGCCATTCACGATCCCCTGAGGGAAGATGTCGCGGGCGCCGTGGCATCCTGCCGGGAAGCCGGCATCTCCGTCATGATGGTCACAGGTGACAATCCTGGAACCGCCAAGGCCATCGGAAGGGAGGCCGGACTGATCGACGGCAACCGGCCGATGGTGATCACAAGCGCCGAATTCCAGGCGATGAGCGAGACAACGGCCCGCGAGGAGGTCGCCAGGGTCGCGATCCTAGCCAGGGCCCGTCCCCTCGACAAGTTGCGCCTTGTCCGGTTGTTGCAGGAAAGGGGCGAGGTCGTGGCGGTGACCGGCGACGGAACCAACGACGCTCCCGCCCTCAAGCGGGCCGATGTCGGCCTGGCCATGGGAATCGCCGGCACCGAGGTGGCGAAGGAGGCCAGCAAGATCATCCTGCTTGACGACTCGTTTGCCACGATCGTCAAGGCGGTGCATTGGGGGCGCGCCCTGCATGAAAATATCCAGCGGTTCATCCAGTTCCAGCTCACCATCAACCTGAGTGCCCTTGTGATCGCCTTCGCGGCGCCTTTCATGGGGTTGCGTCCTCCTTTCACTGTCCTCCAGTTGCTCTGGATCAATGTGATCATGGACACGCTGGCATCGATCGCGCTTTGTTCCGAGCCTCCCCGTCCGGGCCTCATGCTTGAGAAACCCAAGGGAAGAAAGGGAGGTATCGTCACAACCGCGATGTGGCGTTCCATAGGCGTTACCGCGGCTTTTTATGTTTTCGCGCTGCTTGGCCTGCTTTGTTTGATGAAGGGCGCGCCCGATCATCCCGGTTGGCTTGGGGATTCAGGAGCCGGGACGATTTGGCTGGTCGAGGGACCTGGCGGACATGTCGATCATTTGCCGGCGGGCGAGATACCTCCCGTGGGGGAGGCGTTCCTCACGCTGAGGCAGGCCACCATCTTTTTCACGGCTTATGTGATGTTTCAAGTGTGGAATATGTTCAATTGCCGGTCATTGTCAGGTGGTGCCAGCGCGTTCGCGAATCTTGCCGGGAATCCGAACCTTCTTTTCGTCGCCGCGGCTATCGCGGGGTTTCAATTCGTCGTCGTCACCTTTTTGGGCCCACTTTTCCAAACGGTGCCGCTGGGAATTGTCGACTGGATAGTCATTATCGCCTCGACATCCAGCGTTTTGGCGCTTGGAGAGTTTTACCGGATGTTGTTAAGGCGCAGAGAGGCGGCATTGGGCCGATGGTAGGTCGAACCAAATGGTGTATGTGGTTGATCGGCAGAAGATTGAGATTGAAATCGAATGGGTCGCGGACTCTGGAACAATCAGTTCTTGAATACTTGTTGACCTAAGATATTGGAGCCGAAGGGGATCGAACCCTCAACCTCCGCATTGCGAACGCGGCGCTCTCCCAATTGAGCTACGGCCCCTGATTGTGAATTGAATCTTACCTGTGTGCTTCCAAATTCTCCATAGGAACCAACGAGCGCCTACTCAGCCGCCGCTGGAGCCTTGATCGAAGCCGCCTTTTTCTGGAACGGACTGGAGGCAAATTCTCGCCCCTTCAGTTTTTCGAGGGACTCAGCCGCCCGCTTGGGATCCTTTCCCACGGTGTCGTACAAAGTGCCCAGGTGGAACAGGGCGCGGCCCAATTCTCCGGTGTCGCCTGAAAACTGAACATCCACACGAACGAATTCCCAGAAGGCTTCCTCGGGCTTCTTTGCAGCCAAAAGGGCTTCACCCAAGTGGTTGCAGGCAAACGCGAGCAGTTGGGGGTCGGAGGCGTTGGCCATGGCCAGTCGAAGCTCGGCAACGCCTTGGTCTCCCATTCCAAGGTTGGCGCATGCCGCCAGAAGGGCCGTGTCCGGGCCTGTAGGCAGCGCCTTCAACTTGGTTGCCGCCTCGGCGGCCTTGCCGGCGCGAAGCAGGCGAGCCGAGACAATGAGCCCGATCTTCTGCGCAAGCTCGGGAGGAAGACCCGTGATCTTGGACATGGCCTCATAGGTGGCAAGCACTTCGGGGGCGCCCTGGGCCTCCTGCGCTTCGGCCAAGGCCTTCAGGGCGGGCAATTCCACCCATCCTCCCTTTGTTTCCAAGGCGGCTTGCTTCCAAATCGGCAGAATGCTGGCATCCTTACCCTCGAGGCGGGCAAGTTCCGAGCGAACTTCCGCCAGCTTGAATCGGGCATAGCGCACGACTTGCGGACGGCCCGCCTGGTCGAGCACCTTCGTGGCGGCGATCTCAGCCTGCTTGAGCCTGTCGGCTTGATCCTTGAGGGTGGTGGCCTTGCGGGCCATGTCCTGGCGGTCGTAAATGAGCTGGAAGTCGAGCGGGGCCAAGGAATCGTGCCGGTACTGGACCATCACGATGTCGAGGGGAGACAAAGTCGTTGATTTTGCGTCCCGTCCCTTGATGACGACACCGGCGGCGGATTCCGACTGAATGGTTCCGCTGATGACTTCCGTCGTGTACTTGGCGCGGTCGGTCACGACGCGAACCGATTCCTGGGCCAGTGAAATCGCGGGAATCAGGCAGAACACGGCCATGCCTAGGAACGAACGAATCATGTCGCAATCCTCCTCGTGGTTCAGACCTTGGTCTTCGCCTTGTCGTACTGGGCCTTCAGGACCGGCTGGCTCTCCAGCAGCTTCGAGAATTTTTCCTTGATGGCAGGAGGAACGGAAGCGTAGAAATTACGCTTTTCCAGCTCCGTGATCAGGGCCGCTGAACGGCTTATCTGGGTCGGCTCCATCTTTTCTTTTCCATACATGAAGTATCCATAAACCATGTGGTAATAGGCCTCGACATACTTGTCGCGGAAGTAGTTGTCGCTTTCGGCCCGCTTCTCGAGCAGGTCGACCAGTTTCTTGGCCTCGCTCGCCACCACCCCGTATTTTCCTTCCTCACCGGAAAGCTCGAGGCTTTCAATGCGGACATCGACATTCTTGGCGGCCCAGCCGTTCTTGGCCATGGCCTCGTCGACCAGCTTGCGGGCCGGGGCAAGCTCAGCCGCCGTTCCAGCCTTTTGCCTGAGAAGCCTGAGGAAGGCCAATGCCGTCACTTGCCCATCCCGGTCCTGGGCCAAGGCTTGGGCGTCGGCGAGCAGTTTTTCTGCCCTGGGCTTGAGAAGTTCCTCGGCTTTCAGGAAATACTTCTTGTCCTTCTTTTCATCAACGACGAGGGCGACCCAAGACGCCGCGAGCAGCCGCGCCGACCGGTTCTCCTTCAATTGGTCGGGCTTGATCGCGCCCAGCAGGGGTTCAAGCAACTTGCGGGCGTTCTCGACGCCCTCCTCCTTGAGGGACTTGGCCTGCGACATTTGCTCCAGGGTCGCTTCGAGGACATCGCGGGTTGGGTCACCACCGAGGACTTGAATCGCCGCGATGACCGCCTGGGCCTCATTGTTGTCGGCGATTTGTATGGAGGCCTTGAGGGCGGTCTTGAGTAGTGCCTGGGCCAGGGGTTGATCCTTCTTCATCATCTCGTCTTTTTCGGCATTCGCGACAATCGGCGAAAGAACCTTGACGGCATCAGCCGGCTTCTTTCCCGTCATGGCCTCGTTGGCCAGGCCATAAGCCGTGTAAAGCCGCATGGAGTCGAGCCTGTCCTTGGTTCCACCGGCCTGAAGCGCTTCCGGGGGCAATTTGCCCGCCTGCGCGTCGATGACGGTGAAAAGCTTGCCAAGGTCCTGGTATTTTTTTTGCGTGTAAAGTTCCGATGCGAGACGAAGCTTGGCCTTGACGAAATTTTCAATGACGGGGACATCGGCGGGATCAGCCGGTTCGGGTATACCGGCCAACAATTGCAAGGCCTTGGCCCGTTGAGCCGGATCGTTTTCCTTTTGCTCAAGCTGATAGTGGATCATCGCGGATTGGAATTCGGCCATCGGCTTGAGGCGGGATTCAGGCGAGACGGCCTTGAGGAGTTCCAGCGCCTGCGTGAAGTCGCTTTCCTGCAGTTTCAGCATGGCAGCTTGGTATCGGGAAATTTGCCCCACATCCTCGGATGGCCATCGTTCCGTCACATAGGTGGCGAAAGCCAGGTATTTTCCGCGGGTTTCGCCGGGCAATTTCTTGGCTGCCGCCAATTTTTCATCCGTCACCTCGCCTCCGCCCATGGCTTTCTTGGCCTGCATTTCCTGGACGGAGCGCATCTGGCCGACAAGCGACTGTCCATAGGCCTGGAGAGCCATCTGGGCGATCACCGGGGCCTGGCTGGCATTTGGCTGGTTGCGGGCGAAATCCTCACCCAAGGCAATGGCCTCTTCTCCGCGGTTCGCCTCGAGAAGGAAGTATGTGAGTGTCTGCTTGGCCCTGTTGACTTCATCGGGAAGGGCCTTGGCGGCACCCTTGGCAGCCTCGTCGATCTTGAGGGCTTGGTTAAGCGAGACGATCGCGACATCGCGGCGCTTGTCGATGGCCGCCTTGGAGGCCTTCGGATCCGTGAGCTTGGCGGCGTCCTCCTCACCCTGTTGCACCTCGTATTGGGCGCGGACAAAACAGTCGTCGAATGTCTTGAGTTCCTCGACTTTGCGGCTGAAAGCCCCTTGCTCCATGAGGATCTTGATTTTCATCCTGCGGGCGTCGTCAGCGAATTCATTGTCGTTTCGTTCGACATCCCGCAGCAGCCTGCGGACTTGCCCCAGGCGATCCTGCTTGGTTTTTTCATTCAAAGGAGACTTGGGGAGCTTTGAAACCTGACCAATGATGCTGTCGACCATCAGCATGCGAACGCCGCTGGCCTCGGGCGTCGACCCGAACCTGGCGGCATAATCGCGAAGCCATGCGGTGCCAAGTTCCTCGACAATCACATCGGGGGATTTGGTGCTTTTTTCAGTGGGATCAAAGCCGTCGAACTTGATCACCTGCATGTTGAAATAGCGGGCGAGGCGCTTGGCCTGGTTGGTTACAGGGCGCGTGTCAACCAGCAGCGGCCTGAGGGACAGGCGAGCCTTTTGGGGCTCGCCATTTTCGCGGTACAGCAACCCGAGCCAGGCCCTGGCGATCCATGTTGAACTGCGGGTATCCTCCTCGCCTGAAATTTTCTCGAATGCAACGCTGGCCTTCTTGACCAACTTGGCGCGATCGTCCGCCTCGCGTTGGGCGCTGAAAGTCCGCGCCTGGTTGTATTCGTTTTCGGCGAGTTCAACGCGGACCCGGTCGATCGCGGCCTGCCTGGCGATCGCCGCGGCCGACTTCCCAGAAACATCACCCATGCTTTTCTGGTAATCCTCAACCGCGACGCTGAGTTTCTTGCCGGCATCGGCCAGGGACGCGCGAACCTTCTCCCTCTCAGCCTTGGATTGCGGGGATGGTGGTTGCTTCACCAAGGGAAGGACCTGCGACAACTGGGATTGCGCCAATTGCATGTCCACCTGGGCCAGGAGAAGCTTGGCTTCGGGTGCGATGTCGGTCCGCACATTTCCAGCGAGCATTTTGAGAAGGTCGGCCTTTGCCAGCTTTCTTTGCTTCTCGCGCTGGTTCATGTCGGGTTCGGTGCGGGATTGCTCCACCCGGATCTGGGCCGAGGAAAAATTGAGGTCGGGGCCGCGCTCGGGCGACAGCTTTTCGAGCCTTTTCAGAAGGGACAGTGCAAGGTCGAAGTCGCGGTTTTCCCTCAACTTGTCGACAAGCGCAAGTTCGAAGCGGAACACATTTTCCGGAACGGCCGCGGGCTGTTGCGCCACGGAAGCGAGGGCGATGAACAGGCATGTGACGGGAGCCAGTGCCGCGAATCGATTCATGATCCAACCCCTTCAGGAATCCGTGCCGCGCATCTGCCTTTCAGCGTTGCCCGAACGGAGACATCAGACGGCCCATGCGGGCGAAAAGTTCCGTTCCCTGTCCATCTCCCACGGCGCCTCCGCTGGCCCGCGCCAGCAGGTTCAGCCGGGCCTTGGCGGCCCATGGTGACCACTGTTTGGCGTCAATCGTGGAGACATCCCAGGGTTGTTTTTCCTCGATCGATCGGGCCAATCCGCACAACAGGATGGCCCCTCGAATCTCCGCATCATAAGGATCGGGTCCGGAAACAGCCGAGGCAAGAGCCTTGAACAATTCGGCGGGCGATCCCGCGCGCTGCGCCGCCCGGGCGAGCCTGAGCATGGAAACCGAGAACATGGGTCGGCCCCTGGCCAGCCTCGCGGCCTCTTCCGCGGATTTCCTCACCGACTCGGCATCCGCCTTGCCCGAGGCCAACATGCCCTCGACAAAAGCCACGCGGGCCCGCACCGCCTCCGGAACCTCCGGTGATATGCCGGCGACAATACGGGAGGCCGCTTCCGCGTTCCCCTGGGCCGCGCGGGCCAACACAATTCCGGATAACTCAGGATCCGACTTCGCCGCGCCCCACGCCGGGGGGAGATCCTTGCCGCGGGTCGCGAACAGGCCGATGGCCAACGAGGGAAAGCTTGCGGGATCACCTTTGGCTTTCAGATCCGCCGCAACCTTGAAGCCCAATTCCTTGAGGTCCTCCCGGTTTTTTTTGTTGCCTTCCTCAAGCAGGGCCAGGCCCGAGATCGCCGAGGCCTCCATTTCAGGCTGAATCAATTCATTGTTCCGGTTGGCGAACTTTGGCATCCCCCTGAATACCTGCCCTTCCAGAACGACCATTCGCTCGGCCTGGGAGTTGGAGATCATGGCCCTTGCGACCCTGTCCCACGCGTCCAGCCGCGACTCGGGATCATCGATTTTCCCAAGACAGTTGCCAATGGTCCGCTGCAGGAAGTTGGCTTGCGGCTTCTTCTCGTCCTTCTCATCCTCGCCCGAGCCCATCATCGCGGCGAGGTTTTCCGCCATGTTGGCGGCGACCTGGAAGCGGGCGGGGCCGGCGGGCAGATCGTTCAGGGCGGCCATCGCGTTTCCGATATGCTTTTCAACGAGCTTGATTTTCGCCTTTCCGACCTGGTCCTGCTCGACAACGCATCGCGCCGCCATCATTTCAAGTGCCGCCTTGTCGAGCTTGTTCTTGGCCGGCTCGGCGATGTCCGCGAGGACTTCCTCAACCTTCCCGGCTTCAACGACGCGCGCCCGGCGGCTCATCACCGACCAGCCCGCGATCCCGGCGATGGATGCCAGCACAATGGCCAAGGCGTAGCGGCGGATCCTTGTCGCCATCGTGACGGGTGTCGCCACCTTGGCCGGGAGGGCATCGGCTTCCTCGAGAGACTCGCGGCTCACATAGGAGGCGCTGGCTTGCCAGGCGCCCTCGGGGGTTTCCTCGGTCTTGACCTTCATCGCCGAGGAATACTGTGGCTTGGTTTTCCAGTCGGCTGAATCCTTGCTTGCCGGTGCCGGAACCTTGACGATGCGGGCGCAAGAAGGGCAGGGCGTCCGCTTGCCCGCCATCTCAAGCTCCAAGTTGATCGGTTCGCCGCAATATTCGCATTCAAAGTCGATCGAGGTGGCTTGCGACTCTTCGCGGGCGCGACGCTCGTCATCGAGCATCGATTGAATGGCATCGGCCTCCCTGCGCGCCGCCTCCTCGGCCTCATTCACGGATGCCGGCTTTGACGCCGGCACATGCTTTCCCGATCCGTTGGTATGGGCCTTGGGAGCACTTTGCACAGATTCCGGTTTGGAAGTGGGGGCGGCGGGAATGGATGGGGAGGAGCCGGGAGCAGCGGGGGGAACCACACCCACATGCTTGCAGGCTGGGCACGAGACTTTCTTGCCGGCCAAATGATCCGGCGCCTTGAAAGCCTTCTTGCATCCACCGCAAGTGAAGGGAATCGGCATGAAGGCACCTCTTGTTCGAACCCGCGGTCGGCCAAATCCCCTTGGTTAGCCCAAAACTGGCAACTTGACCCTTGAGCCTTGGCGATCAACGCTTTTCTCGCCCCCCAACCGGCCTGCCGCCAACTCCTCGGCTTCCCAGATATTGACCTCCTCCAGAAGCGCGTCGACCATTTCGCTTTCCTTCACATGCCTGACAATTTCACCGCGCTTGAAGATCACGCCCTTGCCCTTCCCTGCCGCGATGCCGAGGTCGGCCTCCTTGGCCTCTCCCGGTCCATTGACCACGCAGCCCAGAATTGAGATTTTCACGGCTGTTCGCTTGCCAGCCAGTCGTTTTTCCACTTGGGCGACAATCCCTTCGAGGTCGATCTCAAGCCTGCCGCAAGTGGGGCAGGCAATGAGTTCAGGGCGCCTGACCCGACGCTTGGTCGCCTGAAGAATGTCGAATGCCGCCTGAACTTCAGGAACCGGGTTACCAAGAAGGCTAATGCGGATCGTGTCACCAATTCCGTCGATCAAAAGCGGGGCGAGTCCGCAGGCTGATTTGATGACGGCGTAGGGAGGTTTGCCGGCTTCCGTGATACCGATGTGGGTCGGGTAGTTCGCCTGTTTTGAATAGAGGCGGTAAGCTTCCACGGCTGTCAGCACATCGCTGGATTTCAATGAAACGATGATGTCGTGGTAATGCTCCTCCTCGGCGATTTCCAAGTAACGCAAGCAACTTTCGACCATCGCGGGGGGGCATGGAAACCCGTACTTTTCGATGAGGTCTTTTTCGAGGCTCCCCGCGTTTACGCCGATTCGCATCGGCAGACCACGGTCCTTGGCCTTTCTGACTACCTGCCGGAATTTGTCGAATCCGCCGAGATTGCCGGGGTTGATTCGGATTTTGTCGACCGGATGATCCATCGCCGCGAGCGCCATGCGCATGTCGAAATGGATGTCACAGATGAGGGGAATGCGGATTCGAGATTTGATGGCGGACAGGGCCGAGGCGTCTTCCGCCTTGGGGACGGTCACGCGCACCAGTTCACAACCGGCTTCCTCCAATTGATGTATTTGCTCGACGACCTCATCAACGAGGTGGGTGTCGGACGTTGTCATGGATTGGACACGGATTGGATTGTCGCCGCCGATGGGGACGCCGCCCACGACAACCACCCGTGTGCTATGCCGCTTGAAAGGTGGTTCGTATGACATTGGTTATACCCCGTCGGGGCGGGTCACGACCTCATGCCATGACGGATTACCCCTTATCAGTCTAAAAATGCACTTCCTCGACCGTCAAGGATGCCTTGATTCACCGATGTTGTTCGCGGCTTGGCTTTCGCTGTTTTTGGCCCCGAAAGCGACATATTCGATAAACGCGAAGATCGCTCCCACGAATCCTGAACCCGCCGCCAGTCCTGCCGGATAAGCCCATGAACCCGCGTATTGGATCATGGAGAATGAGATCCACAATCCTGTCAGACCTCCAAGGGCGCCATCCGCCGCGGCCTGAAACGCCAGTCCCTTTGATCCGGATTCACGCCACGCCAGGCTTGCCAGCATCACGGCCAAAAGCGGGGGCGCTAGCCAAGGAGGAAGCCCGACCATCAGAGCCAATCCGAGGAAGAATCCTCTCTGGCCGGAACGAAAGCCGGCGGAAGGCAATTCCATCAGGGCGGCTGTGGAAGTCCCGGGGCCCGAGTCTGTCATGGTTTCCCTGTCATTATCTGGGTCACACCTCTAGCATAGGCCATGACCGGGTAGCGACTTGGCGCCCGGATTGGCACGCAACCGGATCCCCCTGCCATGAGCCAATCACGCCCCGGTGACGGCATTCGAGTGCTGATCGTCGATGACGAGAAGGCCCACGCCCAGGTCGTGGGCGAGACGCTTGAGCGGCAAGGTTATGAATGTTCGATCGCCACAACCGGCATCGCCGGTAAGCGTGCGCTCGAACAGGATGAATTCGATGTCGTCCTGACGGATCTGCGCATGGCCGAGGTTGACGGCATGGAGATCCTCAAAAAGGCCCGTCAGGCGCAACTGGATGCCGAGGTTCTGGTCATCACCGGTCATGGGGATGTCAAGACGGCCGTCGAGGCCATCAAGCAGGGTGCCTCCAACTACCTCACCAAACCGCTCGACATGGCGGAACTTCGGGTGCTTGTTGAAAAGGCGGCGCAAAAACGAAGGCTGGCGCGAACCAATCGGGACCTTCAGCGCCAAATCAACGAGAAGTTCGGGTTTGAGGGAGTGGTGGGCTCAAGTCCCCGCATGCACGAAGTCATTGCCCGGCTGCAAAGCATCTCCCCGACCAGCGCCACCGTCCTGATCCATGGCGAAACGGGCACGGGCAAGGAACTTGTCGCGAAGGCGATCCACAACAACAGTCCGCGGAAGAACAAGCCGTTTGTCGCCATGAATTGCACGGCCCTGAACGAAAACCTTCTCGATGACGAGTTGTTCGGGCATGAGGCCGGCGCCTTCACCGGCGCCGAAAGGGTGCGCAAGGGGCGATTCGAGCACGCCAACGGTGGAACACTTTTTTTGGACGAGGTCGGCGACATGCCGATGAACCTCCAAGCCAAGTTGCTCCGTGTCCTGGAGAACAACGAGGTTTTCCGGATCGGGAGCAATGAACCGCTCAAGGTGAATGTCAGGGTGGTTTCCGCCACGCATCGCGACCTGGAAGCCGCCGTCGCCGACGGCACCTTCCGGCAGGACCTTTACTTTCGACTCAACAGGCTCAAGGTGAAGTTGCCACCGCTTCGCCAAAGGCGCGAGGACATTCCGCTTCTCGCGGCGCATTTCATCAAGGAATTCAACGCCCTACACGGAAAGTCGGTGAACGGGATATCGGAACCCGTCAGGCGAGCCATGGCCATTCATGAATGGCCCGGAAATGTGCGTGAACTCCGGAACTTCATTGAGAGCATGGTCGTGCTCGACCTCGATGGCGTGCTGGACATCGATGATGTCCAGGACGGCGATATCCTGCCGCGGATCGGGGCCAGCGCGCCCGGGTCCGGTTCGGAAAACACGCTGGTGGGTCGGCCGCTTGCCGAGGTGGAGCGGTTTTACATGGAGCGGGCCCTCGACCTCACCGGGGGCAACCGCGAAGAGGCGGCCCGAATGCTCGGGGTCGGCGAGCGCACGCTCTACCGGATGATCCAGGATTGGAAAGTGCAGGACAAAATCAAGGAGGCCATGGGCAAGGCCGGGGGAGACTTGGCTCAGGCCTCGGCCGACCTCGGGATGTCGGAAAAAGCCCTGGCCAGAAAACTCAAGAAACTGGCGATGGTGGGTGGTGACGATGCGGAAGGCGTTACCGAAGACGAGGAAGCCTGATGCTGGCGCGCGACTTGCCGCGGATCCGGCCGCTTGACCCGGTCGTGGTCAGCCAGATCGCGGCGGGCGAAGTTGTCGAGAGGCCGGCCAGCGTGCTGAGGGAACTCCTCGACAACGCCCTCGATGCCGGTGCTTCCCGGATTGAAATCGAAGTCGAGCAAGGCGGCATCGAGCGGATTTGCGTCGCCGATGACGGATGCGGGATCACGGGCGAGGACCTGCCGCTTGCCCTTGCCAGCCATGCGACAAGCAAGCTTTCAAATGCCGAGGATCTTGAGCGAATCGCCACGATGGGCTTTCGCGGGGAGGCCCTCGCGAGCATCGCGAGCGTTTCCCAACTGGAACTGCGGTCGGTGCCCCGGGGTGCCGGGGCGGGCGCCATCATCAGGAGCCATGGAGGCAAGGTTGATGCCGTCGAGCCATGGCATGGCACCGCCGGAACGCGGGTCGAGGTCCGCAACCTTTTTTTCAACGCTCCCGTCAGGCGCCGCTTTCTCAAGACGCCCGCCGCGGAAATGGCTCATTTCAATGAGGTCGTTACCCGGTTCGCGCTGTCGGTTTCCGCGATGCCCGCCGAAAACCGACCCCATCTTGTCCTGCGCCAGGCCAAAAAAACGCTTCTCGACCTGCCCGGTTCCCTTGGGACGCTTGACCGGGTTGAGAAGCTCTTCGGACCCGAGGTTTCCAACCAACTCAACTCGATTGAACGCGACAGGGGTGGTCTCCGGGTCAGCGGCCTGATCGCCGATCCCGCATGCGACCGCGGGACGGCCAGGATGCAGTACATCTTTGTCAACGGCAGGCATGTCAAGGATCGCTCCCTCCAGCACGCCATCACCGAGGCCTACCGGGGCTTGATCATGGTGGGCAGGCATCCCGTCGCCTTTCTTTTCCTCGATGTGCCACCGGGGCAGGTTGATGTGAATGTCCATCCGGCGAAGTCGGAAGTGCGATTCCACGACGCCCAGTCGATCCACTCCCTGGTATTTGGATCCATCAGGGATAGGCTGGGGCGTGAGTCATTCGTCCCGGCGCTCAAGCCTTCTCCCGAGTTCCGCCTTCTTCCACCTTCGCCGACGCAGCAATTCCTGGACATGCCCGCCAAGGCCCCGCTGGTGCCACCGCCGGCCATGCCCGAAAGGCCGCCAATATCCCCGGATCGCTCGTTAGGCGAGGAGGGGGGCGTGGTGAAATCCATTCCTGAATCCAGCGGCGTGGCGGTCGATTCCGAACCGGCCGGCCGGTTGCGCTCCACCACAACGGTGCCGCCCCCGGGAGGCTCGGCGGAGCCTTGTCCGCGCATGCTTCAGGTTTACGATTCCTATCTGGTGGTTGAGGACGCCGAGGGACTCATGGTCATTGACCAGCATGCCCTGCACGAGCGGATCCTGTTCGAGCAAATCAAGAAACGGCTATCGGTGGGCCCGATTCCTTCGCAGCGACTGTTGCTGCCCGAGGTTGTCGAGTTGACAGGGGAGCAGAGGGCCCTCGTGGAGGAGTGGCGTGACGCCTTGGCCGAGTTGGGCATGGAAATCGAGGCCATGGGCTCAACCTCGATGGCCATCACGGCTTACCCCGGAATCATGGGGCAAAGGTCTCCCGGCCAGCTGCTTCATCATGTCGTCGAGCACCTCGTCAAGCGCCAAAGGCCGCCCACGCGCGAGGCCCTGCTACACGATGTCATGAGCTTGATGGCCTGCCACTCGGCCGTCCGCGCCGGCGAACCGCTCAACCAAGACCAAATGGCGGCCTTGCTTGAGCAGAGACACTTGGCGAGCGAAACGCATCACTGTCCGCATGGCCGTCCCACCGCCCTGGTTTTTTCAAGGAATGAACTCGAGCGACAGTTCGGCAGGATTTGACCTTTATTTATCCGTTCTCATTCGGCATTTAGCGGGATTGTGAATAACTGCTTCCGGAGTGAATCCATGTCCTCGTTGGCTGGCGACCCGGCGGGTCGGGCCAGACTGAGCCTGACTGACCGGGCGGGTTCGACCAAGCATTGTTGGCTGGACGACAAGGGGATCGTCCTGGGCAGCGCCCTCGGTTGCGACCTCCGCCTGGGCCAGTGGGCGCCTCCAGTTTGGGTCTTGTTGGCAACATGTCCCGGCGGGGTCATGATCCGGGTGCTCGCGCCCCTTTCCAAGATCGAGGTCAACGGCCAGCCATGGCAGGCGGGCTTCTGCCCATTGCCCGTCCGTGTGACCTTGGGGGAACTCACCCTGCAGGTCAGGTATTCTGATCCATTGATGGATCAACCCTTCGGCTCCGGACCAACAGAAACCGAGGGTGAACATGGGGCGGACCGCTGGTATCGCAAGGCACGGCAACTCCTCAAGATGATGCGTGGCCTGTTGACAGGCGCCACCGCGGAATCAGTCGGGCGGGAGGGAGCCGATCACACATCCCCGTCCATGTCCCCAGCCCTCGAGACCGCATGGCAAATGTTGAGGACCGCACAGGAACAACACCGTGACGACCTTGTGCGGCTTGACAGGGAAAAGGCCCTTGTGGCGGCGAGGTGGGCCGATATCGAGCGCGAGCGGATTGAAAGGGAGGCGGAAGGCCTTCGTTTCCGTCAGCAATCGGCTGAATTGGAGGCCCGTGAGCGGGACATCGCGGCCAATGAAGCCGCATTTGACGAGATCGCGCACTCCCTGCAGCAGCGTGAACTGGAATTGGACGACCTGCTCAACAAGGCGTCCGAGGAAAGGAACCTGCTGAGTCGTTCGTTGGCTGAATGTTCGGCGCAGGAAGCCCGACTATTATCCCGTGAATTGGAAATCGAATCCCGCGCCTTGACCGCTCCCGAACGGGAACAGGCACATGACAGCGAAGCACCCGTGCCGGTCTCCGAACCGCCCGCAGCTTCCATTTCTATCGAGCATGAAGCCGTCCCCGCTCATCAAGTCGCCGGGGAACCGCGGCCGGTATCGCCACAGGTTCCCGTGATTCCCGGGGAATGGTTCAGCAAGCAGCCATTCTTCGTCGTGGAAACGGTACCGATGGCCGTTCCTGGTGACTCTGTCCTGCGAGCTGATCCTCCCGAACCCGGTGATGCTTCCAATTTCGACCGCGATGATCCCTCGATTCCGCCTGCTGGATTTCCCCTGCCCGGGAAGGGAGATCCCTTGCCGGATTGGCTGATGGCCTGGTTTGCGGCCAGCGTGTCGAAGGCCGCCGCCGCGCGCTCCGGTCAGGTGGCTGGCTCCGGCATCTGGGATGCGACCGGGAACATTGCGGATCCCGATGCCCGACTCGCGAAAACGCTCGTCGAGCACCGTTTGGCAAACCAGGCCGACATCGACATCCTTCTGGCCGTGGCGCGCCAGGAAAGGCGCGCCCTCAGGGCGTTGCTGCTTGGTGACGGCGTTTTGACCTTCTATCAGTTGTCCCAGATGGAAGGCGGCAACATCCACGGCCTTTACTCCGGCCCGCTTGTCGTGCTGGAACGGTTGCCCAGCGGTTCCCGGGAGGCTGTTTTCGCCGTCCATGATCCGCGCCGCAATGCCGAGGGTTTGCTGCATCATCTGGCCGAGTCCGAGATGGCGGACGCCGCCCGTCCCGATGAATACGCCCAGCGCGCCAAGGCCGTGTCCTCCTTGGAATCCGAAAATCTCCAGGCGACTTGGGAGGTCTTGGAAATTGCCGGCAGGCCTGCCGTGCTTCGAGAGGGGGTTGTCGGATCGGCCTCGGATGGATGGAGCACCCTCGCGGCGGTTCCCGGTGTGTGGTACCGGCTGCTGTTGCAGTCCGCGCTCGGGTTGCGCGACCTTCATTCCGCTGGATTGTGCCATGGGCGAGTTGACGCCGGTCATGTGGTGGCCACCCCCAATGGATTGGTCAAGCTGATGAATCCATCCGTCCCGTCGTGGTTGGGGGGAGGCGAGGGCGATGAATCGCCTGCCGCCGACTTGAAGTGCCTCGGGAAACTGGCCCGGCATTGGTTGTCGGATGAAAATCGTGGCGGTCCCAAGCCCAAGCCTCTACCGGCCCCTCTGGTTTCGATACTGGAACGGCTCGAGGGACATGCCGGCCCCGCGATTCCCTCGGCGGTTGAATTGGCTGATGAGCTCGACAGGGCCGGCAGCCAGGTTCCCGGAAACACCGCCGCGTTTCAGCGATTCCTCGCGGAAATCCGCTCCGAAACCGGGATGGGAGGGGTTTCCGCGTCCGCCTGAGCCTCAGCCTCGCTTGCGCTCCACCCGCGTCGCCCCGATCATTCTCTCATGGACTTGTCTTGGACGGGAGGCGTGGTGATGAAATCAATTCAATTGTCATTAATGCTGATCGCATGCGCGGCCGGAGTGGCGCGCGCGCAGGTGGCCATGGTTCCGGCCAATGACGCCGCGCGCGCTTTGCGCGACCATGCCAAGGCCAACTACACGAAATTCGAGAAGCAAATTCCGATGCGGGACGGAACCCGCCTTTTCACCGCCGTTTACATTCCCAAGGATGATTCCAAGACCTATCCCATCCTCCTCAACCGCACCCCTTACAGCGTCTCGCCCTATGGCGTCGACAACTTCCGGGAGAAATTAGGCCCATCGGAGCTTTTCCAGAAATCGGGCTACATTTTTGTGTATCAGGATGTTCGCGGACGCTGGATGTCCGAGGGCAACTTCGTCAATGTCAGGCCGCAGCGGCAACCTGGAGGGACTGCTGGCGTGGACGAAAGCACGGATACCTTCGACACGATTGAATGGTTGTTGAAAAATATTCCCGGGCACAATGGCAAGGTTGGCCAATCGGGGATCTCCTATCCGGGTTTTTACACCGCCGCGGGAATGATCAACGCCCATCCCTCCCTCAAGGCGTGCAGCCCACAGGCTCCTGTCATTGACTGGTTCGTGGGGGATGACTTCCACCACAACGGCTGCCTTTTTTTGGCGCATGCCTTCAACTTCATGTCCGGATTCGGAAAGGAAAGGCCGGTTCCCGACCGGAAGTTCGGCCGTACCTCCCATGACCACGAAACCCCCGACGGCTACCAGTTCTTCCTCGACATGGGGCCTTTGGCCAACGCCGACAAACTGTTCCTGAAAGGAAAAATCTCCTTCTGGAACGAGATGATGAAGCATGGGACCTACGACAATCTTTGGCGTGACATGAACCTCCGTCCCCACCTCCGGGACATCCGGCCCGCCGTCATGACGGTGGGGGGATGGTTCGACGCGGAAAACCTGTTTGGCGCCTTGGAATGCTACAAGGCGATCGAACGGCAAAGTCCGGAAGCCAGCAATGTCATCGTCATGGGGCCATGGGACCATGGCGGGTGGGCCCGTTCGGCGGGCGAATCGCTTGGCAACGCGAGGTTCGGTGCCAAGACGGGAGAATATTTCAGGGAGAAAGTTGAATTCCCGTTCTTTGAGCACCATCTCAAGGGAGCACCAGCCCCGAAACTCTCGGAGGCCCATGTGTTTGAGACGGGCACGAATGTGTGGCGAAACCACGATCGTTGGCCCCCGCGGGATTCCAAGCCCGTGACATTCCATTTCGCGGATAAGGGTGGCTTGACGACAGGCAAACCTTCAACAACCGGCCATGATTCCTTCCTATCCGACCCATCGAAGCCAGTTCCGTTCATGGAGCGTATCACCACGAAAATGGACTATGAGTACATGACGGCCGATCAGCGGCATGCGGCGAGGAGACCGGATGTGCTCGTGTATCAGACTCCCCCCCTCGCCGAGGACCTTACCGTGTCGGGCCCTGTCGAAGTCGACCTCTGGGTATCCACCACGGGCACGGACGCCGATTGGGTGGTCAAGCTGGTGGATGTCTTTCCCGCGGATTATCCCGATCCCGAGCCCAACCCGGCGGGGGTTCGGATGGGTAACTACCAGATGCTGATCCGTGGTGAGCCGTTTCGTGGCAAGTTCCGGCAAGGCTTTGAGAAACCCGTGCCATTCGAACCGGGCGTTCCCACCCGCGTGAAGTTTGTCATGCCGGATGTCTGCCACAGTTTCCGTCAAGGTCACCGCTTGATGGTTCAGGTTCAATCTTCATGGTTTCCGCTGGTGGACAGGAATCCCCAGAAGTTTTGTGACATTTACTCGGCGACGGAGGCCGACTTTTCCGTCCAGACCCACATGGTTCACAGGGCGCCCGGCAAGGCCAGCGGCATCACGGTTCACGCGCGCTGAATGGCTCGATGGCGGTGGCCCGGCGCTTTCCAAGCTCGATCTCGACGATGGCCCCGTTGAGCCGGAGGTCTCCCGTGGCCAATGGCCATGGTTCTGAAAGTCCGCTTCTTGTCGTCCGAAGCACCGCCTCGGTCTGCCTGCCCAACACCCCGTCATGCGGGCCGCACATCCCGACATCCGTCTGGTAGGCTGTTCCGAGCGGAAGAAGGCAGTGGTCGGCGGTGGGAACATGCGTGTGGGTTCCGAGCGCCGCGGCCACTTTTCCGTCCAAATGCCGTCCGAGGAGCAGTTTTTCAGCGGTGGCCTCGGCATGCAGGTCGGCGACAACGATGTCGGCCTCGGATTCCGCCCTCGCGAGAAGTCGGTCGATCGCCTCGAGCGGGCATTCGGCCGGCTTCATGAAGGTTCTGCCCAGCACGCAGAACGCCGCAAGCCTTATTCCGCCAGGCAGTGTCGTCACGGCGAGGTCGTTTCCCGGGCACCGCGGCGCCAGATTGGCGGGCCGGCAGATGCGCCTGTCGTTTTCAAGGATGGGCACGATTTCGCGCTTTCGCAGCGCGTGGTCGCCCAAGGTGAGCAAGTCGACTCCCGCTTGGGTGAGCGCCCTGAATTGGGAACTGGCCAGGCCGGATCCGGCGGCGGCATTCTCAGCGTTGGCGATGACCGCGTCGATTCGGCCACCCGCCTTGAGGGTTGGCACCAGGCGAACAACCATGTCCACCGAGGCCCCGCCGACGATATCCCCCAGAAAAAGGATCCTCACACCTGGCTCCCCGTCGCTTGATCAATCCGACTTTTGACCTTAGGCTTGAGTTTATGGGAGCGATCCCAGCACGCCCGCCCGCAAACTTGCCAGTTGTCCAACAAGAGGCTCAGTCATGATTCCCGGGCCCGCCAGGATCCCAAGCCTTTTGGTGTTGTGCGTAATGGCCATCGCCCAAGGATCGCTCTCAGCCCAGGTTCCCGACGCGGCAACCCCGGCTCCATTCCTGGCCACGATCACTCCCTGCGGCGGAAAAAGGGGGGCCACAGTTGAAGTGACATTCGCCGGCAATGACCTTGATGAGGCCAAGGCGATGATCTTCGATCATCCGGGCATCACGGCAACCGCGGTTGTCCCGCCCGCTCCCGCGCCCATGCCCGGCAAGCCGGCCCCCGCGCCCGCGCCTGTGACGAAATTCCTCGTGAAAATCGCCCCCGACACCCCTCCGGGATTGCACGACGCTCGAGTCGTGGGTCGATGGGGTGTGAGCCAACCCCGCGTGTTTGTTGTTGGAGACATGACCGAGGTTGCCGAGAAGGAACCCAACAACGACCTTCCCGAAGCCCAAAGAGTGGAGCTTGAATCAACCATCACGGGTGTCATTTCCAGTGGCACGGATGTTGACTATGTGGTTTTCAAGGGCGTTAAAGGAAAAACGATATACGCCGCCTGTCTGGCTTCCGCGATTGACAGCAGGCTGACGCCTCTCATGGAACTTTATGATGCCAAGGGTCGGATTCTCGCTTCATCGCGGCCCATGCCCAAGACGGAAACCTCCCTCCTGGCGGAAGTTCCCGCTGACGGTGATTACTTCCTGAGGCTGGCATCGTTCACTTACCAGCGGGGCGGCCCCAACCATTACTACCGCCTGACCATCTCAACGCTGCCGTGGATCGAGTCATTCGTTCCTCCGGCGGTAACGGCCGCGGGTGGTTCGGTGACCCCCATGGGCCCATCGGGGGCCTTGCCTCCCGTTCAGGCCCAGGTTCCCGGCGACCTTCTTTCGCTTGGTGTTCCTCGCGGATTCAATTCGCTGACTCCCTTCCGCTTGCGGGAAACCCAGATTGTTCCAGCAACCACGGGGGCGCCTGTCCTTCCGACCCCTTACCTGGGAGTCACCAGCCTCTCGGTAGCCGCCGAGAAGGAACCCAATGACCAGCCTGAGCAGGCCCAGGAAGTGACCCTTGGCGCCGACATCCATGGGACCATCGGAAAAAGGTCCGATGCCGACTGGTTCCGCGTGAAGCTCAAGAAGGATCAGCCCGTCGTTGTTTCGCTGCTGGGTGACGCAATCGGTTCGATGGCGGATTTGACTCTTTCGCTCCGGCTTGGAGCCGCCGGCGCCGACCTGGCCGATTTGGATGATCCCCCGGCCGGCGGTCCCGTTCCGAGATTGCTAATTCGAGGCGACGATCCTCCCGCCCATTCGTTCACGCCCGCCGCCGACGGTGAGTACTTTATTCGCGTGGGTTGCCGACTTGCGGAATCGGCTTGGGGTAACCGGCATTTTTACCGACTTCAGGTCGCGTCGCCCCGTCCTCGCTTTGAGGCGGTTGCCCTTGTGGGTGACCTGTACAGGCCCACCGGCTTGCTGGTGCCCAAGGGCGGGCATGGTGTGGTTGCCGTGGGTGTGTTTCGGGAGGAAGGATTCGCCGGGGAAGTCACCGTGACGGCCGAAGGGCTTCCAGCCCAGGTGGTGGCCCAACCTTTGGTGATATCGGCCGGTTCCACAAGCGGGCGGATGAGTTTCCGCGCCACGGCGGACGCTCCTTCCGACCCATTCGTCGTGCGGTTGGTCGCGCGAGCCAAGGTTGGCGGAGCGGTGAGGACCCGTTCCGTGGCCCCGACGGGTTATGTGTGGCCCGTCAACGCCAACAACAACAACATTGTGCCGCCCGCCCGGGCGCATCAGTCGCTTATCATGGCGTGCGTCGATCAGGCGCCTTTTTCGTTAGCTGCGTCGCTCGCCAAGCCAGCTCTCCTTCAGGGAGAAAAAGGCGAGTTGAAAGTGGTCGTGACAAGGTCGGGCGGGGCGCAGGCCAAATATCCGGTTAATGTCCAGACCTTGGATCTTCCCGCCAACTTCGTCAACAACAACCAGGCCGTTGCCGTGCCCCCTGAGAAGAACGAAGCCGTGCTTGCGATTACGATTCCCGCCACGATGGCTCCAGGCCCGCAGGTGATTCAGGCGAGGGGGCAGGCGGCGGTGCCTTTCGCGAAGGATCCCGCGGCCAAGCAGAAACCCAACACATCAACCGTGGTCTGGTCGGCGCCCGTCGTTCTTCAGGTTTTGCCGAAGGCCTTGGCCACAATGTCGCTTTCCGCCCCCCAGGTTGCCGTCAAGGCGGGCCAGTCCGGTGAATTGGTGGTCAAGGTCGCCAGGCTTCATGAATTTGATGGGCCATTCACTGTGGAACTGACCGTTCCGCCTGCCGCTGCCGCGGGTGTTCAGGTGGGCCCGGCCACCTGTCCTGCGGGCGCTTCCGAAATTCGTGTGCCGATTCGCGTGGCGCCGGGTTCCAAACCCGGTCCGAGAAACGACTGCATGATAAAGTTGACCGGAACATGGTCGGGCGGCCAGCCGATATCTGTTGATGCCAAGTTTGCCGTGTTGGTCAATCCCTGAAATTTCCGGTTCAAGTGTTGAAAGCTTTGGGAGAATGATGTCATGATCGCATTCGGATTGGCTGTTTCGTCCGGTTTGCTGGCATTGTTTGCGGATCCACCTGCGGTAAACCCCGCCGGCGTACCACCGATCCAGATCGTTCAGATCAATCGCAAGGATCCGGTTCTTTACGACAAGGACATTGAACCGATCTTCCTTAACAAGTGCGCCTTCTGCCATTCAGGCAACATCAAGGAAGGCAAGCTTGACATGGCGACGTACGAAACCCTCATGAAGGGGGGCAAAAAAGGCGGCGCCATCATTCCCGGGAAGGCTGACGAAAGCCTTCTTTACAAGCTGTCGGCCAAGGTGATGCGGCCCGCGATGCCTCCCAAGAGCGAGGAGCCGCTCACTCCACAGGAATTGGCCCTCGTTAAGCTTTGGATCGATCAGGGTGCCAAGGCACCCACCGCCGCCCGGGTACGCCCCAAGATCATTCTCCAGCCGCCACCCGCTTCCGTGCATCCTGTCAGGGCCTTGGCATTCAGCCCCGACAAGTCGACCTTGGCGATCGCCAGGGGCAATACGATCCTCTTGAACTCCCAAATCCGCCCGATACTGGCCAACCTGGCCAACTCCAATCCGTTGGCGCGGCTTCAGGTCGCCTTGAATGATCCCCTGGCCAACGCCCTTCAGGCCCCTCTGTTGGATCCCGACCTGAAAAGCTCCGATGGAAAGCCCGTTCGGGCCGCTCATGTGGGCCTCGTGGAATCAATCGCCATCAGCCCCGATGGAAAAACCCTGGCATCCGGAAGCTATCAGGAAGTCGTTCTTTGGGACTTGAAAGAACGGAAAATCCTTCGCCGCGTTGGCGGGTTCGCCGACAGGGTCGTGGCATTGGCCTTCAATCCTGATGGCAAGTTGCTGGCCGCGGGAGGCGGCGCGCCCACGGAAGATGGCGAGGTCAAAATCATTGATACCGCGTCGGGCAAGGTGGCTCTTGACATCAAGAGTTCCCACAGCGACACGGTGTTTGGCGTGGCCTTTTCCGCCGATGGAAAAATGCTGGCCACCTGCGGCGCTGACAAGTTCGTCAAGACTTGGGAAATTCCATCAGGAAAGGCGCTCAAGTCATTTGAAGGTCACACACACCATGTGCTTGACGTGACTTGGAAATCCGATGGCAAATTCCTCGCCAGTGCCGGCGCCGACAATGTCATCAAGGTCTGGAATTTCGAGGCTGGTGAACAGGCGCGAACCCTCACCGGCCACACCAAGCAGGTCAGTCGCGTCACCTTCGTTGGCACGACTCCCAATATCGCGACATGCTCGGGAGACCAAAGCGTGAAGGTCTGGAATGCCGACAACGGCGGAGTGCAGAGGACGCTGACCGGCTTCCCCGACTTCCTTCACGCGTTGGCGGTCACACCCGATGGCGCGTTCATCGCCGCCGCTGGTGAAGATGGCTCCGTGAAAATCTTCGTGGGGCAGGCGAACCAGGCTTCAAGGACAATTCCGGTTCAAGATTGAAAACCCATCTACCTGCGGTCGGGTTCGGGAATCGCTTGCAAACCATTGTCGAACCTGGGGGCGCCCAGCCTGATGGCCGGCGCTCCCATTGGTTTTGGGACATCCGGCGAAGCGGCCATCACGATTGGCTGGGGCCTTCCCAAGGCAACCTGCCCGGAAGAAGCAGAAGCGTTGATGGCAATCCCCTGATAGGGAGCAGCCATGCGGGCCGTGCCTCCTCCGCTTAAGGGAACACTGTTTCTGTCAAAGCTCGCCAATGACCCGTCAGAACGATTCTTCGCCAGTGATTGCAACCAAGCCGTTTCGAGTGCCTCGATGCTCACGAAACCGTAATGCTGTCTGAGGGCATTGTCCCAACCAGATTGCATGGCGGATGCCAGGAACGCCAAAAACGCCGGCTTGCTGGAGCGGGAGACAAGAAAATCCACCACTGAAAAACCCTGGGCGTACAGCACCAGGACATCGTTTGGATACTGGGTGAGCGAGAACAATCGCCTCAGCGCCATCCGCCTGTTGGGTGTGTTGAGGATTTCCCTGACCATCTGGTCATGTTTCCGTCTTTCAATCTCATCCTCGCTGAGCACGCATCCGCCCTCATCGGCCCATCGTGGCAAAGGTCCGCGAAACTGGTGGGCAAACACGGTATGCGTGATTTCGTGGGGCAGGACGCTGGCAATGATTCTGTCCAAGCTACCCTCGATGTTCATGTCCATGCCTAGAATCTGGCCCTGTTCAAAAACAAATGAGGTGGCACCGCCCGAACCTCCCAAGGTGATTTTCACATGGATGGGGCAAGGCTGGTTCCATGCCGGCATCTCATAACCAAGCCATTCCTGAGCCTTCACGACGCGCCAATATTCCGCGTATTGGCCCACCCGTTGCGCTATGGCTGGTTCAGGGGCGTCGATGAGAAAATTGGGTGTTCGATACTGCGCGCCAGTCAGGACCGACAATCCCGACAAGGCGAGCAACCAAGCGAGGAATATCCGCGGCATGAAGTTTGACTCCGCTGAAATCCCGAAGAATCAAGGGTGAAGCCTTCCAACCGGCCGTTAAGCCAACAAATTGTTCAATGCAATCGGCGGGCCAGACTTGGCCACACGCCAAATGATTGGTGAGTTAAACCTTGATCTTGAGGGATGTTAGGGATGTGGCGCCTGAGGGGGAGCGGTTGGCAGGCCCGACCGGGAGGCTTGTAACGATTACAAGTGATCGGCAATTGTTTCAGCGAGGCGCGGCCAGGGGATCGCCGGAGGTCGGCGGGGCTTGCTCCAATAAAAGGACAAGGCGCGCCAGAAGCGGTAAACCCCGCCCCTCTTCCTTTTGTCGGGCATCCGGCTTTCGCATCGCCATGTGCATGAGAACACCGCGGCCTTCCTCGAGTTGGCTTTTTTGGCTTTGGTAGCCGGGCCAGTGGAGTGGTTCCCTTAACTTGCGCAAGGTCATCGGATTGACGGGCAGAAGGTTTCCCTTGTCGTCAAAAGCATCCAAGGGAGGTTTTTCCTGCCGGTAGCGGGTCCATGGTTCCAGCCTGACCGTCACTTGGGAATTGGCCGGAATCGTCTTGTAGGCATCGTTCCTGAGGTTGGCGATCGCTTCCATCCCATTGACAAAAGCCTGGGTAACCTGATCCCGCTCGGCACTGCCTTTGGGAAGTTTCAGTCCCTTTTCGCGAAGCGAGGCGACTTGTTTCTTGCGATCGTCAATCTCGGCAGCCACCGCGAAATCAGGGTGCACAAAGGGGTGGTTCCATTCCACCAAAAGAACGCCGTTGCGGTCGGGTGCCGAAACAATGATTCCCTGCGCCCAGCCCAAGAGATAAAGATCCTTGGTGGGTTCGGCTTGCGGTTGTCCGGGCAAGCCAAGCAGGGCCGCCAGAACGGGGATCATTTTCCTTGGCCCGGCTTTTTAACGGGTTCCTGAAGGATCAGGACCATGTTGGTCATGATGTCCTCGGGAGGTGGTGGCGGTTGCCCGGGCAGTGGTCGAATCCTAGCGGCCTTCTGGGCGGCGATGACTTTTTCCTTGGTGGTCACGCCTTGGACCTGAACGATCTGGCCTTGGGCCAGATTGGAAAATTCAGCCTCGAAGCCCGGAAGCAACTTGTCCTTGGGATCCTTTCCTTTGGCGTTGCGCAACTCCAGGGGAGAGGGTCTTTTGAGGTTGCCCCGATCGTCAAAGATCATCGGAATTGCCATGGTCCGGATCTTCGCATCGTCAGTGACCACGAAACTGAGCCTGATGCTGCGTCCCCTGGCCGGCACTTCAATGGAAAAATTCCGGTCGGATTCCCTGATCTCGTTGACCTTTCCGGCAAAAATGCCCTGCTTGATGTATGCGGAAGGGGGAGCGACAGGTTTTTCACGCTTATCCGGTTCGTCTTTCTTGGCGTCCTTTTTCTCATCCTTCTTGGCGTCCTTGGCGTCTTTTTTCGCATCCTTGCCTTTGTCGGATTCCTTTTCCTTGGGCGCGTCCTTGCCGTCCTTTTCGGCCGTCGGCTTTGCGGCACCAGGTTCCTGGGCCGAAATCAACGGAACTCCCGCCAGCAAAAGGGCGAGAAGAACCGGCCTCCACCATCTTCCATGCTGAGTCATGGCCGACACCTCCATATAACCCCACAACTCCAAGATAATCCGTTGGTGGAATCAAATCCATAGCCGCGTTGTTGGTGACTTTCGCATGGGTTGATTGCCACATGCGATTGAGTAAAAAACCAATGGTCCGGTTCATGGTCAGGGACATTCCCTGGCCTGCAGGTCACCGGCAGTCAGCCCAACGGCCAGAACAACATGAGCTTTATCGAACATATCGCCGCAAGGGAAATCATGGACAGTCGGGGCAACCCGACCCTTGAGGCCGAAGTCATTCTCGAGGATGGCTCCCACGGGCGCGCCGCCGTCCCATCCGGCGCCAGCACGGGCGCGCATGAAGCTTGCGAACTGCGGGACGGCGACAAGAAACGATACCTGGGCAAGGGGGTCCTGAAGGCTGTCCAACATGTGGACGAGCACATTGCCCCGGAAATCGAAGGTATGGACGCGTACGATCAGGTCGGTATCGACAAGCGCCTTATCGAAATCGACGGGACTCCCAACAAGAGCAAACTGGGGGCCAACGCCCTGCTCGGGGTTTCCCTTGCCGTCGCCCGGGCCGCATCCGCCAGCGTGAAGATTCCCCTTTACAGGTACATCGGCGGGGTCAACGCGCGTGTTCTGCCGGTTCCGATGATGAACATCATCAACGGGGGAAAGCATGCCGACAACACGGTTGATTTCCAGGAATTCATGATCATGCCGCTGGGGGCGCCCTGCTTCAAGGAAGCCCTCCGGATGGGCGCCGAGGTTTTCCACCATCTCAAGAAAGTGCTGCACGACAAGCACCTGAGCACGGCCGTGGGCGACGAGGGAGGTTTCGCCCCCAACCTCGCCTCGGCCGACGAGGCCTTGTCCACCATCGCCAAGGCAGTTGAAAACGCGGGATACAAGCTCGGGGAGGATATCGTTTTCGCCCTTGATGCCGCCGCGACGGAACTGCATGACGAGGCGCACAAAAAGGGGAAAAAGGGATACTGCTTCTTCAAGAGCGCTCCGGACAAGGTCGTTGACAGCGACGGAATGATCGAACTGTGGGCCGGTTTATGCAAGAAGTGGCCCATCAAGAGCATCGAGGACGGGTTGTCCGA
Source organism: Planctomycetota bacterium (assembly GCA_016873225.1). Taxonomy (GTDB): domain Bacteria; phylum Planctomycetota; class Planctomycetia; order Gemmatales; family Gemmataceae; genus REEB421. Next base: position 186,358 of record VGXS01000003.1, on the reverse strand, counting down.
GGACGACTGGGAAGGGTGGACCAAGCTGACCAAGGCCTTGGGAGACAAGGTTCAACTTGTCGGAGACGACCTGTTCGTGACCAATACGAAGCGACTCGCCGACGGCTTCAAGCACTTGGCCGGCAACAGCATCCTGATCAAGGTCAACCAGATCGGCACCCTGACAGAAACCCTCGAGGCGATTGAGTTGGCGCGCCTCAACGGCTACACAAGCATCATCAGCCATCGCAGCGGCGAGACGGAGGACACGACGATTGCCGACATCGCGGTGGCAACCAACGCCGGACAGATCAAGACGGGTTCGGCCAGCCGTACCGACCGCATCGCCAAGTACAACCAGCTCCTCAGGATTGAGGAAACCTTGGGAGACACGGCGGTATATGGTTCGTCGATCTGGCCCGCCAGCCGTCGCTGATTGGCGGCCCGAGCCACAGAAACCATCGAAGCCGGCCGGGTTCTGGCCGGCTTGCTCAATTTCCCGCCTTGAAGGCCGTCAAAACACCCTCGGTGCTGCCTACCACGATGTAGCCGTCGCTGATTGCTGGTGAGGCTGAGGCGGGCCCTCCCAATTCATGCGCCTCGATTTTCTTGCCGGTGGCCAGGTCCAGCACATGCAATTTTCCATCGAGGCTGGGACAGTAGACCTTGTCACCGGCGATCACCGGGGACGCGTCAACCCGGTCGTCAGTGAGGTAAGTCCAGCGCGGCGCGCCAGTCTTGCGGTCGAGCGCATGGACCCTCTTGTCGCGACTGCCCACCACCACCAGTTCCGAACCGATGGCGGCGGAGGAGAAAAATTCCTTGGGGCGGTTGGCGGCCCTGTAGGTCCAGGAGATTTTGGGTTCCTTCCATGCGATGGCGTGAAACTCGCTTCCCATGGTGCCCAGGTAAAGGTTCTCCCCGGAAACCGCGACGGTCGCGCCCGTTTGGCTTCCAAGGTCGAGGCTCGCGGATTCCTTTCCGGTCGCCGCGTCGATGACATGGAGGCGGCTGTCGCACCCGGCGGCGAATGTCTTTCCAGCCGCCATCGCGACCGAACCGTAATAGGGGCCCTCGGTCTTGAAGTTCCATCGTTCCTTACCGGTCGCCGGGTCGAGGCAGTGAAGCGTGTCGTCATGGGCCCCGAAGAGTAGCACGCCGGGGGCGTGGCAGGCCCCTCCCGATATCTCGGCACCACAGTCGAAGACCCATTTCACCTTTCCCGTGCCGGCATCAAGCGCGTGCAGTTTGCCCTCCATGTCGCCCGCATAGACGACCCCGTCGCTGAGGCTAACCGGGGCCTTGGCCGGACCTATCTTGGCTTTCCATTCCTCCTTGCCCGTGGCAAGGTCGAAGCGACGGGCCAAGCCATCGCCCGTGGCGGCGTATACCTTGCCTTTTCCTATGGCGACAGACCCCTCGACGGATTCGAGGCCCTCGACGCGCCATGCGCGCCTGAGCGGGCCGGCAAGGGCCGTCGGGGAGTTGCCCGTCTGGGCGGGGTCGCCCCGGAAGATCGGCCAGTCGGCCGTGGCGAACGCCACAGTCGCAAGGAGAAGGAACAAGACTGTCGGGCGCATGGGGTCCCCCGCACGCATGAATCACATGGCGGATCTATACAATGACAAGAAATCCGATTCGGTGACCGGGGCGGGATTGAAGCGTCCCGTCCACTGCTGGGAGGCTTCCTCGGCCAGGATGGCAAGGATGCCATCGCGCACGCCGCACGAACCGAGGCCGGAGGGCAGCGCCGCCCCGGATCGCCACTCCTCCACCTTGAGCGCCAATCCCTCGGCTCCCTGGTCTCCCAATCCGGCCTCTCGCGCCAATTCCCGGTAATCCGCGGAAACGGCGCGAGCGTTGAACCTGATCACCCAGGGAAGCACCAGGGCGATCGCGATGCCGTGGGTCAAGCCGTAATGCGCCGTCAGGGGATTGGCCATCGCGTGGCTGGCGCCAAGCATCGACTGCTCGATCGCCGCTCCCGCCAGGAAGGCGCCCCATTGCATGGCGCCAAAGGTGGCGACATCGGCGTTGCGCGCAAGGACATTTCCAAAATTCGCCGAAAGGAGCCGCCATGCCTCCCGCGCGTAGGAAAGGGAAAGTGGATTGCGCGCCGTGCTAACGGCGGCCTCCAGGGCGTGGGATATGGCGTCAAGGCCTGTCACGGCCGCCACTCCCCGCGGCTGGGATGAGACAAGTTCCGGGTCGAGCAGGACCGTTCCAAAGAGCATTCCCGGGTCGCCACAAGCCATCTTGAGGTGTGTTTGCCGGTCAACGATGACGGCGTAGGATTGGGCTTCCGAACCCGTGCCGGTGGTTGTGGGGATTCCCGCCATGGGCAGAAGCGGCGCGGTGGCCTTGCCATAACCGTGATAGTCGCCGACCCGTCCGCCGCAGCAATGGATCAAGTTGGCCGCCTTGGCCAAGTCCATGCTGCTTCCGCCACCGATCGCGAGAATCGCGTCGGGCCTGACCGAGGCGATGAAGTCTCGGGCCGACTCGACATGGCGGGAGTCGGGGTTTTCCTCCGTGGAGTCGAAGACGGCGACGCGGTGGCCGGCGGATTCAAGCAAGGATGTTGCGCGCTGGGGATGGCCGGCGTTTCGCAGGCCCGAGTCGGTGAAGATTGAAATGGAGCGCTTGCCGGCTAGAACCTTGGGAAGTTCGCTGAGGCAACCCGCGCCGCTCACAAGGCGCGGCAGGGGCCTCACCAGACTCCGGATCATGGGTTGGTCGTCATTTCGATCCGTTGAATGCGGCTTGGCTGAAGGCTCTTTGCTTGTAAAGGTGGGTGAAGAGGTTGCCTTCATGCGGCTGGTCCCAGGTCAACCTGTTCGTCGGAAGCGGGCCAACATTGAGGCGCTCGACATGAGAGCAGGCCATCGCCGAGGACACGAAGGCCTTGTCATCACTCAGCACCGTTCCCGCGAGCGTGTATCCCATACGGTGTAGGATATCATCCTGGGGGCATTCTATCACGCTGGCGTAAGGGAAAAGGAATTCCTTGTTGGCCAAGGGATGCTCGGGAGAATCGCAGCGGATGACGGTCGGAAGAAGGTAGGCGATGCGCCCTTCCTTGACGAGCCGCGGGGTTCCCCTGACTTCCAGGGTGACATCTCGGGCGCCCGGAGTTTTCAGCCCCTCATCCACCATGTTGTTGATAGCTTCGGCGACCTCCGGCTTGGCGAAGGCGCTGATTTCGCAGTTGGGGTCATCCCATGGGCGGGGTTTCATCACCGCGAACCTTTTGGCAATTCCCATCGCCATTGCATCGGCGTGGGAAGGTGTCCAGACGGCCGAGGCGTTCACGCACGCGCGGCCACCGTTGGCGGCGATCGACTCCACCAGCATGTCGAGGTACCGGTCCCATGATGGGGCCTTATCCTCGCCGAAGATGATCTTCGAGTAACCGGTTCCGTGGATTTCCACGCGGTGGTCGTTGCGGTAGGGCGCCATGGTGCGATCGTCACCGAAGGCCATGCTCCGGCCGCAGAGGCGGAGAATATCGTTGGCTCCCGAGTGGTCCGAAGGCAGGAAACCAAGAACTTGGGGCGGAACTCCAGCCTTGATGAATGATTGGAGAACCCGGAAAGGTGTCCAGGGCTCCTCCCTGCCCGGCTTGAGCAGCAAGGGCATCTTGAAGGCGATGGTCGGCACCCACAGGGAATGGACTCCGGGTGAGTTGGACGGAAGCACGGCACCGAACACATTGGTGGTCGGGAAAAAGGCCTGCATCCTGCCGCCGCGGGTGGTGAAACCCTTGTCGAAAAACTCGGGATCAAGGCCGCGGGTCAGGCCTCCGATGACTTCCTCGATGTTCTCGAGAACATAATGCACTTTGAGGGCGTTGCGTCGGCAGAACACCATAGGGCTACCCGTGGTTGCCGACAGGTTGCGGACATATCCGTCAAAATCGAGTTCGGTATCCCCGCACGGCAGCTTGGCATTGGCGAAGTAATCGGCGGCTTTCTTGTACATCCCGAGGATGTCGGCCATCGGAATTTCGGAAAGGATCTGCCTGGCCCTGTCCATCTGGCCTAGGTCGCGGGCGATCTGGCTGCCCGTCACCTGGCTGACTTCGGCGACGGGTTCGCCGGTCACATGATGGACAAGCTGAGCCTTGTCAAGGCTCGTGTATTCCTTGCCGAAACGCAAAGCGGGAATTCTGATCATGGGAACACCTGGGCGTGAGGTTCGCGGTTAGGGGGGTGACCTGGGTCGATCAATACACGCCGACGACAGTCGTGGCCGCAAGTTCGCTGAATGGCCTGACACCGCTGACCCCGTCCCACGGGTAACGCTCGTAGGGGGCTTCCCTTTCGCCTTCATCCCTTTCGGGGAAGCGGGGCACGAAGAATTCGCGCGTGAGGGTGGTCAGGAGAACGCGGCCGGTTTCACCGTAGCCAACCTTGCGGGAGTAGTCCTTGGGATCGACGACTTCGGTCATCGCCCGGGGTTGGGGGGCGTAATAGGTGATCTTGAAGCCGTCATGAGGACCGATCGGCTTGCTGCAGGCGAGTCCCATGAGGGTGTTGCCATAGGTCGGTGTCATGTAGACATCGCCGTTGTCCAGCATTTCCTCGTACGCCTCACGGGTGAACTGGGGAGTGAATTCTGTTCCCCCGGTGAAGAGGCCCAGGATGCCGGCGGCCTTGATGCTGCGAAGGCCTCCCGGAGGCACTTTCTTGCCAAGGGACCTGTACTTTTCCTCCAATTTGCCGGCCCGCAGCGCCTCGTCGAACGACGCGAGCAGCTTGGGAGTGGTGAACATGCACTTGATGTCATGGCCACCGGCGAGAACGGTGAGCGCCTGATCGATGCAGTGCTCCTTGTAAAGGTTGGCCTGCTCGATGTTGCGCGCCTTGATGAGCTTGACGACCCAGCGGGGATCGAGGTCGACACAGAAGCACACCCCGCCCCGGTGCTGCGTGAGGTGTTCGATCGCCAGGCGGAGGCGCCGGGGGCCGGACGGTCCGAGCATCAGCCAGTTGGATCCCTTGGGGAAATGCTTGTCGGGAAGGGTTTCCGACATCATCTCGTAGTCGATCCGGAAGTCATCGATGACCATGCGACTTTTGGGCAGGCCGGTTGTTCCACCCGTTTCAAAGACATAGACCGGCTTGCCGGCGAAACCCTTGGGAACCCATCGGGAGATGGGACCGCCCCGAAGCCAATCGTCCTCGAATGTCCCGAAGAGGTGAAGGTCATCGGCGCCCTTGACATCAGTTAGCGGGTTAAACGAATAGGTCTTGGCTTTTTCAAGCCAGAACTCGCAACCCGTCTCGGGGCTGAAGTGCCACTTGACGATGTCTCGAACATGCTTGTCGAGTTGTTCCTTGGCCCGCTTGACCTTGCTCTCCAAGCTTTCGGAAGGGTTGAACCATTCTGCCGGGGAGAAATAGTCGATGGGAGCGTGCTTACTGGTGCTCACGGATGCGGTTCCTCGCGCTTGCGCGTCACTTGGTGCCGATGGCGAACAGGGTGGTTCCGTTGTGCAGGTACAAGACACCGCCAATCGGGGTGGGCGGAGACTTGATTGCCTGATCCATTTCAATCTTAGCGGGCTCCTTCTTCGCCTTTCCATGAGGAAACACAAGGATGTCGCCCGAGTCGGTGCCGATGAAGACCCTGCCGTCGGCAACCATGGGTGAACACCAGGTTCCGTCCTTGAGGTCGTGGTCCCAGTGCTTCTTCCCCGTGGAGGCGTCCAGGCAATGCAGGTAACCATCGATCTCGGCGGCGTAGATCAGGCCATCGGCCACGGCGACGGTGCTCAGCGTTCGCCCGAAATGGATGTCCCGTCCGTCACCAGTGGGCTTGGGAAGCACCGGGCCGCCAAGATGCCACACCAGTCCGGAGTCCTTGTTGGCGGGTGCGGCGGGGTCGAGATTGTCGGCGACAGGACTCAGGTCTCGGAAACCATCGGCGCCCATCGCGCCCGGTTTCGCCGGGTCGACACACCAAAGGTGGCCGGGGCCGGGGCCGTCGTCGGGATTGTTGCCCACCGAGGCGTAAATCTTGCCATTGTGGAAAACCGGCGTGGCCATGATGTACGACTTGTCACCGCGGCCACCGGGCTTGAAGGCGCTTTTCTTGGTGTTGCAGTCGAATTTCCAAAGCTTCTTGCCGTTTGCTGGCTCGAACGAGTAAAGCCAGCCGTCCCCACCCGGGAAAACCACCTGATCGATGCCGCCCGCCTTGGCCAGAGTGGGGTTCGACCATTGCCCTTCCATGATGTTTTCGCCCGGGCTTGAATCCTTCCAGACGACTTTGCCAGTCGCCTTGTCCAGGCAAACAAAGCTCGGGGCCTTGGGATTGGGCACCTTGTGGGATTCGTGGTCGACCCCGTGGCCGGTCACGACAAAAACATGCGGGCCGTGCACCAGCGGACTGCACATGGCCAGGTAGCAAGGAAAAACCCCCAGATCCTTGACCATGTCGAGTTTCCAGATTTCCTTGGCCTTGGTTGTTCCCGGCGTTCCCGCCGCGTCGAGGCAGACCACCTCGGCCCTGTTGGAAACATACCAAAGGCGGTCGCCCTCGATGACGGGGGTGCTGGCCACGCCTTGCTTGGGCCAGTCGTTCTTATCGGGTTCGGGCAGCTTGTCATGCAAAGCCTGCCAAAGGAAGGCGCCGTCCATGGCGCTGAAGCAGTAGAGCGCCCCCTTGTCGCCGGAGATGGCGGGGTCGCGGGGCCGTTCGTTATTGGTACCGATGAAGATCCGGCCGCCGGAAACGACGACAGCGCCGTAAGTCGTGGTGCCCAGTTCCGCCGACCAGAGGATGTTTTTCCTAGCGTTCTTCTTGATGGACCAAGTCTCGGGAAGCCCCTTGGCCGAAGGCGCGGTCATGTTGCGAAACGGGGTTCCGCCCAAAAGGGGGTACGAGGCTTCCTGACCGCGGGCCAACCCGGCGGCACCCAGGATAGCCGCGACAAAAAGCGGGCTGGCGCGCATCACTTGGTCCCCAGGCAGAACAGCTTGCAGGGGTTTTCGGTGATCATGTAGACCTTTCCGCCGGAGGCCACGGGAGTGGCCCTGATCTTCGCCTTCATGTTGATGGTGGCGAGAAGCTTTTTCTGCTTGCCGTGGGCGAAGACATGAAGCTTTCCGGCCTCGTTGCCGATGTAGACGCGCCCGTCGACCCAGTAGGTGCTCGACCAGGTGTCCGATCCCATGTCATGGTCCCACAGTTTCGCGCCGGTGCGCGCATCGAGGCAGTGAACCCAGCCGTCGTACTCGGATGTGTAGAGCAGCCCATCATGCACGGCGACGGTGCTCATGGTGCGGCCGAAGAAATAGTTCCTTTCGTAATCGTCACCCGCGAGGCCGCCATAGTGCCAGATGAGGCCGCTGTCCTTGTTGGTGGGAGCCTTGGGGTCGAAGTTGTCTCCGACGGGCGTGAGGTCCTTGTCGGCGTTGGCGGGAGCCTTGGTGATGTCGATGCACCAGAGGTGGCCGACGCCCTTGTCATGCTCGGGGTCCTGGCCGACACCGATGTACAGCTTGTTCTCCCAGACAACCGGGGTGCTCACGAAGTCGTTTCGTGTGCCCTTGCCGCCGAGCTTGTATTCGGACTTCTTGGGATTGCAATCGAACTTCCAGAGCAGGTCGCCGGTGTCGGGCTTGAATCCGTAAACCCAGCCGTCGCCACCGGGGAAAATGATGACCGGCTTGCCGTTGGGTTCGGCATACACGGGATTCGACCATTGCCCGTGCATGAGGAGCTTGCCCTGGTCGACCAGCTTCTTGATGTCCACATCCCCGCCGCTCTTCTTCCTGGCTTCCACAAGGCTCGAGGAGGGGAGGTTGCTCGACCACAGGACCTTCCCGTCGTTCTTGTTGACGGCCAGGAAGCTCGGGGCTCCCGGCTGGGGAATGTTGATGTGGCCTTCATCCACGCCGTTGCTGGTGATCACGAAAAGGGTGTCGCCGACAATCAGGGGGGAGCAGGTGGCGAGGTTGTGGGGGAAGACATTGAGCTGCTTGATCATGTCCAGGCGCCAGAGGATGTCGGCGTTCTTGGGGCCGGTGAGGGCCTCGTCGGCAACCCCGTCGTTCTTGCCGTCGCGGAAGCCCTCGGCGTCGGCGCAGATGATCTCGCAGCGATTGGAGATGTACCAAATCCTTTTGCCTTCCACCACCGGGGAGGAGCAGATGCCCTCGCGGGGCCAGTCGTTCACGCGTCCGGCGGGCAGTTTGTCGTGAACGGCCTGCCAGATCAGTTCCCCGGTCTTCTCATCAAGGCAGAGCATGATGCCCTTGTCGCCCGGCACGGCCGGGTCGCGCGGGAAGTCGTTGTTGGTGCCGACAAAAATGCGGCCGCCGGCGATGATGGGACCTCCATAGGCCTTGCTGCCAAGGGGCATGCTCCAAACGAGGTTTTGTTCCTTGCCGGGCTCGATGTTCCAGGAGACGGGAAGTCCCGTTTCCTTGAGGTTCACGAGGTTGCGCTGCACGGTTCCGCCGAAAAGGGGCCATTCGCGCCCGGTGTCGCGGCGGGCCGCATCGGCCAGGGGCCTGGCGGGTCCGGGAAGGTAAAGCGCCGCCAGGGTGCCGCCCAAAACGGCACAGGTGACGGCGGCCGCGAGGGCCTGGCGGTTTTGTCCTCGTATTGCCATGGAAGGGTTGCTCCTCAATCAGGGGGTTGGATTCGTGGCGAGGTGGTTACTTGCCCGCCTCGGTGATGCGAATGTTGTCGTAGAAGATCTCGCAACCGGTCTGGCCTTCGAGAATGCCGGCGGCATAGCCGTAGATGGCGGCGGCGCCCTCGCGGTTGGGCACCGGGTCGGTGAAGTCGACCGTCCAGGCCTCCGGTTCCTTGTCGTCGCGAGGCCATACCTTGCCCCGGATCAGGGCATCCTTCTCGCGGACCACGACTTCCAGTTTCATCCGGTACCAAGTGCCGGGTTTCCAGGGGAACGCGATGCTCTTGTCGACGCGGGGCAGCGCGTCCCAGCTCACGAGGCGGAGTTGCTGGGTGTTGCCGGCCAGCATGAGGGTGTACCTGTTGGCCACCAGTCCGACATCGGGCAGGTCGTCGCGGACCTTGCTGCCCATGATGTCGGTGGCGATGGTGTAGCCGGTCGCGTCATGGCGGGTGATGTAGGCATTGGCCCGGGAAACCAAGGGGCTGGGATTGACAGCCAGCTTCTTGAGAACCTTCTTGCCCTCGTGCTGGACGATGGCGAATTTTCCTTGGCAATTGATCCAGCCGCCGGGAGTGCGTCCTTCGGGAATGTTGGCCAGATTCGGTGAATAAGGGAGCCGTGGAACCACGCGGACCCGGCACTCGGCCTCGAGGGCACCGCTCTTGATGACCACCCTGCCGAACTGGGCCGGGGGCGCCATGGCGGGGGACAGGGATACCTTCACGCCCTTTTCGGCGGAAAGCTTGCCAGCCAGGGGAGGCGGAGGGGGAGCGGGTGCCGCGCCAGGCATGGGAACAACGCCCTCGGGAGGCCGGGGGCCCGCAAGCGACCATGCGACATCCGCGGGTCCGATCAGGCGGCCCTTGGAATCGTAGGCCCGGGCTTCAAGCTCGACGGTGTCGCCAGCGAAGACGGTGATGTCGGCCGGGAAGACCTGCAGGCGGCCGGGAGCGGCCCCGGCCTTGCCGTCGTCCTCCTTGATGGCCGGCGCGGGGCTGGAAACGGGTTCCTTCGAACCGATGCAAAAGAGGTCGTTGCCGGTCATGAAATAGACCCGACCGTTGGAGATCGCCGGGCTGCCGTTGATTTCGACCTCCTCGCCCGCCACCTTGCTCTTGAAGAATTGGGTGTGGACCTTTTCGCAGCCTTCCGCGGTGGGCCTGAGGATGTGGAACTTGCTGTTCACCTCGGCGAGGTAGAGCTTGCCGTCGGCCAGGACCGGGCTGCCTTTGGTATTTTTACCATAGAGATAATCCCAAAGCAGTTTTCCAGTGGCGGCCTCGATGCAATAAAGCTGGCCCGTGTCGCCGCACATGTAAAGCTTGCCTTCATGCAGGACGGGGCTGGCGAACTTGGCCTTGATGCCGTCGAGTTTCCAGACGAGGGCGGGCTTGCCCGCCGTGACCTTGGAGCCGTCGAGGCAAACCACGCGCCCCTGGGTGGTTTCACCCTCGTTTTCCTCGCCTTGCCCGATGTAAACCATGCTTCCCTGGACAACCGGGGAGCAGTTGATGCTTCCGGGGCCGAGCGGATAGCTCCAGATCTTGGTGCCGGTGCGGGCCTGAAAGGCGTGCACGCCGCCATCACCGCCACCGCTGACCATGGTGCGCACGCCGTCGATCACCGCCACGACGGGCGTGGAGTAGAAAGTGTCCTTGGGCTGGGTGCCGGTGCTGGCCCACCAAATGATCTTGCCGGTTTTCTTGTCCATCGCGACGAAACGGTTGCGTCCGATCCCCTGGTCGCCCCAACTGGCGTTGAGGAAGCCGATGATAAGCTTGTCCTCGTCGATGATCGGGCTGGTCACGCGTCCGCCATATCCGCTAACCCTGCCGAATTCCTCCGTGAGGCTGTGCTGCCAAACGACATTCAGGTCCTTGTCGAAGCAGAAAAGAAGTCCCTGGGTTCCATGCGCGTAGACATTTCCCGTTTCAGGGTCGCCGACCATGTTGGTCCAGCCGAGGCGGACGGAAACAATGTCGGTGTGGAAGACATTGAACCGGTGTTCCTTGATGAGCTTTCCGGTGTTGGCATCGAAGCAAAGGCAGCGTTCCTGCTCGGTCAGGCCCTCGCCATCCCTGCCGATCATGTAAAGGCGGCCATTTTGGACGATGGGAGTGGTGCGGCCGCCGTAGGGAGCGCGCCAGACGAGGTTGTTGTCAGCCTTGGTGGGGTCCGGTGACCATTTTTCGGGCAGGTTTTTTTCGTGGCTGACGCCGTTTTGAGCCGGGCCGCGCCAGTTGGACCAATCGGCCGCGCAAGCCATGGAACCAAGGGAAAAGAGGCTGGCAATCAAGACCAGCGCGCGAATTCCTTGCACGGGCTATCCTCCTAGAGAGCGGCCGGTAACATTCCGGCGAGGCAGGCCAATCGTCAATCTAGTGCGCGTTGGGAGGCGGGTACAGGGGGCTGAACCTGAAAATAAGGCCATCTTCGCGGAACCATTCCTTGTGGCCCCACATTGTCAAAACAGCCTCACGACGACCTCATCGCCTTTGTTGAACGAACCAATCTCTGGCGGAATCAGGACAAATCCGTCGGCTTGGACCACCGTGCTTAGCCTGCCAGCCCCGCTGATCGCCACCGGTTCGACCAGGCCGTGGCTGATTCGGACGCGGGCGAAATCCGTTCGGCCGATTTCCGAGACAAGATCCCGGGCCAACGGAAGGCGCAACATGGTATGCGGAAAATCGGATGAAAGACCCGCCAAGCGCCGGATGAATTTTCCCGCGAGCAATTCATAAGCGCAAAGGCATGAAACCGGGTTGCCTGGCAGAAGAAATACCCGTGTTCCGCAAGCCAACCTGCCGAATCCGGCCGGACTTGCGGGCCTCAGGGCCAGGCCATGCACTTCAAGGGATCCCAGCTTGCCCACCGCGGCGGGAACATGATCTTCCTGTCCAACGGAACTGCCTCCTGAAATCAGGATGACATCGCTTTGGGCGCATTCCCGCAGCGCTGAAACAACATCCCGTTCCGTGTCCGGAACGCTTGGACAGGTTTTGCTGAAGGCCCCGTCCCTACCGGACAAGGCTTGGAGCATCGGGCTGTTGGCGTCACTGATCAGATCATTTTTTGGCGTGGAAAAAGGGGGAAACAATTCGTTTCCCGTCACCAAAATCGACACGAACGGACGGCGAACAACATTCACCCTGGCGACACCCATCGCCGAAAGAACGGCAAGATCATGGGGCCTTAGCCGGTGGCCCGCTTGAAGCACTGTTTGGCCTGCTTGGAAATCCTCGCCAGAAACGATCACATGCTTGCCTGCCGGCAGAGGCGAACGCACCACCACCGATGATTCCGAGGCATCGCAGAGCTCAATCGGAACCACCGTGTCGGCACCGGCGGGAATGGCCGCGCCGGTGGTGATCCTGATCGCCATTCCCCGGGAAACGGGTCGGCCCGCCGGCGCGCCGGGCAGGCTGGTTCCGATTATCGCTAGGTTGACGGGCGCCTGTTTGATGTCGGTCGACATGACGGCGAATCCATCCATGGCGGAGCGATTGAATGCCGGTATCGGCCGGGGGGATTCGATCGACCTTGCCAGCACCCGCCCGCATGCCGCCGCGGAATCGGTTTCCTCACCCGGCAGTGGGAAAGCATCCGAAAGGAGCGCTCCGGTGGCGCTTTCCAGTGATGTTTTGCCTCGAAGGCCCGTGCGCCCTGGTTCAGGGTTGTTCATGATCGGCGTGCGCCTTGGGAAAGATTGGAATAACCGTGGCGTCGTGATTGCGCGGCAGGACCGTCAGAAAGCCAACGCCATTCTGCCCCGTGTTTCTGAATTCGCTCAAGTTGAATTGAACGGCGGGCGGGTTCTTTGCGTGAATGGAATGGCACGAGGAAGCGAGGGAGCCGGTCCGGCCCGGTGGGAACAAGCGGCCGGACCGGTTCCCTGGCCTCGGGGAGAAAAAAGAAATGAAGAATTCAGTGATTCTCGGGTTACTGGCGGTTTTGGTGACGGGTTGCCAGTCTGGTTCGATGGCCCGAAACAATGGGGAACGGCACGGGCTGTTCAGCGCCTGCCGCAACAGCAAGCGGCACGACACTCCCGTGGCGTTGGCGGCTCCCGTTCCGATTTGCACGCCCGTGGTGGTCTCCTCATCGCCTTGCCCGACTGTTTGCGCTCCATCGCCTTGCCCACCATCCACCTGCCCATGATCGCGTCCGCGGCCCGGTTGTGCCGATTGTCGGGGCGTCCCCGCTTCCGTGATCAGGCAATCCGTGTTTGCCCCGATTAATTTCTGAAGTCATGGTTTCCTGATGACGGTTCGGGGCTTGAATCCCCGGGTCGCGTCACGGAGGTTACGCCATGACTCGCACCCGTGTCCTGCTGATGATCGTGGGGGCGATGGCCCTCTTGGCCCAGGGATGCTGCGGGCACCGCAAATGGGTTTGCCACAGCTCATGCGCCCCTGTGATTTCATGTTGCCCCAAGGTTTGTGCCAAACCATCCGTCAGGGTGATTGAATCGTGCGACTGCAATTGAACCGGGTCAGATAGGCAGCGGTGTTTGGTCCCTGTCAAGCAAACGGTAAACAACGACCCGGTCCACTTTCCATGTCCCGTCCCGCTTCCGCCAGTGCGTCTTGACCACGACAGCGAACTCTCCAAAGTCGCCCGTCAGGCGCATGGTGAACTCGCAGGGATATCCTCCATCCGGATCGGGGGCCAGCACTTCGGGCCTCCTCACCTGAACGGCTCGCACTCCGTGGCGCGCTTCCAGGGTTGACAGAAGGGCGTGCAGGCCCTTCTTGTCCAGTCCGCCATGCGACCGAAAATCCGGGTCTATCCCGTCGAGCATCGTTTTGAAGTCACGGGCGTTGGCTTGGGTTTCAAATCGCTTCAGGGCGATGGTTACCGATTCCCGATCGGTGACAACAAGCCAATGGATGGCCGGCAAGGCGACCAACAAGGTTGCCGAAACGGCCACGGCGGCAGTGGCCCGCCTGTCACGCGGGGATGATCGTTTCCAAGCGATGGTTCCAGCCAAAACCATCGCCATGAAAACGATCGGGCCCCACGCGCCCTCGCAAATCGCCTGCCACATTGCTAAGCCCCTCGGCTGAAGCAGCGTTCTTGAAACAAGAGCCTATCCTATGCCGCCAAGGGGCCCCAATGCTGGCGTTTCCATTCAGGTCGGTTAGCGTGATAGCGCGATTTTTGAAGTGTTGCGGAGACGAACCATGCGATGGATCTTGGTTGCCCTGTTGGCCTTGGCGCATGCCCTGGCCGTCCGCGCGCAGTCGTCGAACGCTGGCGCAGGAGACTACCTGAGGTGGGTGTTTGCCGAGGCGGCGCGCTTGCGGGAGGCGGGGTCACCGCTAGTGAATTCGTCGGGAAACCATGCGGATGCCAGGAAAGCATTCGTACCGAAGTTGGAATCCGCGCTGGGGATCAAGCGCCCGGGAGGCATTCCGCTCGATCCGGTTGTCACGGGACGGATTGAAAAACCCGACTATGTGATCGAGAAAGTTCACTTCCAGACACTGCCGGGTGTGAGGATGCCGGCCAACCTGTACCTCCCCAAGAAGGCTGGAAGGCTTCCGGCGGTTCTCCATGTTCATGGCCACTGGTCGGGCGCCAAGCAGGACCCGGTTGTCCAGGCGCGTTGCGTGTCCAGCGCGCGCGCGGGTTTCGTCGCCTTGTCCGTTGACGCGTTCGGCGCCGGCGAAAGGGCTGTCGGACAGGCCTTGGGTGAGTATCACGGCGGCATGACCGCGGCAACCTTGCTGCCAATCGGCAAGCCGTTGGCGGGAATCCAGGTCCTTGAGAATGCCAGGGCGGTTGATTATCTCCTGAGCCGGCCCGAGGTGGACGGACAGCGCCTCGGTGTGACGGGCGCCAGCGGCGGGGGCAACCAGACCATGTACGCGGGCGCCCTTGATGATCGCCTCAAGGCCGTCGTTCCCGTCTGTTCCGTCGGCAACTACCAGGCCTATTTGGGAGCGGCCTGCTGCATGTGCGAGGTGGTGCCTGGCGCGTTGCAGTTCACCGAGGAGGATGCCGTCCTGGCGGCCGTGGCGCCTCGCGCGCTCAAGGTGATCAGCGCCAGCAGGGATGCCCGGCAGTTTTCCCCGGCCGAGGCGGCCCGTTCCATTTCGGGGGCCAGGAGCCTTTTCGGCGTGCTGGGTCGCGAAGGGGTGGTCGAGCACCATGTCTTCGAGTCGGGGCATGATTATTCCAAACCGATGCGGGAGGCGATGGTTGGTTTCATGCGCCGTCACTTGCTGAACCAAGGAGCGGGCGAACCGGTGCCGGATGCCGATTTCACCCCGGAACCTCGGGAAAACCTCAGGTGCTTTGCCGCTGGCGAGCGCCCGGCTTCGTGGCTCACGCTGCCGCAATACGCGGCCGCCGAAGGGCGAAGAAGCCTGGGTGAACGGGAATGGCCCAAGGATACGGAAGGCTGGAACGCCAGGAGAAAGGAAGCCGGCCCGGCACTTGCCAAGCTGTTGCATGGGGATTTCCCGATCCGCGCGGGAAGGGGAATTCTGGTTGAGGAAAGCGCTGGAGCCACCAAGAAAATCGTGATTGAAACCGAACCCGGCATCAGCTTGCCGGTGACGGTGGAACGGGGGGATCTCAGGCAGCCCATGGTCGTCCTTCTTCATGAGGAAGGGGCGGCGGTGGCGCTCAAGTCTCCGGTGGCTGATGCCTTGCGGAAAAAGGGCGCGGGACTTGTCGGCTTGGATTTGCGAGCCACGGGAAGCCTTGCCGTGGCCGGGGAAAGAATCGGGTTGGCGCCCGACCACAACAGCGCGGAGTGGGCGATGTGGTTGGGGCGCCCGTTGGCGGGCCAATGGACATACGACCTCAAGCAGGTCGTGAATGCCGTGATGCGGGTGTTGCCCGACCGAAGGCCGATCATGATGGTCGGCGTTGGGCCGATGGGAATCACGGCCTTGCTGGCCGCCGCCCAGGATGACCAGATTGCCGCGGTGGCTTCGGTGGATTCGATGGTTTCCTGGATCTCTGAAAAGCCGTACGCGAAACAGCGGCTTGCGACGATCATCCCCCATGTGATTCCCAAGCTGGGTGATATTCCGCAGGTGGCGGCGATGGTGGGCAACCAGCGGAGGTTGATCATCGCGGGAGGAACGGATGGCCAGGGCCAACCTTTGCCGGCCGAATCGGTGACCAAGGCGTTCGCAGGCATCCAAGGTGCCCTGGGGAAAGGGCCGGAATTCATCCAAGCCACTCCCGAGGCCGTGGCCGATGCCATGACGCGCCGTTGATAACGCCGCCTTCGCAAGGCTTTAGGCGGATCCATTGTGGTGGCAGAGTTGTGCGAATTTTTTTTGAATTCACCCGACATGAATTCTCAAGCACTTGATGAGTCATTTCTGAAGCCAAACGGCAGGGGAGACTGCCGAATTCCAAGGTGACAGCCCGGCGGGTGAAAGAACGCTCGCCGGCAAAATGCGAAGGTGCCGGGGAATTGGGCAGGTCAGTTATTTGAAGCCTTTGGTAGTCAACCACGAATCATGCGGGCTCCGCCATCATTGAACGGTGTTTTGGCCTAACTACTGGCGTGTGCCATGGCCCCGCATGCGGGAATCGCGCGCTCAAATCAGGCCAGCACCTCGCGGGCCACGGTGCCGTGAACATCGGTGAGACGGTAATCGCGTCCGGCGTGGCGGTAGGTCAGTTTCTCGTGGTCGAGGCCCATGAGGTGGAGGATGGTGGCGTGGAAGTCATGGACATGAACCGCTTTTTCGACGGCCCGGATTCCGTGCTCGTCGGTGGCCCCGTGAACAATTCCCGGCTTCACGCCCGCGCCGGCCAGGAAAGAACTGAATGCCCAGTTGTGATGCTCCCTGCCTGGATTGTCGGCCCTGTTGTTGAATGGGGTTCTGCCGAACTCCGTTGTCCACACCACCAGTGTCTCATCAAGAAGTCCGCGGCGGGCGAGGTCGGCGATAAGTCCCCCGACGGGTTGGTCGGACTGGGCGGCCAACCGGGTGTGATCAGCCATGTTGCCGTGGCTATCCCAGTTGCCGCTGCTGCCGGTGTGGATGAGTTCGACGAACCGGACGCCGCGCTCGACCATCCGCCTCGCGGTGAGGCAAAGTTCCCCAAAGGTTCGGCATTCCGGCCTGTTGATGCCGTAGAGGCTTTTGGTTTCCTCCGTTTCGGTGGCCAAGTTCATCGCTTCGGGCATGGCCGATTCCATGCCGAACGCCGTGCGGAACGATCGGGAACGGGCATCGAGAAACGAGGCGTCGGGACGGGTTGAGCCGTGGATGGAATTGATGGCGGCCAAGGCCTCAAGTTCCTTCCTTTGCTGTTCGATGGGCAGCCGGGCCTTGAGGTTGGCCACGGAATCGGCACCACCGACCACGCGGGTGCCTTGATGCGCTCCGGGCAGGAAATCGGATGCCCAGACCTGCGTGCCCGCGTAGGGCATGTTGGGCGCGAGCACGAGGAATGAAGGCAAGTCGGAATTGTTTGTTCCCAAGGCGAAACTCACCCACGATCCGATGCTTGGTCGGGAGAAGGCGAACGACCCCGTGTGCATTCCCAGCGTGGCGTTGAAATGGTTGCTGTGGCTGGTGTGCATCGAGCGGATGAGGGCGCACTGGTCGATCTGGGAGGCGATGTGGGGAAACATGTCGCTGATTTCTATGCCGCTGCGCCCCCTCGGCTTGAATTCCCAACCGGGCCTCTTGAGGAAAAGCTTTTCGTAGCCGCCACGGCCGCGGGTTTCGGGATGGTCGAGGGTGACCTGCTTGCCGTGGTCGCGGCTGAGGGCCGGCTTGGGATCAAAGGCGTCGACATGCGAGACACCGCCGCTGAAAAACACGAAAATGACTTTTTTGGCCTTGGCGGGAAAACGGGAGGAACGGGGTGAAAGCCCGTCGCGATCGGTGGCGGCCAGCAGTTCGGAGGCGAGGCCCGAGGCCAGGAGCGAACCGCCCAGGCAGGAGCCGACAAATCCGCGCCGCGAGCGATCTTCCGGATTCGGGTGTCTCATGGGGTCAGTCCACCGTCAGGAAGGAGTTGCCTGAAAGGACGACACGGGCGGCGGAAGCCAGCGATCGCGTGTCGAGCCTCGCGGAGGCGGATGGAACCAAAAGCCTGATGGCGGCCAATTCAGGATCGGTCGGCGGGCGCTGCAGGGCGATCCTGAACAGCAGGCTCAATTGCGCCCCGGTTGTTGGCTCGGCTTCAACCCTTGACGCCAAGGCCATGGCGGCATCGTGAACCAGCGGATCATTCATGAAGTAGAGCGCCTGGGTGGGAACCGTCGTCGCCTGCCTGACGGGAGTCGTGGCGTTGGGATCCGCCCCGTCGAACAGGGCGAAAAACGGGTGCCTCCGGTTCCGTGTCGTCATTTGGTAGATGGCCCGCTTGTTGGTGTCGTACTCTGCGGCGAACGGATTGTGCTGGGTGAATCGCCAAGAATCTTCCGGCGGGAAAGGGTGGGATGCGCCCGGATCCGAATCCAGTTTTCCGGCGGCCACGAGAAGGCTGTCGCGGATTTCCTCTGCCGATAGCCTTCGCCTGGCAAAGCGCGAGACCAACTGGTTATCCGGGTCGCGGTCGTCTGGCGGACCCGCGGACTGCCTGTAAGCCTTGGAGGTGACAATCAATTTGTGCAAACGCTTGATTTTGCAACCATTTTCAACGAAATCGCGGGCCAGCCAGTCCAGGAGTTCCGGGTGGGTTGGCTTGAGGCCCCGGGATCCAAAATCGCTCGGCGTGGCGACGATGCCGGAACCAAAATGATGCAGCCAGATCCGGTTGGCAATCACCCGCGCGGCCAGCGGGTTGGACGCGGAGGCCAGCCAGTTGGCAAGTTCGAGCCTGCCGCTGGCGTTGGTGGCCGACACGGTGGTGCCACCCAGCAGTGCCGGCATTCCGCGTGGCACGATGGGCCCCTTTTTCTCAGGTTCGCCCCGAACCTGGACGGCGGCATCGACCGGTTTCAACTCGGCGACGGCATAGGCGAATTCGGATGGCCGCTTCCTGGAAAGAAGACCCGACTTTTCAGATTCCAGCTTGCTTAGCGTCGATGCGGCCTCGACATGACGGGCAAGAGCGGCTGAGAAACCGGCTGGAACCACCGACAAATTGAACCCGACACCATCCGGTCCGCCGGGATGAGCGTCGACCAACGATCCGTCGATGGTGAAGTTGCCGTCTGCCGGGCACAGGAAACCGATGCCCACCGGCCAGGAGGCGCCCGGATGGGCGAAGAACGATCTGCCCGGTAGCTTGGCGAAGACCTGAACCGGATCGGGCGAAGTGTTGACCATGGCGGCGGGCGTCTCCCCTTCGGACCGCCAAGCCATCAGATTCTCGTTGCCGTAAGCGCCATCCGTTCTGGAGTTGAGAAGCCGAGGCTGCTTTTGCAGGTCAAGGAAGTGCCAGGCCCCGCCATGGGAACTTGCCACGGGGTTTCCCTTGGCAAGGGAATCGATGGCTTCGGTCCGCAGATCCCAAGCCTTGGATGCATGGGCACTGTCCGACAATTTCAGTTCGACCCTCGTGAAGTCGGCGCCCTGATTGGCAAGCGGGCTGATGGCCAGCAGAAGCATGTCGCCCTTGACCATGCGCACGGGTGAGGGAACATCGAGTCGCGCCGAACCACCATCCTTGATGGATCCACTCGCAACGGGGCGGGCCCCGGAGAAATCAAGACGGGGCAATCCTGCCTGAATCTTCGCCTTTTCAGATTCAATGGCCGCGATCCTCGCATCGGCCTTCAAGGTTTCAGCGACTCGCGCGGGGTCTCCTGGCAGCGGCACCATGTCACGGGGTTGGCGATTGGCCTCGCAACCGGGGAATGGGAACCGTGTGCTCTCAAATATGCCGTAAAGCGCGTAATAGTCCCGCGTGGTGATCGGATCGTATTTGTGGTCATGGCAGCGGGCGCATCCCAGGCTCAGTCCCAGAAAAGTCCTGCCGACCGTGTCGATGACATCTTCCCGGGTGAGGTGCATGTCGCTGGCGATGTTGTGCCCGAACCGCCTCGCCACGGCGAGAAAACCGGTGGCCACAACCAAACCATCCCTTTCGATGTCAGCCGCGTTGGGCGCCAAGAGGTCGCCTGCGATTTGGGCACGGATGAACTTGTCGTAGGGCATGTCGCGGTTGAAGGCGTCGATGACCCAGTTCCGGTACCGCCAGGCGTTGGAAATGGGGAAATCGCTGTTTTCACCCGCCGTGTCGGCATACCGCGCCAGATCAAGCCAGTGCCGGCCCCAGCGTTCCCCGTAGGCGGGTGTGGACAGGAGTCGATCCACCACCTTTTCATACCCTTGGGGGGAATCATCCGAAAGGAACGAGTCCATCTCGGGTGGTGTTGGTGGCAAGCCGGTGAGGTCATAGGAGAGGCGGCGGAGGATATCCTGCTTGGCGGCGGGTTTCTGGTAGGCCATGCCGGCCTTCGCCAACCTGGTTTGCAAGAAGGCGTCGATGGGATGGCCGGGTCCGGGAGGTGATGATTTCGCCAAAGGTTGGAAGGCCCACCATGACTTCGCCTCTCCCAAACTCATTCCGCCCAACCGCTCCGAACCTTCGCGGGGATCGAAGGCTCCGGCGGCGACCCATGCCTCCAGGTCACGAACTTCGGCGGGAGATAGCGACCGATTGGGCGGCATGGCCGAAACGGATGCCTCGCGGCGGACGGCTTTCACCAGAAGGCTTTCGGCAGGTTTTCCCGGCAGAATGGCCGGGCCTGAGTCGCCACCCTTGGCCCATCCGGCCTTGTCATCAAGCCTGAGGCCAACTTTTTGCTTGTCAGGTCCATGGCATCCGATGCAATGCTTGGCAAGCAAAGGCCTTATGGTCGATTCAAACCGGGATTCACGGTCGTCCGCCGGCAAGCGGGTGACCGCGATGGCCAGCGTCGTGATCAACAACCATGCGGAATTCATCGGATTAATTTCCCACGGCATCCAGCACGGGGCAATACGGATGAAAACCGCGTGAGAGTGTTGGTCAATCGCATTGGCTTGACTCCGTTGGAATTACAACATGATTTCAAAATGTATTCGGACGGCCCGATCCGAAATTTCTCATCTCTTTATCGCGCCCCATGCCTATCCGGCGCCATCCTTCAAGACGAGGTTGGACATGATTAAGCCCTGTCGAATTCCGACACTTCGCCGCCCGGGATTCACCCTAATTGAGCTGCTGGTGGTGATTGCGATCATTGCCGTGCTGATCGGTCTGCTTGTTCCGGCCGTGCAGAAGGTGCGGGAAGCCGCGAACCGGATGAGCTGCACGAACAACCTCAAGCAACTTGGGATCGCCCTTCATTCCTACCACGACGCCATGGGCGGTCTTCCCAAGGCTGGCGAACTCATGACACAGTTGAGTTGGCATGTCTATATTTTGCCGTTCATCGAGCAGGAGGGCCTGTTCAAGTCGTTCAGCCAGGCCGCGGGCGCCTATACGGCGGGCACGGGAAAGAACAATCCATATGGCTTGACGAGAATCAAGACATACCAGTGTCCGTCATCAACTCGCCAGACCATGGGCACCGTGGCGCCACACAATGTCAACCCACCGGACTTGGTGAATAACAGTCCGCCATTTATTCCCCATTATTACGGCAACGGAGGGCCGAAGGGCACGAACCCAGTCACGAACACGGCCTATGGCTTCTCAAATGTCGGTACGGAGGGTGGATTCTCGCTCGTCGGCTTTTTCGACCCTGACACCACCAACAACCGCCTTCAGGACAGGGGCAAGACGCTCTCGGAAGCCACGGACGGAACTTCCAACACGATCATGGTCAGTGAGATCTCATGGAACAGCGAGGTGACCGGCACGCGCTACCGATCCTGGGTACGCGGTTGTGATGCCGTGCCAGCAGTTTGCGCGGGAACGAAAAACATCGTCAATTCCATCAACACCCCCTCCATTGGCGCATTCAATGACATCGCGCCGGGGAGTGCCCATTCCGGGGGAACCAATTTTTGCATGGGTGATGCCAGTGTCCGATTCATTCGCGACTCGATTGCGATCGCCAACCTTCGGTCCCTGGCAAGCATCAATGGTGGCGAAACACTCGGTGATTGACTGGGGCAAAAGTCGATGTTCATGAAGCGATTGGCCTTGTTGTTGGTGGCGGCCCTTTTCGTAGCAGGGTGCGGGGGAGGCGACGGCCTCAAGGACATTTCCGGAACCGTGTCGCTCAAGGGCAAGGCGGTTCCCAAGGGAATGATCTGGTTCGACCCGGCACCGGATCATCCTTCCAAGCCTGTGCAGGGCTACGCCTTCATCGAGGATGGCAAATTTGATTCCAAGGCCAAGGGCAGGGGAGTAGCCAAGGGACCATATCTGGTGCGAGTTGAGGCTTATAATGGCAATTCATCGAGCGAGTTTCCCTACGGCAGGCCACTCTCGAACCAAAGCCTTGAATCCAAACTCGACATTTCACCGGATGGCAACCCGCTGGCGATCAGCCTGAAGTAGACTTTGCGTTTTTTTTTGAATTGTGGACTTTTTGGGTGAACGCCGGGTTTTGAACCAAGCCGACAGCAAGAATGGCAGACCTTTTTTGAATGATTAGACCAAACTTCAAATAACTGACCTGCTCAAAACCCCGGCACCCGCCATCATTCTGTAAGCCCTTTCATGCCCCTGAAGCGTCGGATGGCGCAAGTGACCTCTGAACTGCCGCTAGATTGTTGGTTGAATGTCTGCGAGTGCCCCTCACTTCGTTCAGGGCTCCCAAGCATCTTCAGCCTTTGTCTGGCCTTCACAATTGAGATCCGTTCATCGCTTGGGAGCCCTGAACGAAGTGAGGGGCGAGTCGATCAAGGAACAACACCAGGAGCCATAGCAGAAACTAAAGAGCCCCCAGTGGAGCCGAAATAAGTGGGGTGTTTTAAAATAGTCCCGAATCTCATTTTTATCGGGATTATCAATCCGACTCATGTATTTGAAGCCCGATCTAATAAAGGCGGCGTTCCTGATTTCATGAACCGGAGAGAGTTGCGCCTGAAGCCGAAGGCTGATGGCGCGGAGTCAATTCAAAAATCCCAATTTCTTTTTTGTTTATCGAGTTTGGTTTTTAGTAGGTCTATTTTCCAAATCCAGGCACGCTTGATTGACTTGGAATCGCTCCAACCGTGCGGTGCGTGGCCAATTGCCGATTGGCATGGTAGTCTCGGCGGATGATCCTTGCTGAATTTCGGGTGACTCATGAAAACGGCGAACGGTCGTTTGCGAATCGTTAGTGGAACGGTGATTGATGGAACCGGCAAGCCACCTGTAGCCGGTTCCGAGGTTCATCTTGAGGATGGGCTGATCAGGCATGTCGGGCCTTGCGCGGGCGCGTCGGACCCTTTGGCGACAGTTGTGGACGCCAGCGGTTGCACCGTGCTCCCCGGCCTTGTCGAGGCCCACTTTCATCCGACCTATTTCAATGTCGCGGCGCTTGAAGACCTCGATATCAAGTACCCGATCGAGTATGTGACCTTGCTGGCCGCCGCGAACGCCAAGTTGGCCCTTGAATGCGGGTACACCTCGGCGCGGTCCGGAGGCAGCCTGCACAACATCGATGTCTGGCTCAAGAAAGCGATCGAGGAGGGGTTGGCGCCGGGCCCCCGCATGGCCGCGTCGGGCCGTGAAATCTGTGGAGCTGGCGGTCTGATGGATTGGAATCCCGAATACCGGAAGATCGGCATGGAGGGACTTGTGCTTCTGGTGAATGGCCCCGGCGAAGCGCGGGCGGCGGTGCGAAAACTGGTCAAGGATGGCGTCGAGTGGGTCAAGACCTACCCCACCGGCGATGCCGCCGCCCCGGACACGAACGACCACCACACCCTCTGCATGACATTCGACGAGATGAACGCCGTGGTGGCGACGGCGCACAACCACGGCCTCAAGGTGACGGGGCATTGCCGGGCGACCGAGGGAATCAGGAATGCCCTGAAAGCCGGTTACGACGCGGTGGAACACGGGACTTTCATGGACCAGGAGTGCCTCGACCTGCTGCTATCCCGGGATGTTCCCGTGGTTCCCGCCCTTTATTTCGAAA
Organism: Planctomycetota bacterium; assembly: GCA_016873225.1. Taxonomy (GTDB): domain Bacteria; phylum Planctomycetota; class Planctomycetia; order Gemmatales; family Gemmataceae; genus REEB421. Next base: position 162,725 of record VGXS01000003.1, on the reverse strand, counting down.
AGGCCAGCATCGAGAGGGGGCCGGAATTCGGGATGTCCCAGCGGGTGATCGACGGCCATCGTGAAACCCTCGAGGGTGGCATTGAAAGCGCGAAAATGATTCTCAGGGCGGGTGGATGCCTTGGAATGGGGGGTGACTACGGTTTCGCATGGAACCCCCATGGCGACTACGCCAAGGAACTCACCTTTTTTGTCAAGGATGTCGGCTTCAGTCCGCTGGAAGTTCTCACATGCGCGACAAGAAATGGGGCCAAGATTCTTGGTAGGCTCAACGAACTGGGCACGCTTGAAGCCGGCAAGCTTGCCGATGTTCTCATCGTCAAGGGAAACCTGCTTTCCGACATTTCCCTGTTGGAGAAACGCTCAAACATCGTCGCGGTGATTCAGGGTGGGGAGATCAAGGCCGGAACCGCACTTGATTCAGGCAATCGTGCGGTGCGAGGCCCGTCCTTGCGCTAGTTTGATGTGATGGATCCATCGCCTCCCATTGAAAAGCATGTGGTGCTTGCCGGTGCCGGCAACGCCCACTTGGTCGCGTTGCGGTCGTTGGTGATGAATCCCCAGCCGAGGATCGCGGTCACGCTGGTCAACGCTTATCCCGATTCCCCTTACAGCGCCATGGTCCCGGGGCATATCGGTGGTGACTACACGGCGGATGATGTGTCGATCGATTTGGCCAAGGTTTGCCATGCCGCCGGCGCCCGGTTGGTGGTGGGTGAGGTCGAAGGGATTGATCCTGTCAACAGGCGGGTGAAAGTTGCGGGCCGGCCCTACCTGGGATACGACGCGCTTTCGCTTTCGCTGGGCTCCCGTCCATGGATGCCCCCGGGCGAAACCGATGGTTCGATGCGTCCCCTGGGTGGGTTGGTCGAGCGCATCAGTCGCGCCGAGGCCGCCTTGCGTGATCGCCCTGTCCCTGTCCCGGTCCGCTGGGTCGTGGTGGGTGGCGGGGCGAGCGGTTGCGAAATCGCCTTGGCCATCCGCAAGAGGCTGGGGGGCTATGCGGGTTTTGAGCTATCGCTGGTTCACGCGAACGAACGATTGGTGCCGGGCTTTCCCTCCAGGGCGTCAGGCCGATTGAGGGAAATCTTCGAGGCCAGGGGAGTCGCGTTGCATTTGGGAAGGCGGGTCACGGGAATGGCCGGCAAAAGCCTGCGGCTTGATGACGGCTCGAGGCTTCCCTTTGACGAGGTGATATGGGCCACCAGCGCTTCGGCGCCGGCGCTTTATCTCGAAAGCGGCCTGATGGTCGATGGGGATGGTTTCATCGTGGTTGATGATTTCCTCCGCAGCGTTTCGCATCCGGAAGTTTTCGCGACAGGTGATGGCGCCTCGCACCAGTCACATCCGCTGTTGCCGAAAAACGGCGTGCATGCCGTGAGGCAGGGCAAGGTGTTGTGGGGCAACCTGCTGGCCATGCTGATGGAAAAGCCGCTGCGGGCGTGGAAGCCCCAACGGGCCACCCTGAGCCTTCTCAACACGGCGGATGGGGAAGCCCTTTGCACATGGGGACCGTTGACGAGCAAGGGCGCCTTCTGGAGAAGGATGAAAGACCGGATCGACCGCGGGTGGATGGGAATGTTCAGCGGCCTTTCCGCCATGCCTTCCCAAGGGAATGATGCCGGTGAACCGCTCATGCGGTGCGGCGGGTGCGGCAGCAAGGTTTCAAGCGATGTCCTCGGGGAGGTGCTTTCGAGCTTGGACACGGGCGAGGATCCAAGGCTTCTGGTTGGCGCTCGGGATGGCGAGGACGCCTCGGTGCACCTGATGGAACCAACCCTTTACGGCGCGTCCGGCCGGGTGGTTGAGGTGCAGACGGTTGACCATTTCAAGTCGTTCATCGATGACCCTTACCTGTTCGGCAGGGTGGCGGCGCTGCATTCCGTCTCGGACATCTTCGCCATGAACGCGCGCCCTTTCTGCGCCTTGGCCATCGCCACCGTGCCATATGCCCGGGGCCCCGTGCAACGCGACCTCCTGCGGGAAATGCTCGGCGGGGCGACGCGGGAACTGAGGGCCTTGCGGGTGGCCCTATCCGGCGGTCACACAACCGAGGGAGCCGAATTGGCCCTGGGGCTTGCCGTCACCGGACACGGGGAACGCGACGCCTTGTTTCGCAAGGGCGCCCTGCGGCCCGGCGACAAGCTTGTGATCACCAAGCCGGTGGGCACCGGCGCGATCTTGGCGGCATGGATGCGCGGCCGATGCCGCTCGGCGTGGCTGGATGGAGCCACCAAGTCGATGCTTTTGGCCAATGGGAAGGCATCGGAACTGTTCGCCCGCCACGGCGTCGCGGCCTGCACCGATGTGACGGGATTCGGCTTGGCGGGGCACCTTCTGGAGATGCTGCAAGCCAGCGGCGCCGGTTGCCGGCTTTTCAAGGGAAGCGTTCCGGTGCTTTCCGGTTTTGGCGAATCGGCCGCGGCGGGCATCCTTTCCAGCCTTCAACCCGACAATGCCAGGCAAGCGGCCAGGATCGAATCGCGGGTCGGCGCGGGTCCCGAATGGCTCTTTGATCCACAGACTTCCGGCGGCCTGCTCGCGGGAGTCGCCCCGGAAAAAGCCGAGGAGGTTGTTCGCGAACTCAAGTCGGCCGGACACGAGCACGCGGCGATCATCGGCGAAGTCGAAGGCCTTCGCGCGGGTTTGCCCCCAATCGTGCTGTTGCCCTGAAAGCTTGGGGTCCGGCGGCTTGACGGCTCGTCAATTCACCATCCCCAGCAGGCGTTGCCAGCACCAAAACTGCATCCGCGGATGGTGGAAGCAGCTTTTCCAGAGGTTGCCCTTGATGGTGTTGGAAATCCGGCCATCGCGGTGCAGGTAGCCATACCATTCGCCATGCGCGGGATCGGCGAAATGCCCGTGGCTCCATTCATGGACCATGGCGTGCCAACGGGCGTACTTGGGGTTGCGGGTGGCCTGCCAGGCCATCAGCGTGGCGATCACGGCTTCATTGTGCGGCCACCAGAACTTCATGTCGTGCCAGTATTCGCTCACCGGCTTGTTGTCGATGTCGCGGAAATAAAACAGGCCGCCATGCTTGGAATCCCATCCGCGTTCCCAGGCGTATTCGACCATGTCGCAGCCTAGCCGAACCATGGATGAGTCGCCGCGCGCCTCGGCTTCCCGCAGGATGAACCAGGCCCCTTCAATGGCATGGCCGGGGTTCAGCAGCCTGCCGTCAAAATGGTCGATGATGCTTCCGTCGGGGGCGACTGTTTCCATGACGGCGCGGCGGTCATGCTTGACGAACAGCGAGGCGATCTCGTCGACGCACCTGTCGATCCATCCCGTCAGCAGCGGATTGTCCCCGAGGTTGGCCCGGAGTTCCTGCGCCGTGACAATCGTGATCATGCGGGGGCCCAGTCCGATGGCCGGTCGGGCAGCGGTGTGCTTGGGAGGCATCAGGCCCGGCGTGAAGTTCCATTTCGTGAAGAGGTCGAACAGGTCGAGGGCGCGCCGTGCCGATCGGCTGTTTCCGGTGGCACGGGCATGCGCCGCCCAGGCGATGGACGCGAACGACTCGGAATAGGCATAGCGGCGCTTGCGTAGGGGTGTTCCGTCGGCTGCCAGGTGGAAGTGCATGCGTCCGTCGGCGTCGAACGCGTGGCGTTCAAGGAAGCCCAGGCCCGACTCGGCCCAGTCGAGCCATTCGGGTCGCTTCTCGAACCTGTTGAACAACTCGAGCAGCATCCAGGCCATGCGGCCTTGGGCCCATACCGACTTGTCGGTGTCGATGAGGGTTCCATCGGCGTCGCGGCAATGCAGGTAACCGCCATGGACGGTATCAAGGCACCTTGGAAACCAGAATGGCAGCGTGTCGGCCAGGAGGCCATCGCGATAAGAGCGCAGGTATTCATCACGCCCTTGGGGAGTTTCGAGGGTTGGCCTGCTCATGATTCCTGAAGGTTCCTTCGCGGCCGGATCAACAGGACCAAAACAGCCGAGACCGCCGCAAGGGATGAGAAAACGCCGAAAATGACCTCGAGTGGCACCTGTTTGTCGCGAAGCGCGCCAAATCCCCAGTCGGCGAGACCACCGCAACTGATGCTGACGAGGTTCATGAAGCCATAACCGGTGGCGCGAAGTTCGGGTTTGACGATCTGGCAAAGGATGGGCATGTTGTTGCCATCGAAGAACCCCCATCCGATTCCAAACAGGATCAAGCAACCCACCGCCGCGGGCAGCGAACCCGCGAAGCCGACGCCAAGTATGGCGGGAACGATGAGGGCCATTCCCAGCGCGCTCACATGAATGCGCCCGCGATCGGATGATGCGGACCATCGGTCGGCCAGGTAACCCCCGAAAATGGCGGCGACTATCGCCGCGGCCTGCCAATAGAGCGTGGCGGAAACACCCGCGAGGCCTTGGCCAATCCCGTAGCGTTCCTTGAGGATGGCCGGCATCCAATCCCTGACCACCCATCCGGCCAACGCTGGAAGCGTGAAGTAGGCGACGAGAAGGAGGAACGACATGTTCGTGAGGAGTTCCGCCATCGCTGTCGGCAGGGACAACCGTTTTTCGGTGCCGGGTTCCGGCGCTTTTCCCGATGCTTCAGAGAGCAGGAAAAAGAGCGGCAAGGAGTAGAGCACACCCCCGATGCCGCAGATCCTGAACGCGGATCGCCAACCCCAGTCGGGGGCGTCGGCCACCATTCCGCCAAATCCACCCGCGATGACTCCCATGTAGATGGCGGTCTGGTGAATGCCGACGGCCCTCGACCGCGAAGAGATTGAATGATGATCGGCAATCAGGGCCAGCGCCGCGGGAATGTAGAACGATTCGCTGATACCCATCAGGGTCCGCGTGACCAGCAGCGCCTGGTAGGTTTCCGCCTGTCCCGTCATGAAGGTCACAAGAGACCATGCGAGCAGGCTGCCGCAGATGACCACCTTGCGTCCCAACCTGTCGGCAAGGATGCCGCCGATGGGGCTCAGGAACGCGTAAACCCACTTGAATTGGCCCAGCATGTAGCCCCAATCGGCCTCGCTGGTGATGCCGGTGACATCCGCCACCACCGAGGATTTCATCGAGGCCAGCATTTGCCGATCGAGATAATTCAGGAATGCCACCGGCGCCAGCAGGATGACGACTTTCCAGGGAGTCGAAAGCGCAACCATGCTCATGGCCATTTCCACCGCGCCGGTTCCGCCGACCACACTTCAGGGGAACGAATTCCCGGGCGCGATTCACCGCTGATGAACCACCAGCGCTTCTTCGCGAGCACGGTGGGAAGAGTGACCCGGGGAGCGGGAACCCGGGGGCCGGTTCGCCACATGTTCTTGACGGAATCAAAGGCCAGAGAATGGGCTGGAAACCCCGGATGATCCGAAGGCTTTGTTCCCGCGAGCGTTCCATCGTCACCACTGATGATCCAGATATGGTTGTTTTCAACGGGCGCGGGCGTGGCGGCGGCGGCGATGGGCACAGGCATGTCAGGCAGGCGGTGCCAGGTTCCCGAGGCGTCAAGCCGCCAGGCATCCTTCAGGTAACGCCTGGCGGGCTTTCCTTCACCGTCCGGCAGGATCTCCGCGCCTCCCATGAGGAAAAAATCGGAACCGATGGCGGCGCAGGTGGCAAGGATGCGGCCCGCTCCGGGGAATTCAGGCAGTTTTTTCCAACCTTTTGAAGGATGGGAAAGTTCAAGCATCCAAACCGCGTTGAGGGCCTTGGTGGCCGCGGGGGCCATCACGCCGCCCGCCACGATCAACCGGTCGCCCACAACTGTTCCGGCGGCATAGGCGACCGGCGAAGGCAACGAAGGCAGGGGCGTGAAATCCAGCCCATCGTTTCCCGGCGCGATTGTCCAAACCGTAGGGACGCACGATATCGGTTTCTCGCCCGCCCGGGTCTCACCGCCGGCCACGACCACCGTATCACGCCATGTGGCGGAAACGCCGTAAGCCAAGGGCGCCGGCAAGCGTTGGCGCGACTTCACCCAACTGGATGAACCCGCGGGCAACAACCATATGGAGTCTTCATAAACCTTGGATCCGCCCTCCCATGGCGGGCGTGTGGGAAAACGCGCGCCACCGGCGGCCAGCAGGGTGTCACCGGACATTCCGGCGACCATGCCGGCGTATCCGATCGGATCGGGCAACGATGGCTCGCGGCTCCACCCGGTTTCCCCGGGGTCCGCCCATGCCAACGCCGCCATCAGGCAATGACAGAAAAGCGCCACGCGCCGCTCCGCTTCAGGCTTGGATCGCGGTCCAAAGGTCGGTTTCACGCAGTTCGCGCTCGATACCGGCTTTCGCTTCCGCATCGAGCGGCCTGAGTGGCGGCCTCACGGTTCCCACGGGAGCGCCGAGCAAATCCATGACATGCTTCGCCGCGGCCATGTAGCCGTGTCTGGCCAGCAGTCGGATGATGCGCACCGAGCGTTCCTGCTCCAGGCGCGCCGCTGCCAGGTCGCCCTTCCTGAACGCCGCGATGAGGCGGTTGTAAATCGGGGCCGCGAAGTTGTAGCTGCTCCCCACGGCGCCACGGATGCCCAGGGCCAGCGATGGCAGCAGCGCCTCGTCGATGCCGAAAAGAATGTCGAAGGATCCCGAGGAATGCGTGAGGCATTCGAGCAACTGGGGAAGGTCGGGATTGGTGTACTTGATTCCAGCCAGTTGCGGGATTTGGGAGGGAGCCTTGTCCAAAAAAGGCACCATTCCCAGGGAAACCCCCGTCAGCGCGGGAATGTCGTAGAAGTAAAACGGCAGGTCGTGCGCCGCCGCGGCGACAGGTGCCAGGAAGCCGATCAGGTCATCGACGCTAGCGGGTTTCAGGTAGGACGGAGCCACCGCCGAAAGGGCGTGCGCTCCACTCTTGCGGGCCGCCCGGGCCAGCGCGATGGCATCCGTCTGGCAGGTGGTTCCCACATGGGCCACGATCTTGAGCGTGGTGCCCTTGGCAACCCGGGCCCAGGCATCGGTGAGCGCGATCCGTTCCCCCATGGAAAGTGACGAACTTTCACCCGTGGTTCCGCAGACGAAAGCGGCCGCAACCCCGCTGGAGAGCAACCTCGCGGCCTGCGCCTCCACGGCCTGCGGATTGAGCGAGCCTTGGGCGTCGAATGGTGAATGGACGGCGGCTACGAGGCCTTCAAGGCGATGGCGCATGCTTGGTTCCTGTCATTGCTGACGGAGTGAACGGTTGAAGAAGGTAACAACGGGGCCCACATCCTTGAGGCCATGGGGATGATGATCCTGGCCCGGCTTGATAATCCTCTCAACCGGGCCGCCCAAGGCCTTGTACCTGTCATAAACGATCCCGGAATTTTCTTGGGCGGGCACCACCGTGTCGGAATCGCCGTAAACAAGCAGGATTGGTATTTTCCGACCCGCCAGGGGCGAGAGGTTGTCAACCGGATTGGCCTTGGAGGAGACGGCCTCGGCGTCACTTCCGAAGCCATAGGCCTTGAGCAATTTCGCCCATTCGGGCTCCGAACCTTTGCCTGTTCCCAATTGTTTGGGCTTGCCTCCCGGCCAGCTTTTGAAGTCGCAAACGGCGTTGTCGAGGTAAACGGCGAGGGTCTTTTCGGGATGGGCCGCCGCCCAGTTCATGCAGTAGAGGCCCCCCCGGCTCAAACCGATCAGTCCCGGCCGAGGGTGAAGCCCATGCTCCTCGACCATCGACTTGTGAAATTCTTCCCAGACCTTGATGGCCTTGGGTGACCCGAACAAGTCGGGAACCCTGAGATAGGCCAGATGCCATCCCGACCGCACGAGGGCCGCGTCGGCATCGGCGAAGGCTCCAAAAAATTCACCACGCCAGACCCAGGGGTTGCCCGGAAGTGGCTTGTCGGGAACGACGATGATCGCGGTGGTGTCCCCGAATTTGAAATCATGGCGCGCCGATCCGTTCCACTGGGATTTGGAGCCTTGCCAAGGCTTGGGTTCAGCGGACCGGCACTGGCCGATCATTAATGAGAAAAGGAAAACCGCGGTGAGGAGCCGCTTGAGGTTCATGCTGGAGATGGGGATCATGAAGTTCGTGACCGCCTGAATGTCTTGTCCGATGGAATCATCATGCTGAGTTCAAGATGGGTCATCAAGCCGGGTGCATGGATTGGCCTCGCGGCCGTCCTGGCCTTGGGTGTCGGAATAGCGCTATGCCAGCCGCCACCCGGTCCGCCGCCATTCGAGCTTGGCCGTCTCCTGCCTCCCGGCCTGCGCCAGCAACTCGACCTCAGCGACGAGCAGAGGGAAAAAATCGAAGGATTGGAGTCTTATGCCAAGTCGAAGTTGGAGGACATCCTCACCCCCGACCAGCGCAAGGCGTTGGAATCGAAAGCTGGAAGGCGAAGGACAACCGTCGCGCCCCAACTGCCTGACAAGCCCGGGCCCGCGGTTGTGGCCGGCGGCGCGCTTGAGGTGGAAGGCGGAAACGATGGGCCGAAATGGTCGATAACCGGCGATGTGTCGGAGGGGGGACTTGGCATAGCCTCGCGGGAGGGGGGGCTTCGCGGGCTGAGATTTCCCAGCGGCGCCGACAGCAACGGCGACGGGAAAAAGGCGGGCGGCGCCCGCATCGTTTTCAGGGGAGTCAAGAAGGCGGGGCGGTGGTATTCCCTGAAAGTCCGGATGCTCGTGCAGGACGGGTTCAAGGTTGCCCGGGAAGACCAGCCAAGGCTCAAGGTGTCGTTCTTCAAGGATGAGGGTAAGGACAGCCTTGATTCGATTTCCAAGTCGCTCGCCTCGGTGATCGCCGCGGACCGGATCCATTTGAAGGATTCCGGAACCAACAAGAACCTTGGCCGGGCCACATGGCGATGGGTGGGTTTTGACTTCCGGACGCCGTTTGCCGAAGTCGACACCATCCATGTCTCGCTGGAATACGAGGGGGGCTTGGGGGAGGGAACATCCGCGGAGGCTTGGGTTTCCGACATGGAAATCATGCCGCTGCCTGACAGGACGCCCGCGGCGGCCACCACGGCAAGGCCCATTCCCGCCAGGGAAAACCTGGTTTCGATGGGTGGCCGGTGGCATTACGACGCCACTGGTGTTTCCCGCGTGTTGCCGGCGAAATTCGACCATTCCAATGCCGATCGCCTCGTCTACATGACCGACAAGCCGGAAACGCCCTTTGCCGGCAACATGTCGGCCTGGCTGAGAAGGGGATTTCTCGACAGGCTTGGCAACCTGGTCGAGCGGGACACTCTTATCCCGGACGCGGTGACGATCGAGGTCTCCAAGGGTCGGCTGGTGATCCGCTCAAGGAACCTGCCCAACCATCCGACAGGCGTGTTTCCCGACAGTTCGCAATGGCTTGACGCAAACCCCAACATGATTCGCGAACAGGACCACACCTGGCGTATTCCGCTCGATCCAGCGCCGAATCCCGCGCGGATGGCCATGGATGCGACGAATTCCAACCGCGCGCTGCCGATGGGGCCCATCGGGTTCGCCACGAACGGCGTGGTCTTCTTCAATCCGTTCGACCACATCGCCAACGCCGACGCCGTGTGGCGGCTCGACCGCTGCTGCGGCCACCCCGGGCCGGGACAGGAATATCACTACCACAAATATCCGGTGTGTCTCAACACGCCCTGGCTTGACGATGGCGCCAGACATTCCCCGCTGATCGGTTTCGCGTTTGATGGGTATCCGGTGTATGGGCCGTATGAGGCGGCCGGTGTGTTGGCCAAGGATTGCGAAACCAACCCGCTGAACTCATTCAACCTTCACGACGATCCCGCCCGCGGACCCCACTATCATGTCACACCGGGACGGTACCCCCATATCATCGGCGGATATTGGGGGAAGGTTGAACCCCAAAGACGCGGGGGCCGGTGATTCGTCCGTTTCTCCGGGAGACAGGGGCATCGGGCCCTCCTTTCCGGTTGACAAGCCGGTGGTTTGCGGGGAGTGTATCAATACCTGCCTGAATGCTGAATCCTTGCCTGCCCCGCCCTCCCGGTGAAGGAATCACGATGATTACGATGATGGCACCGCTGATCATGGCCTTGGCGCCGGGCATGGAACCCACACGGGATCCGGTGGCCCGTGCCATTGACAAGGCCATATCCGGCGCCAATCCCGCTTTCGCCCGGGAAGCCAGCGGCCCTTGCGACGACTTGGCTTTCCTGCGCCGCGTCAGCCTCGACCTGATCGGGCGCACCCCCACCGTGGCCGAGGCGCGGGCGTTTGCATCCGCGGGGGGCGCCAAGCGCGCCGACGCCGTGGAGCGATTGCTTTCCCATCCCGACTTCAACTGGTACTGGGCGCAGGTTCTCGACACATGGTGGATGGAGCGAAGGCCTTCCAAGAATGTGGAGACGAGCCTGTGGATGGCCTACCTGAGGGAGTCTCTGGAAGCCTCGAAGCCGGTGGATATCCTGATTTCCGAAATCGTCTCAGCCGACGGTGTGGATCCCGCCCAGCGGGGCCGGGCCAGGTTTCTCCTGGACAGGGAAATGGAACCGGTTCTCGTGACCCGTGACATCAGCAGGCTGTTCCTGGGAGCCAACCTCCAGTGCGCCCAATGCCACGATCACCCGCGGATTGAAGGATACAAGCAGGAGCATTTCCACGGATTGATGGCCTACCTCAACAGGGCCTACCTGTTCGACGATCCCAAGCTCAAGAAAAAGGTCATCGGTGAGAAGGCCGATGGGGATGTCACATTCCAATCGGTGTTCGACCCCAAGAAGGTCACCAAGAAGCGCGCTCCCGGTCTCCCCGGGGCGAGCGAAAGGGCCGATCCAATGGTCTCCAAGGAGCAACTATATGTTTCCGCTCCGAGCAAGGAGGTGCGTGGAGTTCCCAAGTACAGCCGCAGGCTTCTTTTAGGTGAAGACCTCAAGGGGGCCGGAAGGGAGGCCTTGGCCCGTAATATGGCCAACAGGCTTTGGGCTCAACTGACCGGCAAGGGACTCATCCACCCGCTCGACCAGATCCATCCGCATAATCCCGCTTCCTGCGAGACCCTGATGGAGTCGCTGACATCCTCGGTGATCAGCGCCAAGTTCGACCTCAAGGCGATGCTCAGGGGTATCGCGCTGAGCGAGGCCTACCAGCGCTCTTCCGTGGGCAAGCCCGGCATCAAGGGTGCCGAGGAGCGTTTTCTCGCCGCCAGGCTGAGGCCGCTTTCGCCTGAGCAAATGGGATATTCCATGCTGGTGGCGACCGGTTTTGATGATGCCGAGGCGGGCGCCGCCCCCAAGGCTTTGCAGGCCAAGCGAGAAGGGGCCGGCAAGATGTTCATCAGCGCTCTGGCGCCACCGGCCGGCAACCCCGACATGTTCGAGCCCAGGCTTGAGCAGTCCCTGCTGATGTCGAACCATCCGCAGGTTCAATCGCTCCTGGCCAGCCGAAAGGGCAACCTCGCGTTCCGTTTGGCGGCGGCCAAAGATGCCGAGGCCGTGGCCGAGGAATTGTATTTGGCCATGTTTTGCAGGCTCCCCGATGCCGATGAGAAAGCCGATGTCGCGAAGGCGCTTCAGGGAGCGGACAAGCCCACGGCGATCGCCGACCTGATTTGGGCCCTGATTTCATCGGCCGAGTTCCGTTTCATTTCATGAGGATTCCGCATTTCGGAGGTTGAACCATGGGTGTCGTCAGGCTTTGCGGATCTCCCGAACATGCGATGAGCCGGAGGGCGGTTCTCGGTGCCCTGGGTGCCGGCGCCTTCACCGGCGGCGCGTTGGCGAATCCGCTCGCGATGCAGAACAAGCGGGTTCTCATGATCTTCCTCGCCGGGGGCGTGAGCCAACTGGAAACATGGGATCCCAAGCCGGGGGCCCCGACCGGCGGCCCTTTCCGCGCCATCCCGACATCCGTTCCCGGAACCCATGTGTGCGAGTTGCTGCCTTGCACCGCCGGCCAGATCCACCGCCTCGCCCTGGTCCGCGGGATCAACACCGCCGAGGATGACCACGGCAAGGGCAGCTACATCATGCACACCGGAAGGCGCCAGGAGCCTTCGGTGAATTACCCGCACTTGGGATCCCTCGTTGCCAAGATGGTGGCGGCACCGGAAAACCCGCTTCCCGGCTATCTCCATGTCGAACCCGGCGGAAGCGGCGGTTCCAGCTCCGCCGACGCGGCGTTCCTCGGCCCGAAGTTTGGCTCGGTCAGCATTAGCGACGGCAAGCCGCCCGCCAACATCGACCTTCCCGGAACCTTGACCTCCGGCAGGGACGACATGCGCCACGCCATGCGCCGCAAGGCCGACTCCCGTTTCCTCGCCTCAAGGAACACGGCCGAGACCGAGGCGTACACCCAAACGCATGAGCAGGCCCGGCAGATGATCGCCAAGAAGAAACTGTTCGACACCGCCAACGAGCCGGGCAAGTTGGGGGACAGCTACGGCCGGCATGATTTCGGCAGGCATTGCCTGCTGGCGAGAAGGCTTCTCGAGGGCGGAGCCCCCTTCGTGAAAGTCACCCACACGAACTACGACACTCACCATGAGAATTTCGATTTCCACATCGAGCGCATGGGTGAATTCGACCGGACATTCGCGACCCTCATCGAGGATCTCCACCAGCGCGGAATGCTGTCCAGCACGCTGGTTCTCGTTGTTTCGGAATTCGGCAGGACGCCGAACATCAACAGGAACTATGGCCGCGACCACTGGTCGAAGGCCTGGTCGATCGCCTTGGGAGGCCAGGGAGTCGTGGGTGGCGCGGTCGTCGGCAAGACCAACGCCACCGGAACGGCCGTCGTCGACAGGCAGGTGAACGCCGGCCACCTCTTCGCCACCTACTTCAGGGCCCTGGGACTCGACCCCGCCAAGAAGCACTACATCGACCAGCGCCCCATCCCGATGACCGATCCGGCCGGTTCCGCCATCGGGGAAATCCTGGCATGACGCAGGAAAAGCCCAAGCCGCCCGAAAAGCCGAAGGCCGAGGCGCCTCCACCGCCCTCGCCCATCGCCGGATTCCAACTAGGCGCGTTGAAGCCCTCCGCCGAACTCAAGCATGGAAGCCCGCTTGTGGCCTGCCGATTCGATCCGTCGGGCAAATGGATCATCACCGCATCGCAGGACAACGCCTTGCAGCGCTGGAGCCTTGCTGATTCAAAAAAGACCGACATGGCCGGTCACTCAAGCTGGGTGAGGGCCATGGCCTTCTCGACCGGCGGTGAAACGCTCTATTCAGGCGGCTATGACGGCACCATCATCGCCTGGCCGCTCGACGCGGGCCAGCCTGAGCCGATTCGGCAGGCCAGGGCCCATGACGGCTGGATCCGCTCGATGGCCTTTCATGGCGGCAAGTTGCTTTCCGGCGGCAACGACGGGAAGGTGTGCCTCCGCAACGCCGCCACCCTGGCCGAGGAAAGACAGTGGCTCGCCCATGATTGCCATGTCTATCAAGTGGCGTTCAGCCCGGACGGAGGAAAAATCCTCAGCGCCGACCACAAGGGCCGCGTGAAAGTTTGGGAGCCCGACGGCAAGCTCGTCAGGGAGTTTCCGATTCCCGGACTTCACAAATACGATACCAGTTTCCGCGCCGACATTGGCGGGGTGAGGTCGTGGTCATTCTCGCCAGATGGACCGCTGGTCGCTTGCGCCGGCATCACGAATGTTTCAAACGCCTTCGCGGGCGTGGGCAATCCCCTCATCGTGATCGCCGATTGGAACGCCGGGAAGGTCGTTCGAGAACTGAAGCCCAAGGAAGCTTTCCAAGGCACGATGTGGGGCGTCGCCTGGAACAAGGCTGGATTCATCACCGGCGCGGCGGGCGGCAACGGAGGCATGCTTTGGTTCTGGAAACCCGACCAAGCCAACGAGATGTTCGCCCACAAGCTTCCTGAAAACGCGCGGGACATGTCCCAATCGGCCGATGGCGGGAAGATCGCCGTCGCCTACCAGGGCGGCACTGTCAGGGTTTATCCGCTCGCCGGTTGATGATTGCCATGAATGGGTGCGGGGGAATATAGTCCCCCCATGGCCAAACTCTTTTACTATTATTCCACGATGAATGCCGGGAAGTCGACCTCCCTTCTCCAGGCTTCCTATAACTACTCAGAGCGCGGCATGAAGACGGCGCTCTTCACCTACAGGCCGGCGCCTGATGCCGAACTCATCGAGATCAGCTCAAGGATCGGCATCAGGGAAATGGCCCGGCCATTCGGCCCATCAACCGATTTCTCGGTTGAGCTTGCCGGTTCCACGCCCCATTGCGTTCTTGTTGACGAGGCCCAGTTTCTTTCAAGCGACCAGGTGAGGCAACTGGCCACGATCGTGGACGAGCGCGGGATTCCCGTGATGTGCTACGGGTTGCGCACCGATTTCCGTGGCGAACTTTTCAGCGGAAGCGCCGCCCTGCTGGCCTGGGCCGACACCCTCACCGAACTCAAGACGATCTGCCATTGCGGGCGGAAGGCGACCATGGTGGTTCGCGTCGGGCCAGACGGCAGCGTTGAGCGTGAAGGCGGCCAGGTGGAGATTGGCGGCAACGACCGTTATGTGGCGTTGTGCCGGAAGCACTTTTGCCGTGCCCATGCGACGGGGGTATGCGGGGGATGGCATCCACAAGGGGTTCAGTCCGCCGGGTGAGGTATGGCAACCCGCATGATGTCCTGTTTCAGCGATCCGATTGCAAATTCCGTCCAGCATTGGATTTGTATCCATCAAATTGAAGCCTTGACTGGTTGACCCCGCCGGCACTTGAGAGTAGTCTTGCCAAGGTTAATAGCCGGCCCAAGGGGGGAGTTCGGCCATGCTTCATCTTGAAACCACCACCCGAAGGCGGGTTCTGTCGGCGGGTGCCGGCCTGATGGGGATGAATTTGGGCCAATCGCTGGAACTCGCCGCCGCCCCGAGGCGCGACTCCAAGGCCGATGCCGTTATTTTTGTTTTCCTTTTCGGCGGTCCCAGCCAGTTTGAAACCTTCGACATGAAGCCGGAGGCTCCCGAAAAAATCCGGGGACCATTCAAGACGACGGCAAGCCGGACCCCGGGATTGCGAATTTGCGAACACCTGCCCCGCCTGGCATCGCTTTCAGACCAATACTGCGTCTTGAGGACGCTGGGGCACTCGTACAACGACCACTCGGGCGGCGCCCATTACATCCAGACGGGCAAGCGATGGCATGTTCCCATCGGCGGTGGATTCAACCCGACGCCGCGTGACTGGCCCTCGGTGGGGTCGGGAAGCAGTTTCGTCGACATCCGAAACTCCGGCGCTTCCGCTTCGGAAAGCCGATATTTCGTGGTTCCCAACAGCCTGGGCCGACTCCAGGAGGCAGGGCAGTACCGCAGGCCCGGGGAGCACGCGGGTTGGCTGGGCCGGGCTTATGGTCCGGTCACCACCGCCGTCGACAAGAAAGATGTCAAGGACAATCCCTATTGGCGGGATTGCTCCGATGCCGAATTGACCTTCCAGATCGAGGGCCTCGCTTCGCCCGACGGCATGTCGGGGGAAAGGCTGGCCGGGCGGGTCGCCGTGCTGGAGGAGATCGACAAGGTCCGGCGGGCGTTCGACTCCAGGCCCGATGGCGATTCGTCCCGATTCCGTGAGAAGGCCTTGGCCCTGCTCACTTCCGGGAAGGTCCGTTCAGCCCTCGACCTTCGCCAGGAATCCGGCAGGATGAGGGACCGGTACGGCCGCCACCTCATGGGACAGTCGTGCCTCGCGGCGCGGCGACTCGTCGAGGCCGGGGCGCGGTTCGTCACCGTCCACTACGACTGCGTGGATGGATACTCGTGGGACTCGCATACCCATTCGGCGGATGTCCGAAGCCACCTGTTGCCGACCCTGGACCAAGCCTTGTCGGCCCTGATCGAGGACCTTGGAGTCCGAGGCATGCTGGGGCGCACCCTGGTGACGGCCCTTGGCGAAATGGGCCGCACGCCTCGGGCGAACGCGCAATGGGGCCGCGATCATTGGAGCTTCCTGTTTCCGGCCCTGATCGCCGGTGGCGGGGCCCGTGGCGGAGGGTTGGTTGGCCAGTCGGACAAGGACGGAGCCCACGCGATCAGCGATGCCGCGACACCCGAGGACTTCGCCGCCACCCTTTACCACGCGCTCGGCATCGACTCGGAGACACGGATCACCGACAGCCTCGGTCGCGAGGTCTCGCTCGTGGAGGGCGGCAGGGTGATCCGGTCGATCTTCGCCTGATCAACCGGTGTTTTTCAGCCCCGAGGCGATTCCGTTGATGCTTTCCAGCACCGCCTCCAGGAGAGCCGGTTTGTCCGCTCCCCCCTCGCGAATCCTTCTCAGAAGCACAAGTTGGATGAGGCTCAGCGGATCGACATAGGGATTCCTTCGTCCGATGGAATCCCTGAGGATTGGCATGTTGTCAAGGAGTGCCGACTGGCCCGTGATGGAACAGAGGCCGGCCACGGCCCGCTGATATTCCGATTCGATGGCGCCGAAGATCCGGCCGGAGATGCCGGCATCGGTAACAAGGTCGGCATAGAGCCTGGCGATGTTCATGTCGGCCTTGGCGAGGATCATCTGCGCGTTGTCGATGAGCGCGTGGAAGAATGGCCAGGCCGAGTACATCCGCTTGAGCATGGGGAGGTTTTCGGGCGATTCCGCGATCGCCCCCGCCAGGGCGGTGCCCAGGCCGAACCATCCGGGAAGGGTGTGGCGGGACTGCATCCATGAGAAAACCCAGGGGATGGCCCTGAGCTGCTCGATCGAGGTGGTGGTGCCACGCTTGGCCGGCCTGGATCCAAGCCGAAGCTGTGATATCTCGCTGATGGGCGTCGCCTGCGTGAAGTACGAGAGGAAGTCGGGATTGGAATAAACCAGATCGCGGTAATGGTTGCGCGCCGCCGAGGCGAGCCGGTCCATCAGCGCCTCCCAGGCGTGTTCCACCTTTCCGTGGTCGAGTCCCAAACTGGCCCGGAGCACGGCGTTGGCCACCTGGTCGAGGTGGCGCATGG
Source organism: Planctomycetota bacterium (assembly GCA_016873225.1). Lineage (GTDB taxonomy): Bacteria > Planctomycetota > Planctomycetia > Gemmatales > Gemmataceae > REEB421. The sequence continues at coordinate 145,891 of VGXS01000003.1, read as the reverse complement.
CGATGGCCTTGTGCCCGTAACGGTCGGCGATGACCTCGCCTTGCTCGGTGATCCTCAGGGAACCGTTCACGGCGCCCGGCGGCTGCGCGAGGATCGCGTGGTTGGCCGGCCCGCCTCCCCGGCCCACGGAACCGCCCCGGCCATGGAAGATACGGATGCTGATGCCGTTTTCCCGGCCGAACTCGGCGAGGTCGCGCTGGATCTCGTGCAGCGCCCAGGCCGATTGCACGAAACCGCTTTCCTTGTTGCTGTCGGAATATCCGATCATCACCTCCTGGAGGTCACCCCGCAGGACGACATGCTCCCGCCATGAGGGGACATCCATGAGCCTTTGGAGGATTTCCCGTCCCTGCCTGAGGGCCTCGAGTGTTTCAAACAGGGGAATGATGTTGATCCTGCTGATCCCCTCGGAAGGCCTGAAAAGCCTGGCCTCGCGCGCCAGCAGCAGCACTTCCAGAAGGTGGGCGGCATCGCCTGTGCCGCTGATGATGCAGTTCTCGATCGCCTCGGGGCATTGGTGCTCGAGGATGGCGCTGACGGTTCGGAATGTCTCGATGACCTCGTTGGTCGGCGCTGAAAACACAAGGTGCGCCGGGATCACGGGCCGGGGAAGGGTGAGTTGGTCGGCCAGAAGGGTGAGCTTTTCCTCCGGCCCGAGTTTCTCGTAATCGCGTTCGATTCCGGCATGCGCGAGGATTTCGGCGATCGCCGAACGATGCCTGTCGGCATGCTGCCTGATGTCGAGCGTGAGCAGATGCAGGCCGAAGACATCCACCTTGCGGATCAGTTGATCGAGCATCGCCGCGGCGGCCGTGGCCTGGTTGGTGGCCAATTCACCTCGGATCGCCTCAAGGTCGGCCTTGAGCCGATTCGGGTCGGTGTAGACGGTTGTGGGCGCCTGCCGGGGCGCATCGGTCCAGCCGGGGCGCGGTGACTCGAGCCGGGCAAGTGTCAGTTCCAGTTTCCTGGCCACATGCCGGCATTTTTGCCGCAACGGTTCGCGTTGCAGGCGGTTATCCGGCAATCCCAGCAATCCGGCCTCCTGCCTCAGGTCATCGATGAACCGCTGGCCGAGGGATATCCTTTTGCCCGAATGGCTGAGGTGCTTGCCGAGTTCGAGCACCTGCGCGCGGTAGTGCTTGATGATGGTCGCCTGATGCAGCGCCACGGTCTCGGCTGTGACCGTGGCAATCACATCGGGATGGCCGTCCCTGTCGCCGCCGATCCAGGAGCCGAAGCGCAGGATGGCCGGAAGTTTCCAATCGTGCTCGGGATAGATTTCCCGAAGGGCGTTTTCCATGAGCCTGTATAGCTTGGGAACCACATCGAATAGGCTCCCTTCCACCACTTCCAGGCCTTGCCGCACCTCGTCGATCACCTTGGGACGCTCGGCCCTAACCGATTCGGTGAGCCAGAGAATCTCGATGTGCTGGCGGATCGCCTCCATGCTGGCGGTATTTTCCTCGGGAAGAAGCTCGTGGTAATCGAGCCTGTCGATCTCATTGGAAATCGCGGCCAATTTTTCCAGGATCGTGAGCCTGCGCGCCTCGCTGGGATGCGCCGTGAACACGGGGCTGATGTGCAGCTTTCCCAGCCTTTTCGCCAGTTCCGAGGCGGGGAACTTCTTCTCCCGAAGCCTGACAACGGCCTCGCTGAAAGATTCGGCCATGGGACTTGGATGCTGGGAGCGTATGCGGCGCCTGATGGCCCGGATGCGGGCATGCTGCTCGGCGAGGTTGTTGAGGTCGAAATAAATCGTGAAGGCCCTAATAAGTTCCCTGAGCGCCAGAATGTCGAGCGATTCCAGGAACTCCCGCAAAAAGCGCGCATCCTCGGGAGACCCTTTGCTCCGAAGGGCCACCGAGGCGTCCCGCACCCGGTCAAAGCGGGCCAGAACCTCACGGCCGGCCAACCGCTCGATGGACTGCCTGAGCAGATCCTCGAGCATTCTGATTTCCTGGTCCTGCCGGGCAAGGGCCTCACGGGTGGCTGGCGAGGTGGCAACGGACATGGCGAGCGAAACTCCCGGGAAACAGGGCGATGAGGTTCCCAGCGGGGGAGAGCCGGCGGAAACGCCTGGGATGTCGATTGACATCAACAACAACTTTATAGCAGGCGAGGGCGATGATGGCCCATGGCTTCAATGATTGATTCGCGCCATGAGCGCCTGCCTCCACCGATCGATGACCACGGCACCGAGGATGACGCTTCCCAGCACGATTTTCTGCACGAAAGGGCTGACACCAAGAAGATTCATGCCGTTTTGGATCGTGGCGATCAGGAAGGCGCCCGTGAGGGTTCCCAGCATTCCGGCCCTGCCGCCCGACAGGCTGGCGCCTCCCACCACCACGGCGGCGATCACCGTGAGTTCGTAGCCGTCGCCATAGGTCGGAGAGGCGTTCCTGAGTTGGGAGGCCAGAACAATGCCACCCAATCCGGCAAGGAATCCTGAAACTCCATAGGCCATCGTCACCATCCTGCCGACGGGAATTCCGGCAAGCCTGGACACCATCGTGTTTCCGCCGATCGCCAGCCAATGACGCCCGGCGACGGATCTTGTCATGATGAAGTGGAATAAAGCGTAAAGCCCGGCCATGAGCGCCATGGCGACGGGAATGGGCCCCATGGTTCCCCGGCCCAGCCAGACAAAGCTGCCGGGCAGGGCGGCAATGGATTCACCCCCGGTCCATTCCAGGGCGGTGCCGCGCACCACCAGCATCGTGGCCAATGTCGCGAGAAATGGCGGCACTCCAAGCGCCGTGACCACGATTCCGGAAGCCATGCCGGAAATCGTCGCCGCGGCGATTCCCAGCGATGCCCCCGCGACCATGACGGCCGTGGTCGCTTCCGCCCCGCCATGGGCTTGTATGAAGTCGGCCGCCAATACCCCCGAAAGAGCGACCAGCGAACCGACCGACAGGTCGATTCCACCCGTGGCCACGACGATTGTCATGCCGATGGCCAGAAAGGAAATCACGGCGATCTGGTTGCCGATGTTCAGCAGGTTGTCGCGCGTCAGGAACGCCGGCCATGATCCTTCGCCCGGAATCACCAGCGGAACCGCGGCCAGCGAGGGAAACAGCGAGGCCCGGTCGCGGATGACGATCCAGTCGGCCGCGGTTTTGGAGCAGGCGATGGCTTCAGGTGATTCGGGTAGGGCAGCGATCGATTCCAGCAACTTTCTGGCGTCCGCCGGGTCCCCGGCGATTCCGGCCGCAGTGCAACCCGACCTGGCGCACGCGTCGCGAAACCCTTCCACGAACTGCTTTTCCAATTGGCTGGAAGCGGCGATGACAGCAAATCCGCCGCTTGATGCTTTTCTTGAAAGCGACTCACCCAAGCGGATTCCAGCTTCCCTTCCGGATGTTTCATGGGGGCGGACAGTCGCGACGGACAAGCCGATGACCACCGCGCCCAGCACCGCCAGCATCCCGTATTCATCGAGCCATCGGGCCAGCGCAATCCGGTTCGCTCCGAAGCGCTCGTTCATTTCGCAACGGCCTTGAGGGCATCCGCCCGGCGCATGAGGCTGGTGGGTATCAGGATCTCGGGCTTGACCGGTTCGCCCCTCGAGTGGGTGACAATCGCTTGCACGATTTCACGGCCCATGCGGTCGGGGAATTGGACGGGGTCGGCGTAAATTTTCCCTTGCGCGATGGCCTCGATGCCCTCGGGTTGCCCGTCAAACCCGACAACCACCACCGTCTTGTCCTTGCCAGCCTTTTCCAAAGCGGCGTTGGCTCCCAAGGCCGAGGGATCGTTGATCGCGAAGATTCCCTTCAGTCCCGGATGGGCCTGAAGCGCGTCCTCGGTGGCCTTGAAGGAGGTATCGCGGGCGGCGCCGCCTTCCAATTCGGTCACGATGTTCACTTTTCCGGGCATCGAAGCATTGTGAGCGGCCATTACCTCGCGGAACCCCTCTACCCTGAGGCGGCAACTTTCGGCCTGCTTGAAATGCAGGATGGCGACATCCCCTCCCAACGGGCCGATCGCCTCGATCATCGCCTTGGCCGCTTCCCGCCCTCCGCCGAGGTTGTCGGTGGCCACCTGGCTGACAATCCGGACTCCTTCCTCCCGGCAAGGGATATCCACCGTGTAAACGGGGATGCCCGCCTGATTGGCCTCCTTGATGGCCGGAACCATGGCCTTGGATTCACAAGGACTGATGACAATGGCGCGGGCACCGCGGACGATGAAATTCTGCATCTGGTTGGATTGCTTCGAAGCATCCTTGTCGGCGCTCACCACGAGCGTTTCAAAGCCATGGCTTGCCGCTTCCTTCTGGATGGTGTTTCCGATCACGCGGAAAAAGGGATTTTCCATGGTGAGCAGGGAAACCCCGATGATAGGCTTGCTTGTTGATTGATTTGGATTCGAGATCGGACCTGAGTGTTGGCCGCAACCCAAAATCCCTAGGAGGAAAACGCATCCGAACCAGATAATGAATCGACTCATGGTTGGAACCCCGGGAAAGGTATCGAGTACGGCAGCATGATGCCATAAACATCGGGGTAAGCAACTTTGCAAAATATACTATAATATATATTTTTTTAAGCAAGTTGGTGTCGATTGTGTCGATCTTGTGTGATGATGAAATTTTTTTGGGTTTGGTGCTTTCGGTTGAATTGTGCGACATTAGAAAGGTAAACTTTTGCTTTTGGGGGAAATTCTCCGGCTAGGTGAGGTATTGGGATCATGTGGACAGATCAGGGCCTTTCGAAGAAATCCCAAGGCTTGGCCCCGCTTGAAGAAACGGTCGAAATCTGAGAGACCCATCCGATTTGGTTCTCCGAAATAAAAACACGGCGCCTGCGGCAACGAATAGGAAGACACCATGCGAACATATGTCAGCAGCGCTCTTGGCTTTTTTGGCAAATGCCGACTCATCGAACGACTGGGATACTTCAGGCAACGCAAGGCCGGGAGGAAAGGGCATCGCAGGCCCTCCTTGGCCCACTTGCAGTTTGAAGTGCTCGAACAAAGGCTGGCTCCCGCGATATTGGCGGAGTATCCAGATAGTGATGTCGATTCCGACACCAGCAATTATGTGCTGAACCTCTGCGGCACCGGCCAGATCAACTCGAAGATTTATATCAGCACCGATTCAAGCGGATATGTCCGTTGGAGCGAGGACGGCACGAACTGGACCGACAAGTCGAATGACGGATACCGCCGCAAGGCCGGGGACGACCGCGACCTGCTCGTGCAACTCTTCTATGTCGACACGGTCTATGTCGGAAACTTCGTCGGCCTGGGCAAGAACATCTCCATCCAGACATCGCCCGTCGGCGCCACACCGCTGGCCATTTTCGGGCTTGGAGCCGGCGACCCGTATCTGCCGATTGATGTCACGGTCAACGGCAACATCCTTACCAATGGCGGCGACCTTCTGATCCGGAACCCGGTGACTGGCGGCCTCAATTCGATCACGATCAATGACGGCGTGACGATATCCACCCGCAAGATCGACAGTTCGCCAACTTTCACGCCCTCAGATGCGACACTCATTGGTCGGCACGCAAGCACGACGGTTCCCAGTATCGCAAAATCGGGCGACATCAAGATGGGTGTCGCCAACGCTGACCCTTACAACCCGGTCCTCAATGTTGGATTCAACTATCCAAAGATTGTAGTCGGAGCAAACTCTAGGATTCTGGCCGACACTGGAGGCGCAACAAGCATCAGGGGTGGGGAAATCGGGCTTCAGGCCAAAAACTATAACCTGTCGCTGAACCCGCTTTCGTTCAAAGACCTCGCAATGACCAAACGAGAGGCCAAACTTGACATCCAAGCAGGTGCGGCGATCAGGGGCGCCAATGTCCTGCTCTATTGCAACGCCGGGGATTATCCCGTGCTTGATGAAATAGGCAAAGCCATGTTTGGCGAGGACTCGGTTGGATCCTCCGCCGCCGCCTCGTTCATGACGCTCATCCTGGACAAGCTGAGCGATAAACTTCCCTTCACGAGCCTGCCGGTTGCGCTGGTGGCCCGCACCGCCCAGGCCAACATCAGCATTGGAAATTCGGTCGTCGTCACCGCGTCTGACAACATCAAGATCAATGCCGAGTCTACGGCTGAGGCCAAGGCCGCCGCCAAGAACTGGTTCAAGATTCCGACGATCAAACAAGATTCCGGTGATCAAAGGGAGGTCCCCAAGATCCTCCAGGGATTGGCCTTCGCCTTCAGTTGGGGACATGCCGAATCGAATCTCACCATCGGTGCGAGCACGATAAGTGCTGGTGGCGAGGTCGAGATCGAGGCGAAGGGCGCCGCCAACGCATCTGCCGAAGCGGTTTACGAGCGTGAGGAACCAAAAGTAACGGAAGACAAGGTCACCAAAGCCATCATCGCGAAGACCTACGGCAACGGGGCCGATTACCGGTTCGTTGCCACCGCGGGAGTGGTGAAACAGGATGTGCTCACCAGGATAGACCAAGGTGCCACTATTAGTGGGTCTTCCGTATCCATAAAATCGGGCGGAGAAAGCGCGGCCCAGAACAACGCCATGATCCAGAACGATCGCAAAGGAAACGACGGAACCATATCGACGAATTTCAGCATCACCAACTCGAACATCCTCACGGATGTCAGGGGCACGGTGATAGCGAAAGGCTCCGCCGCCTTTAGCGGTGAATACACGGGCAAATTCGTTCCCAGGACGGCCGTGAACACCGTCAGCAATGAAATCACGCTTCGATCCCATGGCTTGTCCACCGGAACCCAGCTTGCCTACTCGGCCGGAGAAGGCGGCTTGGTTCCCGGTTTGCTTGAGGGGACGACCTACTATGTCATCAAGGTCGACAACGATCGGATCAGGCTCGCGGCCACCAGGTCCGAGGCGATGGCTGGAACGGCCATCGACATTTCCGAAGTGCCGTACCTGCAGTCGCGCGAGACAATCGCCCAAGCAAATGTTGTAACCGGCGAGTTGACTACCTCCGCCGCCCACGGGTTTCATGATGGGGAATTTCTTACCTATACCCGCTTGAATGGCGGGAATGACATCGGACTGACTGACAACGGCCGGTATCTTGTCCTCAAGACAGGTGCCAGCGCCATCAAGCTGTTCAGCAGCAACTCGCGTGTTGATGTCGCCTCTTCGGCGATCAGCGTTTCCGGTAAAACAATTTCAACAAACGCGCCATTTTCCAATGGCACACCCGTGGCCTATGTAACCGAGGGTTTGGAAATTGGCGGCCTGACAAGCCAATCGATCTACTATGTAATCGAATCGACCTCGAATTCATTCAAGCTGGCTGCCACTCCCGGTGGGTCTCCAATTGGCCTGACCACATCCGGAAGTGGAAAGCACATTTTTTATCCCCAAGCGGTGCCTGTTGGTGTGCCAGATGCCGGCAAGCACCTGCTGGGAGGCCAGATCCTGAATATCGTGGCGGCGGAGGACTTGTACGAGAACATAGTAGGCAACACGGTTTGGGATTCGGGTGATCCCGTGGTGTTCAACAACCCATCGGAGGCGCCGATTCCTGGCCTGATTGATGGCGCGACCTATCGCGTGGTAATTTCTCCAGGCGACAATGGCAGGATCTGGCTGGCACCGGCCGCGAAGACGGTAGCCGAAGCCAAAGCCACTGCCGAATCAGCCCTTACCAAATACGACTATGACATTGGATTGGCTGACATCGCCTCGGTGGACTCGGCCAATGAGGTCATCACCCTGACGAAGGCCCATAACCTCCAAACAGGCGACCGTGTTCAATTCACCCGCGTATCGGGATCGGATTCGATTGGCGGCCTCAGCCTGGGTTCAAAGGTCAACAACACCCTTGTTCCCAACAACTACTTCGTGATCCGAATTTCATCCACCCAGATCAAGCTGGCCAAAACGGAGGATGATGCCAAGGCTGATACGGCCATCCCAATCAACCTGACATCAGGGGCGGGCTCATCCTTGTTCAGGCTTCTGCGCAATACGCAGGACGGAACCAGCCTCGCTTCAACCCGGGCCGCGGCTTACGACTCTGCCTTCGCCTCAATCAACAACGGTCAGGTCATCGCGTTTTCGCTAGCGCCCTCGCTGGCTTACACCGGGTCCGACAGTTCCTCGCAAAACCAGGAGTTCATTCCAGTTCCTGAGGAGCAAGGTGTTATCCTGGAGGGGACATTCGAGGCCCTCAAGCTGACGGAAAACATCGCCCTCACATACAAGGCCGCCTATGGTTCAGGCCTCACCGACTTGGCCCACAATGATATTGTCTACGCAGTTGCCGACCCCGCCGGGCGCCAGCAATACGCGATAACGGCCTTGTCCGGTGGAGAATTCACGACCAATATCCCGTTTCCATTCAACACCGGGGATCCCGTCGTGTTTGAATCAGGAAACAGCGCCATTACCGGAGCCACTTCGGGCTCGACCTATTACATTGTCAAGACCGGGGCCCGCACCTTCAAGATGGCCGAAACGCTCGCCAAGGCCGAGGCTTCTCCAGCGGAGGTGGTTTCAGCTTCTGGCGGGGTTGGCACCACGGCGTCAATCCGTTGGGGGCGAACCAGGCTTTGGCTTCTACGGACACAGGCTAACGCGGTTATCGCCAGCGAAGCGGCATCGACGGCATTAACCGGCGCGCTTTCCGAGGTTTCCGCCAATCCTTCTGGCTTTGATGGAAATTATCTGAAAAAGAAGACCCGGGAGGCGGCAACCGGTTCATCAACTTCAGCGACGGTAACGGGCATCACAGCCGGCACGGGAGTCCTTTCCTTCACCGCGGCGATTCCATTTGCCACCGGTGACAAGGTCACATACCTGAATTCGAACATGGCCAGCGACGCCGGCGCCATTCCCGGCTTGGTGCTTGGTGGCGCCTACTTCGTGATCCGTGATTCGAGCACCTCCATGAGGCTCGCAACCACCAGGGAGGCCGCGTTTCTTGGCCAGCCCATACTTTTCGATTCATCGCCCGCAAATTCGCAGGGCCATGAACTCATTGCGGGATCCACTGGCCAGGGTTCGATAACTGGCTTCGACATGGCGACCAATTCGGTGATCACCAGCGGTGGTCATGGTTTTGTGACGGGTGATAGCGTGTCGATCAACCTGATAAGCGGGGTGGTCGTTCCGGGCGGTCTCCAGAAGTCGACGCCGTACAAGGCGGTGATCGATTCCCCCAATCGCATCGCGTTTGTCACCGAACTATCCGACATTCGAAGCGTCAATGTCGCGGACTCCACCATCGGCGTTCCTTCCGGGATCAATGTCGGCGCCTTCGACGCGTTGACCTACAACCGTTCCGGTGGCGGTTCCGACATACAGGGACTGACCAGCGGGTCCCCCTACCTGGCGATACCCAGGCGGGGCGAATCAGGCACCACATCCCTGTGGCTCGCAAATTCATCTCCCGTCACGGTTGCCTCGGCCACATCCACTGTTTTTAGCTCGACCGCCCATGGATTGGCCGACGGGGACCGGGTTGTTTACAGGGGAACGGCAAGCGGAACCGGGGACATAGCAGATCTGGGGATTGGTAGGGTCTACTTTGTCGTTGGCAAAACCGACAATGGCTTCAGCTTGGCGAACACGGCCAATGGATCCGTGATCACGACAGCGGGAACTTCCGTTGGCGGCCAGCGGTTCCACAAGATTGTCAGCCTTGGCTCATTCACCGCCAGCGACAGTTCCAGGCACACGCTAGCCACTCCCAGGATCACGATCTCCGATCCTTCGAAAACCATAAGCAATGGATCGGCTTCCACCGACCTTCTCACTTTCAGCTCGGCCCATGGGTTGAACACCTTCGATTCCATCCTTTTGGCGAAGACAGGTTCTGGGAATGATCCGGCCGGATTGGTGACCGACAAAACCTACCTGGTGATCAAGGAAGACAGCACAAGACTCCGATTGGCTGACGCCGCCGCCAGCATCAAATCCCAAGGGGTTGTCCCAGACGACGACACCATTCGATTCTCTGACAATGACACGATTCCATCCAACGGGATGGCGATTGTGTATCGTAGAACCGACAATGGTGAGGCGGGGCAAGCGGATATCGGCGGACTGGCCTCCGGAACAACTTATTACACCGCCAGCGTTGATTCCGCCAAACGGAAATTTAAGCTTTCCGCCACCCGGAATGGCGCCGTTATCAACCTGACCAGCGCCGGGGTGGGAAACCATCTTTTTGTCCCGATTGCCGACATCACCGCCGATTTCGACTCCTCGGGTTCCACGACTTTCCAGCTTTCCTCCCGCATCGAGGTCAAAAGCCAGCAGCGGACGGGTTCCTCTATCGTCGCCGAGGTCAACACGGCTGCGGAGCAGTTGGCGTTTCCCTCCTCCCATGGATTGTCGACCGGTCAAAGGGTTTACTATCAGACCGTTTCGGGGAGGCCGATCGAGGGACTGGTGAGTGGCCAGTTTTATTTCGTGATCCGGGATTCCGACACTACCGTGCGGCTTGCCAAGGCCAAGTCCGACGCACTTGCGACCTCGCCTGTGGCCGTCAACCTGAGGTCCGGTGGCCAAACAGGCTCCCACCGCCTGGTATCGATATCCGATCCGTTTGTCGGTATCGAGCTCGGGCCGACGCGGATGACCGGGCTTGAACACACAGTTACGGCTTCACCCGGCGGAATTGAAATCCTGTCGGAAAGCGTCGGGTCGACAAGGTCCATCAACTCAGAAAACATCGGCAAGATCATCGCCGATTCCCCGCTAGCAATGGCGGCCAAGGACGCCGGAAGCCGCGCCCTTGGCGCCATCCAGGGGTTGCTTGGCCTCGGTTCCTCAAATTCCTCAAGTAGTGCCGCCAAAGAGGAATTCACGAAAAAGACCGGCGAGCAGATGTCCAATGTGACAGGTAGCCTTGGTATTCAGATCGCCAACATCCATGTTGCTACGATTGTTCGCCAATCGGCCGTGCTTGAGTCGTTGACAGACTTGTCGATCAAAACGATGGTTCGCAACCGCGACCAGATGACGACCAGGGCGATCGCGTCGGTTTCCGAGGATCCGGACCAGGCCGGCGCCAAGACGACCGTCACGGTTGCCATGTCCGTGGGCGTCTACAGCTACTCCTCGCGCGTGCTGGTCGAGCAGGGAGCGACCCTGGATGCCTCGGGCCTCACCAGCATCGAGGCCAAGACCAAAAGCCCGTTCTTGATTCCGGGCCCGGGAGCCAGTGAGGAAGAAGAGAGCGAATTCGAGGATGACAACAAGCGTGAGAACAGTGATGACCTTTTCGGGATCATGATGAACACCGCCTTGGCCAAGACCGGACTCGGCTACCTGCAGTTGAATAACTGGACGCAGGCTTCGGGGGCTCCGGCGGGCGAGTTGGCGATCTCCGGGTCCATCCAGGTTCAGACCTACAACCTCAACACCCAGGCTATCGTCGGATGGATCGATCCCTCGAGGACCTATTCTGCGCCCGTTGTGACGGCAATCAACAAGAAGCCCAGCCACCAGACTGATGCCCAGAAGGTCTTCGTGAAGGCCGACATGCTTTCCCAGCACTCGCGCCTTGCCGGGGTGTTCAACCTCCAATTGAACCCCAACTTGGACACGAAAACGACCGGCGAGCTGAATAAGAACAGCATGGGGAAGATGGTGCAGGCGAGTCCGACCGGTGCCGATTCGAAGAAGGGCGGAGCGGGAGGGGTGGTCTCCGTGATCATTGGGGACAACAACACCGAGGCCCTGATCATGCCCTCGGTCGACATGCGGACGGGCAGTTCGGGCCTTTATCTTCATAGCGACACCCGATTGTTCGACATGATTATGGCTGGAGCCGGCGCCAAGGCCGGAAAATTCGGATTTTCCGGAACCGCCATTTACACCCAATTCAACAACAAGACAGTCTCGAACATCGCCTCGGGAATGACCTATGCCGGAGGCATCGTTGAGATTGACGCGACCGACCTCTCCGTTGTGATCAGCATGGCTGGAAGCCTGATCAGGGGCAGTTCCCAGGGTTTCGGCGTGTCCTTGGCCATCAATGACCTGACCCGCAACACGGAGGCGTCCATCGGGGAAAGGAACGGCACCACGCGGACTTCCACGATGAACATCGCGGGTCCGTTGAGTGTGTATGCGCGGAACAAGGGTTCCATGGTGGGTGCCGCGATCGCCGCGGCGGTGAAGTCGGCCCAGCCAACGGCAACTCCGCCGGGTGGCGCTGGCTCTTCCGGCAATCAATCATCAGGTGGCCAAGGCGTGGGCGGCAGTGGCGGGCAGGGTAGTGCCTTACCGCAGGCCGACGACTCCGGTGAGTCGGGAATCGGGATTTCCGGCGCCGTGGTGCTCAATGGATATGGTGATTTCAGCTCTCCAGCGGGAGTGAGTGACAATGCTCGCGCCTTCGTGCGCACCCAGGGCGAGATCAGCGCCACAAGTTCCGTCACGCTTGAAGCCGTCAACAACATGACGGTTGCCGGGCTTTCCGGTTCCGCCGCAGTCAACACCGATCCCAAAAAGGGGAACAAAGGAATTGCCGGGGCCTTGTCAATCAACACGCTGGGCGGCACCACGGAGGCCTACCTTGGGCAAGTGCAACTGACGGCACCCAGTCTCGGGATGATATCCAGCGGCAAAGGTATCATCGTCTCGCTGGCCGCGGGCGTGGCCACGGTCCCCGGTGCTGACAGTGGAACCGCTGTTTCCGGGTCGGTTTCCGCCAACAATTCGACGATGAACACGCTTGCCGATATCGGCGAAGGCGCCGTTTTGAGCCTGAGTGGGAACGCGAGCCTTGCCTCGACAACGAACAGCCTGATTGTCTCCGTGGCCGGCGCCGTTTCCTACGGCGGCAAGAAAGGGATCGGCGCGGCCATCGCCGTGAACAAGGTCAAGGACAAGACGCGCGCGTCCGTGGGCGGATCGACCATCAATTTCTCCGCGGGCGGACTAAGCCTGTCGGCGACATCCGACAATCCAGGCGACGGCAGGGCCAGGATCGTTTCACTGGCCGGTGCCGTCGGATTGTCGACCGGTGGAAATGCCGCCAGCGGCCTGCTCGCCGTCAACCAGATCGAGAACACGACGGAAGCCTACATTTCGGCAAGCACGCTTGGCGGGTTAACCGGATCCTCAACGGAAATAGGCATTTCGCTCACGGCTTATGATGATTCAACGATCATTTCCATCGGGGCGGCCATCGCTATCGGAAAGGATACATCCGGCGGCGCCGGCATCGGTTATGCCGACATCCGCAACACCACGCGGTCGTACCTGAGTGGCGTGACAATCGGTTCCGCCGGGTTGCGTTACACCGGCGGCTTGACGGTTTCCGCAAGGTCGCGCAACCTGATCGTGGGCATCGCCGTCGGCGGGGCCGGAGCGGCCCAGGGCAGCGCCTACGCGGGCAATGTCTCGACGAATGTGATCATCAACACGACCGAGGCGTACGCGACCAGCTCCACTTGGTACGGAACGAAGGATGCCTCGTTCACCGCCACGGACGAGTCGACCGTCGGCGGCGCCGCGGGCAGCATCGCCATATCGACCAAGGGAACGGCCGTGGGCGCCGCGGCGACGGCCAATGTGATCACCAACACGGTGAGGGCGTATGTGGAGGGTTCGCGCGTCGACACCTCATCGGGCAAGGTGACGGTGTCGGCCGACGCGCCGACCTTGGTGGTTGGCATTGCCGTGGGGGGCTCGGGGTCCAGCACGGGTTCCGCCGGCGCCGGTTCGCTGGCCATCAACCTGATCCGCAACACGGTCCTCGCGGAAATCCGCGCGCTTGGCGCCACCCGCTCCCAGGTCTTGGCGGGCGGGGATATCATCGTGAGCGCCTCCGACAAGGCGCGCATCATCGGAGTCACCGGCTCGCTGGCGCTTTCAGGGACCGGCACGGCCGTGGGCGTGGCCCTGGCCACCAACGACATCCTCAACAAGACCACCGGACGCATCTCCAATTCCACGGTCACCTCCTCCAGCGGCGAGGTATCGGTGACCGCCGGATTTGATTCCGCGCCAGGCGCGACGGCCCCGTCAACCCTCGAGGCCAACGGTGCTTCCGTCGCGATCGAGTTGCCGACGCGTGACGACGCCAAGCTCAACGAGGCCCAGATCGTATCGGTGAGCATCGGGGTGGCGGGCAGCGGTTCGGGAAATGCCATTGGCGGTTCGCTTCCCGTGAATGTCAACAAGAGCGAGATCACAGCGGAAATCGTATCCGGCAGCACGGTAACCGCCGGCAAGTCGATCTCGGTGATGGCCCAGGACCAGACGACGATCGGCATCGGTGCCGGCGGCATCGGAATTGGAGCCAAGGGCGGCGGCGGTGCGCTCACCGCCAATGTGATCACCAACATCGTCAAGGCGCGGATCGACGGATCCACGGCGACCTCCACGGCCGGCAGCATCGTTGTCCAGGCCTCGGGGCAGGCCAACATCACGGGAATCGCCCTGGGGGTTGGCGGCGGAACACAAGGATTCGCCATGGGCGGATCGGTGATCGTGAACCTGGTGATCAACACGATCGAGGCGACCGTCAACAACTCCACGCTGGCGGCATCGGGTACGGGTGGCGGAGTCCTTGTCCGCGCGCTCGACACCAGCAGCATCTACATGGGCGCGGGTGGCATCGGCATCTCGGCGCAAAGCGCCGGTGGCGTTTCGCTCGGCACGAACAACATCCTCAACTCCGTCACCGCGGCCATTACGGGCAACTCAACCGTGACGGCAGGTTCGGGCGGTGTTGAAGTGAAGGCCGACAGCGGCGCCAAGGTCATCACCGTCACCATCGCTGGCGCCGGTGGCGGAACCAGCGCCATCGGTGGCGCCGTGGTCGTGAATGTCATCCAGAAAACAGTTGTCGCCAAGGTTGAGAATTCAACGATAACCGCCTCGGGAACTGTGTCGATCCTGGCCAATGACAAGGCGGAAAGCGATTCGGGCACCTTCGGTGTGGGAGTTGGCCTTGGCGGCAGTGCGGGCGGCGCGGCGATCGTGGGCTACGCAATCAACGATACCGTCAAGGCCTACGCCGACAACTCCACCCTGACCTCCACCGCGGGTGATGTCACGGTCCGGGCGCTTGGCGCCTACAAGATGACCACGGCCACGGTAGGCGGCGCTGGCGGTTCTTCCAGCGCCATTGGCGGATCGATTGCCATCCATGTGATTTCCAACGACATTCAGGCCTATGTCAGCGGTTCCGGAAAATCGATCAGGGCGAACGGCTCCGTGATCGTGGAGGCCCACAACGAACTGACCAAGGGCCTGGGCGCCGGTGGAGTTGGCATCGGCGTGGGCAGTGTCGGGGCAGGGATCGCGAATGTGACCGCGATCATCAACACCAAGACCCGGGCATGGATCGGGGCCGGTGTGCTGGTGACCGGCTTTGGCAATGGCAACGCGGCATCGGTTTATTCGGGCGCGGTCAACCAGTCGAACCAGAGTGAGACAACGGCGTTCCGTGGAGTTGCCGTAACGGCGACCTACACCGAAGACATCACCGGGGTGACGATCGCGGGTGGTGGCGGCGCCTCCGGCGGCGGTGCCGGCAGCGCCACGGCCTCCGAACTCAAGTCGGAAACGACCGCAATCATCTACAAGGGCGCGAGGATCAACACGCTTAGCGGAACCACACCCGGCGCGCTGCAGTCGGTCAGGGTGCTCGCCTCGTCGTTGAGCCGAATCAGTGAGGGAGCGGGTTCGTTGGCGGTTGGCGGCACGGCAGGGGTGGGCGCGGGCATCAACGCCGGGGTGATGAACAAGACAACCCTGGCCTCCATTGAAAATGGCACCTCGACCACCGACCGCACCGAGGTTTACGCCGCCGGTGACATCTCCGTCGAGGCGATCTCGAAGGAGAACATCGTATCCATCGCCACCACCGTGGCCTTCAGTCCCTCGGGCGTCAGCGTGGCCGGGTCGATTTCCGTGCTTAACCTATCGATCAGCACGCGTGCCGTTGTTGGAAACCACACCCTCGCGACGGCGGGAGGAAACCTCCTGGTGGCCGCCAGCGACGCGACGAACATCGGCGTCGTATCCGCGGCGTTTTCGGGGCTTGGCCTCGGCGTGGCGGTGACCAACAAGACAACCGAGGCCATCATCGGCGCCAGCGCGCTTGTCAACGCCAAGGCCAACAGTTCCTACGCTTCCGTTCCCAACGGCAGTTTCCTCACCTCGGTATCGGACCCGGAAATCAGGTCGGTCAACACCACCGATGACAGTATTCAAGTGAATTCGGCTGGTGATTACCGGCTTGGAGACCCGGTCGTTTACCGGTCCACCGGTAATGCCATCGGCGGCCTGACCAAGGACGCCACCTACTACGCCATTCCCGTTTCGGGAAGTTCCAACAGGATCAAGCTTGCCACCACCGTTGAGAATGCCCGGGCGGGAACCGCGATTGATTTGACTTCCGCCGGTTCGGGAACCCAGAAAGTTCAACCCCTTGGCAAGTCGGAACCGGCGATCACGCCCAATGGCTACAGCGAGGCGGGCCTCACCTCGAAGCGCAGGGCGGTTCCCGATGTGATGTCGGTGCGGGGCGTGAGCGTGACAGCGGTCAATTCCGACACCGTCGAGCAGTTGGCCGTCACGCTTTCCGCCGCCACCGGTGGAGGCGTCGCCCTTTCCGGCAGTGCCGCGGCGAGCACGATCACCACGCGGGCCTCGATCGGGAATAACGCGCAGGTGAACCAGGATCGAACCGGGACAATCGATAGCCGGCAAGGGGTTCATGTCGCCGCCGGCAGCGACTTCTATCACATCGGAGTCGCGGGTGCCGCCGGCGTCGGCGTGTCGGTGGGCGGTGGCGGCGCGGGCGTGCAGGTGGCCAAGGTGAAGCATGTCACCGAGGCGACCATCGGTTCATCCGCGCTGGTGACGGCCAGCGGCGATGTCAATGTGCTGGCCCGCAACGCGGACCGTATTGTCGCCGTGGCCATCGGAATCGGCGTTGGCGGCTATGTCGGCATCGGCGGTTCCGTGGCCGTCAACTCATTCGACAACACCACGACAGCCAGCATCGGTTCGTCCTCGACGGTTTATGCCAGCGGCACGGTCGCCGTGAAGGCCGCCGATGATTCCTCCGCGCTCCTGATCGCCGGTTCCGCCGGGGTTGGATTCGGCGCCGTCGGTGTCGGCGCATCCGTTGCCGTGACCAATTTTGTCAAGAACACAAGTGCCTTCATCGGCACATCGGCGAATGTGACGGCGCTGGGAGGCGGTGGCGGAACGGACGCCAAGACCGACCTTTCAGGTTCCTCGTTCTCCTCGGCAACCGCCAAGGGCGTGGTGGTGCAGGCGACATCAAGCGAGGATGTGTTCGGCGTGGTTGCGGCGGGAGCGGCGGGCTTTGGACTCGGCCTGGCCGGTGCCATTTCCGTGGCCGTGTACCAATCGACCACCAAGGCTTACATCGATTCGGGCGCCTCGATCAACAACGGGACGGGCGTCGCTGGTGCCGACCAGTCGGTCACGGTGGTGGCGGCGAACTCCAGCACCAACAAGACGATCGCCCCATCCGTCGGCGGCGGCTTTGTCGGGATGTCCGGCGCCGTGGATGTTTCGACCAACCGGAATGTGACGAGCGCCTACATCGGCGACAGCGCGTCCGTGAAGGCCGCCAAGAATGTGGATGTGAAGGCATTGTCCTACAAGGACATCCAGAGCACCACGGTCAGCATCGCCGGCGGCGCGGTGGGACTTGGCGCTTCCGTCTCGGTGATCAATTTCGGTTCGGCCCTCGATGACAATGCCCGCGACAGCCTCAGGTCGAAGGATGGCGCCACCACCTCCTCGGCCGTGAATGACAATGGCAACAACACGACCATCACGGATGGCATGAGCGGATTTGGCGCCCAATCGGGTTCCTCGCGGACGGTCTCCGGCAGCAATTACACGGCCAGTTCCGATCCGCAGGCCCGTTCCTATCCGTCCATGGCCGGCTTGAACCAAACCCGTGGCAACTCTTCCGACCTCTCCTCCAACATCACCTCGGGCAAGAATAGTTCCACCGCCGCGGTGGGAACCAATGGGGCTTCCTCCGCATTGGAAGCCACCAATCCGCCTGCCAGCGGGGTGAACGCCTTCATCGGCACCGGAGTGACCCTGACCGCGACCAACGCCACTGTGTTGGCCAAGGAGAAAATCTCGGTTTCCTCACTTGCCGGCGGAGGCACTGTCGGGCAGGCGGCATTTGGCGCCGCCGTTTCGGTGGTGACCGTCAACAGCAATACCCAGGCCTACATCGGCAGCAATTCGGTTATCAACCTCACCGGCGACCTGTTGGTGAGTTCATCCCTTGAAAGCAGCGTGCGTTCGGAGGCCTACGCCGGGTCTGGTGGCATCGTCAACATCGGCGCCCAGGCCGCCGTCGTAAAGGACACCAGCAACCAGTTCGCGTTCATCGCCTCGGGGGCCAAGATCCAGTCGGCCGATTCAGTAACGGTTTCGGCCTCGGCGAACCGTAATCTCGGTTCCAAGGCCGCCGGCGGCGGAATCGGCGGCGTGGTGGTCGGTATTACCCTCTCACGCGCGACGGGTTCGGGTTCGACAGAGGCGCAGATCGGCGATGGAGTGCAGGTCGGACTTGTGGCGGGCAAGACGGTCCGCGCTTTCTCCGTGACGGCGGACAACGCCACCACCGGTTCCACCTACGGCCTCGGTGTCGCCGCCGGCGTGTTTGCCGGCGCCGGCGTGGAAGCCACGACAACTATCAACCCCTCGGCCAAGGCCAAGCTTGGCGCCAATGTGTCGATGACTCTGACTGGCAAGTTGTCTGTCACGGCCAATGCCACTCCCAAGTCGTCCGCGGAGGCGATTGGCGCGGTCTTTTCAACCACCATCTCGGTGGGAGCGTCCTTGCCCAAGTCGTATGTCTATCCGACGGTCGAGGCCAGCACCGGGAGCAACTTCACCCTCAATGGCGCCGCGTTCGACCTGATCGCCAAGACTTCAACCCCGTCGGGCGGCGTGTCCAACCTTTCCAAGGCATTTGCCGCGGTGGGCGGCGCCCTGGTGGGAATTTCGGCGACCAGCACCGAATCCAAGACCGAAGGTTCCGTCAGGGCGCTCCTGGGAGACAACGCCTCGATCAACCTGGCGGACAGGCGGCGCTTCAATGCCATTTCCAGCAATGTGGACCTGGTGAAGGGCAATATTTACATCGGTGCCGACCATGGGTTGGAAACTGGCGACGAGGTTGTCTACTCGAATGGAGGCACGCCCTCCATCGGCGGCCTCACCGACGGCGCCACCTATTATGTGATTTTCAATGCCGCGGATGACCCTTCCACTGCCTACAACGATACCGAGTTCGTCAAGTTGGCGCGAACCGCCGATGAAGCCGATGCCGGCACATTCATACAACTCACGAGCCTTCCGCCGTCCAACAGCAGCGTTTCACTTGGCATCGGAAATTCATCCGCGATTGCCAATGCCGATGTCACGACCGACACCGTGAATGTCGCGGCCTCCAACTTCACCAACAACTTGAACCTTGCAGCGCCTGCCACTGCGATCATTCCTTCGACATCAACCGGGCAAACTCCCAACTCGGTGACGCTCGCGACCGACCTGGGATTGGCAGAGGGGGACAGGATTGTTTACCAAGCCACCGGTGGTTTGCGCATCAAGGGCATCGAATCAGGCAAGCTCACATTTGGCTCCGTTTCCATTTCCGGAGTGTCACAAGCTGACGGCACCCTTTCCTTCGCCTCCCCCCACGGCCTTTCGACGGGTGACCGCGTCGTGTACAGCCTGGTGTCGGGCACAGCGATCGGCAATCTCACCAGCGGAACCACCTACGCGGTCATCAAGGTTGACTCAACCACGATCAAGCTGGCGCTAACGACTTCCGAGTCCACCCCTATCACCCTATCGGGGTCCGGATTTTCAGGTTCACATGAACTGCTCGCGGCGCACGGTATCACCCAAGCGGGCGTCAAGGTGCGCTATGTGGTCGCCGCAGGATCTGCAATCAGCCCCCTTGTTTCCGGCAATACATATGACTTGGTTGTTGTTGATGCCGCCCGGGTGAAGCTGGTGGATGCTGGCGTTGATGTCGCCGTAAGCGGTTCAATCAGCGCCACCGATGAATCCGTCCTTCGGCAGAACATCGGTGTTTCCGAGAACACGGTCTATTACGCCAAGGTGGACAGCAGCCTCACCATCCGGCTTGCAACCAGCAAGGCGAACATGGCGGCGGGAACTTTCCTGCCCCTTTCCGCAACCGATTCCGCGTTGGGAACCGTCCATGGGTTCCTCACGCCATCGATCACGACCGCGCTGGCCATGGTTCCCGATGCCGTCAGCATATCCGCGGAAACTTTGTCTTTCACCAAGGGGCATTCATACTCAACGGGCGACAAGGTCCTGTACTCCAGCACTTCAACATCGCTTATCGGCCTCACTTCCGGCACCCAGTACGAGGTGCTCGTCACCAGTCCGACGGCGATCAGCCTGAGGGCGGTCGGCGGGTCGACGAACATCGACATCAACGGATCGCTGTCCGGCAACGAGACCTTCACCCTTCAGGTGCCGACGGGCCAGACGGTTTATCCTTCATCCATCCGGGTCAATGACGCCAGGATTCTCCAGGGCGATCGGGTGCTCTATCGGAAGGATCCGTCGACGGCCAGTTCCATCGGCCTTGTCGATGACACCACCTACAGGGTCCTCAGGCCTTCGGCAACCACGGTCCAGCTTGTGGCCAAGTACGCGGAGGCCTCATCATTTGACACCAACGCCAAGACGCTTACCTTCTCATCCGGCCATTCTTTTACCGGAGGCGAAAAGGTAATTTATGGTTATCGGGCGCCGGGAACCTTTGCCGTGACAAGGGTTGAGCGATGGGTCATTTTCGTCAGCAGCACCCAGATCCAGTTGGCGCAAACCCAGGGCGGCACCGCTGTCCTTGAAGCTTCGCGCGACGACATGAACCCGTTTGTCCATACCCCTGTCATCGACCTTGTCGGCAACGGGCTCGATGGCTTGAGCCGTCTCACCAAGCTGACTTTCGCCAACGGCGACGCCGTCACCTACTCGCAGGTGCCCGGGTGCCTCGTTCGGCCGCTGGTTAGTGGAACGACCTACTATGTGATCCTTGATCCCGCCACTCCCGACAGGATCAAGCTGGCCGGCACTCCCTCGGGAACCGCCATTAACCTGACCCAGGACGCGCCGAGCTTCATCCATTCGCTCCTTGTCCCGGCCGTCATGAAAATACGGGCGGAGTCGAACCTGGCCCAGACCGCGGAGGTGCGGGGCGGGCAGGGTGGCTTGTTGGCGGTAGGTTCGAACACCACCATATCGGCATCGACGATGACCGTGAGCGCCGAGCTTGGTTCCGCGGCCCGCATCGTCGCCTCGACACTTGATGTCTCGGTCGGCGGGGAGGACAGGAACTTCGCCAAGGCCAGCTCCGGTTCCGGCGGCGTGATCAGCGGCACCGCTGCCAACTCCTCCACCACCACCAACAGCACCAACACGGTGACGGTGAAGGATTCTGGAAGCGGATCCACCAAGGGGATTTTTGTCAACAAGTTCCTCGTCGGAATCGACAAGACATCCCGATTCGACGGCGAGGTCGACAGCGTCAACGCGTCGTTGTTCGGCGGCAGCGGGGCGAACCTGGCCAACAGCGCCACAAGCACGGCGACCATCACCTTGGGCGCCCGCGTTTCCGCCGGAACCATCACGGTGAAGAACGCCAACCGCGCCCGGAAGGACATTGTTTCCGGCCAGAATGTCCGCAGCGGTTCGGGTGGACTCATCGACGCTCCCGCCGCTAGCAGCACCAGCAATGTGACGCTCAACACGGAGACCGTGCTCCAGTCGGGCGCATCCCTGGCCCAAACGGGTTCCTACAGCACCGCCGGCGACTTCACAATTGACGGCGTCAACGATGTCTCCGGTGACGACGATGTGTTCATCGACAGCGGCGGCGCCATCCCCGTTGCCAAGGGTGTCTCCAAGATCGATGCGGGAGGCTATTCGAGGATCATCGTCAATTCAGCGACCCTCACGGCGGTGGGCGACCTCAATCTCACGACGCATGCCGAGGGGAATTTCAAGACCAGTTCCACGGTCAAGGTGTATGGATTGGCCGGTGGTCCGAGCGGCGAGGCCAAGTCGGTCTTCACCGGCGAGATCATGGTGCAGGTCAACAGCGGTGCGCTGCTCACGGCGGTGGGTGACATCCACCTGTATGCCGGCCGGAACAGGCTCGCCAAGGCCAACACCTCCATCCTGTTCGCCTACGCCGACCTCTACAACATGACCCTCCTGCCCGTGGCCGACAAGTCTGCGGAGGCCAGGGTTGGCCTCGACAACAAGGTGTTCATTGCCTCGGGCGCGAGCGTGCTTGGCGTCGGTGATATCAACCTTGTCGCTGACAAGGGATTTTCCCCTGTTCTTGTTGGAGTCGCGAAGTCGCAGAACCTTTATCAGGCGGCCTTTGCCGACATGAGCGTCGAGAACACCGAAACCAACAACAGCGCCAGTTCGGTGACGATCAACGGGACCGTCCGCGTTGGAACCAAGCGTAACCAGAAATATGTCGTTTCGGAGAAGCTGATCGACACCGGCACCACGACCGAGGAACTCCTGAAGGTTCAGTTGAGGACTTCGTCCAACAGGAGCAGCACCGGTCTGCCTTCAAACTCGTCCACCAATGACAGCACCGAGGGCTTGCCTGAGCCTGAAGTGTCGAGCGTGGATGTCGGCGCGAGCATCGGCAATGCCATCGAACTGCTCCAGCAACTCAGGAGCGAATATTCGCAGTCGCCCACCGCCGTTGCTGGTTACAACTCAAGGATCAGCGCGCTCATGGCCCAGGCCAGGAGCCTAGGCCTCGTGGAAATCGAGGACGGCAAGGAGGTTGTGACAGGCAGCCTTCAGATCAACTATGTGGTCATTCCCGAGATTGTCTCGGGAGTCGGCAGCATTTATGTCTACGCCGAGAACCTGTTCGGCACCGGAATCATCGATGCCCCGCGTGATGTAAGGGTCGAGGTTTACAACTACAGCCCCTACAGCATGCTGCTCAAGGGGATCGTCATCCCGTTCCGTGACGGCGGCAAGGTGATGATGGACACGGGCAGTGGGTTCACGGAGATCAGCACCAACACCGAGATCAACAGCAAGAACAAGACCAAGAACCAAGCCAACTTCTCCAGCATCACCGCCGCCGGCAATTCCGGCGCCACCGGCTCGCCCCTGCAGGATCCCGTCATCACGGTCAAGAACTTCTGGAGCAGCACCAACAGGACATCGGCCAACGACGCGATCTTCCAGCGCCTTGGTGTGTCCATCAGCACCATCAATGACCCGGACATTTCAGTGCAGGGCGCCGTGCAAAACCTTGGCGGCACGGTCGACCTCGAGACGCTTGGCAGCATCGTTGTGACCGGGAACCTCAACGCCAAGACGATCAATATCAAAGCGGGGCGCGATTTCAGCCTGACCACCGACGGTTTTTACCATGTTGGCGGGGACCCCAAGGGGTATTACACCAGGCAGTACACGGGTCCGGTGAACAGGCCTGACCTCGAGTCGTCCCAATACCGTTCGAGTAACACGGACAAGTTCGTACCGGGCGGCGTCGTGCAATCCGGCAACGACATTTATGTGGCCGCGACCTACATCAACATCAATGGGACAATGCGAAGCGGGATAGCCACCACGAACCTCACGCTTCCCTCGTCACTCGACACCACCATCAACACATTCAAGTCGAGATACAGGCCGGGTGGAAACAAATACCTCACCCTCCAGAGGGCCGAGGTTGGATCCATCGGGGCTGTATACAACGCCGAGACCAACCGGATCGAGGTCTCCAACGCCGTTACCCGCGGCGGATACATGCAACTCACCGGCCAGGTGTTCAGCACCGGCAATGGAACCCTCGAGTGCATGGACGGGTTCGGCACCATCAACATTGACAACCAGACAAACTTTCCCGTCGTTGTCAACAAGGTCGATACCGGCGGGGAGGGTATCGAGGGCAAGATTGTCGTCATAGACATGGCCCAGACCGATTCCGCTGGCAGGCCCCTCCAGACTGTCTACACGCGCATCGGCGACACCATCAAGAAAGACTCGTATTTCGAGATCTACAATTCCCAAACGGGGGCCGTTACCCAATCCGGGCTCTCGTCATCCACGGCAACCGGACGCGACATCAGCGCCACCAGCCAACTTTCCTACCAACCGAAAACGAACCTCAGGTACGGCTGGACCACGGGTCTCGGGACACTCACGCAGATCACGAGCGTGTGGCGGACATCCTCCAGTTGGGGTGGCTGGTCGTACAGTTCTGACCGGGCGCCGGACAGCGCCGACACGCGCGCCCTCAGCAATTCACCGCTATTGGAAGGCGATTACCTGAGGGTAGATTCCAGCCTGAGCAACTACTTTGTGCTGGGTTATGACAACAAGCTTCTCTCGGAGAAATTGGTTCGCGAAAACACCGAGAAGCGAACGAGCGGATGGGGCCCATGGAAGAAGACCAGGATCACCTACACAAGGGTGACGGAGAGGTCCAACAAGGATATCTACCTTTACAGCATCAAGGCCGACAACGCGGTCGGTGTGAAGTTCATTGGCTCGGATACCGGCACGCTGTCGGTGCAGTCGAACAAGAGCATATTCATCAATGGATCCCTTAACAACCCAGCCGGTTCGGTCAGTGTCGTCTCCCGGCAGGGTTCGATTGAATACTTGAGTTCGTCTCCCATTGTCGCGAAAAATATCAATCTCGAGGCGTCGACCGGCATTGGTGTCAACACGACCATCCTGACCAACCTCACGGACAACCCTAATGCCGGCACCCTCAACGCCGTCACCACATCGGGTTCAATCCGCATGCGGGAAATGTCGGGCGCGCTCAGGTTCAACCAGATAACCACCAGTGTCGGTTCGAATGTGGTTGTCAGCGCCGATGGATCCATTCTTCCATCGGGCGGTGGCAACCTTGTGCGAGGCCGAAAGCTTAACCTGTCATCCGATGTCGGGTCTTTGGGCAACTCGTCGTCCGATCCGATCAACATCGTCACGGCCAGCAACCAGAATGGCGGGTTGATGGCCGCCGCGGGTACAAGCGCCTGGATCAACCAGGAAACAGGAAACCTTCGCCTGGTTTCGGTTGTGGCTCGCAATGGCGACGCATGGGTGAGGCTTGGAAATGGCGGATTCATTGACGCCAACACAGCCAACAAAACAGACGAGCGGACTTATGAGCAACTGCTGTCCGTGTGGACGGCGGGACGGCTCATTGGCGCTGATGCGGAAAAGAGCCTTTCCGACAACATCGCGGCCCATGACACGAAGAAGGTTGCGGAGTACAAGGCCCAGTTTGTGAACCTGCGGGCTTCCTACAACACCCGCACGGCCTCGGGATTTGACAACGACACTTTCTCCTTCTCCGCATTCCATGGCCTGGCCACGGGGGCCCGGGTCGTGGTGAATGTCACGGGCGGCAGCATCGCCGGGCTCACATCGGGGTCGGCTTACAGGATCATCAGGCTGAGCGACACCCTGCTGAGGCTGGCCACCACGGACGCCAACGCCCAAGGAGGCATCGCCGTCGACCTTGGCGCCGCCAGCGGCACCCCCTCCGTCAGTTTCGTGACCGATGACCTTTCAAGCCCCATCCTTGATGTTTCCGCCGATACCTTCACCACATCGGGTGCCCATGGCCTGGCCACCGGCGCCCGGGTGGTTTACCGGCAGGCAACCTACGATTCCTTGCCGATTTCCTCGATCGACGCCTCCGCGCAAGCCCTCAATTTCACCGCCGACCCCGGACTGGCCACGGGCGACAAGGTGACCTTCGACCAGACTTCGGGTGCCACGGCACCCGGCGGATTGTCCGTTGGCGGAACCTACTTCGTGATCCGCGATTCGGCGACATCGTACCGCCTCGCCGCCACCCGCGACGCTTCCGCCGCCGGCATTTCGGTCTCCATCACTTCCGCCGGGTCGGGCCAGTTTGCCTTGCGCCAATACCGCGCCGCGCCCCAGGGACTGACCGATGGCGATACCTATTTCGCCATCGTTGTTTCGCCCACTGTCATCAAACTGGCGAGCACGCGCGCCAACGCCCTCGCGGGCACGGCAATCAGCATCTCCGACAGCGGTGGCGCGGGCGCAGTTCACTCGATTGCCGTCGCCGATTTCGACGCCGTGCCGCGCGCGACCAACATCCTCACCTTCAGCAATGCCCATGGCCTGACGACTGGCACGGGCGTGACCTATGAGCAAACCGCCGCGGGCGGCACGCCGATTGGCGGACTGCAGAGCGGTTCCACCTACTATGCGATCCGTCTTGATGACAATTCGGTCCGCTTGGCGGCGTCTGCCGACGATGCCGTCGCCGGCAACGCGATTGACTTCTCATCCCAGCCCGCGGGCACCCATGTGCTCAAGACCCGCAACCTCGACGCCCAGGGACGGCCTGCCTTCGCCTGGGACAGCGGGCCCGCGTCCTACAACCCCGACTACCAGTACAAGCTTCGTGTCGGCATCACCGCGATCGACACGACGGCCGAGACGATTTCGTTTGGCAAGTACGGCATCACGGCGGTCAACAACGCGAACAATTCCCTCACGACATTGGTCGCCCATGGCTTGGGCACGGGTGACAAGGTGGTCTACAACGGGTCGACCGATATCGGCGGCCTGACCCGAGGTTCCACCTACTATGCGATTGTTCTGGATGCCACGACCCTGAAGCTTGCCGCATCCCCCGTGGACGCCGAATCGGAAAACGCCGTCGCTATCACCGGTAATATTTCCGGCACCCAGTACCTGACCAATCCGCTCGCGACCCATGCGTTTTCAAACGGCGACACGGTCCGTTACCGTTTCGGCTCCGGTAGCGGCATCGGTGGTCTCACCGCCGATGCCGATTATCAGGTCGAAGTTGTTGACTCCAACACGATCAAGCTGTTGGCAAATGGCAGTGTCGTTAATCTTTCCGGCAGCCTCTCGGGTGAACAGCAGCTTATCACCGATGGCGACAAATATGACGACCTCTCTTCGCGCTATGCCCTGACGGTGGATGAACTCGGTTTTTCCATCGGTGGCGGACTGCTTGCGGCCACAAACACATCTTCCGGAACAGAAACCCGGATCGAGGATCCCAATGTCAAGTCGTTCACGGGAACCGTGACGATTCTTTCCCCAGGTTCTGCTGGATTCATAGGACGCAATACCGATCCCATCGATGTTTTCCTCCCCGGCAGCGTGCGGGTCACCAATGTCAGCGCCGCCGCCAACACCATGACGACGGCGGCTTCCCACGGCTGGGCCACGGGCAGGGCTGTGAAATTCGCGAAGACGGGTGGATC
Organism: Planctomycetota bacterium; assembly: GCA_016873225.1. Lineage (GTDB taxonomy): Bacteria > Planctomycetota > Planctomycetia > Gemmatales > Gemmataceae > REEB421. The sequence goes on along the minus strand of VGXS01000003.1, from coordinate 118,624 downwards.
AACGACACCGGAAATCGGCAATGTGGTTACAGGCAGGATCTACTACGCCATCGTGGTTTCTGCAAACACAATCAGGCTCGCGATGACCCAGCAAGCCGCTTCGGCCGGCAACGCCATCGATATCACCAGCGAGATCGCAACCGCCAACGCCAACTCCTATTCGCTCATCCATGCCGAAGGGGTGACCACATCCGGCCTCACCGATGACCAGAAGGTTGCGCTGGCCTCGGCCGAAAACGGCGATGTGCAGATCACCTATGCCAACCGCAACGGCGTCGTTGGCACGGTGTTCACCATTTCCCAGCGGGATGACATCGACATCTACACGCTGGGTTCGTTCAGCGTATCATCCGTGGGCCAGGTGTTCCTTGGATCGGAAGTAGACCTCACCATCGGGCAGGTGAGTTCGCAACGCGACATCGTCATCAAGGTGTCCCAGAACCTTTATGCCACGGCCGGCACGACACCCAACGCCACCACGCCGATGACAATTATCCTCGAGGCCAAAAATGGCCAAATCGGCACCGAATCCGTGCCGTTCCGGATTGACCTCACCTCCACGAACACGGCCGCCGACCATTCCGGCGACGACCTCACGGCCCGCGCCAGCGGCGATGTCAACATCCGGGAGCTAACCGGAGACTTGTGGCTTGGAACGGCCATCTCGACAGGTGGCGTCCTCAGGCTTTCGGCTCCCAATGGCGCCATTCGCGACAGTATTCCCGACAGCATCAATCCCTACTGGAACCTCTACGGAACCCAGATTGTGTTGTCGGCCCTCTCCCTGGGAACGGCCGACAACAGGCTTGATTTCGAGCAGGTTTACGCGGCGCCCGACACTTCCCGGCCGACCAAGTTCGAGACGAGCACCTCGGGCAGCCAGTACCTCAACTACGCCGTCACTCCCACCAACCGCGACTCCTCGGGCATGCCGTTCTACCGCGCCGTTCTGTGGGACCTCGCCACCTCCGGCTCGGGCGCCGCGATCGATGTGACATCCCATGCCCAGATCGATGTCCGCAAGGTGACGGCGGCCAGCGGCAAGGTGGCCCTGCGATCGGAATATTCCATCGAAGATGCCAATACCTCCGGCTATGACATCAAGGCCCTGCAGTCGCTGGGCATCATTTCCGACTCCATGGGCATCGGTGCCGCTGACGCCCTTGACCTGGATGTGGATGGCCCCGTCACGGCAACCGCGGCAGGCGCGATCTGGCTCAATGAAATTTCCAACGACCTGCAGGTCGGGGTGATCAAATCAACCGGTTCCAGCGTCACCCTTTCCGCCGACAGGAGCATCACCGACGGAAACTCGTCCGGCGCCGACATCCTGGCCTCCACCAAAATCTTGCTTTCCGCCGGGACAGGTTCGATTGGCGCCGCTGACGGCCTGGAGATTGACCTCGCGGACAACCGGAAGGTGACCGCCACGGCCAATGGCGACATCTGGCTCAAGGAACAAACGGGTGATTTCCGCACCGATGTGATTTCCTCATCGGCGGGTGGCGTCCGCATCGATACTCCCGGAGCCATCGTCGATGGCAACAACACCGACGCCGCCGACATCATTTCCTCCAGCACTGTCACCCTGAACGCCACCACGGGCGGCATTGGCGAGGCGGGCCTGCTTGAGATCGAGGTCACCGGATCAGGGTCCGTGAACGCCACGGCCAGCGGAAAGGTCTGGCTGACCGAGAAGACCGGCGACATGCTTGTCGGCCGGATTACTTCGAATGCCAACAATGTGGTGCTGACGGTGCCGGGCGCCATCCTGGCGGCTGACTCATCCACGACCCCGAATGTGGAAGGGGTGTTTGTCGATTTGAACGCCGGCAGCGCGATCGGAAATTCCAACAGGTGGCTGCGCACCAACCTGAAGGAACCGGCCAAGGTCACTGGTTTGTCGAGTGGCGCCCTCGTGTTTTCAGCCGGGCATAACTTCAGCAATGGCGATTTTGTGGGTTACGAGATCCTGCCGGGCACCGCGACAACCTTGGGCGGCCTCGATGTCGGTGTCCGGTACAGGGCGCGCGTGATCAACTCCACGACCTTGATGCTTCAGGCCGCCAACGCCCAGGGAACCTATGTCGATGTGCCCGCCACGGGATCATTCAGCGGTGGCCATGCCCTCTTGCCGGCGGATGGAACCGGCTATGTGACCGCCTCCGCGCCGGGCGACATCTACCTGACCGAGACCACCGGCAACCTTTGGGTGGGCAACGCCACCACCAAGACGGGGTCCATAGGACTCGGAACCATGGAAACCGGCAATGGCGCGCAGGTCGGCGTCATGGACGCCATTCCCGACTTCACCAATTCCGGATCCTTTGTTTTCTCCTCCAACATCCTGTTTGCCGGTGATTATGTCGGAACCATCCTCAATCGGGTTGAATACGACCAGCCAATCATGGTCGGGAATAATTTTGCCAATGGTACGAACACGACCCTGTCCTCCAACACCGCGAGGGACCAGTTCATCAGGTTCAGTGGCAGCGCCAACAGGTCGGCGTACCTGACGAACCTGAACAGTTCGACCGGTCGCGTCGACTTCATCACCAGTGGCGACATCAGGCTCAGGCAGGCGAATGCGTCCGGAACCATCCGTCTTCAGGCGGGAAGGTCGATCATCGATGACAATGGCGACACGGTGAACCTGACATCAGCGACGGGTGTCGACCTCTCGGCCGCCATTGGCGGAATCGGCATCGGTGATGCGGTTGAAACCTCCCTTTCTGGAAGCCAACTCAAGGCTTTCGCGGCCCTTTCCATCAGTGTCGACAACATTTCCGGCCAGTTGACGGTTGATTCCGTCACCTCATCGGGCGGGTCGGTCACGCTGCGCTCCGCGGGCGATATCGCGGACGCCGGTGACACGAACATTGCCGACATCTCCGCCGTGACCGGCCTTGATCTGGTCTCAACCTCCGGGGCGATCGGCGCCCTCGACCTTGAGATGTCGACAAGTTCCCGGGTGAGATCCTCAAGCCGTGGCGATGTCCGCCTTCGTGAACTCACCGGCACGATGCTTGTCGAGAGAATCGAGTCAACCCTAGGCAGGGTGATCCTGACATCCGATGGCGGCATCGTTGACGGACTGGGAACACCTGACGCCGATGTGATCGCCGCGGCGGGCATCGAATTGCGCGCCTCAAGTGGCGCCATCGGCCAGGTGGGCAACCTCGAAATCGACGCCGGTTCGGGCGCCCCGGTTTTTGCCCTTGCGCGTGACAGGGTCGCCCTGAATGAACTCACCGGCGACCTTCGGATCGACTCCATCACATCCACGATGGGCGCCGTTTCGCTGATCGCGTCCGGCGGGATTGTTGATCATGCCGGCAATGACAACGCCGATATCACCGCGGCGGCCGACATTTCCCTTGCGGCGGTAGGTGGCGGAATCGGTGATGCGGGATTCCTGGAACTCGAACTTGGTTCGGGCAACGGCGTGTCGGCTTCGGCCTCGGGCAACATTCGCCTCAAGGAACTGTCGGGAGATTTCCTGGTCAGGCAGGTAACCTCCTCGGGCGGCATGGTCGCCATCGCCTCGCCCGGGTCCGTGATCGACGCCCTGAATGACGACTCGGTCGACCTGATCGCCTCGACGGGTATTGAAATCACGGCCACCTCGGGATCCATCGGCGATACGGGAAGCATGGAAATCGACATCACCGGTTCCGGATTGGTGACGGCGACGGCAGCTACAACCCTGAAAATCAGGGAAATGGCCGGCGACTTGCGCGTTGGCCGGATTGAGTCCACAACGGGGCAGGTCATCCTTGCTTCGCCGGGCGACATGATCGACGGTCTCGGCACCTTGGCCTCTGATGTCATCGCCAGCGCCGGCATCCACCTTGTCAGCGCCGGCGGAACCATTGGCGGCGCCAACGGACTTGAAGTCGACATGACCGGTTCGGGACTGCTGACGGCAACCGGGTCCGGCAGGGTTTGGCTCAAGGAATTGTCCGGCGACATGCTGATCGGAAAAATCACTTCGTCGACCGCTGATGTCGTTCTTGATGCCGCTGGCGGAATCGTCGACGGCAATGGCACCGATTCCGAGGATATCCTTGCCATGACAGCGGTTGCCTTGACCGCCGGCACGGGTGGAATCGGTGAGAACGGATTCCTTGAACTGGAACTCGCAACCACCGCCGTCGTGAACGCATCCGCATCGGGAAATGTCAAGATCAGGGAATTAACAGGAGACCTTCGCGTTGGCTTGGTTTCCTCCTTGTCCGGCATGGTGTTCCTGACGGCCGACATGAATATCGTCGATGCCGCCAACACATCGGCCGCCGATGTCGCGGGGCAAACAGGCGTTTCCCTGGTCGCCACCCGCGGATCGATTGGTGAAGCGGGTGGATTGGAGTTGCAATCCGGCGCGGCGGGCACAGTCACTGCCGCGGCCAAGGGCATGGTCTGGATTTCCGAGGTTTCCTCAAGCCTGAATCTGCTCTCTGTTGTTTCCGCCGAATCACGCGTGGTGTTGTCGGCCGCCATGGCGGTCACGGACGCCGACGCCTCCGGCTCCGATGATGTTGATGTGACCGCGCCGGCCGGCTTGGAGATATCGGCCCTTGGTGGCGGAATCGGGTCCGGCGGCGCCATTGAGGTGAACACCGGCGCCTTGGCCCTGCTGCGCGCTTCGGCAACGGGAGACATTTCCCTGAGGGAATTATCCGATGACTTGCGCGTCGGGCTTGTCTCCTCGACTGGCGGACGGGTGGACCTTGTCGCCGACAGGTCGATCATCGATGGCTTGGCCACCGATGCCGTCGACATCATCGCGGCAAGGGGATACTCGCTCACGGCAACCAAAGGTTCGATCGGCCAGGCTGATGCCCTCGAAATGGATGCCGGTGCCACCGCCATCGGTTCGGCCACCGCCAGCGGCATGGTGCGACTGCGTGAATTGGCCGGAGACATGTTCGTCGGAACGGTTGTCTCGCAACTGTCCTCCGTGGTCCTTGCCGCCGCCGGTTCAATCAACGACGGCCTTTCCACGGATGCCGCCGACATCAGCGCCGCGACGGGCATCGAGCTTGTTGCCGGTGGTTCCATCGGCTTGGCGGACAACCTCGAGATTGAAAGCAGCGCCGGCGCACCGGTCTCGGCCACCGCTGGCGCGGATATCCGTGTTCGTGAATTGACCAATGACCTGGCTGTCAGGCTGGTTCAATCCACTGGCGGAAATGTCTTCCTTCAGGCCGACCGTTCAATCATCGATTCGCTCAATACCGATGCCAGTGATGTGTCGGCGCTGGGTTCGATTGAACTGGTGGCAGGCACCGGAACTATTGGCGAATCGGGCGCCATCGAGATCGACACCGGAATCGCCGGCATGCTCAGGGCTTCCGCCGGAGGCAATATCCGAGTCCGCGAATTGACGGGCGATTTGCTTCTCGACCGGGTCAGTTCGGCGAACGGCCTGGTGTCGATCGCCTCGGCCAGGTCGATCCTTGACGGCCTCAAGGATGTCGACGCCGATGTGCTGGGCGTTTCCGCAATTCTGGTCGCGAGCGCCGGGTCAATCGGCACATCGGCGGATTTCCTGCATACCGATCTGTCGCAGTCGGGCGGTGGCTCGCTTGCCGCCACCGCCGCTGGAGATGTCAACCTGGCGGAAACCGCCGGCGACTTCCTGGCCGGCGCCGTTTCCTCGACTGGCGGCGTGATCCGGGCGGCGTCAACTTCCGGCATCGTCAACGCGTCGGGTGGTGGAGTGAACTTCACGGGGCTTGACATCCGGCTTTCGGCTGCCAGCCTTGGCGCATCCGCCAACAGGCTTGCTTACGAGCAAGCCAAGACCACGGGAAGCGTGGTCCCGTCGTTTATCACATCCACAACCGGCAACCAGCATCTCAGGTTTGTTTCCAGCTCGGCCAACAGGGTGTCGAATGTTCCCGCGAACAATGCTTACCTGACGAATGTCTCATCCACACAGGGACTCATCGACATCGATTCGGACGCGCCCATCCAGGTGGTCTCGGTTTCGGCGTCCACCGGCGCCGTGAAGCTCAAATCCGCGATGTCGATCATCGACGCCAACAGCAGTCCCGCCCCCGACATCGTCGGCATGGGTGGCATTGAACTGGAATCCACCGGAGGCGCCATCGGCGAGATGGGCGGAGGATTGGAAGTCATCATGGGGCCATCCGGGGCGCTCAAGGCCACGGCCAATGGCACCGTTTGGATCTCCCAACTGGCCAACGACATGCGGGTTGACTCGGTGGTTTCCCTCACGGGCACGGCGCGCCTGTCGGCTTTCGGTTCGATCATCGACGCGTTTGAGGACTCCGCGACGGATGTGAGCGGTGTTTCAATCGACTTGACTTCGGTGGCAAAAGCCATTGGCAATCCGGTATCTTTCAAATCGTTGGATACCGACAACGGATCCGGCCGTTTCACCGCCTCGGCGGTCGAATCCATCAGGATACGCGAAACCACTGGTGACATGCGTGTTGGCAGGATCCAGTCGGGAATGGCGGTTGCGCTGGTTGCCGACGCCGGAAGCATCCTGGACGGATCTGGCGATTCGTTTGTCAAGGTCGTGGGAACCGATATTACCCTCACCGCCTCGGGTGCCATCGGAGCCAGTTCCGATGAGCTCGAAATCGATACTGTTGGCTCGGGAAGGCTCACGGCCACCGCCAGCACGGGCGCGTTCATCACTGAAAAGGTTGGTTCCCTCAGGGTGACCGGGGTGGCGGTTTCAAGTGGTTCCCTCAGGCTCACTGTCGCGGAGTCGGCGGCAACGGGCGACGATTTCGTGTTGGATACCGGTAGCTCGATCACTGCCAGCGGCGACATTGCCATCAGCGCCGGTGACGATGTCAAGATTGAGGCTGGTTCCACTGTTTCCGCCGGCACTGGCAAGTCGATCGCGATCACTGCTGATCGGCCGAGCCTTGACGCCGCCGGGGCGAACATCACCCTCGCGGGCGCGCTTTCGGCATCCTCGCTGACGGTCACGGCGTTTGGCCAGGGTTCGATCCTCACCTCAACCCTCGATGGCGACCAGGAACTGACTGCCACCCAACTCAAGCGGTCTCGAACGATTTCCAGCAGCGCCACCACCCAGACGATCACCCTTTCCGGCGTCTCTCAGGTCAACCTGGTTGGCGGAACCTCGGACAACGCATTCAAATTCGGTGAATGGAAGGGAATCGTTTCGATTGATGGCGGGGCGGGCTACGACACGGTGAATGTGACCAGCGACACCGACTTCACCATCGCTGATTCGTTGATCAGGCGGGTTGGTTTTGGTGATGCCGCCATTACCGGAATTGAAAATGGCGTGTTCCGTGGCGGCGCCAGGGCCAACAAGTTTGATGTCTCCGGTTGGACAAAAGCCGGAAACATCGACGCCGCTGCCGCACCATCCCGACAAGTCGATTCCATCATCAGCACTGTCAACGGTTCGATTGAAGTCGTTACCAATTCCAGCGGCACAGTATTAAGGAGAACCGGGGCCGTTGACTTGCTATTGGCCGGTTTTGAGTCAGCCGAATTTACGGGCGGAATCGGAGACGACCTCTTTGATGTTTCCGGTTGGGCGGGTGCCGGGAAAATTGTTGGAGGATCTGGCAACGACACGATTCGTGCCACCAACGACGCGGGCATGATGCTTTCGGACATTGCCTTGTCCCGAACGGCCGGTCGGACAAGCCTTGGTTCCCTCGCCTTGTCAGGCCTCGAGAATGCCAATCTTTTTGGTGGCGCCTCCGCCAACAAGTTCACGCTTTCAAATTGGACTGGCAACGCCACAGTAACGGGCGGCACAGGCGACACCGTGGCCTTGGCGGGAAGCGGAAACTTCGACATCGGGGCAAGCGGTGTCACGCGCGCCGGTAAGACCATCAGTTTGCCGAACGTCTCAAGTCTGGCGATCACCGGTGGAGCCTCCAGCGACCGGTTCACGATCAGTGGATGGACTGGCAGCCTGTCCCTGGCGGGCGGCGGCGGCACCGACACGGTCGCGTGGAGCGGTTCCGGAGATGTCTCGCTGACGGCCTCCACCTTGGTTGCGGGTGGCGCCACCACCACGCTATCGGCCATCGCCAACGCGCAGGTCACCCTTGATAACAACAACAGCACGGTCACGATCAATGGCTGGGCCGGCGGCGGCACTATCAACGCCGGTGGAGGAAACGACAAGATTGCTGTCATTTCCTCCGGCGCCGTGACTCTTGCCGACGCGTCGCTATCGGTTTCCACCAAGACCATCGCGATCTCGGGATTTGAGGATGCCTCGATCACCGGAACAGCGGCCACGCAGCAGTTCACGGTTTCCAACTGGACAAGGAACGGAACCATCATCGGCGGCGGCGGCGCCGACCGCCTTGTCGACTCCGGTTCCGGAACCTTCACGCTCGAGGGCAGCACCTATACCCGGCCCAACGGCACCGCATTCACGGTGACTGGCGCCGGCCCGCTTTTGACGGGATCATCCGGCAATGATTCATTCATTATCAAGAATTGGTCGGCTTCCGCCGGTTCGCTGATTGGAATCAATGGTGTTGGAGGATCCGACAGCGTCACGATTGAGACCGACGCCAACTTCACCTACACGGCCTCGGGGTCAGGCGGCACGCTTGCGGTTGGAACCGTCAGCGTTGCGCTCACCAGCACCGCGGCAATCGGTTCGCTGTCGCTCAAGGGTGGCGCTGGCGCCAATGCCTTCAACCTCACGGGATGGACCAAGGGTGCTTCTATCGACGGTGCCGGCGGCAGTGATTCGCTCGCGCACACCGCTGACACCGACTTCCTGCTCACAGCCAACCAACTCACCATTGGCAAGGGTACCGCGGTTCAGGTCTTGGGAGTGACTTCCATCGAGTCGGTGCGCCTTACTGGTGGCGCCTCCGCCAACATCTTCACCGTGAACGGGTTTGGAGGCGCGGTGACCCTTGATGGCGGTGCCGGTTCCGACACCTACAACCTGCAGCTTCCCGAAAATGCCACGCTGGCCTGGGCCATTAACGACACGGGCAGGTCGGGAACGGATGTGCTCAATACCAAGGGCGCCAGCAGCGCGCCCGTTTCAGTGCCTGCGACCAGGAAGATCTCTTACGGATCGGTTGAAGTCACCTACACAGGCATTGAAAGAATCAATCCGCCGGAAAGGGGATCGTTTTGACGGTTTTCCTGAATCCGGCTGTTTCCGGCGCGAATGGTCGGCATGGATGACGATGCACGCCGGATGTGCCCGATAAAAATGTTGCCCAAACTGCCCGAGGTAGCCGTGGCCTTGTGTGCCACACTTGGGGCGCCTCCCGGGCTTGAGAATCATTTGCGGTTGGTCCATGCCGCCGCGGTGATGCTTGTCGAAGGGTTGGCCCAGGAGTTTGCCGGCCTGCAACTTGATGCCGAGGCGGTTCTTCTGGGTTCGGCCATTCACGATATCGGCAAGATTTGCCATCCTGAGGAACTGAGCCGGCCGGGAACTCTCCATGAGGCGGCAGGTGAGGCGTTGCTTGAGCGCGCGGGATTGGAGCCGCGCCTTGCAAGGTTCGCGCGCACCCATGGAAACTGGAGGGCCGATGATGCCGGCTTCGAGGACATGCTGGTGGCTCTTGCCGATTCCATCTGGAAAGGCGAGCGCCGGGAGGACCTTGAGGATGCGATTTGCGCAAGGATCGCCGAGGCGGTCGGGTTAGATCAATGGCGGGCGTGGTCGGAATTGGATGCGATCATCACGAATATCGTGAACCGGATCCCAGTTATTGCCTGACTTTCCCGCTATTTCCTGATGGCCGCCTCGACCCGGCCCAGAACGGTGACAGCCGTGCCGTTGACAAGCGGTGACTTCTCGTTGTCCGCCGACGCGAGTTTCCTGATGGCGGGAATGGCGTCCTTGGCCTCGGCTCCCATCGCGTCAAAGACGAGCAGGGCGAAGAACCTCGCGCCGATTTGGGGCCTGGCGATGAGTTTCTCCATTTCCGGAATGGCCATGGGACCCATGGCGGCGATCGCGTTCACCACGGCCTGATTGTGCCTGGCCTTGAGAAAGGCCGCCGTGAAGTTATCGATGGTGTCCGTGGGCGGATTGACGGGCTCGCCGACATGGTTGAGCAGGTCGGGCACGAGCGGGATACCTTCCTTGCCCATGGCGCCGGCGGCCTTGATCGCGCCTTCGAGGATGGCCCCGGTCCGTTGTTCGGGTCCCAGCACGCGGCGCAGTGTCGCGATGGCGGGGGCCGCCTTGGGGCCCGACTTCGCGATGAAATCGAGCCAGGCCAAGGCGAGTGGTTCCTTGGCCGGACTGGAGACGGCGCCGAGCAGGCCTTGTTGCATCTTGGCCAAGGCGGCCGCCTGGCGGTCCGGCTGCGACATGAGGGCCAGGCCGGCCTGAACCATGACGGAACTGTCGGAGTCATCCAAGGCTTCCATGGCCTTGGCCGCCAGGGGTTTCGCGTTGGGACCCAGGGCGGCGGCGATGGAAAAGACCTTGGCCCGAACTTGCGGCGGCTTGCCCGAAAGCATCGATTCAAGGACTTTCAGGTCTTCCGGTGTGCCGGGCGGTGGCGCCATCGAATCGATGCCGGAACTCGCGGCCTTGGAAACCACGGGGTCGGCATCGCCAACCGATTCCAAAAGCGCCGCGAGAGACTTGGCATCCCTGCTGATTTTCGCCAAGGCCACCAAGGAGGCGCCCCGAACGGCGGCGTTGTTGGAGGCAAGGCCGTCCCGCACGGCGCCGATTTCCGGTTCGGCCGCCTTGCCGAGCATGCCCATGGCGGAAATGGCGGCGGCCATGAGCGTTGGACTGGAAGGCGCCTTGGCCAATTTGGCGAGCGCGCCGAGCGCCGGCTTGGCCTGCTCACCGAGGGAACCGGCCAGCACGCAGGCCCTGGACCTCGATTCATCACCTCCCTGTCCCAGCGACTTGATGATCGCGGGAAGGTCGGCGGATTCCATTTTTCCAAAGGATCCCAATTCGGCGGCGGAGGTTTCCCGGATGTCGGCATGGGCCGAGTCCAGAGCCACCAGAAGGGCCGAAAGGGCTTCCGCGCGGTTGGCATTGCGGAACTGGCTGATCATCCGGATCCCGGCCGCCGCCACCTTGGGATTCGCGTCGGCAACGAATTTCCTCGCCAGGTCCATGCCATTTTTCGGGTCGATCTTTCCTTGGGACAACTCCTCGGCGACCACCGGCCTGAGTTCCGCCGCCTTGGTATCCGCCTCCAGGGCGAACACGGTGACGAGGTTGTCAGGCAACGGCGTGAGGTTCCTGAACCAGCCGGCGATCCTTTCGCGAACTTCCGGCCCGGTGGATGACTTGCCGGCCACGGAGAATGCCTTGCGGACATAGCCGACCGGGCAGGGCTTCAGGCCCTCAAGGCTGTCGATGCAGGAGAGCACGACTTTCTTGTCGGCGTCGTCCATCAGCTTGAGCAGGTCGGCATCCTCGGCGGGCTTGTCCGCCAGATGGGCTCCCAGGGCGCTCGCCACGGCGGCGCGCGTCGAAGGCTTGGGGTCGCCGACATACTGCCTGCAGATGGCCAGGAACGGACCTGCCATGGCGGGTTCCTTGGTCGTGGCCAAACGGGTGGCCAAGGCGGTGTTTCCCGAAACCAAGGCATCCTTCAGCCTTGTCTCGAACTGGGAACCAGCCTGTTCCGTCTTGCGCGCCTTCAGCTTGGCCTTGGCGGCGGCGGTGTCTTTTGGAACTTCCGGTTCCTTCAGTTTGGTGACGACGGGTTTCGGATCTGCCATCCCCGAGCCGAAGAAAATGGCCACGGCCACGACCATTCCCAGGAACGCCCCGCCTATGGCAAGGATCACCGTCGGAATGCCCTTGGATTTGCCATTCGGCTGATTGGCTTCGGAAACTGGCATCACATCACCTGTCCGGAAGGGGAACTTGCGCCTCTTTCAGGCGATCACATCGTGAACCACTTTCCCATGAATATCGGTCAGGCGGAAGTCCCGTCCCGCATGGCGATAAGTAAGCCTTTCGTGATCGAGGCCGAGCAGGTGAAGGATGGTGGCGTGCATGTCATGGATGTGAACCTTGCCATCGCGGGCGAAGAAACCGTATTCGTCGGTCGCGCCGTGGGAGTATCCTCCCTTCACGCCGCCACCCGCCAGCCACATGGTGAAGCCGTCGGGGTTGTGATCCCGGCCATCGTTGCCTTGGGCTGTCGGGGTGCGGCCAAACTCGCCACCCCACCAAACCAGTGTGTCCTGCAGAAGCCCGCGGGCCTTGAGGTCGCCCAGTAGCGCCGCAATGGGCTGGTCGACTTCCCTCGCGTTCTTCTCGTGTCCTTTCTTCAGGTCGCCGTGCTGGTCCCATTGCACGAAGGCGTCGCTGTGCGTCACCTGGACGAAACGGACCCCGTTTTCCAGCATCCGGCGGGCCAGCAGGCATTGCCTTCCGAAGTTTTCCGTGACGGGATTTCCAATGCCGTAGCGCTGGAGCGTTTGCCGGGACTCACCAGAAATATCCTGAACCCTGGGCATTTCGGCCTGCATCCGGAAGGCAAGCTCGAAGGAAGCGATCCTTCCCTCCAAGGCGAGATCAGGGCCTGTGAGCCTGCCAAACTCGGCGTTGGACTCGCGAAGCGCGGCAAGCTGAAGTTGCTGGACCCGGGTGGCCGACTCGGGATTCCGGATGTACCTCACCGTCGCCTGGTCGGCCGGGACGGTCGCATTGCCCAGCGGGGTTCCCTGATACGCCGCGGGGAGAAAGGCGCTGCTCCAGTTCGTGACTCCGCCATGGGCCAGCGTCGGACAGATGGTGACGAAACCGGGAAGGGAATCGTTCTCGCTTCCCAGCCCATAGCTGACCCAGGAACCGATGGACGGCCTGACAAAGCTGTCGCTGCCGGTGTGGATTTTCATGACGGCGCCGCCATGGGCGGCGTTGGTGCCATGCATGCCGTGAACGAAGCAGATGTCATCCACGAATTGGGCCACATTCGGGAACAGTTCGCTCACATGGTGCCCGCATTGGCCGTGTTGCCTGAATTTCCAGTGGGACTTGAGCAGGTTGTTGGTGGGAGCGAATTGGACGCGGGGTTTTTCGTGGGGGTAGGGCTTTCCATGGTCGCGCTCCAGGAGCGGCTTGTGCTCAAAGGTGTCGACTTGGGATGGCCCGCCCTTCATGAAAAGGAAAACCACCCTCTTGGCCTTGGGTTCAAAATGCGCGTCCTTGGGTTGGAGAGGGTTGGAGAAGGCGCGCGCATCGGCCCTTGATTCGCGTGCCAGCAAGCCAGCCAACGCCAGCGACCCGAATCCGACGGCGTTTGTCTCAAGGGCCTTGCGCCGGGTAGGCAGGTTCATGATTGCGTTCCTTAACGGATGGTCACGAACTCGTTGGACGACAGCAGGATTTGCGCGAATCCGGACAAGGCCGCGGTTTGGTCGGGGCCGCCCGCGGTTGTCGCATCCCTGATGAACTCCTTGGCCCGCTGGGATTCACGGGATGTTGGCATCCTGCCCAAGGCCAACTCGTGCATCCTCCGGATTTGTCCGTCAGTGTCGGCAGCATCGGCGGCGGATCGCTTCGCGAGCGCCTTGGAGCATTGCAGGACAAGGGGGCTGTTGAGAAAGAAGAGGGCTTGCGTGGCGATGGTTGTGGTCGCCCGGTCTCCGTTGGCGACGCTGGCATCGGTTCCGTCGAAAAGCTGGACGACATCGTAAAGATTGTTGCGCACCACGGGCAGGTACAGGCTGCGCCTGGGGAAATCGTACTTGGTCAGGTCCCTGGAGGTGTGGTTGAAGAAGAATTCCCTGTTCTTGACGGTCAGCAGCGAACCGCCCATCGTTTTGTCTAGCAATCCCGAAACTTCGAGCATGGAATCGCGGATCGCCTCGGCCTCCATCCGCCTGGGGATCCATCTCGACCACAACCTCCCCGAGGGATCGAGCCTGGCCTGGTCCGGCGAGATCGACGTCGACCTTCTGTAGGTCTCGCTGGTGAGGATGAGCCTGTGAAGTTTCTTGAGCGACCACCCGTTCCGAATGAACTCCGCCGCGAGCCAATCGAGCAACTCGGGGTTGGTCGGTTTTTCTCCGAGCAAGCCGAAGTTATCCACCGAGGGCACGATGCCCGAACCAAAATGCCAGCGCCAGACCCGGTTCACGATCACGCGCGCCGTCAGGGGATTTTGGTCCGATGCGAGCCACTCGGCCAATTCAATCCGTCCACTGGTTTTTTCAGGGAACGGCTTGCTCCATTGGCGTGAAAGCACCTTGGGCAAGCCCCTGGGCACCACGGCGCCAAGCCTTTCCGTGCTTCCCCGCAAATGGATCGCCAGGTTCACCGGTGACGAATCAGCCACGCCCATGGCGCTGGGAAGTTCCGGCGAGGCCTTTTCCAGTTCCGACAAGGCCGAACGGAGGCGGGCCAATTCCTCCCGCTGGCCGGCATCCAGACGGGTTTCAACCTCCTTGGCGGCGGGCTTTGATTCCCCCGGCAGCTTGCCCTCGCCCCGCAGGCGCGCGCCATGGCGGGTGATGAAATCCTCGGCCGCGGCCTTCGCCTTGGCGATTTTGGACTGGTGCTCGGAATGCCTGCGGGCTTCCTCGAAATTGGGAATCTCGTTCTCGTGCCACTTGGCGATGGTCTTCAGGTCGTCCATCGTCTTGGTGCTTTTGAAGATCCCCGCCATCGCGTAATAATCCGCCGTGCTCACCGGGTCGAACTTGTGGTCGTGGCAGCGGGCGCACCCGAGGGTCATCCCAAGGAACGCTTTTCCCGTGGTTTCGACCTGCTCGTCGATAATGTCCATCTCGAGTTTTTTCTTGTCGACTTCCGCCAGCACCTTGGGCCCGATCGCGAGGAAGCCGGTTGCCATCAGCATGCGGTGCTTCTCGGCCTGTCCGCCACCTTCCAGCAGGTCGCCAGCCACCTGTTCACGGATGAACTGGTTGAACGGCATGTCGGTGTTGAAGGCGCCAACCACATAGTCCCGGTAACGCCACGCATTGCCGTGAGCGACATTCTCGTCCAGGCCGTTGGAATCGGCATACCTGGCCACATCAAGCCAGTGGCGGCCCCAGCGTTCGCCATACGCGGAACTTGCCAGCAACCGGTCCACCAATCGCGGCCACGCTTCGGCTGATCGGTCCGCCAGGAACGCCTTGATCGCCTCCGGGCTTGGGGGCAGGCCCGTCAAGTCAATCGTGGCGCGCCGAACCAAGGCGGAGCCATCGGCCATGTCGGACGGTTTCAATCCATCTCTCAATAGCCTTGGGTTGACCAGTTCATCGACGGGGTGGCCCTTGCCAGGTGGAATAACCTTTCCCACCGGCTGAAAGGCCCAATGTCCCCCCTCATCGGCACGAGCGGTCTCTACCGATGGAAAATTGGCTCCGGCCTTGATCCAGCGGGACAAGTCAGCGACCTGCCTTTCGTTGAGCGGGCCGTCTGGCGGCATTTTCAACTCACCCTTGCGTTGGACAGCCAACAGGAGAGGGGAGGCATCCGGGTTTGAGGGAATCACGGCGATGCCGCGTTTTCCACCCGCGGCAAGGCCTTTGGCGCTATCGAGGCGCAGTCCGGAGCGCGCTGTTTCCGGCCCATGGCATTTCCAACAGCGCTCAGCCAAAAGGGGCCTGACTCGTTTTTCAAAATGTTCGATGTCTGCTGGATTCTGGATACTGGCAAAAAAAGTGATTGAAACAATCAGGTGGGGCATGACGGTGAGCCTCTCCGCCAATGATTTCCTGACAATAGCATCATCGGACTGGAATGGAAATCGAATTGTCCGCGGAATTAATGCAAATACAATTTAGTAAGAGGTATATATTTTAGTTTCAACAAATTTAAAAATATAAATATTTATTTCTTGATTGTTGCAGAGTAGTGATGATATTAATCGAAACAGGCTTGTTATGAAGTCTTGCTAAAATAATTAAATTGCCGCTTGATTCACGAAACCATCCTGACGATGATGGCGTCATCTATTCGGACAATGATTTTCCCGGAGCGTAATCATGGCGATCGAGAGAAGAACTGCCCCCCTCAAGGTTGAGTTGTTGGAGTCTCGACTGGTTCCTTCAGCAAGCCGGTTAATGTCCGCATGGACCATTGTTGGTGACAAGGCTGCCAATCCCAACGACACCATCACGATCAGCCGGGTTCCTGGTCGCCCCGCGTTGCTGCAAGCCAGCGTGAATGGCCGGGTTGTGGAAACTCGATCCGCCGTCAATGTTAGTTCGATCACCATCAACGGCGGCCGCGGAGATGATTCGATCTCCATCAACCCCAACGCCAATTTACCGACCAGAATCGTGGTTAGGCTGGTCGGTGGAGCGGGTAATGATTCGCTCACGGGTGCTTCGGGCAACGAAACATTTGATGGCGGCGATGGTGACGACACCATCCTTGGCGGTGGCGGAAACGACATCATCACGGGTGGGCAGGGCAACGATACCATCGACGCGGGCGCGGGAAACGACATAGTCAATGCCGGCCTCGGTGATGACACCGTCGTCGGCGGTTCGGGGAATGATCGCCTTTTCGGGGGCAGCGGTGTCGATACGATCGACGGTGGATCCGGAAATGATGCCATTGATGGTGGTGCCGGTGACGATGCCCTTCACGGTGGCGAAGGCGCCGATTCGATTTTTGGCGCCGCCGGTGCGGACGACATTTTCGGCAGCGATTCCGGCGACAAGGTTTCCACCGACGCCGACGACTCGATTCTGGAAGCCAACGCCAATCCGATCCGCTCCCAGTCGGGTCTCGACTGGGTTCGCTCATGGGTTGTGCAGCAGTCTCTGACCCGATGGGGCGATAGCCTGGGCCGCAAGGTTCCGGAGTGGTGGGGCGGTGGCGGATTCATCCCCCCTTATTTCCTCCGGCAGGATGGCGTTGTCGCCATGGCCTCAAGCCAGGCGCCCTCAGCATCCGCCGACGCGTCCGGAACGAACAACCAGGAAAACGGCGTTTCCGAGGCCGACACCTTCCAGACTGATGGTTCGTACCTTTACACAGTCCGTTCCGGAAAACTTGAGATTATCGACGCGCGTGATCCAGCCAACATGGCGGTAACGGGTTCGGCCTCGATTGAAGGATGGACCACCGGTTTTTATCTGTCTGGCAGCAGGCTCATAGTAGTCTCCAGCGCATGGGAAAGCGGCTGGCAAACGGGCACCGCGGATTCGGTGTCAAATGCTTCCTTCCGAATGTCCGTCGGTTCAATGCCCTATTTCCGAGGCAATCCCCGCACTGTCGTCACCACCTTTGACATCTCCGACAAAACCAATCCTGTTGAAGTTCACAAGGCCTCCTTGGATGGAAGCCTCAACGATTCACGAATGGTTGACGGCAAGCTTTATGTCGTCCTTGGGAATCAGCTAGACATCCTTGAACCGCAGGTGATCAACACGGCCCGGGGCAATTTTTACGAAAGCCGCGCGGCTTACATTTCCCGCGTGATCGCCCGATTTGAGGAGGCTCTTCCTGAATTCACCGCGGACGGCCAGACCGGTTCCCTGGTTGATGGGAATGTTCTCGCGCCACGCTGGTCAAAAAACGGCAGCCTGCTTTCGATCGCGGTGTTCGATCCTTCTTCCGATGTGGGCTCTCCCGTTGGGGTGACGACCACCGTTGGAACCACCGGTACGGTATACGCATCCACGCAGAGCCTGTATGTCGCCAGTACCGACTGGAGTTCCCCATGGTGGGGAGGTGGCGAATTGGCCACACAGGTATACAAGTTCGCATTGCAGGGTGACGCGGCGCCGCTAGACGGTTTTGGAACCGTCTCGGGATATGTTCTGAACCAGTTCGCCATGGATGAAGAGGCCGGTTATTTCCGGATCGCCACCACATCGGGTTGGGGCGATGATTCCACCAACTCGATCTTCGTGATGGCCGACACAGGCGACGACCTGGAAACCGTCGGGGCCATCACCGACTTGGGCCTGACCGAGCGGATTTATTCAGTCCGCTTTGAGGGCGACCGCGGATATGTCGTGACCTTCCGGCAGACGGATCCGTTTTACACCCTCGACCTTTCCGATCCGCTCGCGCCCCGCGTGGCGGGAGAACTGAAGTTACCTGGCTACTCATCCTACCTGCAGGAAATCGGGCCGGGACTGGTGATCGGCCTTGGCCGGGACGCCGATGAAAACGGCCGGGTCAGGGGCCTCAAACTCACCGTGTTCGACACCTCCGACCTTGCCAATCCCCGGGAACTCTCGAGCACGGCCCTGACAACAGGTTCCATGTTCGAATGGTCGGCCGCCGAGGGCGACCACCATGCCATCTCCTGGTTCCCGGCGCAGGGTATCCTCGCGGTTCCTGTGACTACTTACGACTCCAACTGGAATTCCTCAAACTCCCTAAAAATCGTGAGTATTTCCGCGTCAGGCATCCAGACCCTTGGCGAGATTGCCCATGACTCTGCGATCACCAGAAGCCTGAGAATCAGCGACACTATCTTTTCCATGTCTGATTCGCACATTTTGGCGAACAGTCTGTCGAATCCCTTCAACGAGGTTGGCCGGCTTTCCTTCACGCCTGGGCCAACCCCTCCACCAGCCTACTCGGGCACTGTGGTCGCTATCGACTAACTCCGCCATGTTGCTGATTGGAAAGGATTGATGCACTTTAACTCGCGCCGCCGGTTTGTGGGTTCATCCGCATGCCTGGCTATCTCCGCCCCCATGGTTCCCGGAATGACGCAGGATCCCGGGGGCAGCAAACTTTTCGCCTATGTGGGAACCTTCAGTTCCCCGCTCAAGGATGTCTTGCCGACGCAGGTTGATCTTCCGCCGGGAAACGGCAGGGGAATCCATCTGTTCGAAGTTTACCGGCAAACGGGCGCGCTTTCCCCCGTTGGTGTTTTTGAGATGGGCACCAGTCCCAGTTGCCTGGCCGCCAATGCCGCTGGTACGCGCCTTTACTCGGCCAATGAAACCGACCATGTGGGGCCGGATAAGCATGGAACCGTGAGTGCTTTTTCAATCGATCCGGAAACAGGAAAACTGGACATCCTGAACACGGTGCCCTCCGGTGGCGCCGGCCCCACCTTCGTGAGCCTTCATCCTTCCGGCAGGCACCTGCTGGTGGCCAATTATTTTGGTGGTTCCATCGCCGTGGTTCCCATCGACAAGGAAGGACGGCTCGGCCAACCCAGCGATGTGAAGAACGACGCGGGCAAGGTGGGCCCCACCCGTGCCACGAATGCTCCCCCGGGCAGTTTCGCCATCAGCGGCCACGACCGCACCCACGCGCACCAGATCCTGCCCGATCCATCCGGCAAGTTTGTCATCCATGTCGACCTGGGACTGGACACCATCTTTGTTTGGAAGTTCGATGCCGCCAACGGAAAGCTTGAGCCGGCATCGGCGCACAGGGTGTCCCTGCCCCCGGGGGATGGGCCAAGACACTTTCACTTCCATCCCAACGGCAAATGGTTTTATTCCATCCAGGAGGAAGGTTCGACCATCGCCCTGTTTGATTACGAGGCGGAATCAGGCCGCCTGACGCATCGGCAAACGGTTTCAAGCCTTCCCAAGGGATATGCCGGCAGCAACTTCTGTTCGGAGATCCTCGTTTCCGACAACGGGAAATTCGTCTACGCCGGCAACAGGCTCCATGACAGCATCGGCGTTTTCTCGGTGGGGCCCGCGGGCACCCTCACCCACTTGGCCGACGAGTGGACCCGCGGAAACTATCCGCGGAGTTTCGCGTTTGATCCTTCGGGCGGGTATTTGTACTGCTGCAACCAGCGCGCCGACCATGTCGCCATATTCAAGGCCGACAAGGCGACCGGATTGCTTTCGTTCACCGGCTTGTTCGTGCCGGTCGGCAACCCGTCGATGATCCTGTTCGTGGAACCCCGCAGGGGTTGAAGCCGCCTAGGGCGCGGGCTTGCGAATCTTGTCGGGGTGGAACTCGGCATCCTTGTTCCAGGATGGTAATTCCCCGCTGTTGGCGACCGTTGTCGCGAGATTGAGCGCGAACCTCCCCAAAACCGGAAATCCGGAAAAATCCCAGTCGGCGTGCATCTCGTCCTGCGGCGAGTGATAGGCGTTGTCATTGAATTGCCGGAGGGCTTTTTTCGCCGCCTCCTCGGAGCGTCCGACGATGCGCATTCCCTGAGCCACGGAAAAGGCCGGGACTCCCGCCTTGGCCATCGAGAAATGATCCGAGCGGTAGAACACGCCCAGGTGAGCCCTTTGGTCGGCTTCGATGTCGAGGCCGGCCGCCTTGGCGGTTTCCTGAACCACCGGCCAGATGGTTGTTTTCTCGGCACCAGTCAGGACCAGGCCGGAGGGCTTGCCAAGGGGGTAGATCATGTCGAAGTTCAGGTTCAGCGCCGTCCTTCCGATGGGGACCAGGGGCTTGCTGGCATAGTATTTTGATCCTAGAAGGCCTTTTTCCTCCGCCGTGACGGCGAGGAAAACGGCGGAACGCCTCGGGCGCGGCCGGGTTTCGGCCCAATTCCGCGCCAGTTCGAGCAGGAGCCCGCAACCGGTGGCGTTGTCGGCGGCGCCGTTGTAGATCGCGTCTCCCAAGACGGTGCGGCCGACTCCCAAATGATCCCAATGGGCCGTGAAAACCACGGCCTCATCCTTGAGTTTCGGGTCGGATCCCTCCGCGATCGCCGCCACATTGTGGCTCAGCATGCCTTCGACCGAACTTTCGATTCGGCCCTTCACCCTGAATCCCAGGGGTATCGGCTTGAAACCCTTGGTGTCGGCCGCCTGGAGTGCTTTTTCAACCGAGAGCCCGGCCAGGGCAAGCCATTTTTCCCCGGCCTGGCTGGAGATCCAGCCCGCGAAGGCCAAGGCTGGTTCACCCGGCGCCTTCTTCAACTGGGCGCCATCCAGCGGCCTGACCACCGAGTAAGGGTAGCCGGCCGTTCCGTTGGTGTGGATGATCAGGCAGGCCTTGGCGCCCCTGCGCGCGGCCTCCTCGAACTTGTAAGTCCACCTTCCGTAGTAGGTGAGCGCCTTTCCACCGAAGAATCCCGGATCCTCCGACGGCGGTTCGTTGGTGAACAGGAGAACCACTTTTCCCCGCACATCGATCTTCTCGTAGTCGTTCCAGCCGAATTCCGGCGCCGATATGCCATGCCCCATGAAGACAGCCTCGCTATCGAATTCCTCCAGGGCGGACTGCGTCTGGCAGTTTCCCGAAAACTCCTCCTCGCAGGCGAGCATCACGCTTCCCTGGCCCTTCATGGCCTGAAGAGTCGATTTGGGGCTGGTCACGACCTTCACCAACGGAACCGGCTGGAGGAAATCGTTTCTCGGGCCAAGCGGCTTGAGTCCATATTTCCTGAATTCACCCGAGATGTATTCGGTTGTCAGCAATTCACCCCGGGTACCGGGGCCGCGACCCTCGAACTCGTCGCTGGAAAGTTTGGCCACATGGGCCTTCACCCTTTCCGCATCCACCCCCGGGGCTGGCGTTGGAGCCTGGTGAAACATGGATGGCGTCAATAGCAGGGAAGCCATGATGGGAAGCATCGTTCTGGTTGTCTCCTCGCGGTGAGAGTCATTGGAACATCTGAATCGGTGCTGGCCAATCCGGAAATGGCTTGATGCAGTGGCCAGTCACGATTCACTTCATGAAGCCCCGGAAGAACGGCTTGGCGCCGCGGGATCTTGCGACAGAGGCTTGGCGCGTCGGATTCGCTTTTCTTGTACAATCATGCCGGCATCGGCACCCCGATGTCTTCTCCCCAAGGAACAGGTGGTTTCATGAGCAGAATCTGGTTGCTTTCGGCAAGCCTCTGGTTGGCATCCCTTCAGTGGGCGGCGGCCCAGCCGATCCGCAAGTTCGATGACAAGGGCTCACCGCCCTTCAAGTTGCTCAAGGAGGGCGAGAACCCGCCGCTGGATGCCAATGACAATTTCGTGATCGGTCCCAAGTATTCCGTCGCGCCTGAGCGAAAGAAAGTGGATGGAGTTCCCGAGGGCAAGGTGGTCCAGTTCGAGTTCGATTCCAAGGAAACCAAGCTTTTCAACCCCGGCATTGCCCGGAAGGTGTTCGGCAAGGTGGATCCGAACAACCCCAAGACGCTGATCGTCGAAACCCACACCATCGACTACAAGCGGCGGGTCGGTGTTTACATTCCCGCAGGCTACAAGGAAGGAACTCTCGCGCCTTTCATGGTTGTCCACGACGGGCCGGGACAAGCCGGAGGATTCAAGACAATCCTCGACAACCTTATCGCCCAGAAGCGGATTCCGCCCATCGTGCTCATTTCCATCAGCAACGGGGGTGGCGATGCCCAGGGCCACGAGAGGGGCAAGGAATACGACAACATGAACGGCGACTACGCGACCTACATCGAGGACGAGGTTTTGCCGCGCGTCGAGAAGAATGCGATGGTCAAGCTGACGAAGGATCCTGACGGCCGCGCGGCCATGGGAAACAGTTCCGGCGGGTCGGCGGCGCTCATCATGGCGTGGTTCCGCAACGACCTGTATCACCGCGTGCTCACCACATCGGGCACTTTCGTCAACCAGGCTTGGCCCTTTGACCCCAAGTATCCCGATGGCGCCTGGGGATTCCACAAGACTCTCATTCCCACGGAACCCAAGAAGCCGATCAGGCTTTTCATTTCCGTTGGCGACAAGGACCTGCTCAATCCGAATGTCATGCGCGATGACATGCACGATTGGGTGGAGGCGAACAACCGAATGGCCAAGGTTCTCAAGGCCAAGGGATATGAATACCAGTACCTGTTTTGCCAGGGTTCAGGACATAGCGTGGGCAATGCCCAGCAGCAGTTCCTTCCCCATGCCATCGAATGGGTCTGGAAGGGATACGGCAAGGAAAAGGTGAAATAAGGCCCCGGGCTTGCCGGTTCATTCATGCGAGTGGCGTGGTCGGCAATGCGCTGACCATGCCACTTGTGGCTTGATTGGCATGGAATTGTTTTGAAAAGAAAAAACGAGACTGTCCGCGCGGGTAGTCATCGATCCGGCCGAATTCGCTGTAGCCCAACCGGCGGTAAAACTCAGGGGAATGAAAGGTGAAGGTGTCGACCCAGGCGCCGCGGCATCCCGCGTCAACGGCCAATATCTCGGCGGCCTCCACCAACTTTCGCCCCCATCCTTGCCCCCTGAGGGCTGAATCCACGGCCAAAATTTCAATCCTCAGCCATTCCCAAAGGATCGACCCGATCAATCCTCCGGTTATCGCGCCTTCGTCATCGCGTAGCGCCAGAAAAACGCCGCCCGGATTCCAAGGAAATCCCTGCTCTTTGCTGTAGGCCTCAAGCGGGGCCACCATGGCGTCGCGGTCGGCGGGGGTGAGTTCGCGCAGGTGATGAATGGCAGGCATGAGGGTTTTATCTCCGAACTTGGTCAAAGCCCAATGGTTGCTGAAGCCCATTGGGATTCCTGTGCCCCCTTATTTCATGATTTTCCGCTTCTGGAGAATCATGAATCAGTAAGAAAAAATCCTGTTTTGGGTCAAATGACCCAAAACAGGACGGAAGATCATTTGATCGAGGGTCAGAAATTGAGAACCTAAGTCTTTTCTGTCAAACAGTTTTGGTAAAGTCGGGGCGACTGGATTTGAACCAGCGACCTCTTGCACCCCAAGCAAGCGCGCTAGCCAGGCTGCGCCACGCCCCGATGTCTTGTTCGTACTTGTTTGGGCATGGGAAGTCAAGGAAGACGCCAGGTTGGCGAGCTTCAAGGTAGAATGCGCCAATGGGTTCCCGAGTCGGGGAGGGCCTCGTCATGGTCATGCCTTCCGCTGCCCCCCGCCAATCCGCGGATGAGCTTCCCGTGCCCACCCTTTGGCTTCTGGGTAGGGCGCAGTCGGGAAAATCCAGCATTGTCCGCGCGCTGACCGGATGCGACGGAATCGTCATCGGCAACGGTTTTTCGCCATGCACGCGCGACACCAAGGCCTTTGAGTTCCCCCCGGGCGTCAGTCCGGCCTTGCGCTTCCTCGATACCCGCGGCCTTGACGAAACCGACTATGACCCGACGGTTGACATCGAGGTATGCGGCCGCATGGCCCACATGATCGTCGTTGTCATGCGGATCATGGACCGCAACCAGGACAAGGTGATCTCCATCGTGGATCGGTTGCTTCATGGAAACCCTTACCGTCCGGTGCTTCATGTGCTGACCTGCCTCCATGAGGCCTATCCGGGCGCCAACCATCCCGATCCCTATCCTTTCGCCGGTCCGCCACCATGGTGCTCCCGGCAATTGAACCTCGCCGAATTCAACAGGTTGGCGCGGTTCCAGATCGAAGCCATGGGGCATCGCGCCAGCCGGACGGTCTTGGTGGACATCACCGAGCCTGAGAACGGCCTGAGCCCGCACGACTATGGCGTCGAGTCGCTCAAGGAAAACATCCTCGACCTTCTGCCCGCAACGCTTCGCAATGGAATTCCCCAGAATATCTGCGGTGTTGACGGGGCGATCGACACGGTGATCCATCGGCATGCCTGGATTGCCGCCGCGGCGGGCGGCGTGCCGATTCCCGGCATGGATCTTGTCGGTGTCACCGCCGTGCAGGCCAGGATGGTTTCCGAGCTGGCCAAGCTGCTCAAGTCGGAAAACATGCCATCGTCGTTCCTGAACATGTTGGGTCCCATCGTGATCGCGACAGCGGGAAGACGCGCCGCCGCCAGCTTGGTGAAGTTGATTCCGTGGGTCGGTTCCATGGTTGGAGCCATTTCAGGTGCCGCCATCAACGGCGTGTCAACCGTGGCGCTGGGCAAGGTTTTCGTCTGGTATTGCCGAACGACACGACCGGGAGCCCAGCCGACCATGGAGGAGGTGGGTGTGGAGTACAGGCGCAGGTTTGCCGAAGCCGCGAAGACATGGTCCGGAGAGGCCTGATGTCGTTGGCCAAAGGGAATTCGGCGCAGATTGCCCGGATGGCCGGGGGTGCGTTCGCGGTGCTTGCCGCCATATCGGCCCTATTTGTCGCCGGGTGCTGGCAACTAAACCAGATGGGGCTTGGGGGGTGGCTCGGGTGGTTCAACCTGGCCATTTTTTGTGCCGGCTGGTGGCTGGCGTGGATCTGGACTAGGCCGGGAGCGGTGCTTGCCGCTCCCGACTGGAAGCTTCCAGCCCATTTCAAAGATGCTGACACGCCCATGTGGGATGCTCTGCGCCGCGGGGCCGAATCGCGGTCCACCGAACTGGCGGCGGCAAGCACTTCCACGGAAGTGCTTTCGGTGCTGAGGGAAATTTGGGAAAGCATCAACTCGGCAGGTCCGCGGTGGCAGGACAGAACCTTGGCCGAATTGGTGGCGGCCCTGCATGCCGGCCAAGTTCGCTTGGCCAATCGGGCGGAGGAGGTTTTAGGACGGCTTCTGTTGCCTCGGATCGACCGATGGCAGTTGGTATGGCGGTTGGGTGTCCTGGCCGACCGTTATGGAGCGGTCGCCTGGTTGCCTGGGTTGCTGTTGGCGCCGGTGGACGCCCTGTGCCGCTGGGTCACCCTCAAGGTTGCCAGGTGGCCAGCCGAACGAGGGCTTCGGCGCGACTTGTCCAGGATGCTTTGGACCCTTGCCTTGCGTGACCTGGGAGTGGTGGCGATCGACTTCCTTGCGGGCAGGATTGCCGGACCGGGGGCGCGGTATGCCGCGCTGGTGGGAAATTCCGAGTCAGGCAGCGCCCGGCCGAGGCTGGCCAGGCCCGTGGTGCTTGCGATGCTCCAGGGATTGCCCCTTATCATTATTTTGGGATCGGGACTGTGGTATTTGTCCTCGCTCAGCCTGTTGTTGCCCGCGGTTCCGTTGTCGTTCATCGGCATCGGCTGGGTGGTGTTCGCGGGCGCCGCCGGCCATTGGCTTCTGCCGCCCCCCCGCGCCACGGGCATGTCGCGCGATGCTGGCGGTCCGATTGTCGAACGCTGGATCGCGGAATTGGAAAACGAGGGGTTATCCGCTTCCCGGAGCGCCGCCGACTGGCTCGAGCGGATCGGGAAACTCGATCTTGAGGTTGGAGTCGCCGTGTCCGGTTCGGAATCGGGCTGGCGTGGCCGGAGCATCCGCGAATTGATGGGCGGGATGGCGGAACTGGTTCATGAAGTCGAGGAGTTGGTGCGCCGGGCCGTCCCGGGCAGCAGGCACCTGCGGTTGGGAGACTGGATCGCGGCGGGTGGGTGGCTGGGCTGGCTCGGACGAGTGACGAACACGGGTTCGATCCTCACCTCGGCCGTTCCCGGCAAGGGCGGCTTGGCGGGCATGGCCCTCTCGTGGTTGGCCGGCAAGGTGAAACGGCATGCCGACGAAGCCTTGAGGAGCGTGATGCTTCGGGCGGCGGGGCGGCGATTGGGGAATGTGCTGGTTCGCCTCCATTCGGGAGATTGGCAGGAAATCGAGGAATCCGCCAATTCGGGCCTATCGGAGATTCCCAAGCCGGTTCTGTTAATCGTTGGATCGCATGGCTCAGGCTGCACCATGCTTGCCGGCGCCCTGGCGGAACTCGAGTCGATGAGGGAATGGGAGATCATTGAATCCCATGATTGGACCGACGGCACTTCCAAGGCGGGACTGCCACCTGACGCCTTGCGGGCCGACGCGTTGATCGTGCTGATGCGCGCCCAGGGAGGTGCCCGCGAGACCGAATTCGCATTCATCAGGCGGATTTCCGATGGCAATTCATCGGGAGGGCGCGCGCCATTTTTGCTGGGAGTGCTGTCGGCCGGGGATCTTGTCCCGCCAACCCTTGAATGGAACCCTCCGTACGACCCTGCCGGGGGCACAAGCCGCAAGGAAATGATGTTGAGAACCGCCCTGGAGGCGGCGCGCTCGGGAGCGGGATCCCTTGTCAATGACTGGGTGATTGTCGGGGTCAGGGACGGGAGGTGGTGGGGGGTGTCCGAAGGGGTGGTTCCATGGCTTGATTCAAGGCTGGAGCGTGCCAGGGGAGTCAGGCTGGCCCGGGAGCTGGAATCGGAAATCACGGGGTCAAGCTGGGTGGAACCCGCCCGACAGGCAGGCCGTGGGTTGCGGGGAATTGCCGGGTTTTTCCTGTCAGGTTGGAAAAAGGCCAGCCCGTCTTCTTGACGGGAGATATCCACGAGTGCATCGTGATTATTGATTTATCGAATTGTCATCCAATTTCCGGGGATTCCCATGACTCCTTCCAGCCAGCAGCGCAGAAGTTTCCTCAAGGCCTCGGCCGGCATCTCGGCGATGGCGATGATTCCCGGAGGCGTTCATGCCGGGGCGAGCGGCAAGTTGCGCGTTGGCCTTGTCGGATGTGGGGGTCGGGGAACTGGCGCGGCCAGCCAGGCCTTGCGCGCCGACCGCGAGGTTGAGCTTGTGGCCATGGGCGACATGTTTCGCGACCGGGCCGAGGGTAGCGTGGCGCAACTGAAACGCGATGGCGAGATCGCCCCCCGCGTGAATGTCACGCCCGACCGCATTTTCACCGGATTTGACGCCTATAAGAAGGTGATCGGCGCCGGGGTCGATGTCGTTCTCCTGGCGTCCCCCCCCGGGTTTCGTCCCGCCCACATCGCGGCGGCCATCGAGGCCGGAAAGCATGTGTTCGCGGAAAAGCCCGTGGCCGTCGACGCTCCCGGTTGCAAGACGGTGTTGGAGGCCTGCAAGAAGGCCAAGGAGAAGAAACTGGCGGTGGTATCCGGGCTTTGCTGGCGATACGACAAGCCCAAGCGCGAAACCATGAAGCAGATTCATGACGGCGCCTTGGGTGAGATTCACACCCTTCACACCAACTACATCACCGGCAGCCTTTGGATGCGCAAGCGCGAGCCGGAATGGACCGACATGGAGTATCAGCTTCGCAACTGGTACTACTACGCCTGGCTCTCCGGCGACCACAATGTCGAGCAGCACATCCACAGCCTCGACAAGTGCATCTGGGCGATGAAAGACGAGGACCCCGTGGCCGCTTATGGCCTTGGCGGCCGCCAAGTGCGGACCGGTTCCGACTTCGGACACATCTACGACCACCATGCCGTGGTTTACGAGTTCAAGGACGGCGCCAAGATTTTCAGTTTCTGCCGCCAGCAGGCCGGTTGTTACAACGATGTGAACGATTACTTCCAAGGCAGCAAGGGTCGCTGCAATGTGATGCGGCACCAAATCACGGGCGCCACCCAGTGGACCTACAAGCGCGACGGCAAGGAAATCGACATGTACCAGAGCGAGCATAACGAGCTTTTCGCCAGCATCCGAAAGGGAGAGCCCATCAACGACGGGGAATGGATGACCCGCAGCACTCTCGTGGCGATCCTCGGGCGCATGGCCACCTACACGGGCAAGCGCGTGACCTGGAACCAGGCGTCTGAATCCACCGAGGTGTTGGCCCCCAAGGTTCTCGACCTCAACGCCAACCCGCTTCCCACTCCCCCCGTGGCGATGCCCGGTCGGACGCCACTGGCCTGAGTTGGACGAGCAACGCGGGGCACGGACCATGATCCCCGTCGATGCGCTTCCCATTCTGGACGACACCTTCGCCGAAGCGTTTCCGCTCACGGCGGCAAAAGTCATCGTGACCGCTGATCATCCCAGATTGGCGCTTTCGGCGGCGCGCGCGGCCACCGGCAACGCCTCCAGCATCATCGGCTGTGATGCCGAGGCGGGAATCGACTGCGAACTTGAACCTCACCTGACTCCAGACGGTAGGCCGGGAATCGGTCTTTTGTTTTTCGGCTTTTCAAGGCCAGCGCTGGAAAAGGCCTTGGTCAGCCGGATCGGACAATCGATCCTGACTTGTCCGACAACCGCCTGCTTCAACGGCCTCCCGGTAGATCCGGACAAGGCCCTCAAGGTTGGCGCCCAGCTTCGGTTCTTCGGGGATGGCTGGCAAGCCAGCAAAAAGATCGGAGACAGAAGGTTTTGGAGAATTCCCGTCATGGACGGGGAATTTCTTGTTGAGGAATCCTTCGGGACGACCAAGGGCGTTGCCGGCGGAAATTTGATACTCATGTGCCGTGATGCCGCGGGTGGACTCGACGCGGCGGAGGCTTGCGCGGAAGCCATGCGCGGTGTCCCCGGCGTCATCCTCCCGTTTCCCCACGGCATCGTCCGCGCGGGAAGCAAGGTGGGAAGCCGTTACAAGGGCCTCAAGGCCAGCACCAACACCGAATACTGCCCGACGCTTGCATCCCGGGTTTCCACGAAACTTCCCCCGGGAACCGCGGTGGTTTACGAACTCGTCGCCGACGGACTCGACCTCGCATCGCTTGAGG
This sequence comes from Planctomycetota bacterium, assembly GCA_016873225.1. GTDB lineage: Bacteria > Planctomycetota > Planctomycetia > Gemmatales > Gemmataceae > REEB421. The sequence goes on along the minus strand of VGXS01000003.1, from coordinate 89,505 downwards.
AATCGACCAGGCGTGGAATCAGGGCCGCCATGGATTGCCGATCGGTCCTGAAGGTGAGCGCGGGGAATTACGGCGGCAAACTCGGACCGCACCACCTGCACCTTCGGCGAATTGCCGGCGCTGATTTCGGTTACGGAGTCGCGCGGTGCTGACGCTTACCCTTCGACATCGGGACCCGGTGCCGCTCGAGGCCGAATGCGTTTGCCCGGATCGGCTCATGTCGATGGCCATCGCCGATATCGGAAGGCTCAGGGTCTGGCATGGAAACCGCCAGACGGAGTTGGCCGAACATTTCCAGATCACCGGGGATGGTTCGGATGGAAGGGTCCGGGTGGAGGGCGATTGCTCCCGGGTGAAAATGCTCGGGTCGGGGATGGCCTCGGGTTGTCTTCTCATCGCAGGAAACGCAGGCATGCACGCCGGGGCAAGGATGACTGGCGGTGAACTCATCATCCAAGGCGATGCCGGCGACTGGGCTGGCGCGGAGATGAGCGGTGGACTGATCAGGATTGGCGGAAGTGCCGGCAATCTGGCCGGTGCCGCCTATAGGGGATCGGTCCATGGAATGAAGGGTGGCATGATCCTGGTGGAAGGCGATGCCGGTGATGAGGTTGGTGCCTCCCTTCGAAGGGGAATCATCGCGGTTTCGGGCCGGGTTGGTGATTTCTGCGGCGTGAATGCCGCCGCCGGAACAATCGTGGTCGGCGGCCGTGTTGGCGCGCGCGCCGGCGCGGCCATGCGACGGGCAACCATTGTCACGCTGGGGCCCGCTCCCGACCTTCTGCCCACTTTCCATGTTTGCGGCACGGTTTCCCCCACTTTCCTCAAGGTCTTGGCCAGGCATCTCGAGTCGCATGGCTTTTCGGGCGCGGAGAAACTGAAAGGACGATTTGTTCGATCTTGTGGCGACATGGTCAGCTTGGGTAAAGGAGAAATTCTCTATCAGGCTGACTGATGTCAGCGCCTTTCCGGGATGGCCATGAATGAGCGACAATCCGAGAATCGCGATCATTGGAGCCGGACCCGTTGGTTTTGAAGCGGCCCTCTTGTGCGCTTCCAGAAAAGTGAACTTTGCCTGGTTCGAGCGCGGGAACCCGGGGCAACACCTTCTCATGTGGGGCCATCTGGCGACTCATGGCCCATTCGGGTCGCTTGTGTCGAAGGCGGGGATGGAAGCCCTTCAATCAGCCAGCCTCACCGAATGGCTGCCTGCCATGGATTCACCGGCGACGGGAAAATCGTGGGTTGATGGGTACCTGTTTCCGCTATCGGAAACTCCGGCCTTGTCGGGCAAGCTTCGCGCGGGAGTTGATGTCATCGGCGCGGCAAGAAGCGATGTCCTGCGGGAGGATGACGACAGGAGCGGCAACTTTGTCCTTCACTTGCGTGAATCGTCGGGAGAATCTGCGATCGAGGTGCCCGCGGTGATCGACTGCACCGGTGTCCATGCGCAGCCAAGGCCGATGGGCCGCGGAGGCATTTCAGCGCCCGGTGAGGCGGCATGCAGGGACCGGATCTGTTACATCATCGAAGATATCCTGGGCGCTGATCGACCCAAATACGCCGGCAAGTCGATCGTTGTGGTCGGAGCCGGGGTGTCGGCGGCCACCGCCGTCCTTCTCCTTGCCGAGTTGGCGCGGGAAGAGCAGGCGACCTGGGTGACCTGGCTTTTCAGGCGTGATGAGACGATGCCGGTCAAGAGGAGGCCGCGTGACCCTCTTGCGGGGCGTGACGCCATCGCCGCGGCGGCCAATCACATCGCCGCGCGCGGAACTGGCAACATCGAATGCCATGGCGGTTCCTGGGTTGATTCGATACGCCCGGGCCAGAACAACCAAGGTCTGCTGGTCTCGGCGGTTCGTGGTGGCGAGTCCCGCGTATTCGAGGCTGACAGGGTTGTTTCTCTCTGCGGCTACCAACCGTCCCGCCAGTTCACTCGCGAACTCCGTCTCCCCATGGATCCCGTGCTCGACCTGCCTCCCACCGGGCTTCCATCCGATGCCGGGATTTCACCAGGCCCCCCGGCAATCGAGCCCCGCTGGTACTCCATCGGTTCGAAGTCCTACGGTCGCGCCACCGACTTCTCGGTCGCCACCGGCTACAAGCAGGCCGCGCTTGTCCTGGCCCGCGAATTCGATTCCCGTCCCAAGGGATGGCTGCGGGCTTCGTAAACCGTTGCACCGGTTTTGCATCGGAAAAAAGTCGTCTGGCAAGAATCTTGAATTTGCCAGGCCGAGAATCGATTGGCCGACCGGATGTCTTCTGAAGCCTGCAGGGCCGACATGAGGTGGGTACGCAGGCCGCGGGTGGCCGCATTCTTTGCCCAGACCTCCCCATTTTTTGTGCCTTCGGATCAGACTGCTAGAAGACCTTGTTGTCACGGGCGGAAATCCCATAGCCTACTGGCATACGACTCAGGAAGGGTCCGGTTTCTCGCGGCGCCATGGAAGGGGATCTTGTGACGGTTGCCTCCGAACAACTTCGTCAATCTCCAGCCCGAACCGCATGTGGCGTGCTGACGGAAGGTTTGGCGGGAAGGATTCGTCTCGCCGCCGCCCGCGCCGAAGCCCATCTTCTCGACCTGCAACGGCCCGACGGCCACTGGTGCGCCGAGCTGGAAGGTGACTCTATATTAGAGTCGGAATATATTTTGTTGATGGCGTTTCTCGGCAGGGAGGGCGAGGAGGATTGCCAAAGGGCCGCCCGCTCGATGGAAGACCAGGCGTTGCCCACCGGCGGCTGGGCGATTTATCCCGGCGGTCCGCCCGATGTCAGTGCCACAGTGAAGGCCTACTTCGCCCTGAAACTGATCGGCAGGGATCCCCAAGGCCAACTCATGGCCAAGGCCCGGGATGTCTTGCTTTCATTGGGAGGCGCGAGGAAAAGCAACAGCTTCACCCGGTTTTACCTGGCCCTGTTGGGGCAATTCCCCTATTCGGGATGTCCGAGTGTTCCCCCGGAACTCGCCCTCTTGCCCCGCTGGTTTCCCGTGCATCTGGGGGAGATGTCAAGTTGGACGAGGACCATCGTCGTTCCGCTCAGCATCGTGTCGGCTTGCAAGCCGGTGCGAAAGCTGCCCGAATCGCGCGGAATCCGGGAACTGTTTCTTGACGATCCCTTCGCCCCGGCATGGCCTGCGGCGCCGACCCGCAACCTGGTGAGTTGGACCAATTGCTTCCTGGCGGTGGATTGGTTGGCCAAGAAGATTGAGCCTTTCATGGGACCTGTTCGGCGGGCCTCCCTGGCGGCATCGCTTGAATGGATGCGGAGCAGGTTTGTCGACAGCGATGGCTTGGGCGCGATTTTCCCGCCGATGATCTACACCGTGATCGCCTTGAAGTGCATGGGAGTCGCCGAGGACTCCGATGAGATGCGCTGGGCCATGAGGCAGATCGACGACCTCAAGTTGCGGGACAGGCACCGGGTTTGGCTCCAGCCCTGCCTCTCTCCCATTTGGGACACGGCACTATCGCTCAACGCGCTTGCCGAGTGCGGCCACACAACCGAGGGCATGGCGGTGGCCTCCGCCAACGAGTGGCTTGCGGGCAGGGAGGTTCTCCGCAAGGGGGATTGGGCCGACAGGATTCCGGGCGTCGAGCCGGGCGGGTGGTATTTCGAATACAGGAACTCCTTTTATCCTGACACGGACGACACCGCCATGGTCCTGATGGCCCTCGCGCGGACCGGTTCCGCCTCGTGCGAGGGGCAGCCCGACCGGATCAGGCGCGCCGTGAGGTGGCTTGTCGCCATGCAGAACTCCGACGGGGGCTGGGCCGCCTTCGACCGGGACATCACCCGCGAATTCCTCACCAAGGTTCCGTTCGCCGACCACAACGCCATGCTCGACCCGAGTTGTCCCGACATCACGGCGCGGGTTTTGGAGGCTTTGGCCGAGTTCGGGTTGAGGGAGGGCGACCCCGTCTGCGACAAGGCCTTGGCGTTTCTCCGAAGGACACAGGAACCCACGGGTGCCTGGATCGGCAGGTGGGGCGTCAATTACATCTACGGGACCTGGCAGGTGCTCGTCGGCCTGGAGAAGGCGGGGATCGGCCCCGGGGATCCCATGGTGGCCAGGGCGGCGACATGGCTCAAGTCGGTCCAGCAGCCTTGCGGCGGATGGGGCGAATCGTGCGCGAGCTACGATGATCCATCGCTCGCCGGCCAGGGCGAACCGACGGCTTCCCAGACGGCATGGGCGGTGATGGGCCTCATGGCCGCGGGGGAGCGTGGTCCCGCCGTCCGGCGCGGACTTGAGTGGCTCACGGCAAGGCAACTTCCCTCCGGCGGATGGGAGGAGGAACCGTTCACCGGGACCGGTTTTCCCAAAGTCTTTTATCTGAAATATCACTATTATAGGCTTTATTTTCCCTTGATGGCGCTGGCCCGCTCCCTTCGCCTCGGGGTGGCCTGAGACGGTCAGTTGGAAACGATCCACTTTTTCGGAGTCTTGACATGCGCTTTCCGCTTTCCCTGACGACCAAGATGGCCGGCTATATCGCCGGGAAGAAACTGACCGGGCAGAAGCGTTTCCCGCTTGTGTTGATGCTGGAACCCCTACACACCTGCAACCTGACCTGCACGGGTTGCGGGCGCATCCGGGAATACTCGGCCACCATCCGCGACAAGCTATCGCTGCAGGAATGCCTCGCCAGCGTCGACGAGGCGGGCGCCCCGATCGTCAGCATCTGCGGTGGGGAACCGCTGATCTATCCCGAAATTGGCGACTTGGTGCGCGGCATCCTTCGGCGCAAGAAGCACATCTACCTGTGCACCAACGGCGTCTTCATGAAAAAGAAGATGGATGAGTTTTCACCCACCAGCCGTTTCTTCTTCAATGTCCACCTCGACGGCCTCGAGAAAACCCACGACCTCATGGTCGAGCGCGAGGGTGTCTTCCAGGCCGCCGTCGAGGGGATCCGGCTCGCCAAGGAACGCGGGTTCATGGTGTGCACCAACACGACCATCTACCGCGAGACCGACATCGGCGAGATCGACCAACTGTTCACCTTCCTCGCGGGCATCGGCGTTGACGGTTTCATGGTTTCGCCCGCCTACGGTTACCAGGCGGTCCACGCCACGAATCCAACGGGCGCCGCCGAGATTTTCATGACGCGCGACGATGTACGCGCCAAGTTCAAGGAGGCCCAATCCCTCTTCGCCAAGCACAAGATGATGTCCTCCCCCATCTATCTTGAATTCCTTTCCGGCAAGCGCGAACTCACTTGCACCGCCTGGGGAAATCCCACGCGAAATGTGAAGGGCTGGAAGGGCCCGTGCTACCTCATCACCGATGAGCACCACGAGACCTTCGATGGCCTCATGAACAACACCGACTGGAACCGTTACGGGAAGGGCAAGGATCCTCGTTGCGAGCATTGCCTTGTTCACTGCGGTTTCGAGCCTTCGGCGGCGCTCGGGGTAAATGGGAAATTGGGAGACAGCCTCAAGATGCTCGCCTGGCAGGTGGCCTGAGAGCGTTGCCCGCCTCTTGCGAGGTTGTTTGCCCGCTTTCCGCGGAAGCCTCGATTGTTTGCGAGTGGAATCCCCGTGTCATTGGTCCCGGTGCTTCATGCGTTGAAGGCCTGCGTCCATTGGCATCCTCGCGGTATCGCCGGATTCTCGTCTTGGGTTTGGCGGGTGGTTTGACCAGCTCCGCCAGCAGCGGAACCGTCTTCCGCGTCCGTTCGGTCAGGAATCATCTTGGCGAACCGGTATTCCGCCAGCCTGCTGTCGGTTGCTTCGGAGTCGGGGCCGATCTTGCCGAGGCGGATATCGCTTGTGTCGATCATGTCGCGGAATCACCGGTGGCCAAGGCTGAATTGGCGCGTAGGTCGGGCTGCCAATTGGTTGACATGGAATCGGCCCATGTGGCGACTTGGTGCGCAACCCAAGGTTGGGAATGGGCGATGATCCGCGTCGTGCTGGATGGGCCGGACGAATCGCTTCCACAGGGTATCGGCAGGTGGTGCCGGCAAGATGGCGGCATGAACTACGCGGGAATGTTTCTTTCCCTTCTGTTCAATCCTGGTTCGATCCTTTCGATTCCAGCGTTGGCGCGTTCCCGCGCCGTTGCCGGAAAGTCGCTCAGGCAGGCGCTGGGCCTTCAGGCTGGGGTGAAAGGGCGAACCTGATGACGGCCCGATCCCTGCCAGCTTCCTTGGCGTCCAGCAGGGCCTTGGCTGCCAAGTCCCTCATGGATTGCGCCGACACCGCTTGAAGGCCCTCGGCGACGGCAAATCCGATGCTCACCGATGCGGAAGCCGGACCGTTCGGGCAATCGAATCGCGCTGCCGTGACACTCTGCCTGATCCTCGTGGCCAGGGCCGTGGCCCCTTCCATTCCCGTTCCCCGGGCGATGATGAGGAACTCATCTCCGCCGATCCTGCCAATGGCATCAGATTCCCGGATGATCGTTGAAATGACTTCGGCGACACCCCGGATGACGATATCCCCTCCGGTGTGAAGGTGGCGCTTGTTGGCTTCCCTGAAGCGGTCGATGTCAACAAGGCCAACGGCAAGGGCCAATCCGGACCTTCTGGAAACCTCCCCGTCAAGAAGGCCCTCGATGGCCCTGCGGTTGAAGACGCCCGTGAGCGGGCATGTGGTGGCGTCCCGGCGCAATTGTCTCGCGAGGTCGACCAGTCCACGATTCCTGACTTCCAGCGCGGCTAGCGAATCCCGCAACCGTCCTATCTCGCTGTTGGCTGATTCCAGCGCCCTCAGCACGATGCGGCGGTCGCGAGGGCCTGGAGGGACGGAAAGGGTGTTCCAAACGATGCGGTCCATTTCCGGCCCTTCGAGCCATGACGCGATGTCCCCGTCGACCGGACAGGCGAGCAAGGGCCGATTGTCACCCTCGCTATACCAGGCGCGGATGATCCGGCCGTAATCGGCCCGGGTGGCGTCGGGACCGACGATCAGCGCGCGCCAGTCGCGCCTGCCGCAATCATCAATTGATACAAATTGAATGGGTAATTTGATGAAATCCGCCAACGGAAGGGCAAAGATGTCAGGGAAGAGGGTCGCGGCGATGATGGGTTGGCGCGATTCGTTCACGGGCCGTGGCCCCGGGTGATGAATCTTTCAGTATTCGGCCCGCGGCGAGGGAAATCAAGGAAATAAGCGGCATGATTTTCCGCATGGAAAAGGTTCCGGAAAACCGGAAAGAAACTTGCGAAACGGCCCGGTCGCCTTTAGAATGCGGCAGTCTGGTGACGAAGCTCCAAGCCGGTGTGATACCGGATCCATCTTGGATTTTGTTACGCCGACGGTCCGCAGGTCCGCCGCCCCAGGGCGTCGAACCTGCCGGCCGAAAGGTGCCGGCCCGAACTGTCCCGAATGTCCGCTCGCCTGGCGTTGCGATCATTTCGGATGGATTGGAACCTGTCCGGATCCGTTGCGACAATCTTTCGCAATGGTTCCACTTCATGCCGGAATCAGGGAAAGGCTCCATGAAAACAAAGCGTGCGAAGAGGGTGGTCGAGGACCAGGAAGGCCCCATTGCTCCTCCCGTCACGGTTTATTCCTCCGACCTCCTGACCCCCGAAGAAGAACGCAGTCTCCTATCTGAATTTTGGGAAATCAAGAAGTCGCTCATCCGCTCGCTGCTCAAGAGCTTCCCCAGGCTTCGCGCCACCCGGCCTCCGATGGAACCTTGGCCCATGGCCCAGTTCATTCGGGACAACTGCGCCGAGGACGCCCGACTGGGTTCCCCCGCGGTCAAGCGACTTCACGACCAGTATGTCCACCTCAAGCACCGCCTGGCGTCAGCCAACATCAGGCTTGCCGCGCATGTGGCCAAGCGTTTTCGCCATCACGCTCTCAGCTACGCCGACCTCCTCCAAGAAGCTGTCTGTGGCCTCATGCAGGCGATCGACCGGTTTGATGTCAGCCATGGAACCCGTTTGGCCACCTACGCAACTTGGTGGATCAGGCAGACTTTGCAGATTGCGGTGGCGAGGCAAAGCCATCTCGTCAGCCTTTCTCCGCATCACCTGCAAGAACTGGGTTTGCTCCAGCAGGAATCGGAAGCGCTCGCGCATGGAGGCAAGCACCTTCCCACCGCCCAAGAGCTCGCTTCAAGAACTGGATCCAGCCTTGAGCATCTCACCCATCTTCAAACCGCCACAAGGACCCCGGTTTCCCTCAACGCCGTTCTCGATGATGATTCCGATTTCAAGCTGACCGAGGCCATGCCCGACAACGAAAGCACCACCTTGCGGCAAAATTCGGAAAGGCAGGAAGCCCTGAACTTTCTCATGGACAACCTGCGTCCCCGCGAGAAGAAGGTTTTGGACCTCCGTTTCGGCCTCACTGGCAATGGAACACATAGCCTCAGGCAAATTGGCCACCTCCTTCGGATCAGCAAGGAGCGCGTCAGGCAGATCCAAAACCGGGCTTTGGAAAAACTTCGTTCCTCCGCGGAACGGGTGGGATGGGAACCAAGCCTTCTGCTTGGCTAGAAACCGTGACGCTTCTGACGATGGAAACGGCGGGCGATGGCCCGCCGTTTCTTTTTGTTAAGTCTTTATGTTTTTCGTCACCCATTCACCGGAAATAGTTGAATGCCTTCACGGCCGAAGGCGCGGGACTGTTCATGGATGAAAAGTCGTGTCCCCCCGGGGATTCGATGCCGTGCCTTGCGTTATCGGCTGCCTGCTTTGCGCGTTCGGTCTATTCGCCGATGTGCCGTTCCCATCTGACGAACCAAACAGGATCGCCAGGCTGAATCATTTGCTTTCCGCGAGAATCGTAAGGCAGGCTGATATCGACGCCATCCATAAAGCGATTGCCCGGCTTTCCTCTGAAATGTTCGCGGAAAGGGAGCAAGCCGAGGAATTTTTGGTTGGAAAGGGTCGATCGGCTCTCCATGCCCTCAGGATTTCGTCGAATCATCCGGATGCCGAAGTTCGAAAGCGCGCCAGGTTGTGCCTTGACCAGATCGATCCGGCGATGGAACGCCGGAATGTTTGGGATGCCATCACCGAACTTAAAAAATTGCATGCCCGGGAATCGTGGCACCATGTGAGGGAGTTGGCGGCTCAGGCCGAATCTCCCGAGGAACGGCAGGAACTTGTCGAATCAGCCTTGGCCTTGGAACCGGCCTTGCCATTCATGGAACTGTCGGGCCTTGCGCGATCAAACCGGGCTTCCGACAGGCTCATCGTGGTTTCAGCTTGGTCAAGGAACCCTGGCAAGGTCCATGGGCTTGTGGCTTTCCTCCAAGATCCCGATCGGGAGGTTCGATTGTGCGCCGCCAGGCCTTTGATTGAACTCAAGCAAGCTGTGGCGCTGCCATGTCTGGCGGAATTGGCGGCCTCGGCGATTGATTCAACCGGTGAGGAAGCCGCGGAAATCCTGATGTCACTCTCGGGAAGGGACACCGGAAGCTTGGCTCATGGCTGGAAAGGCTGGCTTGGCGCCGGAATGCCAGGGCTAGATTGGAACCGCGCGGCCTCTGGCAGCCAGGACCGAGGATTTACGGTTGTGGTGCTCTTTGATGGTGAAACTGGCGGCAAGGTGACTCGCTATGGGCCTGGTGGTGACATTGTTTCCGAAACCACAGGCCTATTGGGCCCCAATGATGTCGAGATTCTTTCCGGAGGCAGGTTGCTGATTGCGGAGCGCAATGCCGGAAAAGTCACTGAAAGGAACAGGCGTGGAGAAATTATCTGGCAGCAAACGATGCCCGGGTCACCGGTTTCAGCCGTGACAACCCGTCATGGAACGATCGCTGTCGCCACTTTCAGGGAGTTGTTGGAAATCGACAGGGAGGGAAGGGCCCTGCATACCCTGACCCACGCTTCCGGGTTCCGAGCGGTGCGAAAATCGAGTGATGGGAAGCTCGCCGCTGTCACCGGTGATGGGCATCTCATCATCCTCAATCACGATTGGAAGGTGGAATCGACGGCTCTCATCAAGGAAATCGGACATGGCGCGGGTTACTGGTGCGGGTTGGAACACCTGAGAGGCGATCGCTGGCTGGTGGCCCTTGGAGGCGCGGGCCGGGTGGCCGAAATAGATTCAGCGGGAAACATTCATTGGCAGGCGATGGCACCCACCCCTGTCTCAGCCCATCGGCTATCCAATGGGAACACGATCGTCAGCAGCTTCGAAAAGAAGGCGATGATTGAACTCGATCCCCAAGGTCGGGAAGTGAGCAGAAAGGTTCTTGAGGGAAGGCCATTCCTCATTCGCAAGTACTAAGAAATGGCATCGAGCGCATCCCAAAGACGATGAATTTCCTCCGCCGTGTTGTAGTGAACGGCCCCAACACGCAAGAGACCTCCGGAAGATTCAATCCCCAAGGCTTCCGTGACGGGAAGCGCGTAAAAATTTCCTGAATACGAGCAAATCCCCCGTTTAGCTAATGCTTCTGCGGCTTGGCGCGGCGGAACCGGGCCGCTCAATGCAAATGTGGCCACCCGAGTTGTTGGGTCGGACTGATTCGGACCAATCAATTTCCAGGAATTTTGGGTACGCAGCCTTTCAAAGAATATGCGGGTAAGGTTGGCCTCATGCCCGGCGATTCTTTGGTAGGCGCTTTGAAGCCTTGAGCGAAAACCTCCTTGGTCATCTCCCAGTTCGGCCAAGTATTCCAAAGCCGCAACCAATCCGGCGATTCCCTCATGGTTTTGAGTTCCGGTCATCCAGCGAACGGGCAACTTTTCCCCAGCCGGTCTCACCCTTGCCGGGTTCAATGACTCGAGCCAATTGATTTTCCCGGCCATGATGCCCACATGGGGTCCGAAAAACTTGTAGGCCGAGCAAAAAAAGAAGTCAGCATCCCAAGAATCCACCTCAGGCAGCAGATGCGGGGCAAAGTGGGTGCCGTCGATGGAAACAATAGCGTTCGTGGTCCTTGCGACCTTGATCAGTTCCTTCACGGGAACGAGTGATCCCAAGGCGTTGCTGGCTGCCGTGAAGCCGATCAACCTGGTGCGCGGACCGATGACTCGCGCCAGCATATCCGGCTGGAGCGTGAATGAATGTCGGCAAAAATCCAAGTGCCTCACGGTGGCTCCAGACCGGCGGGCGGCATGGAGCCATGGGGAAACATGGGCATCATGATCCAACCGGCTCACGACGATTTCGTCACCCGGCGACAACTCGGGGACAATGGCATCCGCCAGATGGAACGCCAAGGTTGTCATGTTGGGTCCGAAGATCACGCGCCTGGGATCATCGATTCCGAAAAAATCGGCGCACAATGAACCCGCCCTGGCCATCAGTTCGTCGACAAGCGCGCTGGAATGAAAGGCGGCGCCACGATTGGCATTCGCCATGATGATGGATTCGGAAATCGCAGCTGCTACCGATGCTGGAACCTGTGTTCCACCGGGACCATCCAGATGAACCCAAGCCTTGCCTTCAGGCCCGATTCGGCCAAGGGAAGGAAACCGCGAACGGATTGCGGAATGAGATTCGGAAAAGGTGTGCGACATCATGGTTTTGCTTCCCCGGAACTTTTGCCTTGCGCCAATGAGATCCCCTTTTGTATCCACCAGTCGATCGACTGGACTGGTCACCGCATGGATTGGAGATGCAGGATGTTCACCTCCCAGCATCTGTATTTTGATGATTTGCAGGTGGGGCAGACCTACACCTCGCCCGGCCGAACCGTGACCGAGGCTGACATCGTGAATTTTGCTGGAATATCCGGGGATTTCAACGCCATCCATGTCGACCACTCCTTCGCGGCGACCACCCCTTTTCGCAAGCCGATGGCTCATGGCTTGCTGGTTTTCGCCATCGCGAGTGGATTGGGAACCTTTTCGCCGCCCCTGCGGATTCTGGCGTTTATTGGAATTCGTGAATGGAAATTCCTGCATCCGGTTTTTCCCGGCGACACCGTGCGTCTTGTTTGCCGGGTTCTTGACCGGGAGGAGCGTTCGCGGGGGCGTCGAGGCTTGATTCGCTGGCAAAGGGATATCCTGAACCAGGAAGACCGGATTGTTCAGTCCGGGATCACGGAAGTTTTGGTTGAAGGTCGCGGAACCGGCCTCAAAACCCCCAACGGCGCTGACGCCGAGTCGGCCAACTCGTAAAGAATTAAGAAGTTGAATTGAATGTGAGTCGAGGTCAGCGATGGGACCGGTCCGAACGCGTTTTGCCCCGAGTCCAACGGGTTATCTTCATATTGGTGGCGTTCGTACCGCGCTGTTCAACTGGCTGTTCACGAGACGGCATGGCGGCCAGTTCATTCTCCGCATCGATGACACCGATGCCGAACGCAACAAGGCTGAAGCCCTCCAGCCGATCCTCGACGGGTTCAGGTGGCTCGGGATCGATTGGGATGAAGGGCCGGGGGTGGAAGGCCCGCACGGTCCCTACTTTCAATCGCAAAGGCAGCATTTGTACGACCAGGCCGCCCGCAAGCTGGTGGCTTCTTGGCATGCGTATCCGTGCGTCTTGACCGCGGATGAACTCCGGGTGGAGCGCGAGGCCGCTGAGAAGGCCAAGCGTCCCTACATTCACCGCGGCCCGCGACGGGATGCCACCGCAGAATCAAATCTTTCCTTGCTCGCGGAAAGGCGATTGCCGATTCGCCTGAAGGTTCCCGATGGATCGGTGATCGCGCTCGACGATCTCATTCGCGGTCATGTCGAATGGAAGGCCGACGACCTGGGCGACCCTGTCATTCTGCGCGCCGATGGCCGTGCCCTCTATAATTTCGCGACCGTCGTGGATGATGCCGCCATGCGAATCTCGCATGTGGTGAGGGCCGCCGAGCACCTTTCCAACACGCCTCTTCAGCTTGTCGCCTACGCCGCGATTGGATCTCCCACCCCGGCCTTCGCGCATGTTCCCGTCGTGAACGAGCCGAATTCCAAGAAGAAGCTCAGCAAGAGGGATATGACCAAATTCCTGACTACGGAGATCCGCCAAAAGCTCGAGCGCATAGGCTGGTCCGCGGCGGAGATCGCGGCGCGGGACGATCTCAATCCCGCGACCGTGGCTTTCTACAGGGAAATGGGCTACCTGCCTGCGGCCCTGATCAACTATCTCGGCCGCCTTGGTTGGTCGATGGATGACCATAGCGAGATCATTCCGCTGCAAACCATGGTCGCCCATTTCGGACTTGAAAGGGTCAATAGTTCCCCGGCCAGCTTCGATCCCGACAAACTGTACTGGGTGGCCGGCGAATACATGAAGGAAATGCCGTTGGCCGACAAGGTAGCCGGTTGCCTTCCGTTTCTCCAGCGGGCCGGTGTTCTGCCGGCGGAACCTTCCGCCGAACAGTCACGAAAGCTGGAACAGGTCATCATCGCCTCCGGCGATCGCATCAAGTTGTTCAGCGACATTCTCCAGTATGGGACTCCGCTGCTATCGCCTGCCGTCGCCTACGACGAAAAGGCCGTCGCGAAGCGGCTTCGCAAGGAGGGCGTCGCCGATCTTCTGGCGGCCTTCGCCGGGGAGATTGAGAAACTTCCGGTTTTTGATGTCCAATCCATTGAGGGCGCCTTGCAGGCCTTGAGTTCCGCTCGCGGCACGCAACCTTCCCTGCTCATTCACGGACTTCGGGTGGCTTGCACCGGTGTCGAGGTTGGACCCGGCGTCTACGACATCATGGTGATCCTCGGGAGGGATGAGTCCCTCCGACGAATCCGGTCGTCACCCGCGTTCAGTTGAAATCCGCACCCATCAGGAATCCATTCCCATGCCGCTTCTTGTCGTTGGTTCCATCGCGTTTGACACGATTCACACGCCCCATGGTTCCGCCGAGCGGGTTCTTGGAGGTTCGGCATCCTATTTTTCTGTCGTGGCGAGCCACTTCATCAATCCAAGGCTGGTGGGGGTTGTCGGAAGGGATTTTCCCCAGGCCAACATCGACTTGTTCACCGCCCGCGGCATCGATATCAGGGGGCTCACCAAAACCGACGGGGATACATTCTTCTGGGAAGGTGAATACCACCGTGACATGAACACGCGGACCACCAAGGCCATTAAGTTGGGCGTTTTCGAGCATTTCAAGCCGGAGCTACCTGCTGAATATAAGGATAGCAAATTTGTGTTTTTGGCCAACAGCTCGCCCGACACCCAGGCGAGTGTGCTGGATCAGGTCGCCCGTCCGGAACTCGTGGTGGCCGACACCATGGACTTCTGGATCAACCATCATCGGGAACCGCTCCTGATGCTGCTTCCCCGGCTTGACGGGCTGATGCTTAACGACAGCGAGGCGATGCTCTTGACCGGGGAGTCGAACCTGGTGCGCGCGGGGCATGCCGTCCGGAAACTTGGACCAGGTTTTGTGATCCTCAAGAAAGGTGAACACGGCGCCATGCTTTTCAGCGATGATGGCGTCTTCGTGGTTCCCGCCTTTCCCACGGAAACCGTTGTGGATCCGACGGGAGCCGGAGACAGTTTCGCGGGAGGCATCATGGCTTCGCTCGCCGCGGAACCCGAGCGAAAAGCCGGACGCCTTCGGCGGGCCATGGCGTATGGGACCGTGGTGGCCAGCCTCACGGTCGAGGGCTTTGGCCTCGACCGTCTCCGGATCACATCCAAGCAGGAAATCGATGCCCGTCTCGACCAGTACCGTCAAATGCTGGCATTTTGATAACCAAGCTATTTAGACAATAGCATCCCCGAAATAGTTCGTGGGGGCGGGTTGAATCCCGCCCCTGCCACACTTCCGATGAACGCGACCTTGTGGTGGCGTTTTCACATGTGCTGAATAATGGCGCTGCCGAATTCGCTGCACTTGACTTCCTTGGCGCCTTCCATGAGACGGGCGAAGTCATAAGTGACTGTTTTGACGGCGATAGCCCCATCCATGCCCTTGATGATGAGGTCGGCTGCTTCCGTCCAACCCATGTATCTGAGCATCATTTCCCCCGACAGGACCACGGAGCCAGGATTGACCCTGTCCAAATTGGCATACTTCGGCGCGGTGCCGTGGGTCGCTTCAAAAACCGCGTGCCCGGTCACATAGTTGATGTTTCCTCCGGGCGCGATGCCGATGCCTCCCACCTGGGCCGCCAGCGCATCCGAAAGGTAATCACCATTGAGGTTGAGGGTTGCGATCACATCAAATTCATCCGGGCGGGTGAGAACCTGCTGAAGCGTGATGTCCGCAATGGCGTCCTTGACAAGAATCTTGCCGGAGGCGAGGGCATCCTTCTGCTCATGGTTTGCCGCGGCTTCTCCTTTTTCCTTCTTGGTGCGTTCCCACTGTTCCCAAGTGTAAACCTTTCCGGCGAAATCCCGTTCGGCCAGACCGTAACCCCATGATCGAAACGCGCCTTCGGTGAACTTCATGATGTTGCCCTTGTGAACGAAGGTCACGCTTTTGCGCTTGTTCACGAGGGCATATTCAAGCGCTGAACGAATCAGCCTTTCGCTTCCCTCCTTGGAAACTGGCTTGATTCCGATGCCGCTGGTAGAAGGGAAACGGATCTTGCCGAACTCCTTGGGAAAGTTTTCCTGAAACAATTTGAGAAACTTCTGGTTGCTTTCGGATCCTTCCTCGAACTCGATTCCTGCGTAAATGTCTTCGGTATTCTCGCGGAAGATCACCATGTCAACCTTCTCCGGGTGCTTCACCGGGGAGGGAACGCCCTTGAACCACCGGACCGGCCTGAGGCAGACATAGAGGTCGAGCAGTTGCCGAAGGGCCACATTGAGGGAGCGGATACCCCCTCCGACGGGAGTGGTCAGGGGACCCTTGATTCCCACAAGGAAATCCCTGAAAGCGTCGACAGTGGCATCAGGGAGCCAGGTGTTGAACTGGGTGAACGATTTTTCTCCCGCATACACCTCCATCCACGAGATCTTGCGCTTGCCGGCATAGGCTTTCGCGACGGCGGCGTCGAGAACGCGAACCGATGCCCGCCAAATGTCGGCACCGGTACCGTCTCCCTCGATGAAAGGGATCACCGGATTTTCCGGAACGGAGAGCACCCCGTTCTTGATGGTGATCCTGTCGCCTTGCGGGACTTGATAACGGACATTGCTCATGGTTGCTTCACCCTTCAAACCCCAAGAATTCAGATGATTAGCTTACGGCAAAAACAGGCGAAATAAAGGGAGAAATCAGCCGTTTCCGGTCAAGCCGAAAGTTTCCGCAACCGCCTTGTTCAGCACCCTACCCCTGCGGATGTTGATTCCCTGCCGGAGGCCGGGTTGGTCAATTACCGCCAAATCCAAGCCTTTGCTTGCGATCTGAAGGATGTAGGGGAGGGTGACATTCGTCAGGGCATGGGTGCTTGTGCGCCCCACGGCCCCGGGCATGTTGGTCACGCAGTAGTGAACAATATCATCGACGATGAAAGTGGGGGCGTGATGCGTAGTGGGACGAGATGTTTCGATGCATCCACCCTGGTCTATGGCGACATCGATGATCACGGCGCCCGATCTCATCACCTTCAAGTCCTCACGCCTGACCAGCCGTGGCGCTTTCGCCCCGGGGATCAGCACGGCACCAATGACCAGGTCGGCGTCCCTGAGGCTGTCAAGCAGGTTGTGCCGGTCCGAAAAGAGGGTTGTCACATTTCGCGGCATCACATCGTCCAGGTAACGAAGCCTGTCGAGGTTCACATCCAGGATGGTGACATTGGCGCCAATGCCCGCTGCCACCTTGGCCGCGTTGGCTCCGACGACGCCACCGCCCAATATCACGACATGAGCGGGCAAAACGCCTGGAACTCCGCCGAGCAGGATCCCCCGACCCTCGAACGGCCTTTCGAGGTATTTGGCCCCTTCCTGAATGCTCATGCGGCCCGCCACTTCGCTCATCGGCGTCAGCAACGGTAGGCCGCCCTTGCTATCGCGGATGGTCTCATAGGCGATGGCCGTCGCGCCGGAGGCCATCACGGCCCGGGTGAGTCTTTCGTCGGCGGCGAAATGGAAGAATGTGAGAATGACCTGGTCGGCGCGCATCAGCGGCCACTCGGATTCCTCTGGTTCCTTGACCTTGATGATGAAATCGGCCCTTTCCCAGATTTCAGGAGCGGTGCTTACGATTTCCGCTCCATGGCGCGAGTATTCCTCGTCCGCGATGCCGCTTCCTTGACCGGCGCCCGCCTCAATCAGCACGCAATGACCGAGGCGGACGAGTTCCTCGACTCCCACCGGAAGCAACCCAACACGGTATTCATGCGTTTTTTGCTCCTTGGGAACACCGACAGTCACAGCCTTGCTCATTCTCCGCTCCGTTCAATCGGCCTCCGGGGATTCGCCTATATTACCAGCATGCCAACCCGAGCCATTTTCTTATTTTTGGTGGTCATGTGGATCACGACTGCCATATGGCACTTGCTCGTTGTCGAGATGCCTCATTGGAGCGCTGGCAATCCTCCTGAATTCGGACTGGCCCTCAGTGACGAAACCACTGTGGGAACCGCGCCCTCGCTGTTTGCCGTCTGGTTCAACAACGAAAAGGTTTTCCTTGGAAAGTTATCGATGGAGTTTCAGCCTGATCAGGATGCGTTTGTGTTGACATTTGAAGTTTCGGGAGGAGGAGGCAAGGTCCGTGTTCCCGGTCGGCTTGCCCGGCTTCAAGCCATGTTGAACCTCGAGAGAAAGGGGGGATTCATCGCCGCTTCCGGTGAAATTGACCAAGGGCTTGCGAGGCATTCCAGTTCCCTCAGGAGGGTCGGAAATCTCATTGAGGTGGAGCAGGCGTTTGAAACTCGAGGTATCGAGGGGCTTTCAGGAAAACTTCCACCTCGGCAGGTGACTTGGCCAGCCATGGCCGGCAGGCCAGTCATTAGCCCTTTCGTGCCATCTTGGCGATGGCCCGGCCTGCATGGCGGCCAGAAATGGATATCAACCTTGGTTGACCCGGTCGGGGATTGTCTCAGGGGCAATCAAGGAGATTGGAGCGGAACCCCAATTGTTTGCGAGGTGGCGGGGGCGCTGGAAGTGCCTCCCAAGATCAGGAAACAGCCAGCGTGCCACCGCATCGACGCGGCTACCGGCGACATTTCCATTTCCGTTTGGGTGAATCCTAAGACGGGAAAGGTGGCTGCGCAGCGCGTCAGCCTGGGTGCCGGGGAGGAGTGGGAATTCATCGTTGAGGAAACTCCATGACCCAGCTTGAATCCGAAATCCAAGTGCGAATGGATGGAGTTTCCCGCAAATACGGCGAACATTGGGCTGTTCGCGATCTTTCCCTTGAGCTAAGGAAGGGGGAACTCTTCGCTTTTCTCGGTCCCAATGGGGCCGGCAAAACCACAACGATCAAGATGATGTGCGGATTGCTTCGTCCAACGGCGGGGACGATCACGATTTGCGGGCATGACCTGGTGGCGGACGGACTGGCGGCGAGGGCGAACCTGAGTTATGTGCCGGACCTCCCCTTTCTCTATGAGCACCTCACGGGCCTTGAGTTTTTGCAATTGGTCGCTCAACTGCACGGATTGGCTCAGGAAAAAGCGATGGAACGAATCTCCACGGTGACGCGGCAATTTGAACTGGAAAAATTCCGCGATCAGATCACGATGCGATACAGCCATGGAATGAGGCAGCGAACCGTGTTCGCCGCGGCCCTTCTCCACCAACCGAAAGTTCTGGTGGTGGATGAACCCACCGTCGGCCTCGATCCAAGGAGCGTCAGGCAACTGAAGGACCTGCTGCGCGAACTCGTGGCCGAAGGCACGACCATTTTCCTTTCCTCCCATTCGCTTGATGTCGTCCAGGAATTGGCAGACAGGATCGGCATCATCAGTGGCGGGAAATTGATTGGTTGCGGGTCGATTGGTGAACTGAGTTCGCAGGCTTCGCACGATGGTCCCCTTGAGGAGGTCTTCCTCAAATTGACGAGTGAGGACGAACCGGGGGCCGGACCATGACAGGTTCGATGCCGGATTCCGGGCTCGTGCCCTTCCTCATGCTCAGGCTGCGCCAGGCTCGCCACCAACTGGCTGAGTTGCGGGGCGAGGGTTGGATCAAGGTTGTGAGCATCGCGGCCTCCTGCGGTTTCGTGGCCATTTTTGCCTTCGCGGTGGCCCTGGCCGGATTTCAATTCCTGGGCAGGCAGAAACTGCCCCTGGGTGGCGACATCGTTGGGCTCCTGCTCGACATGTTCTTCTTCGCCCTTTCAGGGCTACTTGTGTTTTCTGGCGGATTGGTCCTTTACGGTTCCCTGTACGACTCGCAAGAATCGGCATTCCTCCTCAGCAAGCCCGTTCCGGATGACAGGGTGTATGCCCACCAGTTCATCGGGTCCCTGGCCGTCTCAAGTGCCGCGTTCTTGTTGCTGGCTTTGCCACTGCTGTTGGCCTATGGATTGTCCGTGCGCGCCAGTCCTCTTTATTTCATCCTTTTGATTCCTTGTTTTGTGTTTTTTCCACTGGCTCCCGCCTCCGTTGGCGGAATCATCTGCCTTGGACTGGTTCGCTGGATTCCCAATCGAAGAAAGGAGGCCTTGGCCGCGATCATTGTCATTCTCGTCATCATCGGGTTGGCCTGGCTTGGCTCAGGATTGTACCGGTTGAGACCCGGGGCAACCTCATCCGACGATGAGGCTCTCAACGAGGTTTTGGGCCATGTGCAGTTCGCCTCGGCCCAGTTGCTTCCCAGCCACTGGATGGGCCGGGGCCTCAGGCATGCCGCCCGGGGTGAGCTTGAACCGGCTTTGCGCCACCTTGCCATGATGGCGAGCGTTGGCACGGCGGTGTTTTGCCTCTCGGCATGGATCGCGAGACGCTGGTACCGCATCGGATTGGACCGCCTTTCCCAAAGGGGAAGGGCGGAATTCAGGCAACGGTTTGTATGGATGGACAGGTTGCCAGGGTTTGTGCCCGGTATCGGCGAGGCTGAAAGAGCCCTTCTATTGAAGGATTTCCGCACTTTCCGAAGGGATCCGAGGCAATGGGGACAGATGCTTGTTTTTCTCGTCCTGCTTGGATTTTATTTTTCATCCCTGAGGCGGATGTTTCCCGGGGAGATCGGCTGGGTTTTTCGGAACGGAATCAGCCTGATGAACCTCATGGTTATCGGAATGCTTCTTTGCGCGTCGTGTGGAAGGTTCATCTTTCCCCTCATCAGCCTCGAGGGAAAAAGAGTCTGGCTGCTTGGACTGACTCCCTTGCCGAGGTCGGCATGGATTCGGGGAAAAATGGCATTTTCCTTAATGCTTTGTCTTTTGTTTTCCCTTCCGCTGTTGCTTTACAGCGACTTGTCCCTTCGGATGCCCGTTGAACTTATCGTCCTCCATCAGGTTGCGGCAATCGGCCTTTCGATGGGACTCAGTTCCCTCGCGGCGGGATTGGGGGCGGTGTGGCCGAATTTCCAAGAAAAGGATCCATCGAAGATCGCGGTTGGATACGGAGGAACCTTGTCGCTGGTGATCGGTCTGGTTTTCCTGCTGGCGTTGGTCGGAACAGTCGCCTTGCCTTGGCATGTGATCACCGGGTTCACCGACAAACAATTCCCGTTGTGGGGGTGGTTGGTTGTGCTGCCTGGTCTGGCCTCGGGGTTGGTTCTCTCATTTTTGGCCGTGACAGTTCCGATACGCCTTGGAAACATCAACTTGGACAGGCAGGAATTTTGATTAACGGACTGACTCCATTTCGGGGGTATGATCAAGTTGCGCGAAATTCAGGAGTCGGCTGGACGGTAGAACACATTGCCATGCGGAGATATCACCATGATGAATCGTAGGGGAGTTGTTTTGCTGGGCGCATCCGTGCTGCTGCCTGCCTCCGCCATGAAAGGGCGCGGCTGGTTTGCCGAGGAACTGACACGAACACCCCCACAAACCGAGGGGCCGTTTTATCCCAACAAGCTTCCGTTGGACACGGACAATGATCTCCTCATCATCAACAGCGACATCACGCCGGCTGTCGGAACCGTCACGCACCTTCAAGGCAAGGTCATGGATGTTCGCGGGAATCCGGTTCGAAACGCCATCGTGGAGATCTGGCAGGTAGACAACAATGCCGCTTACCTTCACACGGGAAGCGGCAACAAGGAAAAAAAGGATGCTCATTTTCAGGGTTTTGGCCGGTTTTTGACGGGAGCCAAGGGGGAGTATTACTTCAGGACAATCAAGCCGGTGCCCTATCCCGGCCGCACGCCCCACATCCATGTGAAGGTCCGAAAGGGTGATAAGACCCTCCTTGTCACCCAGTGCTACATCAAGGGTGAGGAGCGAAACGCAAGGGATGGAATTTACCGCGCCATCAGGGATCCTCGACAATCAACCGCCGTCACGATCGCGTTCGACCCGATTCCAGGTTCAAGAATCGGGGAACTGGTCGCCAATTTTGATATTGTTTTAGGCGTCACGCCGGAGCAGCAGTGAATGACTCGTGATCAGGCCACTACTTTATTTTGATTTTTAATGTCATTTAGTTTGTCAGTGATTGCTGGACCGGAAAATTGATTTCTGATGACATCATTCACGATGAAAGTAGGGCGGCCTTTTACTTCGAGGAATATCCTTCGCAGATATTCCCCGATGATTCCGAGGGATAAAAGTTGTACGGATCCAAAGAAAAGGACAGCCATCATCGTGCTTGCCCAGCCTTCGGGTGGTCTTTGGCCAACTATGGCCCGACCAAGAACCCAACAGATCATCAACAGGGCAATAACACAACTTCCCAATCCAAGGAATGTGATGAAATTCAGCGGGGCACTACTGAAACTGATCATGCCATCTGTTGCCAACCTCAATAGTGCCTGAAAAGTGTATTTTGGTTTTCCCGCCCCACGGCCCGACCTTTCGTATTCAAGGCCTTCCTGTCTGAAGCCGACGAATGACCTCAGACCCCGCATGAAGCGTTGTCTTTCAGGCATGGCCATGATGGCATCTGCAACTTTTCTGTCCATCAATCCGAAATCGCCGCTGTCTAGGGGTATATTGATATCGCTGAATGTGCAAAGCAACTTATAAAACGCCGAGTATGCCATTCTTTTTAATATTCCTTCCTTTCGCTTAGTTCTTACTGCGTAGACTACCTCGGCCCCATGCCTCCACTTTTTAATTAATTCACCGAGCAATTCGGGGGGATCTTGAAGGTCGCCATCCATGATGATGATCGCATCGCCAGTCGCGTAGGCCACACCGGCTGAAACTGCTGCTTGGTGGCCGAAATTTCGACTGAGATTGACGACGATCACACGCCAGTCGGTCTTGGCCAGCGTTTCGAGCATGCTTGCGGTGGTATCTGTACTGCCATCGTTAATGAATACGAATTCAGCTTCAACATCCAATTGGTCAAGAGAAGAATGAAGTCGTCTATGGAGTTCTCCAATGTTTTCTTGTTCATTAAACAGTGGTACCACCACGCTTACTTTTGTTAGACGATACATTATTCAAGGCTTTCTCTTGATGAATGCGATTGTGATAATTAATCCCTGTCAAGGAATGAAAATCAATATCAACTAGCGTTGGTTAGCAAGGTGGGCCGGGCACTTCTGGTCTCTGGTCAACAACCTTGTTTTGATGATCAACAAAAATCACTTTCGGGGAATAATCCTTGATTTGCTCCGAGGGTATCCAGTGGAATGTCGCCACGATGATCAGGTCGCCCGGGCCCGCGAGATGGGCTGCGGCGCCATTGACGCAGATGGTTCCCGAGAATTCTCGGCCCTTGATGGCATATGTCGAGAAACGGGTTCCCCGTGTCACATTCCAAACTTGGACTTCCTCACCCGGCAGGATGTCCGCGGCTTTCATCAGCGCTCCGTCCATCGTGAGGCTGCCTTCATAGTGAAGTTCAGCTTGTGTCACGGTAGCCCGGTGGATTTTCGAGCGGAGAAACGATCTTAAAGATCCATCGGGATGCATGGTGTCCGGTGTTCCTGATGCCTTAGGTGGATCATGTTGGCCTCAAGGCTCGGTGGATCCTTTCATGCCGTCAAATGGAACATTACTTGAAGACAAGTATCCGATTCCCATGGTTTTCCTCAAGGCTGAAGCCGTGGCCGGCCATCCCGCGGGGTCGGGAAAATCCACCGCGCTCCGGGTCTCGACATGTCCATCCAGAAATGAGGCGTTGGCGATTCTCGAGGCGTGCCTGAAATGGGTCGTGGGTTGGGGACTGCCCGCCACTGTCGTGTAAGGCGACGCCAGCGCATAGGATTCCTGCGCGTTGGCTGAGGGAAATGTGCTGATCAGGGCCGAGTCTGAAAACACGAAAGTCGACGATGTTGACTGGAATTCAGCCAGTCGTCTGGTGAGGTACTTGGGCAGGTTCCAGTTGGGCGAGATCCAATAGGTGGTGCCCAGGCAACGGTTGTAGCCATAACCTCCCGTCAAGCCGCTGTATGGGCCGGCTAGCTGATTGGGGGGCAGGCTTGGGCACGCGAGGACCTTCGTGTTCCCCTCGTAGTAAGGAGATAAAATCCCCGCCGTTGGATTGACCGAATTGTTCGGGGCAACCAACCCGAACCAGTATGTCGTGCTGTAGGGCCAGTTCGAAGGATTGGGGGTCGTGAAACTGGGGGGAAGAGTTTGAAATGTTCCCTCATAGTTGAGAACTGCCAAGGTCAGTTGCTTGAGGTTGTTTGAGCAGGTCATTCGGTTCGCGGCTTCCCGCACCTTCTGGACGGCCGGAACCAGCAATCCAATAAGGATCGCGATGATGGCGATAACGACAAGCAATTCGATCAGGGTGAAAGCACGGTGGCGATTGGTATTGAAACGCTGGTTGAATAACATTGATTCCTCCGGCGCCCTTCCAAGGCGGGATGTGAGTCAGGCTGGTCTTGTGCCCGGTGGAAGTGGAGGAAACGGCCGTGCCTCGGCTTAGGGCCGGGGACCGTGATCCTGCCGCCCGGTTCCGGGGCGAAGGTCAGCCATCAAAAATAGGACGGGCAGGTCTTCTGGCTTCCGGTCCTGTCGGGGAATTTTCCCCGCAGATCCCATCATGCCTTCCCGGGCCATCGGCCCAGTGGCATCGCTTCAGAGCATTGAAGCGTAATGATGGAATTACAACCCGGTTACAGCGGCGGCCCCGCGACGGATTCTCACCGTCTTCCCAATTGTTTCGCGGGCGACATGCCCGCAAAACCCGTCAGGTACATTGTAGCAAGCTGCAAGTTCAGGACAAGGTTTCCCATTCAGGCCAACGGGCTTGACCTCTGCTTGATATCACCGCCCACGATCACGACTTCCGCTCGTGAACGAACTTTCCAGCCGTTGAATGGACAGTTTCGGCTCTTGGACCTGAATTTCGCAGAATCGATAGTCCATTCGGCATGAGGGTCAATGACGGTGACATCCGCGATGGCTCCCTTGGTCAGGGTGCCGCGATTGATTCCCAGAACCCTGGCCGGAGCGATCGTCATCATTCCGATCATTGTCGGCCAGTCGAGGTGACCCGGTTCGATCAACGCCTTGACGGATATTGGAAGAAATGTTTCCAGCCCGATGATGCCATTGGGGGCCTGGTCGAATTCCCGGGTTTTTTTCTCGATGGCGTGCGGGGCATGGTCGGTGGCAAGCACTTCAAGCGTGCCATCCTTCAGGCCCTCTATCAGCGCCTCGATGTCAGCGCTTGTCCTCAGGGGCGGAGCCATCTTGTAGTTGGCGTCGAAGGAAGCAAGGCACTCGTCCGTGAGCGTGACATGGTGCGGGCACGCTTCTCCCGTGACCCGGATGCCCTTCCGCTTGCCCTGCCTGATCAACTCAACGCTCCCCGCGGTGGAGACATGCAGAATATGAACATGGGCCCCCGTGATCTCAGCGAGCGCGATCTCCCGATACACCATGATTTCCTCGGCGGCGGACGGCATGCCCTTGAGGCCCAGGCGCACCGAGACCGCGCCTTCGTGCATCACGCCTCCCTTGGTGAGTTCAAGGTCTTCCGAATGGCTGAGGATGGCTTTTCCAAGCCCGCGCGCATACTCCATCGCCCTGCGCATGACTTCCGAGCTGGTGACCGGCGTCCCATCATCGGTGAAGGCGACGGCGCCTCCCTGGACGAGGCCGCCCATTTCCGACAACTCGCCGCCCTGCCTGCCCTTGGTGATGGCCCCGATCGGTAACACATTGGCAAGGTTGGCGCGCCGGGCCTGTTGGATGACAAACTCGGCGGCTGACTGGCTGTCGAGGGCCGGTTCGGTGTTCGGCATGCAGGCCACCGAGGTCACCCCTCCGGCAATCGCCGAGGCCACCCCGGTGGCGATGGTTTCATCCTCCTCCCTTCCGGGTTCGCGAAGGTGAACATGCATGTCGATCAGTCCCGGGCAGACGATCTTGCCGGTGCAATCGATCGACTCGTCAGGTTGCTGTCCAGCCTCGTCAAGGCCGAGAATCCTGTCACCCTTGATCCACAGGTCGGCGATCCGGTCGACGCGCGAAGCGGGGTCGATGACTCGTCCGCCTCGAAGGCAAATGATGGCAGGTGGGATCACGGTTCACTCCGTCGGTTCTTTTAAGACTCACCAGGTGCCCAGAATTTCGCGCGCCGCGTTCCAACCCGCCGCGCCGAT
The DNA here is from genome assembly GCA_016873225.1 of Planctomycetota bacterium. GTDB lineage: Bacteria > Planctomycetota > Planctomycetia > Gemmatales > Gemmataceae > REEB421. Next base: position 64,119 of record VGXS01000003.1, on the reverse strand, counting down.
GACTCCGCCGCCCGGGTGGCTTCCCGAACCGCACAGGTACAGGCCCTTCACCGGCATGCGGTAACTGGCCCAACCCGGTGCGGGGCGCATGGGGAACAACTGGTTGAGGTGCATGGAACCATGGAAAATGTTGCCGCCGGTGAGGCCGTATATGCGTTCCATGTCAACCGGGGTGAGGACCTGCCTTCCGATGACCGCCTTGCGGATATTAGGAGCGTATCGGCCGAGGAGTTCGAGGCAGCGGTCGGCGAAAGGCTCGCGCATTTCGTCCCATGTGCCTTGGGCAAGCTTGTATGGCGCGTACTGGATGAACATCGACATGACATGACGGCCCTTGGGGGCCAGTGAATCATCCACCACCGAGGGGATGGTGCATTCGAGAATCGGTTCCGCCGAGGGTTTGCCATACTTGGCGTCGTCGTAAGCGCGTTCAATGCTGTCCTGATCGGGACAAATGTGGATAGTTCCCCGGTGTTGCGGGCCGGCGGCCAATCCTGGCAAGGCGCTGAAATCCGGCAATTCGGAAAGGGCCAGATTCATCTTGAGGGAAGCGCTGTCGTACCTGATTCTCCGGATCGCCTCGAGGAAGTCGGCCGGAAGATCCGAAGGCGCCATCAGTTTTTCAAAAGTCACATGGGGATCAGCGTTGCTGGCCACGATGGGAGCCAGGTGTTCGGTTCCGTCTTCCAATGCCACGCCGGCCACCCGGCCCTTTTTCACGATGATGGCTTTCACCCGCGCGTTCACCCGGATTTCCGCGCCGTGGGCCTTGGCGGAGGACGCGATCGCCTCGCTTAGCGATCCCATCCCGCCCTGGACATATCCCCAGACCCCTCTTTTTCCATTGGTTTCCCCCATCACATGATGGAAAAGGACATAGGCCGTGCCCGGCATGCTCGGCGCCGCCATCGCCCCGATCACGGCATCGGTCGCCAGGGTTCCCTTGAGAACCTCCGACTCGAACCAGCGGTCGAGGATCACCCGGGCGGGACCGGTCAGCATTTCCACCGCCTCGGCCATCCCGTCGGTTCCAAGTTTCTGGAACGGCGTGGCGATTTTCCAAGCCCGCCACAGGTCACCCAGCGATGGCCGCAGCAGATTGGGCGGCCTTGTCGTCAGCAACGGTTCCAGCGCCAGGGCGACCCGTTCCAGCATGGCCTCGTACTTCGGGTAGGCTTCCGCGTCCTTCGTCGAGAATTTGCCGATTTCCTCGAGGTTTTGGCGAGCATCCGGACCCAGAAACAGGTGTCGTCCATCGGGCAGGGGGGTGAACGATGACGGGTTTCGTTCCAGCATTCGGAAACCGTGTTTGGGCAGGTCGAGGTCCCTGATGATTTCCTTGCGGAAAAGGCTGTTGACATACGCGGCCGTGGAAACCCGGAATCCATCGAACACATCGGTTTCCGTGACGCAGGCGCCGCCGACAAGGTGGCGCCTTTCCAAGACCAGCACTCTTTTGCCGGCCCGCGCGAGGTAGGCCGCGGTGACCAAGCCATTGTGGCCACCTCCGATGATGATGGCGTCGTGATGGCGCATGGATGGATCCCCGGTTTAGCTTCGAGCGCATTGTATTGAAGGTCGGGGTTGCGGCAGTCGACAAGGGTAGTGTACAAAATATCACTACATCGTGTCGGAATCGTTCCATGCCGATTTGTCTGCAATCACACAGCTGGTGGTCGTGGCTTGAGGGCGTGGCCTCACCTTCTTGCCTCGTCCGCGCGGCGCGCCGTCGTGGCGCGCGGGTTCTGGCGCTGACCGACACCAACAGTCTCTGCGGGGTGATCGAATTCATCGACGCCGCGGCCGCCGAGGGGATCCGTTCCGTGGTTGGCGCCACTTTGGCGCGGGACGGGATGCGCCTGGTGGCTCTTGCCGGCGAGCCATCGGGCTGGGGGACCTTGTGCCGGCTTGTGGGCCGGATGCGCCTTGGCGGCCGCGCTCCCGGTGAATCGATCGTTGATCCTTGCGACGCCATCGCCGCTTGCCATCACGGAATCCATGCCCTGGTTCCCCGCGCCGACTGGCTCGAGCGCCTGGCCCCCCTGATGCCCGGTCGTGTCTGGGGCCATGTGGTCCGTCCGGTTCCCCGCGGCGTTTCACCCGGCGAGGAAACCCGTCTGTTGGTCGCTGCCGACCGGTTGGGTGTGCCTGTCGTGGCCGGCACCGGCGGGGTGTTGCTTGGGGAGCGGGACGCGCATCGCCATCGGCTTCTTGAAGCGGTCTCGACCGGGCGAATGATCGACCAGGTCGAGTCGGGCCGCTGGTCCGCCCGGCATACGATTCTCGGTTCGGAGGAGTTGGCGTATCGCTTCCGGGATATTCCGTTTGCCGTGGCCAACTTGCGGCCGCTTGCCGACGCGATCGCCGATGATGTCGTGCCGCGCCGGGTCGTCATGCCGCGGCCGCGCATTCCCTTCGGCGTTTCCGGCGCTTTGCTTCTGCGGCGGGCTTGCGAACGCGGCATGGAGGCGAGGGGAATGGCCGGGCGGCCCGAAGCCCGGGCCCGCGTGGAACAGGAGCTTTCGATCATCGGTGAAACAGGGCTTGAAGGGTACTTCCTGATCGTCCGCTCCATTGCCCGCCACGCCCGGGGCAGGGGCCACACCCTGGCCTTGCGAGGCAGCGCGGGCAATTCGCTTGTATGCCATCTGTTGGGCATCACGGATGTGGATCCGCTGCGATTCGACCTGCCGCTGGCCCGCTTCCTGCATCCCGGCCGCGCCGACCTGCCCGACATCGACCTCGATTTCGACTGGAAGGTGCGCGATGAGGCGATCGAGTGGGCCATTCGCAGGCACCCGCCGGGCCACTGTGTCCGCATCTCCTCGTATCAGGTGCTGCATGGCAGGTCCGCTTTCCGGGAATCATGCAAGCTGCATGGGTTGTCCGACGGGCAGATTGCCGCATTGCCCGCGGGCATGGATGAACGCGCCGCCGAGGCGATCGAAGCGGCCGGAGATGGTCCGGCGCGGCCGGCCAACTTTCCACTCGAGGCCTCCCGGTGGCCCAGGCTGGTTGCCGATGCCCGGTTGCTGGTCGGCCAACCGCGGCACCTGTCGCTTCATCCCGGGGGCATTGTGATTGCCGCGGGTCCGGTGGATGGGCACTCGCCGCTTGAATGGTCGGAAACCGGAGGGTTGGCGACCCAGTTCGACAAGGATGCGGTCGAACGCGTCGGGTTGGTGAAGATCGACCTTTTGGGAAACCGGGCGCTTGGAGCCCTTGATGAGTCTGGAAAAATCCTGGGCGGTGGCGGCATGGCGGAAGCGATTGTTCCAGAGGACGATCCGGCAACCCTCGGACTGATCCGGCGTGGCGAAACCATGGGTGTGGTGCAACTCGAATCACCCGCGATGCGGCACCTGCTGGTCCAGATGCGCCCACGCGGCGTAGACGATGTGGTGGAGTCGCTGGCGTTGGTTCGTCCCGCCGCATCCGGGATCGGCGCCAAGGAAAGGTTCGTGCGTCGCCGCCGGGGCCTTGAACCTCCCGAGCGTTTGCCGCAACTGTTCAGGCGCGTCCTGCCCGGAACCGAAGGGATGATGGTTTTCGAGGACGATGCCTTGCGCCTGGTTCAGGTCCTCACCGGTTGGGACGACGCCGAGACGGCCCGTTTCCGCAAGGCTGTCGCCAAGCACCGCACCGAAGCGGAGGCGGCGGCGTTGCGCGCCCGCTTCTTGCACGCCGTCGCCGGCAGCGGTCTGCCCGCCGCTGATGCCGACGAACTTTGGCGGCAGTTGGCCAAGTTCAACAAGTACTCGTTCTGCAAGAGCCACGCGGTGAGTTACGGGCTGATCGCGTGGAGGTCCGCCTGGCTCAAGGCGAATCATCCCCAGGCGTTTTGGGCCGGCGCCCTCAACAACAACGGCGGTTGCTATCCCGCTTGGGTGTATGTGGAGGCCGCCCGCCGTTCGGGATTGGAGATTCTTCCTCCTTGCGTCAACCGGTCAGGAATTGGTTTCACCGTCTGCGGCAACGGACTTCGTGTCGGCCTTGGCCGAATCGCCGGGCTGCCGTCCGAGTGTGTCGGGCGGATTCTGGATGACCGCGCCCGCCGGGGAGCCTACGAGAGCGTCGAGGACTTGCTGCGTCGGATGAACCCCGGCCCCGGGGCTGCCCGGCTTTTGGCCCGTTGTGGTGCCATGGACGCCTTGGGCGGCGAGCGCCGCGCCACGCTCCTGGGCCTCGCGTGGGGGGAGCGCATCGGCGTCCGCGCCGGTGTTCCCGAACTTTTCCCGCGCGATCTTGGCCCCGGTTGGAATCCGGCGCCCGCCACACGGTTCGAGCGGGCGGCCGATTCCTTCACGCTCTTCGGCTTCACCGTGGATCGCCCCTTGCCGGACCTGTTTTTGTCATGTTGGCCGCCCCCCGAAAGGGTGGCCCGCGCGGCGGACTTGCCGCGCCTGCTCGGCCGCACCGTCAGTGTCGCCGGGTTGTTTGCCACCGGCCGCGACACCCACACGGGGCGCGGAGACCCGATGCAGTTCATCACCTTGGTGGACCGCACGGGTGAAGCCGACATCAGCCTGTTCCCCGGAAGTTGTCCGCCGATCAAGCACTGGCACTTGGGCCCCTGGCTGGCCACCGGTGTCGTGGAAAGCCAGTACGATGCCATCACACTGACAGCCCATTCGGTTCGCCCGCTCAGGAGACCGCGGTTGGAAGTGCCGATAGCCCCGGGGGATTCGTGCGCCGTTGGAGCTTGAAAGCAAGGCTTGTCGTGCCAGTCGAGGGAGTTCCCCTTTCCGGGGCCGTGGTTGAACTGGAAGGGGAGCGAGTCACCGGGCTGAGGTCATCAGGGCCGGCCAGCGTCGATCTCGGTGATGTGGCGGTGGTGCCGGGGTTGGTGAACGCCCACACCCACCTGGACCTTTCCGATTTTGCCTTACCCTTGGCACCGGGAAAATCGTTCGCCGATTGGATTGCAGCCGTCATCCGTCACCGGACTCAAGCTGGTTCGAACCCCGCTCGGGCCGTGGTTGACGGAATCAAGGAAATTGAATCCACGGCCGCAACTTTGCTTGGGGATATCAGCTCCGCCGCGGATTCGCGAACCGCGCTGGAGACTTCATCGCTTGACGCGGTGGTGTATCGGGAGGTGATCGGCGTCACCAAAGAAAGAGCAGAGGCTAGTTGGAGAGGATTCGAATCATGGGTCAAGAACGCGGCGCTCAGCCGGCGAATCGTTTCCGGGATCAGTCCGCACGCTCCCTACAGCACGCAGACATGGTTGTTCGAAAAGGCGGAATCCAACCCTGCCTGCCAAATTCACATTGCCGAGACCCGAGAGGAAATCGACTTCATCGAGAAGCGTGAGGGGCCCATTGCCGACCTGCTCCAGAAGCTTGGTTTCACCGACACATCGTCCCTCGCAAACTCACCAAACGCAATCGTGCAACGATTTCCCAACGCGATCATGGTGCATGTCAACCATTTGGTTCCCCTGCATTTCAATTCATACCGTCCAGCCATTGTCCATTGTCCGGCCACCCATGCCCATTTCGGGAGAAACCGCTTTCCGGCGAAACAATGGCTCGATGCCGGTTTTCGATTGGCCCTGGGAACAGATAGTCGTGCCAGCAGTGCCAACCTGAACCTTGGAGAACACCTGGAAAACCTGATGTGCGGTCCAGATTCACTGGATCCGGCGACAGTCCTGCGCTGCGCGACGCTGAATGGAGCAAGGGCGCTGGGATTGCATGCCGACCATGGTTCGATCCGGCCAGGAAAGTTGGCTAACCTTGCCGTAGTTCCGATTGGAACTCGCGAAGATTTGGAAGCCGTGATCAGCGGGTTGGCTCACCCGGCCTCCGTTCTTTGGCGCGGAAAATGGAGGAAATCAGAAGGACTGGCCAACCCGGCGTGACTTGGGGCCGATGATGCAGCAGAATGCTTGATGGCCGGGTTGGTTGGCGCCGCGGATCCTTTCCCGTCCACCGCGCCAAGATGCTGGGGTATTCGCCGATGCGATTGGGAAACTTGGCATTCGTCCTTCATGCGCACCTGCCTTTCGTGCGCCATCCCGAACACCCTGAGTTTCTCGAGGAGGATTGGCTTTTCGAAGCCTTGACCGAAACCTACCTGCCATTGATCGCCATGTTGCAGTCGCTTGAGCGCGATGCCGTGGAATGGCGGCTCACCATGTCGGTGACACCCACCCTCGCGGCCATGCTGGCTGATCCGCTCCTGCAGGATCGCTACCAGGCAAGAATGGGCCGGTTGGCTGAACTGGCCGCCAAGGAACTGGAGAGAACCCGTTGGGAGCCTGAGTTCCACCATGTCGCCCGGATGTATGTGGAAAAGTTCAGCCAGTGCCAGGCCTTGTACGAAAGGCTTGAAAGGAATCCCAACAAGGCGTTCCGGTCACTGGCCGCCACCGGTCGGCTCGAATTGATCGGCTGTGCCGCCACGCATGCCTACCTGCCCCTGATGTCGAATCATCCTAAGGCCCAGCGAGCGCAGTTGGAAATCGGCTGCCGGGAGTTTGAACGCCATTTCGGCTCAAGACCCAAGGGGTTATGGCTTCCTGAATGCGGATACCATCCCGGCTTGGACAGGATCATTGCCGATTGCGGCATTGGCTATTTCTTCATGGACACCCATGGCGTGCTTCTTTCTGAGCCACGCCCGCGCTACGGCGCCTTTGAACCGATACGGTCGCCCGACACGGGAGTTTTGGCGTTCGGACGAGACCAGGAGTCCAGTCGCCAGGTTTGGAGCAAGGTCGAAGGATATCCTGGGGATCCGTGGTACAGGGACTTTTACAGGGATGTCGGTTTCGACCTCGATTATGAGTATGTCCGGCCCTACCTGAATCCAGCCGGTGAACGGGGAGCCATCGGAATCAAGTACCACCGCATCACGGGAGCGGGTGAAGCCAAACTTCCCTACGACCCGGGAATGGCCCGCGTAAGGGCTGGAGAGCATGCCGCGAACTTTCTCTTCAACAGGGAAAAGCAATCCGAATGGATCGCCGGCGCCATGGACGGGCGAGTTCCATTATTGGTGGCTCCCTACGATGCCGAATTGTTTGGGCACTGGTGGTACGAGGGGCCGATTTGGCTCGAGGAGGTCTTTCGTCAGGCATCCAGGCGGCAGAGGGGGGTGGCCCTGACCACTCCCTGGCGCCATGCGCAATCCGAAGGCGTGTTGCAGGAGGCCCGGCCGGCGTTTTCATCATGGGGGGAGGGCGGATACAGCACCTTTTGGCTCAATGGCAATAACGACTGGATCTATCCCCACATTCATGAGATGGCCGCCCGCATGGAAAGGCTGGCAACGGAACACATCGACCCGCCAGCGATGGTTCGCAGGGCGCTCAATCAGGCGGCACGCGAACTTTTGCTGGCCCAATCGAGTGACTGGGCATTTTCGCTCACGACGGGCGCGCACGCCGAATATGCCGTCACAAGGGTGAGGAGCCATGTGCACGCGTTCCTGTCGCTTGACCAACAGGTCGTGAGCGGCGAGATCGACCAGGCCTGGCTTGGGGACCTCGAGTCGCGCAATAATATTTTTCCCGATGTGGATTATCGGATATTTGCCTGAGGCGTTCAGAAGGTTTTCAGGTATTCGATCAGTTGCGAGACCTCGCTGTCGCTGAGGTGATCCCCGAACTCATGGCCGCCATTTCCCCTTCCCTTGAGGGATGTGTCATAGACTTTTCGCCTTTCGATGGGCGGGGCATCCCGGGTTGCGGATGCCTCGACCTCCCGGGTTTTCCATCCAAGTTTTCCCCAGTCATAGGCATCGGAATCCGTGCTGAATGAGCGCGTGAAACGCTTTGGTCTTTCCTTGGATCGCATGAGGTGCCATATCGTGGGAACGGACCCGTTGTGAAGGTAGGGCGCCGTCGCCCAGATCCCGTCGAGTGGTGGCGCCTGGTAGCCAGCGGTCTTGCGCGCCTTGAGTTGCTGGTTGGTTCCAAGGGGTATTTCCCTGCTGAACCAACTTGAGTTGTAAAACTCGCCAAATTCGCCGGAGATACCGGCATGGCGGGTGCGGTCTGTTCCGATCGTTCCAAGGTCGATGATTTTGCCGGGGTAAGGGCTTTCCGCGCCAGGCCCCCCATGGCATCGCAAACAATTCGCGTCGAACAACAGCTTTCCAGCCTCGGCCTTCGTCGGGTCGATTTTTCCGGGGAAGACCGGTGGCTTGATTGAAAGTATAAACTCGCGAATATCCGCGAAATGGGATTCCTCTTTCTCGAAGCGCCCCGGCCCGTTGAGGGGGTGCATCATGAATTGCATGATGCTGCGCACGGAGCGGGAGTCGGCCTCTCCTGTGGCGTACATCCAGCGCTTTCTCTTGAGCAGCCACCAGGCTGGCACATCCTCGCACATGGAATCGTCAAGGCCGAGGTTGCGCCAAGCGATGGCGACATTGAGGTCCTTGTCCCTGAACCCGGCAAGGAAAACCGAAGTCGCTCCCGCCTCATTGGTTCCCCTGGTGTTGCACATCGTGTAAGGCGGCTTGACCTTGTCAACGAACCTCCCCGACAACTCCTCGAAAATGGCCTGGAGGTCGAGCGATGTGTTGCCCAGTCCGATGATTGGGCGGCCCATGAGGCTTCCGCCATGGCATGTCAGGCAGTCGAGGCATGCCCCGGCGCCTCCAATCGGCATGGGAGATGACCTGAGTCCCATGGGCAGGCCATTGTTTGGGAACGGGGATTCTGGCAATCCGTACCTGGATCGAAAGGCGCCCCAATAATCAGGCGGGCGTTCAGACAGTCCCCATCGTTTCCAAGCGTTGTCAATCACCGTTCTTGGAAATTGCCCAGGCGCGTAGGCCTGGGAAACAAGGAGTTGGTATCCTCTCTCCGCTGACGGATCGTGTGCCGCCAATGTCACCAAGGCGAGCAACCATGAGCACATGACAAGCTCTCCCATGCATGATTGACCACTGTCATTATGGTAAGACTGAAAAACCACTTTCGGGAAAGGCCGCGAACCACCAAGGCTGGAGATTGATGCCATGGGACAGGGTTATCATGTCGTCTGTGCTGGCAGGCCCTCCGTCGCCAAGGTTCTGGCGAGCGTTTCCGATTCCTGGTGCCTGCGCCTGGTCGATGGTCTTCCGGCATTTCCAGATGAGGCTGTTCCTGAGGAATTCAATGAAATCAGGCTTGGCCTCGGAGGGAACATGGTGACCATCAAGGCTGTTGCGTCAGGATTGAACCTTGTGACATGGTCGGGCATTTCAATCGAATTTCACGACGCCGTGACAAGGCTTGCCAAAGCGTTGGCAAGTGAGGTGAATGGCCGTGTGGAAATGGGTTCAGCCCATTAGCGTACTGCCGCTGACTTGCCTGACATCAGGATCCTGAGGGCCAGCGGTGCCGGTCCGGACTGGGTATCCGCGGTTAGCTGAAATCCCAACGACCAATGGCCACCTTCCTCTTTGTGCCATTTTTTCTCGGCATTTGGCTTGCCGTTCAAAAGCGGGAAAACCACCGGATGCTTCCCCGTTATCGAGGCTGATTTTCTGAATAGGTTTTCAGGCGAAGGTTTGATGTCAATTTCTCCACTTGAAAGCGGCACAAGCAGGCAGAAATTTCTGGTTGGTGCCGTTTCGGCATGATCATCACTGACAGGTTGAAGGGCGTAATGGAGGGCGTAGGCGCCGGCGGGGATGGATTGGCCCCGGTAGTCCTGCCACTTGCGCTCAAACACCAGACATCCCATGAAGGTGCCCACCGTCAAGGCCTCTGCAAGCAACCCATTAGCCACTTGTTCCGGTTCGGCGACGACCTTGGCTCGAACCACCGGATGAAACCAGGCTTTGTCATCATCTCCCAGCTTCAACATCCATCCTTTTTCGATGATCGAAGTTCGGTACGCGTTAGGCCAATCGGTGGGGGACTCCCGAGTTTCCGTTCCCGTTGAAGGTTCGCTGATGGTTTGCGCAAGGATCAAAATCAGTGAGGCCGTGTTCATGAAACCAACCTTACTAGGCAATGGTTTTTCTTGCCCATCGCAGCTTGGCTGACCGGCTGCGTGGATTCCCCTTTTTTTCATATTCGGTCGGAGTCATCGGTTCCTCCGAAATGCTGTCGTAAAGACCTTGGCGCAGTCCATCCCGGAACGATTGCTTGATCAATCGGTCCTCTCCGGAATGGAAGCTGATGATGCATGCCTTTCCACCCGGGTTCAGGATGGATGGCAAAAGGCGAAGCAGATGCTTGAGGTTGGCCACCTCGCGGTTCACCAGAATCCTGAGGGTTTGAAACAGCCTCGCCGCGGGATGGGTGACCCACCGCTTGCCTTGCCTGAGGCTCCAGTTTTCTCCCGGCCGGCCCAGTGCCGTTTCGCAGAAGGTTGCCAATTGGGTTGTGGTTTCAAACGGGGTGAGCCGATGCCGCGCCAAAACCGCCCGTGACAAGGGGCCAGCCATGGATTCGTCCGCCAATTCCCGCAAGGCTTCGGCCAACTCCGCCTCCGTGAGTTTGCCCAAAAGATCCTTGGCGGTCTCCCCCCGGGACATATCCATCCTCATGTCGAGCGGCCCGTCCCGCCTGTAAGAAAAACCCCGGGACGGATCATCAATTTGCATGCTGGATACGCCAAGGTCGGCCAACAAGCCATCCAATCCGGAGATTCCCGATTCGGCCATGACTTGGGCTATTCCAGCGAAGTTTCCCGCGTGTGGCCAAATGGAGGCGCCGTTGGGCTGGAGTGATGACACCGTGGCCTTCATTTCATGTTCATCAAGGTCCATCAGGATCATCGTTCCCGATCCACTCATTCGCTCCAGGATCGCCCGCGTGTGGCCGCCTCGCCCCAAGGTGACATCAGCCACACATTTGCCCGGTCCCGCTGGAATGTGATCAAGTACTTCGCGAATCATGACGGGAATGTGGGAGCGGTCGGGCGTTGAACGCCGACGATTCGGGCGGTGCTGGTTCTTTCTCTCGGGGGACATAAAAAAAACTCACAGGAAAAAGCCATGCCCAACAACATGCCGCAAGCCGTGCTGTTCGACTTGGATGGTACCCTCATCGACAGCTATGACGCCATCACCGCGAGTGTCAACGAGATTCGCCGAATCAGGAATCTGCATCCTCTTTCGGTTCAGGAGGTGCGCCCCAAGGTTGGCAGGGGGGTGGAGAACCTCCTGCGATCGACTATCGCCGAAACCGACTTGGCGGTCGATATTCCGCGATACAAGGCGCATCATGCCGTGGCTTGCGTCGAACAAACACGGTTGCTGCCCCACGCCATGGAATTGTTGGGTTTTCTGAGGGATTCCGGCGTTCGCACCGGAATCTGCAGCAACAAGCCGCGGGCCTTTACGAGCCTTATCCTGAATTCCCTGGAAATCGCCGGATTGTTCGATGTTGTCTGCGGCCCGGAGGATGCCTCCAAGCCCAAGCCTGATCCATCCATGATCCTCGTGGCGGCCAACAGGTTGGGAATCGGCATTCATGACGCCCTTTATGTCGGTGACATGGTTGTGGATATCACCGCGGGCAGGGCGGCAAGTTGTGTCACTTGGATTGTGGGAACGGGGTCAGATTCGCTGGAAACCTTGGTTTCCGCGAGGCCGGATGCCGTCTTTCCGGATTTGCGGGATATGCTGTCACGCTTGCGCATCCACGGCCTGGCTGATCCCAGCGGGGCAAGTTAAGCATGCCAAGGCTGATCGTCACCCGGGGCGCCGATGAGGGCAAGCAGTTCAACATCAGCGGCCCGACGGTGTTGATTGGGCGCGACACTGCGGCCAAGGTCAGGTTGCTTGACACGGAAATTTCCAGGAGGCACGCGGAACTTGTCGAAACTTCCGAAGGCTACCGAATCCGGGATTTGGGAAGCGTCAATGGGACGCATGTGAATGGCCGGGCCGTCCAAGATTGCCTGCTGCGTTCCGGTGACAGGGTTCAGGTCGGCCAGACCGTGCTCGTGATGGTTTCGGAAGGAACCAGAAAGGTTTCCGCGCCGTCATTAGCCGAGAAAATCAACCTCATCACCGGCCAGGTCACCGGCTCACTTGGCGGAACTGTTGTCAGCCGTCTTGGTGAAGCCGAGGGCGACAGGCTCATTTCCAGGGCGGGACAGGGTGAGGGTGAATGGCTCAAGCGCGCCTTGGGAAACTTGGCGGTCATGTACGAGACCGCGACGGCCATCAGCAACATCTACGAACTGGACAAACTTCTTTCCCGGTTGCTCGAGCTTGTCTTCAGGACCATCGATGCCGATCGCGGATGCATCCTACTCGACGAGCGCGACCAACCTCAGGAACCCGATGCCGCGGCTTTCTCGCCACGGGCGGTTTATTGGCGGGGAGGGCTTCACGGGTCTCCACCGCCTGGAGTGGAAGCCATCCATGTCAGTCGCACGCTGATGGACCATGTGCTCCGGCGCAAGGAGGGAGTGCTGGTTTCGGATGCCAAGGCTGACGAAAGGTTCCAGACGGCGCCCAGCATTGTGAGGTCGCATGTCAGGGAGATCCTGTGTGTTCCCATGCGGGGAAGGGACCAGACGGTGGGCTTGCTCTACCTCGACACGACCCGTGAAACCTCGGCCATCGATTTTCTGAACCCGGCCAATGTCGGGACCGCCTTCCAAGAAGACCACCTCAAGTTGGCCATGGCGATCGCTCACCTTGCTGGATTGGCCGTTGAAGAAAATCGGCATTACCTGGCGCTGGTTCAGGCTGAGCGACTCGCCGCCGTGGGCACGGCCATGGCTTCCTTGTCGCACCACATCAAGAACATCCTGCAAGGACTGATGAGCGGTACCGATGTCGTCAAGATTGGGCTGGCGGACCAATCGATTGACACCATCAGCCAAGGATGGCGCATTGTTGAAAGGAATCAGAAACGGATTTACGAACTTGTGCTGGACATGCTGAGTTTTTCAAAGGACAGGGAACCTTTTCGCGAGTCATGTGACACGACCCGGATCGTTGCCGAGGCGGTTGAACTTTTGGCAGCCAAGGCGAAGGAAAATGGGATTGAACTCGTGCATGAGCGAGGGCCGGGAAGCGGAGTCGTGCTTGCTGATCCCGAAGCTGTTCACCGAATCGTCTTGAACCTGGTTGGAAATGCCTTGGACGCGGTGGAGCACGATCAAGGCCGTGTGCGGGTGGTCACGGGAAAAACCGTAATGGCGGATCAGGTCGAAATTGATGTGATTGATAACGGCCCCGGTGTTCCAGATGAAAAGGTCGAGGAGATTTTCAAGCCGTTTGTCAGTTCCAAAGGCAATCGAGGAACGGGTTTGGGACTTCCGGTAAGCCGGAAATTGGCAAGGGAACATGGTGGTGATATCACTTTATCTAAAGACCAGCTTGGCATGACTGTCTTCAAATTGGTACTTCCAGTGGCTTCAAATCTTTGATGTTGGCCTGATTGGATCATTTTCGCCTAATGTTTTAGGGGGTTGGTATTTTGTTAGCCTCAACCGCAGAAAGACCCTCGCTTGTTCCCAAGCGGCATTTTCAAGTACGATAAGTTTATTGCCTCTCCTGCGGGTTTTTCTGGAGAGATTGAGCGATATTTGGGCCCTTGCATCATGACTATTGCCTCCGCCATCAGCGCGGCCAACCTTGGTTTAATTGAGGAGATGCTTGAGCGCTGGAAGAAGAATCCAGCCTCGGTTGATCCTTCATGGAACTTCTTTTTCGACGGATATCTTGCCGGGTTGGAGCGGTCGGGTTCCGTTACCGCGAATAACGACGGTTCCGACCACATCGGCATATCGCGATTGATCCGACGATATCGAGATTTCGGTCACCTCGCGGCTGACTTGAATCCCCTGGAAGCGCCTCGCGCCGAGGCGCAGATGCTCAGCCATACTGACCTTGGTTTTTCCGATTCCGACCTCGACAGGACATTTGATTGCTCCGAATTTTTCGGCATGGGAAGGTCGACGCTTCGGGAACTTATTTCCGCCCTTAAGGAAACCTACTGCCGCACCATTGGCGCGGAATACATGCATGTGCAGGACACGGCGGTGCGCCAGTGGCTGGCCCGAAAGATGGAAGCCACCCGTTCAAGGGTGGACATGCGTCAGGCCGACAGGGTTCGCACGCTGGACAGCCTCCTCAATGCGGAGCGATTTGAGAACTTCCTGCAGGTCAAGTTCACGGGGCAGAAGAGATTCTCCCTTGAAGGGGGAGAGTCGCTCATTCCGCTTCTCAACACCATGGCGGAGGTCGCCCCCTCATTGGGTGCCGATGAGATGGTGCTTGGAATGGCCCATCGCGGGAGGCTCAATGTGCTTGTCAATTTCATGGGCAAGCCGTTGGAGGAGGTTTTCGCCGAGTTCGAGGAAAATTACGACATCGAAACCATGAGTGGTGACGGGGATGTCAAATACCATCTTGGTTATTCCAGCGACCGCAAGTCCGCCGATGGGGGAAAATTGCACCTCTCCCTCACATCGAACCCCAGTCATTTGGAGGCAGTGAACCCTGTGGTCGAGGGGCGTGTTCGCGCCAAGCAGAAGCGCAAGTCCGATCAGGATCGCCTCAGGGTTGTGCCACTCCTGATTCACGGCGATGCCGCGTTTGCAGGCCAGGGCATCGTCGCCGAGTCCTTGAACCTTTCCAACCTTGAGGGGTACACGACTGGTGGAACGGTTCATGTGGTCATCAACAACCAGATAGGTTTCACGACATCACCGACCGATGCCCGCAGCACCCATCACTGCACCGATGTCGCCAAGGTCATCCAGGCTCCGATCTTCCATGTGAATGGTGATGATCCGGAAGCCGTTGTGTTCTTGGCCCGCCTCGCCATGGAGTTCCGTCAGCAGTTCAAGCGGGATGTCGTGGTGGACATTGTCTGTTACCGAAAGTACGGGCATAACGAGGGCGATGAACCGGCATTCACCCAACCGGTGATGTATTCAATTATCAGGTCGCGACCCTCCCCCCCCAATCGCTATGCCGACCAACTGGAGGCCTCGGGTCAACTTACCCCCGACCTGAGGTCTGAGATGTGCGCCGAGATCGACCGGAAGCTTGAGACGGCGCTGACCCGTGAACGCGCCGGGGTGGTTCTTTATCGAGGCATGCTCGGCTTCGACGGAACTTGGAAGGGTCTCAGGGCGAATTATTCCCATGCCGCCGTTTCCACGGCCGTTTCAGAAACTGTTCTTCGCGCCGTGGCCGCCAAACTTGATGTCATTCCCGAGGGATTCAGCCCGCATCCCAAGGTCAAGGAGATCCTATCGCGGCGAAACCAGGCGGTGCGCGAATCGCTTCCGCTGGATTGGGGCGCCGCGGAGGCATTGGCCATGGCGACGCTACTCAATGACGGTACCAGCGTGAGGATCACGGGACAGGATGTCAGGCGTGGTACATTCAGCCATCGCCACGCCGTGATCACCGATACGCGCACCAGCGCGAAGCACAACACACTGGCCTCCTCCGCGACCGGATCCGCGACTGTGGAGGTGTTTGACAGCCTTCTCTCGGAGGCCGCCGTGCTCGGTTTCGAGTTCGGATATGCCCTCGACATGCCCGACTGCCTCGTCATCTGGGAGGCCCAATTTGGCGACTTTGCCAATGGGGCCCAATCGATCATCGACCAGTTCATCGCGGCCAGCGAATCCAAATGGCGCCGTGACAGCGGGGTGGTGATGTTCCTGCCCCACGGATACGAGGGCCAGGGACCCGAGCACTCAAGCGCCCGCCTGGAGCGATTCCTCCAAATGTGCGCCGAGGACAACATGCAGGTGGTCAATCCAACCACCCCATCCCAAATTTTTCACCTGCTAAGAAGGCAGATGAAGCGGAATTTCAGGAAGCCGCTCATTGTCATGTCGCCCAAGAGCCTGTTGAGGCACAAGGCGGCCGTTTCCCAAGTCTCGGAGTTGTCGACCGGGAACTTCCATGAAATCCTTGATGACGCCTCCGCCGATCCCGCCAAGGTGAAAAGGATCGTGCTTTGCTCCGGCAAGCTCTACTACGACCTGCTTGAGGACAGGGACAGGCAGAAGGGCTCAGACGCCGCCTTGATTCGCATTGAACAGCTTTACCCGCTCAACACCGAAAAACTGGAAGCGGTGATCAAGCGGTACAAGAAAAGCCAACTGCTTGTGTGGGCCCAGGAGGAATCCCAGAACATGGGAGCCTGGTCTTTCATTGAACCCAGGCTTCGTGCTCTTGGCCTTGAGCCTCACTATGTCGGCCGTGATGCGAGCGCCAGTCCCGCGACGGGCTTGAAAAAAATCCATGAACGGGAACAGAAGGAACTGGTGGAAAAGGCCCTTCGCGGCGGCGGGACACATCTGGTGGGCGCCCGAGCGAGGGGATCCCAGGCTGAAGCATCAGCTAATTCCAAGGAGAAAGTGTCAGCGAGGGCCTGACACCCCGGGAAATCGGGATATTTCCGGCTTGGCCAATCGAGAAAGGGGGATGGGGAAAGCGATCGTCGGAATAAATCCATCACCGATGGCGTTTTCCCCAAATCTGCATGAGCGTCGAAATCAAGGTTCCATCGGTCGGGGAGTCAGTCAGTGAGGGCGTGCTTTCCAGGTGGGTTCGCAAGGCCGGACAGGGAGTGAAGGCTGGAGAACCCGTTTTTGAGCTGGAAACGGACAAGGCGTCACAGGAAATCGCAAGTCCCGCCGAGGGGACACTCGAGGTGATCGTTCAGGAAGGCCAGAAGGTAATGGTCGGCCAGGTTGTCGGCAAAATCCTTCCGGGGAAAGTTACCAGTTCCGCCGCTCCGGCCAACGCGCCCGCCGCTCCGGCCAACACGCCGGCGCCAGCACCGGTCGCAAAGGCGTCCTCCGTGCAGGCGGCTTCTCCCTCCGCCCGTCAAATGGCTGACGAGCACGGTTTGGATACTTCCAAGATTTCAGGCACGGGGCGGGATGGCCGGGTGATCAAGGAGGATGTCCAGGCGGCCATCGGCTCAACGAAGTCGGCTCCCGCCTCGTCGGAACCAGCCAAGGTTTCTCCAACCAGGTCGGAAACCCGAACAAGGATGTCGACCCTTCGGCAGCGGATCGCCGAAAGGCTTTTGTCCGCCCAGCAAAATGCCGCGATCCTCACGACATTCAACGAAGCCGACATGTCCGCGGTGATGGCGCTGCGGGCCAAATACAAGGACTCGTTCCAAAAGAAGCACGGGGTGGGCCTTGGCTTCATGGGTTTCTTCGTGAAGGCTGTTGCCGAGGCCGCCAGGGTTTTCCCCGCCGTTAACGCGAGGATCGAGGGCTCGGATGTCGTCACGCCGAACTACCTCGATGTCGGTGTTGCCGTCAGCACCGAAAAGGGTCTCATGGTTCCCGTGCTCCGTGATGCGGACAAGATGACATTCGCGCAGATCGAAAAGGGAATCGTCGAACTGGCGGTCAAGGCCAGGGATGGCAAG
The DNA here is from genome assembly GCA_016873225.1 of Planctomycetota bacterium. Lineage (GTDB taxonomy): Bacteria > Planctomycetota > Planctomycetia > Gemmatales > Gemmataceae > REEB421. The sequence goes on along the minus strand of VGXS01000003.1, from coordinate 46,790 downwards.
ATTTCGGTGGCCGACCTGCAGGGTGGGACATTCACGATCACCAACGGTGGTGTTTTCGGTTCGTTGCTCTCGACGCCGATACTGAATCCGCCCCAGAGCGGAATCCTTGGAATGCATACCATCCAGAAGCGCCCGGTGGTGGTTGACGACCAGATCGCCATCCGTCCGATGATGTATCTGGCCTTGTCCTATGATCACAGACTCATCGACGGCCGAGAGGCGGTAGGCTTCCTCGTCCGCGTCAAGGAATGCATCGAGAATCCCGAGCGATTGATGCTCGAGGTGTAAGCTGCTGGCGACCATCCCTCCCGCAATCCTGGAGTAAGCGCGTGGCATCATTCGACCTGGTGGTGATTGGTGGCGGCCCGGGCGGCTATGTGGCGGCGATCAGGGCCGCCCAGCTTGGGATGTCAGTCGCCTGTGTCGAGAAAAGGGCGACATTGGGAGGCACTTGCCTCAATGTGGGTTGTATCCCGAGCAAGGCGCTTCTTGATTCCAGCGAACTTTTCAGCGTGATTGCCAATCAGGCCGCAAGGCATGGAATCAAGGTGGCCCCGCCCCAGCTTGACCTTGCCGGCATGCTGGGTCGAAAAGATTCCGTCGTCAAGGAATTGACCCAAGGTGTTGCTTTCCTTCTCAAGAAAAACAAGGTCGAGGTTTTCTACGGGACTGGAAGGATTGCCTCACCCGGTTCTGTGAATGTTGAACTTGCCGCCGGCGGGACGGCTTCGCTTGCCTGCAAGCGGGTTCTCCTTGCCACCGGAAGCGAACCGGTGAACCTGCCCTTCTTGCCTTTTGATGGCAAGAACATTGTCAGCAGCACCGAAGCCTTGTCATTCGAGAAAGTTCCCGAGCATTTGGTCCTTGTTGGCGCCGGATATATCGGGCTGGAATTGGGCTCGGTCTGGAAGCGGCTTGGCGCGAAAGTGACGGTTGTTGAATACTTTCCCAGGATTCTCGCGATCGCGGACGGGGAAATGGCGGGCCTGCTTCAGAAATCGCTTGAAAAGCAAGGAATGTCTTTCCAGTTGGGAACCAAGGTCACGGGCCATTCTATCGACAAGGGCGGCCTGAGCCTGAAGTGCGAGGCGGACGGCAAGCCCTTGGCCATCAAGGCTGACAAGGTTCTTGTTTGTGTGGGGAGGAAGCCTTACACGAAAGGACTTGGCCTTGAGGAACTGGGGATTCAACCTGACTCCAAAACAGGGCAGATTGCGGTTGATTCGAACTTCCAGACCAAGGTCGCCGGCGTGTACGCGATCGGCGACCTTGTTGCGGGACCGATGTTGGCCCACAAGGCCGAGGATGAGGGCGTGGCCTTCGCCGAAAGGCTTGCTGGTCAAAAACCCCACCTGGACCATGGCACGATTCCCAGCGTGATTTACACCTGGCCCGAACTTGCCAGCGTCGGTCGCAACGAGGAGGAATTGAAAGCCGCCGGCGTTGATTACAAGGTTGGGAAATATCCATTCAAGCCCAACGCCAGGGCCAAGTGCATGGGAGAGGATGAGGGGATCGCGAAGGTTTTGGCTGATGCCGCCACCGACCGAGTTCTTGGAGTCCATATTTTGGGGCCGCGGGCATCGGATCTCATTGCCGAGGCCGTGACAATCATGGAGTTCCGCGGTTCCAGCGAAGATATTGCCAAGATTTGCCACGGGCATCCCACCTTGTCGGAAGCGTTGAAGGAAGCCGCGCTTGCTGTCCACAAAAGGGCCATTCACGCCTAGCGCGAACGGAAAATCCGTCGCGGCCGGAACCTTCTTTTTCAATTTGTCTTTGAATTTCTAAACTCTCGTCGTGCGGGCCATGGGTCTTCAAGGGGATGATGAGTGAGTCATGTCGACTACACTCGTCACTTGCCTGATTATGATTTGGGCGCAGCCATCCCCTGCTCCCGCCGCGGCTTTTCCGGCTTTGGCCAAGGAATATCCCGTTTCCACTTCCAGGGATATTCAACAAACCTTGGCGGCGAGGAAGGCATTGGTTGATTCACCGGACTTCAGCCAATTGAACCTTGTTGTTCGGTGCCGTTCCGGGGTTCTGACGATCATGGGGCCCGTTTCAGAAAAGGCATTGATTCCCCGGGTTGTTGCCATGCTGGAGCAAATCCGGGGGATCGAAAGGGTCCAGAATGAGCTGTATGTGGGCCCCTTGGGCGTTCGACCACCCGCCCTGGTATCTCTTGATCCAATCGAGGGGCCTATTCAGGTTGAAACCAGGCGAAATGCCCTTAGTCAGCCCGTTACCGAGGAAGCTATTCGCGGGGCGGCGTTGACTTCAGGAACCAGCGAAGTGGCAACGGGAGAGAGTTCTTCAAAATCCTCGGCGTTTAGAACCAGCGCCGCTCAAACGCGTTCCTATCCTGAACCCGGCTTGGTCATCACTGAATTGATCAGCAAGGAACCCCGATTTGCCGGCGTGAAGTACAGCCTCAATCAGGGCGTGGTTTATCTTGAGGGATCCAGCGGCCCTGAACTTGTGATGGAATTTGCCAAAAGGCTTTCCAAAATACCGGGAGTCGTTGGGGTTCGAATCGTCCAGGATTGATCATTCCAACTTGCGTTTTGCTAACCTGACCTTCGCGCCCGCGAGTCACGGTGTCAATGAACATCGCACTATCCATCCTTGTCGCCTTGCTCCTGTTCCCCGGTCATGCCACGGTGACGGTCGCTTGCCATAATTGGTGGTACGGAAGGCTTGTCGGCCGCAGGATGACTGATGTCGTCCAATTGGCCCACCTTTTTTGGCTTTTCACTCTGACCGCCTACTTGTGTCCATCTTTGTGGGCCGTTTTGCCCATGGGGGAAACTGTTGGCCCCATCCAAATCGGCTTGGCCTGCATCGGCTGGGTTCTGCTTGTGGCGGTGACGATTGCGCGTCGGTTCCATCAACGCCCACAAGAAGTATCTGATTATGCCAGAACAAGGATCAGTCCGGTTTTGAGGCCAGGCCGCCTGGATCATGGAGGCGGTTGGCGCGGACGGGTGGCCAAATGGCCTGGAAACGAAGTGCTTTACCCAAGCTTGACCACCTCGGTTGTGCAACTGCCGGATTTGCCGCCTTCCTGGGATGGTTTGAAGGTACTCCACATCTCGGACCTACACTTTCGGGAGACCCCCACCAGGGAGTGGTTCCGGGCGGTCATTTTTGAATGTTCGCGCCTGCATCCCGACCTGGTCTTGCTGACGGGCGACACCGTGGACGGATTGGCATACCACCAGTGGGTGGGTGGGACATTGGGTCGATTCCCGGAAAAAACGGTTCGTGTTGGAATCCTTGGCAATCATGACATGTGGTACAAGCCGGATATGCTTGAAAAAGCCTTGAGAAGGCATCGGTACCACATGGTCGGCGGCCGCGAGAAAATCATCCGCATCAAGGGAGTTGACACCCGGTTCATCGGAAATGAAAGACCTTGGCGCGGCAGGCATACCTCGGGCGCCGGCCTTGGATCGGCTGATTTCACGATCGCCTTGTGTCATTCACCCGATCAGGCGGCATGGGCGGCGCAAGCCGGGGCCAAACTCATTTTTGCCGGCCATGTGCATGGTGGGCAAATCCGCCTTCCGTTGATCGGACCGGTCATCATGCCAAGCCGCCACGGCAGGCGATTCGACCATGGGTGGTTCCGGGTGGGGAAATCCCTGTTGCATGTCACTTGCGGCTTGGGGTCATCACAGCCCTTGCGCTGGGGATGTCCCCCCGAAGTGGCCCTGATTATCCTCAAGGCGAATCAACAATAGTGGTGATTGAGCATGGCGACAGCGGAAGAGGTCATCGAGGCTTTGGGATTGGCGCCATTGCCTCGTGAGGGAGGCTGGTACCTGGAAACTTGGCGTGGCGGTCACAATCGGTTCATTGAGCCGACGGTTTTTTCATCAAGATCGGCCGGCACGGCGATTTATTATCTTCTGAAAGCCGGTGAGCATTCCCGGTTGCATCGGCTTGCCAGCACCGAAATATACTTTCACCATGCCGGATCGCCTCTAGGCATGTTGATTCTTGGTGACCTTTCCTACCCTTCGGGAAGGCAAGTCACCTTGGGACCTGATATTGGCCGGGGTCAAATACCCCAAATTGTCATTCCCGCGGGCGCGATTCATGGGAGCAGGCCCATGGGATCGACTGGTTGGACCCTGGTCTCAACGGTCATGGTTCCCGGATTTGACTCCTCAGACTATTCCGAACCGGAAATCAACGCGTTGATCTTGCGGTATCCGAGCCACAAACAAGAAATCGAAGAATTGGCCTGAAGAATTCCCTGAAAGTGGGCTGGGAATCTTGATGGGCCAAGATTGATATTAAATGATATATGAAAGTATCTTGAAACCTTTTGCGCCATCTGTAGACAAAAAACATGGTTCAAACCCTCGCCAATCAACCTCGATTTCATGCCAGCGCCTTGCCCGAAACAGAGGTGGAAGGTGCAACCCGTTTGCTACCGCCCTACAAACTATTACTGCTGAACGACGACTACCATGGCATGGATTTCGTTATCGAAACACTTGTCAAGGTGATGAGGTGGCCGGCAAGCAAGGCCACTGAGGTCATGCTTGCCGCCCACCACGAAGGCCAAGCCTTGCTGATGATTGGCCCGCTTGAAATTGTTGAATTAAGGCATGAGCAGATCAGGTCCGTGAGCGAAGGGAAAAAGGGTCCACTCAACTGTGTCATTGAAAAGGCCTAGGCTGACGGAGGAAAAAATGGGCAGCATGAAAATAGGGGTCTGTAGTTGGTCCCTCCAAGTCACAAGCATCCCTGAATTGGTTTCATTCGTGAGCAGGCTCGAAATCCGTTCGGTCCAGATCGCCTGTGGTGACCCCCATCATGCCTCATGGAATGAGGGCGATCGGATGCCTGAGGCGGCGTTGGCTAGCGGCCTGGAATTAACCGGGGCCATGCTGGGTTTTCCCGGTGAGGATTACACCACTCCGGCCACGATCAAGGCCACTGGTGGTTTTGGCGACCCTTCGACCCGTCCGGAGCGATTGGAACGGCTTGCATGGGCCTTGGAGCGCACCTTGGCCTTGGGCCTGCGCGACCTGATGCTGCATGCGGGATTCATTCCTGAACCCGGCGATTCCGCCCGGGGCCCCTTCCTAAACACACTCGGCAAGGCCGCATCGATGGCCACGGCCAAGGGGGTGACCTTGGCTTTTGAAACAGGCCAGGAGTCGGCGGACCTGCTTCGCCTGACGCTCGACGAGCTCAAGTGCCCGAATGTCAAAATCAATTTCGATCCCGCCAATATGTTGTTGTACGACATGGGCGATCCGATTCGAGCGGTTGGAATACTCGGACCGGACATCCGCAGCGTCCATGTCAAGGACGCGTTTGCCCCGAAAAACCCTAAAGAATGGGGAACCGAGGTTCCGCTGGGCAAGGGCGCGGTCGGCATACCGCGCTTCATCTCGGCACTGAAGGCCGCGGGATATTCAGGTCCGCTGTGCATCGAGCGGGAAGTCGGGGACCAGGCATCCCGCTTCTCGGACATCCGCGATGGCGCGCTGCTGTTGAAGTCGCTGGCGTGAAATCACCCTCGAATTCTGACGACATGGCGGGCTATCGATGATTGACCCTCCGATCATCTCGGCCAAGGAGCTTTCGCGGCACTACCGCGTGGCGGAGAAGTCCCCCGGCCTGATGGGGTCGCTCCGCGCCTTGTGGGGTGGCAGGAACCGGGTCATCGTTGCCGTCGACAATGTCAGCTTTTCGATCCAACCTGGGGAAATCGTTGGTTTTCTCGGGCCCAACGGCGCCGGGAAAACCACCACGCTGAAGATGCTTTCCGGGTTGATTTATCCGAGTTCTGGAACAGCCGAGGTTCTGGGGTATGTCCCTTGGGAAAGGGCCGATCCCTTTCGCCGGCAGTTCGCGCTTGTCATGGGGCAAAAAAACCAGCTTTGGTGGGACCTTCCAGCTTCCGACAGCTTCGAATTGCATCGCGAGATCTATTCATTGCCCAAGGATCGATTCCGACGGGTCATGGGCGAATTAGTCGAGCTGTTCGGCGTCGCCAAGCTCCTGCGCCAACCCGTCCGCGAATTGTCGCTCGGTGAGAGAATGAAGATGGAACTCATCGCATGCCTTCTTCATGAACCCAGGGTGCTGATGCTCGACGAGCCCACCATCGGCCTGGATGTCGTGGCCCAGCAAACCATCCAGCGATGCCTCAGGGAATACAACCAGTCGAAGAAGGCGACGATCCTGCTGACCAGCCACTATATGCGCGATGTCGAGGCGCTGTGCCAGCGCGTGCTCGTCATCACGAACGGGAAGTTGGTCCATGATGGGCCCCTTGCCGGCATTGTCCAGCGCTTTGGCGCCTACAAGCAGGTCCGCCTCCAGTTTGCCGGAGAGGCCATACCTCCCGGACTGAGGTTGCCCGATTCCGCAACGGTGATGGGATCGGTTGTCGACCTCAGCGTCAGCAGGGACATGGTTTCGGAAACGATCTCGGGAATCCTCGAGCAGTTTCCCGTCACCGACCTCACGGTCAGCGATCCGCCGCTTGAGGAGGTCGTGGCCAGGTATTTCCAGGAATCGGCGTCGGGGGCGGGTGCATGAGCTCCAACATCGGGTCCTTGGCGATGGATTCGAGCCTTTCGGTCCGTTTGGTCAAGTCGCTCACGAAGTATTTCAACATCTTCAAGGTTTCGCTGGTTGAGCGCCTGGCCTACAGGGCTGACTTCCTGTTGGGAACCTTTCTCCGCTTGCTTCCCCTGGTGACAACATTGCTCCTGTGGAAGGCGGTCTATGCCAACAAGGATGAGATCTCGGGTTACACCTACAGGCAGGTGGTGGCCTACCTACTTCTCGTCCATGTCAGCCGCATGTTCTCAAGCATGCCCGGCCTGGCCAGCGGGATTGCCCGTGATGTGAGGGATGGCAATCTCAAAAGGTATCTGGTGCAACCCTTGGACCTGATTTCGTACCTGCTCGCTTACAGGATGGCCCACAAGGTTGCCTACATCATCACCTCCATACCGCTTTATTCAGTTATATTTTTCCTTTGTCGGGACTTTTTCGACGCCCCGCCCGATCCATGTTGGTTTTGCCTTTACGCGACGGCCCTCTTAATGTCATTCATTCTTGGTTTCGCATTCGAGGCGTCCTTGGGAATGCTGGGATTCTGGTTTCTTGAAATCAGTTCTTTCCTCTATTTGGTCAATACCGTCAATTTTTTCGTCTCGGGCCATTTCTTGCCGCTCGACCTTTTGGATCCTTGGGTGGCGGGAATCCTCAAGGTTCTGCCAATGCAGTTCATGGCGTATTTTCCAGCCGCTCTGATCATGGGCAAGGCTGGAGACTGGAACGATGTCGTCTGGGGCCTTGGGATCGAGGCGGCCTGGTGCCTCGGCTTTTTAGCCATGGCCCGGGGGGCTTATGCCCTTGGTTTGCGGCGCTATGGCGGATACGGAGGGTAGGCCATGGCCTTGAAAAGATCGTTCGCGAGCTACCTTCGGCTTGTCGCGGTGTTCGCACGGTTCAGCCTGACCCGCGAAATGGCGTTCAGGGGCAACTTCGTCATGAAGGTGCTGCTGGAACTGGTTTGGCTTGGAATTCTCCTGGTTTTTTACAGGACGCTCTTCAGGGGCGTGGACAGCATCGCCGGTTGGGACAGCGCCTCGTTCCTTTTTTTTCTCGGTTGTTATTACACGCTTGAAGGAGTCGTTGAGACATTGTTCCTGGAGAACTTCGTTGAATTTTCCGACTTGGTCAGGACTGGCAACCTCGACTTGCACCTGCTGAAGCCAATCGACGAGCAATTCCTGCTTTCCATCCGCCTGATTGACTGGTCGACCGTGCCGAAACTGTTCATCGGTTCGGGAATGATGGGTGTCGCGGTGTTCCAGATGGGCCATCCGGTTTCCGGTTGGACCCTGGCCTTGTTCGCCGCATTGTTTGTGGCCGGGGTTTCGATGGCGTATTCGTTCCTTTTGATTCTTTCGTCGACCGCCATCTGGATGGTGCGCAACCAAAGCCTCATGGAATTGTGGTGGCTGTTCTCCACCCTGATGCGATATCCAAGGGATATCTATGATGTGGCCTGGGCATGGCCGGTGCGCATGGTCTTCACATTTGTCCTTCCCGCCCTCCTGGTCGTCAGTGTTCCCGCGGAAATCGTGGGAAAAGCCATTTTGGATCCGTGGTGGATCTGCTGGATGTTGGTTTCCGCCATCATTTCACTGTCAGGAAGCAGGCGTATTTTCATCGGATCGATCGCGTCTTATCGCAGCGCCAGCAGTTAAGCGATCGCGAGAAGGTTGCCTCCAGATGACTTATGGCTGGGGGAAGGTTCCGGGATAGGAACTGGTTTGTCAAAACCAGAATCGACCGACTGCGGCAAGACGGGTGAAACCGGCTTATCCGATGATCCGGAGAGCGAATCCCACTTCAGTCGAAAGGCGTGGCCGCCAATGGAAACAATGTCGCCTGGAGTGAGTGTTGCGTGCGTGACCCGTTTTCCGTTCACGGTGATCCCGTTGGTGCTGGCCAGGTCTCGGATGATCACGGTGCCATTGATCACGGCGAGGCAGCAATGCTTGCGGGATATTTTTCTTGATTCGAGAACGATGTCACACTCTTCCTGCCGGCCAAGCAGAAGAACGGGCTTGTCGAGCGGAATGCTGGGTCCGCTACCTGTGGACACCAATACTGCGGGCATGAGAATGCCTCATCACATATCGGGTAACCTAGGCTATCGAGGCTTGAAATGCAATCAGGAAAAGGAGATTCATCGTCTTCACTGAATGTTTGCGCCTGAATAACCGTTGGATTCCAACCGCGATTTTTTATTTCCCTGCCAGCGCGGCGAATCTTTCCTGAATGCTCTGCACCGAAAATTCCCTTGTCTTGAGAGCCCTGCAAGCCTCCACCGCCGCATAGGCCGCCGCAATCGTGGTGATGCATGTCACACCGTGGGAAACGGCCGAGGCGCGTATTCTTCCTTCATCCGTTCTGGCGCCCCTGCCGCTGGGGGTGTTGATGACCAGGGCCACCTGCCTGTTTTTCATGTGGTCGATCAGGTTGGGCCGGCCTTCCTGAAGCTTGGCAACCTCCGCGGCGACGATGCCATGCTCGCGAAGGAGCTTAGCGGTGCCCCTGGTGCAAAGGAGGCTGAATCCGATCTCGACCATCGCCCGCGCTATCTCGATCGCCGCCGGCTTGTCACGGTCGGCGACGGAAAGAAAAACCTGACCTTGAAGGGGGAGGGTGTTGAATGCCGCTGTTTGGCTCTTGGCAAAGGCCATCCCGAAGTTGTCGTCAATACCCATGACTTCCCCGGTGGAGCGCATCTCGGGGCCAAGAATGATGTCGACGCCGGGAAACTTGTTGAATGGAAACACGCTTTCCTTGATGGAGAAATAACCGGGTGTGACTTCCTTGGCCTCAGGCAATTCACGAATCGATTTCCCGGCCATCACCAAGGATGCCAAGCGAGCCAACGAAACGCCGGTGGCCTTGGAAACGAAGGGCACAGTCCTGCTGGCCCTTGGATTCACCTCGAGCACGAAAATCTCAACCGGTCCCGAACTTGAACCCGTGGCCTGGGGGTCCGGCACATTTCGCAACCCCGCGACGGCGAATTGGACATTCATCAATCCGCGCACCTTGAGTTTGCGCGCCAATTCCCTTGTCTGCCGCTTGATTTCCTCGACAACCACGGCCGGGAGACTGTGCGGCGGCAGGACGCTGGCCGAGTCACCGGAGTGGATTCCGGCTTCCTCGATGTGCTGCATCACCCCGCCAATGATCGTCGCGTCGCCGTCACTGAGGCAGTCGACATCGACCTCAATCGCGGCTTCCAGGAATTTGTCGATCAGCACCGGCTTGCCCGATGACGGATCATGGGTGTGTTCCATGTACCGTGTCAGGGATTCCTCGTCGTAGAGGATCTCCATGCCGCGCCCACCAAGGACATAGCTTGGCCTTGCGAGGATTGGAAATCCGATGCGCCTGGCGGCCTTAAGGGCTTGCGGCAAGTCAAGCGCCGTGCCGTTGGGTGGCTGGCGGAGGTGCAATTTCTCGACAAGGTCCTGAAACCTTTCGCGGTCCTCGGCGATGTCGATGCTATCCACGCTGGTGCCGATGATCGGGGCGCCTGCCGCTTCCAAGGACCTGGCGAGGTTAAGCGGGGTCTGCCCGCCAAACTGAACGATCAGTCCGGCCGGGGCCATCCGGTCGACGATGTTCAGCACATCCTCGGCTGTCAGTGGCTCAAAGAACAGGTGGTCGGATGTGTCGTAGTCAGTCGAGACGGTTTCAGGGTTCGAGTTGACCATGATGGTTTCAAAGCCGTCATCGCGCAGGGCGAATGACGCCTGGCAACAGCAATAGTCGAACTCGATGCCTTGGCCGATCCTGTTGGGGCCGCCGCCAAGAATCATGATTCGGGTTTTTCTGGCGGTAGGAAGGGTTTCATCATCGAAGGTCGTGGTGGTTAAACCATCGGCGGAAACCCGCGTGATCGGGGTCTCATAGGTGGAAAAATGATAGGGAGTGTGCGCTTGAAATTCGGCGGCGCAGGTGTCGACGGTCTTGTAAGTGGGAACGATGCCAAGCGATTTTCTCTTGGACCTCACGGTCATTTCGTCAACTGCCCAAATATGGGCCAACTGCCTGTCGGAAAATCCTTCCTGCTTTGCCTTCCAGAGAAGGGCCGTCCCCGCATTATCCAAGCTTCCCGCGGACCTGAGTTCCGTCTCCGTGGCGATCAGCCCACGCATTTGTGTGATGAACCAGGGATCGATCTTGGTACGGTGATGGATTTCCTCATCGGTGAGGCCGGCAAGAAGTCCGTACCTGACGAACCAGATCCTTTCCGATGTCGGCGTGGCCAGGGCGGGAAGTATTTCCTCGATCGATGGTTGGTCGGCGCGGCCCCAGCGGTCCTTGCCATCGGAACCCAATCCGGCCCTGCCGTTTTCCAAGCCCCTCAGTGCTTTCTGGAACGATTCCTTGAATGTCCGGCCAATGGCCATCGTTTCGCCCACGGACTTCATTTGAGTCGTCAGGACGGGGTTGGCGTCGGGGAATTTTTCAAAGGCCCAGCGTGGAATTTTCGTGACGACATAATCAATCGTCGGCTCGAACGAGGCCGGGGTTTCCCGGGTGATATCGTTTCTTAACTCATCAAGTGTGTAGCCAACGGCAAGTTTCGCCGCAATTTTGGCGATGGGGAATCCCGTCGCCTTGCTTGCCAACGCGCTCGACCTGGAGACGCGTGGATTCATCTCGATCGCCACCATCGATCCATTGGCTGGATTGACGGCGAATTGAACATTGCTCCCGCCGGTGGCCACCCCGATTTCGCGGATGATGGCGATGGCCGCATCGCGCATCCTCTGATATTCCTTGTCCGTCAGGGTTTGGGCGGGGGCCACCGTGATGCTGTCACCGGTGTGGACACCCATCGGGTCGAGGTTTTCAATGCTGCAAATGATCACGACATTGTCAGCGCAATCCCGCATCACCTCGAGTTCGAATTCTTTCCAGCCGAGAATGGATTCCTCTATCAGGGTTTCACCCACGGGGCTCAACTCAATTCCCCGGCGAACAATGTCCGTGAATTCCTCGCGGTTGTAGGCGATTCCGCCACCTGTTCCGCCCATGGTGAAACTGGGCCTGAGGACGCATGGCAAGCCAATGGACTCAATGGCCTTGTCGGCTTCCTGCACCGATTTGACAACCGCGCTTCTTGGAACAGCCACTCCAATCCGTGCCATGGCCTGCTTGAATTTCTCACGGTCCTCGGCCTTGTCGATCGCCACCGGGTCGGCGCCGATCATTTCAACGCCATGCTTTTGGAGAACCCCATGCTTGGCCAAGGCCATCGCCGTGTTAAGAGCGGTTTGGCCGCCTACGGTCGGAAGGAGAGCGTCGGGTCGTTCCCGTTCAATGATCTTTTCAACGAATTGCCATGTGATCGGTTCGATGTAAGTCCGGTCCGCCATGTCGGGGTCGGTCATGATGGTGGCTGGATTTGAATTGACCAGCACCACCTCGTATCCCTCCTCCCTGAGGGCCTTGCAGGCTTGCGTGCCGCTGTAATCGAATTCGCAGGCCTGCCCAATGATGATGGGTCCTGAACCGATGATGAGAATTTTCTTGATATCGTTGCGCTTCGGCATGGTGGGAGCGGATTCCTTGGGCCTCTTGATCAGTCGGAGGGGATTGCCCCGTGCGGCTATCCCCAAGTCCACCATGGGTTTGATACCGGTTTGCCAGCGGAATCCAAGATTACAAAACCGATATGCGATTCAGTTCCCCGCAAGCTGAAGTGAGTGCCCATCCTCCCGGGCGATTCCGCAGCGAATTGACCCAAATTCAGCTGTAATTAACACATTCGACCTTGCGAGCCAGAAACCGAGTACTCTGCCAAGGGTCCTGTGTTTTTCCCAAAAATTTGAATGTTGTTGGACAAATGAATCCTACCTGTGCGCCGGCAAACCTTGCGCATTCTTCCCGGATTCAAGGTGGGGCTTGATTCTGCCGAGTTTGATTGTTTAAGGCCCTCCTCGCTTCGCTGAAATCCCATGCGACTTGGAGGTTGTCATGTTGATTCGTCGATTGTTCCCGGCCTGTGCCGCTTTCTTGGGTTTTGGATCCGTCTTTGGATGTCACACGGCTTGCCACAAGTACTGTGAACGGAATTACGGGCCCCACCAAACACAACCATCCGCATACGCCCAGCCGGCCCCTTCCTATTGTCCGCCACCGGCTTATTCGGCACCCGCCTACACGGCGGCACCATACTGCCCGCCCCCCGCTTCCGTCGCTTGCCCGCCCGGTTGCACCCCGGTGCGCTAATCGCACCGGCAGGCCAATCGAATGGCATTCAAGGCCATATTAGGTTAGTGTCGTGACGGAACATGCCAATCGGGTTTGGGAAACGGGCCCAGGAGCAATCATATGATGAACGCGACATGGATGTTGTCCCTGATGATGGTGATGGGACAGGCGTCCCAAGCGGGCGATGTCACCCGTCAGGTGACAGAGTTGAACCGCCTCACGGGAACGGAAGCGATTCGTTCCGGCTACCGCAACCTGATCACCAACAGGGAAGCGGGCAAGCGGGTTGTGGACGCGGCGATTGACCTTCTTGACAGGAAAACGGATGGCCCGGAAAAGCTGAACACAAACGCCTTGTATGTCCTGGGAAGGGCCGCCTTCCATCTCAGGCGTAATGACGCGGGCGCGAAGTTCCTGCGCGACCACATCACGCAGTCCCTTGAACTTCAAAGCCCAAGCAAGATACTCCAAGGGTATAATGCCCTTATTTTCAACCTCTACGAGGTGGGTCGGTTCGCCGAGTGCGAGAAGGCCTGCCAGGAATTGCTGGATCTCAACCTGCCGGAATCGGCGGACGAGGAAGGGTTGATCAAAAAGGCCCAGTCAAATGTCCTTCGCAGGCTGCTGATGTGCCAGGCCCGCCAGGGAAACTTGGAAAAAGCCGAGCAAGTTCTCAAGCGACTCGAGCGGGGCAAGGCATTGAGGCCGATCGGCGCCGCCGACCTTCGCTGCCGGCTCCTCAGGGAAGCGGGCAAACTCGAGGAAACCCTCAAGGCCTACCAGGCCCTCATCGACCTCGTTGACAATGACGAGGAGATCAAGGACAAGGAGCAAAAAGTCGAGATCATCGACGACCTTCGCTATTCGATGACCGGCGTGCTGATGGAGATGAAGAAAGTTGACGAGGCCACCACCATCCTTGAGCAGTTGCTCAAGAAGGAGCCTGGCAACCCCACATACAACAACGACCTTGGATACATTTGGGCCGACAACAACAAGAACCTCGAGAAGTGCGAGCAGATGATCCGCAAGGCCATCGAGGAGGATCGCAAACTCAGGCTGAAAACCAATGAAAAGTCAGGCGATGATGCGCCTGACGACAACGCTTCCTATCTCGACAGCCTGGGTTGGGTCCTTCACCGGAAAGGAAAGAATGAGGAGGCCCTCAAGCCGCTTCTTGCCGCCTCGCGGATGGAAGGTGGATTGAACCTTGAGATATACGACCACCTTGGAGATGTTCTTGCCGCCCTAGGCAGGAAGGACGAGGCCCGAAAGGCCTATCTCGAAGGCATTGAAATGGCCTCGGCAAGCCGGCGGGATCAGGCCAAGAAGACCGAGGTTGAGAAGAAAGTCAAGGCTTTGAAATAGTCCGCGATTTGATGCGCGCGGCATGAAAAAGGGCTGGGGCCGGGACAATTATCCCGGCCCCAGCCCTTTTTCATGAGTTGGGTCGTTTAGCCGGCGTTGGAACCAGCGGCCGTGAAGTCTTCCGCCTTCCGGGCCACCGCCAGTGGAACGATTTTCCTGATTCGCCGGCTGCGACGAATTTCGTTCCAGTTCTTGAGGATCGATTCAGCCACCCGGCTTCCCGTGCGGGAATGGAAGCTGATGATCTGGGGGTGGATCCATTCAAAATCGACATAGGTGCATTCCACCGCCGCGACACTCCTGCTGTGCAGCTTGGCTGGGACCTCGCTTTCAGGATCAAAAACGAACAGTTCACCTCCCGTCATTCCCGAGCCGATTTCATTTTCAATCGGTCCAAGGATGATCACCCGGCCACGGGTCTGGTATTCACAGGCGTATTTTCCCGCCGCCTCGGCAACTATCGTCGCCCCGGAGTTCCGAATGCCGAGGCGGTGTCCCGCCCGGCCAGCAATCAGGATCGTTCCACCCGTGGCGCCATACCCCACATTGTTTCCTGCAAGGCTTTGAATCTCCGCTTTTCCGGAGGAATTCTGCTGGGGCAGGCATACCGCCACCGTTCCGCCACTCATTCCCTTGGCGATGCCGTCCTGCGCGAAGCCTCTCAACTCGAGGTCGAGCCCCTGAACGCACCAAGCGCCGAAGCTTTGACCCGCTTCGCCATCAAAGCGAACCTTGATCCGCTTGCCCTTGGGCAATCCTTCACGGCCATAAAGCTTGACAATCAATCCTGCCGCGGTTGCCCCGACTGACCTGTCGCTGTTTCTGATCCTGAACATGAGGTCGCTGATTTGCCCGGTTTCGATTGCGTCCCTGGCCGCCTCGACGATTCGCTCGTTCAAGGATTGGGAAGAAGTGGCAGGCTTGGCGCAAACCCCGCGGTAAAGTTCCGGGAAACTCTCATGCAGAACCGGAACAGCCATGTCGGGATGCATGAAACGGGCAAGGTCGAGTAGTTCCGACCGGCTACCAGGCATCGGTATCCTCTCAAGGAGATCAACTCGGCCGGCAATTTCGTTGATGTGACGGAAGCCCATCCTTGCCAATTCCTGGCGAACCTCCTCGCCCAGGTTCAGGAGATAAGTCTTGGTGTGCTCCGCGTGCCCCTTGTACTCGCCTTGGGTGCCCGTGATGCCGGTGGGGCAGTTGGGAATGTGGCATGACTTGCAGACGATGCAGCCTACCGAAACCATCAGAGCCTGTCCGAAGCTGAATTCTTCCGCTCCCAGGCAAGCGTACTTGATGACATCCAGTCCGTTCTTGATGCCGCCGCCAACCCTGAGTCGGACCGATCGCCTCAGACCGTTGGCGACAAGGGCCTGATGGGCCTCGGAGAGTCCCATTTCGCTCGGAAGGCCGGCATGCTCCTTGGAGGAAACCATGGCCGCGCCCGTGCCGCCGCCGATTCCGTCGATCTCGATGATGTCAGCCCCCGCCTTGGCGACGCCGACCGCGATGGTGCCGACATTGTCGACGGCGACAAGCTTCACGCTGACGGGTTTGCCCGGATTGACCGCCTTGAGGTCATGAATGAGTTGGGCAAGATCCTCGATGGAGTAGATGTCATGGTGCGGTGGGGGGGAAATCAGGTCGTTGCCTGGCTTTCCGTAGCGTATTTCCGCGATCTCGGATGTGACTTTTTTGCCCATCAACTGGCCGCCTTCGCCGGGCTTGGCGCCTTGGGCCATCTTGATTTGCATTTCCTCGCCGTTGACCAGGTACTCGGCGTCCACGCCGAATCTTCCGGAGGCGATCTGGCGGATCTTGCTGCGTAGGCGGCTCTTGAGGAGGTCGCCATGAAGCGCGAATTCCTTGGGATCCGCCTTTCGCTCCTCGATGGTTTTGGCCCAGAAATCCGACCATGCCTTTTCCGGCACATCATTGCGGAATCGCGCCTCGCCTCCTTCGCCGGAGTTGCTCATTCCACCAAGCTCATTCAGCGCCGCGGCGATGTCCTGATGTGAGCTGCGCGTGAGCGCCCCATGGCTCATGGCGGCGCCACGGAAGTGGCTTTGGACAAGGTTCAGGGCCGTTTGAACCTCCTCGACGGGCAGGGGTTTCGCGGCATGCCTGATTGAGAAGAGGTCCCGCAACACTGTGGGGGTGCGCGTGGTGATCATCTGGCTGAAGTCCCGGTACTCCGTGCTGAGTATCGGTTTATCACCTGTCATGTAGGCGGATTCCCCGCCTGATTCGTCGGATTTCCTGTTGGATTGCCTGTCATTGCTGTCGGAGGAGTCGTTGTCTGATCCCGCGGCGGACCCGGCGACGGAAGCCTTCCTGAGGGCCATGCGAACCTTGGCGTTGAAGGCGTGATAGTCACGGTTACGCCCGAGAACCTGCATGTTCTCGGTGCGCTGCAGCCGGTAGGCGCTGTCTTCCACGACATGCTGAAGGTTGATTCCTCCAATGCGCGACGGAAGATGGCCAAGGTATGCCATGAGTTCCGGGCCGAATCCAACGGCTTCGAATAGCAGGGCGCCCCGGTAGCCTTCCGCCGTCGTGATGCCCATCTTGCTGATCACCTTCTTGAAGGTGTCTTCCAATGCCGCGAACAGGTTCTCCAGGCATTCACGACCTGATAGCGTCCATTCCTGCTTGGTGTCGGGATCCTTGAAGGTCAACCCGTTCCTGATGAGCCTGAGCATCAGGTAGGGATGCGTGGCATCCGCGCCGAAACTCACCAGGCAGGCGATGTCGTGTCCTTCCTGGATGTCGCCGGCCTGCACGACCAGGCTGCATCTCTCGCGGAGTCCCTTGTCGCAAAGGTGGGTGTGGATTGCCGAAAGGGCGAGCAATGACGGAATCGGCACGGTTCCGTTGGAAAAGGCGTCCTTGTCCGAGAGGCACAGGACATTGAATCCGTCCGACACGGCCAATTCGGCTTCAAGGCGCAAGCGGTTGAGGCTTTCACGAAGCGCGTTCGCTCCACCATCGAGGGAATAAACAATGGAAAGGGTCCTGAATCCAAGCACCTCGTGCCTGAGGATTTCCTCCACGGCCGCATCCGAAAGGATGGGCGAGGAGAGTTCCATTTGCCGGCAGGGAACCTCGCCGTCGGTGCCCTTGAAATGGACTGGAGATCGGCCGAGGTAGGTGGTGAGGGACATGGCGCCGCCCTCACGGTATGGATCGATCGGTGGGTTGGTCACCTCGGCGAATGTTTGCTGAAGGTACTTGAACAATGTCTGGTGTTGCTGGCTGAATACCGTGAGAACGCGGTCGAACCCCATGGAACTCAGTGGTTCCTTCTTGAGCTTGGCCATGTCCTTGACAAAAACGGCCCTTTCAAACTCCCAGCCATGGGCTTGGAGCAAGTGGTCGAGGGTCCATGATTTTGCCGCCAGGAGGGAACTGACCTGATCCTCAATCTGCGAACCGTAATCGAACGACTCGGGAACGATGATCTGGTTCTGGTTCAATTCGTGTAGGTTGACGCCAGTTTCCCGTCGATTCTCCTCCACGATCGCGTTCATGACCTGATAGCTGTCCATCCGGGAACCGGTCAGCGTGTCGAGGGCGATCATCTGTCCCGGTTGGAGTTGGCCACTGGCCACGATCGTGTCGGGATCCAGCCCGAAGACGCCCGACTCACTGCCGATGTAAAGCCAGCCTCGCTCGTCGCTGCACCATCGGACAGGGCGAAGGCCCATGCGGTCGACCAGACCGGCGAGCACATCGCCGTCGGTGGCGATGATCCCGGCCGGACCATCCCACGCGCACAGGCTTCCAAACGCCCTGCGGCAGTAAACAAGGAGGTCGACGGCATCCTGGCCCCAAAGGTCCGGTTCGCCCTCGAAGGCCGGGGGAATGGTCAGGCGCAGCGCCCGAAGAAGCGACCAATCCTTTTCAAGCACAAGGTGTTCAACCCATTCGTCCAAAGCGGCGGAATCGCTCATTCCTGGGGTCAGGATGTCGTTTCCGGGCGGACGCGGCACAATTCCGCGGGAGTAGGCGGCCACGGCGTTCTTGTTGGTCTTGATGGTGTTGATTTCGCCGTTGTGGCAGAGCATCCGGAACGGTTGGGCCAGGGCCCAATTGGGATAAGTGTTGGTGCTGTAGCGCCTGTGGAATATCGCGATGCCCGACTTGAATTCCGGATTGAGCAGGTCGTCGTAATAGTCGGTGAAATGCGGGCTTGTGAGCAAGCCCTTGTAGCTCACGAGCTTGGTGGAGAGCGAGGTCACAGCCACGGTCAGGCCGGCCTCGACATAGGCCTGCCGCAATTGCAACCGGCAACGAAGGAGGTCGCGCTCGATCTTTTGGCCCTTGCCATTGAACGAAAAGATCATTTGGAGAATGGCCGGCCTCGATTCGGCGACCGACTGGGGGATCGCTTGGTCGCGGACCGGAACTTCTCGGGTGCCGAGAAACTTCAGGCCAGGCAAACGGATGATTTTCTCAGCCAAGGAGAGGGCCTTTTTCCTGGCCGATTCATCCTTCTCGAAAATGAAGAGGGAGCCAACGACCAAGGTCGTGTTATCAAAGAGGTCGCCGCATTTGTCCGGGAAAAGCTTCCGGGCCTGCTCATGAAAGAATTGGCGGGGCATTTGGCAGGTGAGGCCTGTGCCATCCCCGCTTTCACCGCAAATCCCGCCACGGTGTTCCATGGCCCTGAGAGCGCCAAGGGCTTTTGCCACGACCTCATGATGCTGGGATCCGTCGGATGTGGCGATGCCACCGATACCGCAGGCATCTTTGCCAACGATATCCGTGTAGAGAAGGGATCTTGAAGATACTATCTGGCGTCCATCGAACATTGTCTTATCCTTCCCCATTCAAGTGGGGGATCAATGGCGCGGGAGGAACGCGTGTCCGCAGGATCTGGCCAAGAAAACCAATGAATAATAACGATTTGGCCCCGGTCCCTTCAAGAAGAGATGCCACGCATGAGACTGGTTTCAATTTTTTAAGGCTGATTGAAGCGAGTCGATGGTTAGCCCCGGGCGGAATTCAGGGGGCTCCCGGTATTTTCCTTGGGCTTGGGTTGGTTCCGGGCGGGCTCTCCAATGCGAGGTAGGCAAAAAGGTCGGCAAGTTCCTGGGGGCTCACCTGTTTTTCCAATCCTTCGGGCATCAAGGAATTCGAACTGACGGCAACCTGCTCGACATCATCCTTGGAAATGCTTTCCAGCATTCCTCCTTGAACCTTCAGGACAATTTTTGATGGCGAGTCAGCGGCCACCAAACCGGTGATGACCCGCCCTTTCTTGGTCGCCACCGTTGTGGCCTGGTAGGCGGATCCAATCACGAGACTCGGGTCAAAAACATTTGACAAAAGTTGTTCAAAACTGGCCCTGCCGTTGCTCGTGATATCCGGACCAACTTCTTGCCCTGCGCCATGCAATTTGTGGCAGACCCCGCAATTCTTTGCAAATACCACTTGCCCTTTCATGGGGTCGCCCTTGGCGGTTTTCAACATGGATGACATTTCCTTGACAACCTGTTCACGCGCGGGGTTTCGTCCATCCCGCACCGTGCCCCAGACCGCCTTGACCCTTGGCAGTACCTTGGGCGGGGCGATCGCCTGGAGTTTTCGAAGTTGATTGATTCCAACGGCGGAGGGCTTGATACTTCCCGATTCAACCGCCTTCACCAGGGTTTCGGACCACGCGCCCCTCTGGGTCAGCAGGTCGACACATCGCTCTTGAAGCAACGGAGTCATGGCTTTCCAGCCCGAGACCAATTTTTCACCCAATGACTCCTGATCGATTTTTCCAAGTTCTGAAATGATGGAGGCTCGGAACGATTCCGGCTGGCTCGTGTCGACGGCCGTAGAAGTGGCCTGGTCGATCGTTTTGGCGTGATTTGCCTTGATCAACACTTGCAGGGCTTCCATCCGGCGCACGATGGATTCCCCCGGGTTGTCAAACCGTTGGGCAAGCCGATCAAGCGATGGCCCATGCCCCAAGGTCGCCGCGAGAAGTCCCGCTTCCTCGCCAAGAACACCCTTTTCCCTGGAGCCGATATTGACGGCGACGGGCAGCAAGGCATTCTTCCATGTCTCATTCGCATCACGGGCGGCGGCCCTGAGCCAAGCCACCCGGATATCGGAATCATCCCAGGAATCGTCCAACAGCCGTGCCGCGATGGAATCGGCAATCATCGGAGTGACACCTTTGCCTGGGATCGCCACGCCAGACAACCGCTTGAGAAATTCGGTTCGGCCTTGTCCTTTGACTCCGGCGGGAGACTGGAATTGGCTGGTCGCAAGCAGGTTTTTCCATGATTGCGGGTTGTCGAGCCTCTTGTGGAGGTTTTGCCAGATGACCGCGGGAATGACCTTGTCCTCTGAGGAATTGGACAACAGCAGCATCCAGTGGGGCAAAGGATCAATGCCCGGCAATTTCGCAAGCGTCGTGGCGCACTGGAGCCTGACATCCGGGTGTTCGGACCGGCACGCCCGGATAACCGCATTCGTAATGTCCATATCTTTGGACCGCTGGTTGCCGGCGGCGCGAACAGCCCACGCCCTGATGGATGGTTCGGTGGAATCCAGCCACCTCACATGGTCGGTCTTGGGCAAGGGACCTGAGGAAATGAGCGACCAAAGAGCCAGAAGCCGGGTCCGCAACGGTAGGCCGTTATCGTCGACCATATTGGCAAGGGAACTGGCCGTGGTCTTGTGCCCCGTCGGATCGGCCGCCAACCTTTCCCCGAGAATCCTGCAAGCCGTTTCGCGGAACAGTCCGTTGCCATCGGAAAGCCTTTTTTTCAGGGTTTCGTCGTTTTCCGACCCAAGGTCGAGGTTGGCCGCCACCCTCGGGGAGGATTGGTGCCTGATCCTGTAAAGGCGGCCGTTCAGGCGGTCGATCCCCGCGGGATCCCTCCGGGCATCCTGATAGCAGTGATACCTGTCGTACCAGTCAAGGATGTACAGGCAGCCATCTGGGCCTGTTTTCTGGCTAACGGGCATGAACCAGACATCATTGGCGGTCAGGAAATCCTCCTGTGGTTTGCCGAAATATGTGCTGCCATCCCGCTCGATGCGATCGGAATTGACGCAGCTACCGTGGATGTTGCCCATGTACAGTTTTTGACGATATGGGGCGGGGTAGGCGTCGCTGTCGAACCAGTGTATCCCGCAATAGGCGGCTTTCTGGTGCTTGTGACGGACGATGGATTCCAATTTCCAGGTGTGGGGGGGATACGGCCCGCCTTGACGGTGGTAGTAGGCGTTTTCAGCCAGATGCCAAAGGTGGTCGATGACACAGGCCGAAACAAAGGCGCTTCCAAGGTCATCGAAGGTGACGCCCCAGGGATTGCTTGTGCCTTCGGCGAATAATTCAAACTCCCTCGACCGTGGATGGAGTCGCCATAGGGCGCATGTGAATCGATGTTCTTTTCCCTGATGCCTGATGGTGCTCGGATTGAACACCCCGTTGAGGCCGTAAAGCCAACCATCAGGCCCGAAGGAAAGGCCGCTAGGCAGTTCATGGGTGTCATCCCGTCCAAAGCCTGTGATGACAACCTCGGGCTTTCCCTCGGCCTTCAGGTCGGGTCCTATCTTGTAAAAAAGCAAGTCAGGGGCGTTCGCGACCCAAACTCCCCCGTGGCCAATGGCGATGCCCGAGGGAATGTTGAGGCCGTCGGCGAAAACGGTCGCCTTGTCGGCTACGCCATCGCCATTGGTATCCTCCAGAACCTTGATACGATCCCTGCCTGGCCCGGCCTGAAACCTTGGATATTCAAGGCTTTCTGTGATCCAGACCCGCCCTTTTTCGTCGAAGCACATCGCCACGGGATTGACGATCATGGGTTCGCTGGCGACAAGCTCGACTGAAAACCCCGCCGGTACTTTCATGCGGGCTATCGCTTCGGAGGGCTTCAGGGCTGGACCCGGCATGGTTGCTTGGGCCCTTGGGATGAATGTTTCCTGGGAACCTTGCAGGGGAGTAACAAGTAATGAAGTCACAAGCAGCAGCGTAATCATGGATAAAAACCAATTGGTGAATCGAAAGAGATGTCCAACCTTTTCATGAGGATAATTTGCCGGTCGGATGCCCGCAACAATCAAGCCATGACAATGTACCTGTGGTATCCTGCGCGGCGTGGCAAGGCCACATCCATAACCACTCCCTCGGAGAAACGACCAGTGAACCACAATGCTTCATGGGTAATGGCGCTGGCCTTGGCCGGCCAAGGCTTCGCGCAGGAATTCTCATCGCCAACGATTGACCTTGGCGTTGTCGTCAGCGATGTCGAGAAGTCGGCCGCCTTTTACACCAAGGTGATCGGATTCAAGGAACAAAAGGGCTTCACCGTTTCGGCCGATTTCGCGGCCACGGCCGGCCTTACCGAAAAACGGCAGCTCAACATCCGGGTTTTCACCCTCGGTGAAGGACCGGGAGCGACAAAATTGAAGTTGATGCAGGTGGAAGGCGGAGCGAAGAAACCCGGTCAAAATGCGTTCATTGAGTCTCAATTGGGCTTCCGTTACCTGACCATCATGGTCAGCGATACCGCCAAGTCGGTCCAACGGGCCACTGAAGCGGGTGCCAAGCCCATTGCCTCAGGATCCGTGGCCATTCCCAAGGAAATCGCCGAGGGCCTTTACCTGACGATTTACAAGGATCCTGACGGCAACTTCGTGGAACTTGTCGGGCCCAAGAAGTAATCAATGCAACAACGCCTTTATTAGCGAGGCGGTGGAGGCATCCCCCAGGGGATGCCTCATCATTTTTCCAACAGGAATCCATCAAGAAAACCGAGGGCCTTGGGCAGAATGGCCACCGGACCCATTAAATGCCCAGTATTCTTTTCTTCATGAAATTGAAGTCGGCCGTGCCCATCCTCGCGCAATCTTTTGGCCATGCTGACACAGGACGCATGGGCGGGATCATCGGTGCCGATTCCCAAGAACATTGGCAAGTTGCGATAGGCCTCACCGGTTCCGGTTCTTCCTGATGCCCCGATGGTCGCGATGGCCGCCCAGTCGGCGGGCCTTTCCGCGGCGCACGCCATGGCTTGGGATCCACCCCTTGAGAACCCGATCAATCCGGTTCTTCCCCAAGCTTTCCCGAACCATTTTTCCAGCATCGGCTTGAGATCGGGGTCCCAACCGTTCCGTGGACAGACAAGAATCAAGTCGCGGGCATCGCAGTGCTTGGCCACCTTTCCGCCAAATCCTTCAATCCATGAATCCTCCGTATCACCAAGGCCATGAAGGGCCACCAGTGCGGAAGGTTGGTTTTCCGCACCAGCCGATTTGGCTGGCAGCCGGATCCGGATCATTCGGCCCTCCTTGCCACCGGGGAAAACAAGCACCTGATCGGTTCCCTGCTCGGGAGACGGCCAACGATTCTTTTGAATATCTGATATATCAACATTTGGCAGACTGACTGCCTGTTGCCATGCTCCGGGCCTTGCGTCGAGCCCGGAAAGGGCCTCGTCCATTCGGTGAATCCAAGTGAGCTTGCCAAGGCAGTCGGGGATTTTAAGAACCTCTTTCCTCATCGCCGTCATTCGAGCCTTGGTGCTGGTCCAATTCGGAACAGATTGCACCATGGCGCGGGTTTTTCTGAATGGCTTGGCTCCTGAATCCGTTGAGTTTGTCGCCAAGGTAATGATTACGGTCGAAAAACCAGCAGGTGGTTTAAGTTCGAAGTCCGTCCTTTTTCCCTTGAGGGGGACCAGCAGATCGGGCATCGGCCTCTGATTGGCCTCCCAAGTGATTCTGGCGGTGATGCCGGGCGGGGGAGGCGGTTCCGGCTTGTAAGCCATGAGAATCGAGCACCGGATTCTCTCAATGGAAGGATCAACGAAATGGTCCCCGACTTTCAGGTCCAGCGCATCATTCCAATTTGGCGAATTTCTTTCATCTTGCCGTGATTTTAATGTGGCAATTGCGGAATCCAGCGTTTTCGCGGCGTTTCCATGCTGGCCCGTCAAGCGCATGAACATGGTGGAATCCGCCAGGCCGGACGCCTTGCGCCGTTTCAATGGATCCGATTCGTTTTCCCATAGCGATTCAAGGTTTGATAAGCGTCTTTGAAAATCCGGAAAATCTTGCGCTTGAACCAGGGAGGCTTGAATCAGTTGCAAGACTATCGCCAACTGGCTGATCCAGTGCGCCTTGTTCGGGAAGCCAGTCATGGAATTCAAATGGGAAACCTTTTTCCCGGGATGGGAAATCCGTTGACCGTCAATCTTCCATTTTGAAGCCTGACTTCAATCGTGTTTGGCATTTCCCAACGAGGGTCATCATGGCGGACCCTGTTGGAAAGAAAGTGAAGGCCTTGGTTTGTGGAACCGATCCACCGTCGGTGCGTTTCCGGCTTGGACTGGTCGAAAGGACCGTCCACCAGGATGTCGGTCGCGTCGAGCAGGTTTCTCTGCCTCGGATCGGTTTGCAATTCATGAATTGTTCGCCCGCTGAACAGCAGAACTGTCAAGCCAAGTTTTATCGCGTGGGACGCCAACGCGGTCGCCGCTTCCGACTGTTCCGTCGGTTCTCCGCCCAAAAGCGTGATTCCTTCAATGGCATGGTCTTCAAGAGCCATCGCCATTTCTTTCTTCAGGGTTGAAACGGATCGCTTCGTTCCCCCAGTCGTTGAAAACAGATGGGGATTGCAGCAACCCGGGCATCGGATGGCGCAACCTTGAAACCATGCCGCCCATCGACGGCCCGGGCCTTCCGCCTCAGTCGGGCATGCGATGGAGGCTATGTTGGCGGTAAGTTCCGTCATAGCGCGATCCTGACCAGAAATTCATGTAGTAGCCCGCTTATTTTAGCGGGCTTCCTGGGCGAGAAGCGCCAGCGGCCTTGGTCCATCCGCTTTTGCTGAATTCTGGTTCGCGCCGTCTCCCATGCGCGCCGTGCGGATCACGAGCAGGCGTTGGACCGACCCTCGCGGGTCCGGCTGCCGAAACCAGGAGCTTCCGATTGTTGTCGCGTTTTCCCCATAGGCTCCGACCAAGACAAATTCCCCTTGCCTGACATCCATTTCGAACTGGCAAGCGGGGTAGCGCTCAACTTGTTGCTGGGTTTGCAACTGCCAGGTCAGGATTCCGGCTTTATCCTGCACCGCTCTTGGCCGCATTTGAGTCTCGCCGTGCTTCACCTGGGGGCAAAGCGCAACTTTCAATTTCCCGGGTTCACCCGGCTTGATGATGACTTCCCACTGGCATGTGGCATTGGTCTGCTGACAGGATTCCGAATCGCTGGGCGAGCGCACCTGATAGCGCAATTCATCCCGGGTGGTTCCGATCGTCGCCAGAACCGGCTGACTGAGGCGTGTTTGAATTTGGCGCGGATTGATGCATGACCGGTCTGATCCAAGGATGTCCAGAAAAGCCTGGGGAGGTTGTCCCCCCAGAACTCCAGCCCGAATACCGTTTTCCGCAAGACCGATTTTCTTTTCAAATGGAATCACTTGCTCGTCGACCATTTCCCAGAGCGTCGTATGGATGTACGGATCGTTCATCGGCCGTTCCACCACCGCGAGGCAAACCATGACGGCATCCTCGCCCTCGACTCCCTTGAGGGACTGATTCCGCTTGCCGTTGATCCACTGACCCGGTTCAAATCCGATGGAATGAGCGCAGCCTTGGATGGTGCCCATGGCGACCATCAGCAGCACAATGCCAGGGTAGTTGAACCGGACAAGCATGTTGGCCAACGCTCGATTCGTGGTCACAAGTCCCTGAAAATTCAGAACTCTCATGGCGAATGCCTTCGGAAATGGCATCATGTCAAGCGGAATCAACTGTGGCCGAACTTATCCCGGCCAATGACACAAAGTGGGGAAAGCCATGGGTTTGGAACAATTCCAGCTGAACGGGCGAGTGGCGCTTGTGACCGGGGGAAGCAAGGGGTTGGGCTTGGCGATGGCGCGCGCGCTGGCTCAGGCGGGTGCCGATATCCTCATTTCAAGCCGGCATGCCGATGAGTTGGAACGGGCGGCGTCGAAGATTGTGGAGGGGACAAAACGCCAGTGCGCCTGGCATGTGGCCGACATGGGCCATAGGACCCAAGTCAAGGAGTTGGCCGACTGGGCTCAAAGCCGGTTCGGCAAAGTGGATATATTGGTCAACAATGCGGGTACCAACAAACCTCAACCGATCGATCAGATTGATGACGCCACATGGGATTCGGTGATGGAGATCAACCTGAACTCGGTCATGGCGCTCACGCGAGCCTTGGTTGTGGGAATGAAGGCGCGAAAATGGGGTCGGGTGATACACATTTCCTCGATCATGGGTGTGCTCAGCAAGGAAAAGAGGAATGTTTATTCGGCCACGAAGGCCGCATTGCTGGGACTGTGTCGAGCCAGCGCCATCGATCTTGGCCACCATGGAATCACGGTTAATTGCCTGTCTCCGGGACCTTTCCTGACCGACCTTCCTGCCTCAGTTCTGAGCGAACCGGAAAAACAGGCTTTTGCCGATCACACGGCGCTGGGGCGTTGGGGTGATCCCGAGGAACTAACAGGGCCATTGCTGCTTTTGGCCAGCGAAGCCGGTCGTTACATCACGGGAAGCAACTTGTTGGTCGATGGGGGCTTTGTTGTTCGGTAACACCTGAATGCCGAACCGGTTCCGGAAATATTCCAGAATGCATCCATGCCCGATTTTCTTGCCACCGATCGGGAAGATCAGGTATAATTGAGTTGGATTAATACATCAGCACTGACCAGGTTGAAGGTTCTCATCATGGACCTACCGACCCGCACGGCTTCCATCCACGACGACTGTCGTGTCGAGGAAGACGCTTTCAAGTGGATCGAAAGCGAAAAGGTGGGCCACGACCTTGGCGACACCGCCATCAGGCGTTGGGTTCAAGTTCATTGGTGGGGATATCTCAGGGCCCGATGGCTTGAGCACCTCCAGGGAACATGTTTTTGGGTGGAGCTGGATCGCGGTGACTTCGGCCTTCTTCCCCGTCTTTTTGTCGAGCATGGCAAACTGCTCTCAACCATCATCGACAAACTCAAGGCGGGTGAGGAAAACCTTGATGTGATCAACTGGGCCATTGACGAACAGATTCCAATGGAACATGTGCGTGACATCCTTGAAAAACTCGACATCAACTCCCGTAGATTGGCCCACCGTTTCGATCTCTGATGCATCAAACCTGATTCCAAGACCCGTCAAGATCGAACAGCACCACCATTCACCCTGATGATTTGCCCTGTCATCCATTCCGCGCCCGGACCTGCTAGGTAACGGGCACAGGCTGCTATGTCCTGGGGTGCCCCCCAGCGCCGCAAGAGTGTCTCTCTCTCGGCCCGTTTCTGCCATTCATCGGACGCCTGGTTTCCCCATGCGGTCCTTACCCAACCCGGGGCGATGCCATTCACCCTGACCTTGGGGGCCAAATCAGCGGCCAAAGCCTTGGTGAAGGCCATCACTCCCGCCTTCGTGGCACCAAACAGTTGACCACTATCACCTTCCATTCCCGTTTCGGCCTGGTCCCAACCAATTGTCAGGATCACCCCGTTTCCCCGCCGCGAGAGATGGCGGCCGGCCTCGCGGCAGGCTTCCATGCAGGCAACCAGGTCGACCTGCACAAGCGATTTCAGCTTTTCATCGAATGAAGCATGCCTCGCGCTGCCGGTGAGAATGTCGGCGCCGGCGTTTTGAATCCAGATGTCGGTTTCGGGCGCCACATCAAAAACCCTCTCAGCAAGCGATTTCCCCGCACCGGGAATCGACAGGTCCGCCTCGATGGCGATGTGTCCGTGGCCCAGTGACTCCAAATTGCTGGCCAGCAAATCCGCGCGCCTTCCATGAATCAGGACCTTGGCCCCTGCCAGCATGAGTTCCTGGGCGATAGTCCTGCCGATGCCCGAACTGGAACCCGCGACAAAGGCGGTGCGGCCGGCCAGTTCCTTTCCTGGCGCCGGTCCCCAACTCCTGGTGCCGTCCAGCGCCGCCAGCAGGTCGGCCATCGTTTTGCCGCTGACGGGATGAAGCCAGTCAGGCGCGATTTCGGCCGCCGGAGCCAGAACGAATCTCCTCGCGTGCATTCGGGGGTGGGGCAAGGTGATGCCGGCGGAATCAACGACCAGGTTGCCCATGAGGAGCACATCGAGGTCGAGCGTCCTGGGGCCGTCCTTGATGGTGCGCACGCGGCCATGGACCCGCTCGCATTCGAGAAGTAGCCCCATGAGTTCCGAAGGCTCGAGGCGGGTTTCAAGAATCGCGGCGCCATTGAGGAATGCCGGTTGTCCCGCCGGGCCGCCAACCGGGTCTGTTTCGATCCACGAGGAGCGCCTGACAATTTCGGCCTTACCGGTGTTGTTGATCCATGAGAGGGCGGAGGCGAGCGAACAGGCCCGTTCCCCAAGATTGGCTCCAAGGCCGATCAGGGCATGGCGCGTTTTCGCGGCTGAGGACAATTCTGACGGCGCCAAGGTTGATCTCCGGATACGGAACAACACACTGACTTTATGAAACCTGTCGCGCGCCTCATCCTCAAGGCCGTTGTCATGGCTTGGTCCGCTCCCAACACGCTGGCGGGCCTGTCCTTGCTGGTATTGTTCGGCCGGGGCGCCCGTATCGCATGGGTGGACGGTGCCCTGGAGGCGTGGGGAGGCGGCCTTCGCAGCATGTTTGAGCGGTTCAGCCCGATTGGCGCGACAGCGATGACCTTGGGGCATGTGGTCCTGGGCACCGACCAAACCATTCTGGCGCTGGCCCGAGATCATGAAAGGGTCCATGTCCGGCAGGCCGAGCGCTGGGGACCTTTCTTCCTTCCGGCGTATTTGGGCCTTTCGTTTTTCCTTTGGATGCGCGGGAAGGATGCCTATCGCCAAAACCCTTTCGAGGTCGCCGCCTACGGCGAAACCGTGATTCGCCGGGCTGAAACCATCAAGGCCGGGGAGTTACCGAGGGGAAGATCGGCGCTTGGATTGAGAATGGCCATGCTGGGGGTTTTCCTTCTGGCGGCCTTGACGCTGGTGATGGCTTCACTCAGGCAAATGGAACAGGACGCACAATGATGCCGGCAAACCCATGCCGGGGCGTTTTTTTTGATCGTTGACTATGATGGATTAGTGATGATCCTAGGGTCGGTTGGAATAGTCATGAATCTCACGGAAGCCCCATCACGGGACCAGATCGAAACATTTCCCAACCCGGTGCCGGGAAGGGCCTATGTAATCGAAATCGTCTGCCCCGAATTCACCACGGTGTGCCCCAAGACCGGCCACCCCGATTTCGGCACACTCACATTCACCTACACTCCAGACCAATGCTGCGTGGAGCTCAAATCACTCAAGCTCTACCTCCAAAGGTATCGGAACCAGGGTGTGTTTTATGAGGTCGTCACCAACCGAATCCTTGATGACTTCGTGGCTGTGGTGAAGCCCTTGCGCTGTGAACTGGCGGGCAGGTATACCCCTCGCGGTGGTATCAGTACCAATGTCACCGTGTCTTTCCCGGCCAAGCCAAATTGACCACGGGGAGGCCAAGTGCCGGTTGACCAGTCATTTCGAGAACAACTGCTCGACCGTTATTTGGCCGCCCTGCCGTATCCTCCCTACCCCGTCCAGGATGAGGCCTTGCTGGCTTGGTTTGGGGGAGAACCGGGTGGTGTTCTCGTCTGCGCGCCGACCGGAACCGGAAAAACGCTCATTGCCGAGGCGGCCCTGTTTGAGGCCCTTCATGCGGGGACCAAGGCCTATTACACGACCCCGCTGATCGCGCTGACCGAACAAAAGTTTCATGAGATCAGAAAAAAAGCCAAGGATTGGGGCTTTTCCCCCGATTCCGTCGGCTTGGTGACGGGAAACCGGAAGGTGAACCCGGCCGCTCCCATCCTCGTCGTCGTGGCTGAAATTTTGCTCAACCGGTTGCTCAATCCGCGGGAATTCCCGATGGAAGGCGTCACCTCGGTGGTGATGGACGAATTCCACAACTTTGCCGACCAGGAACGAGGCATCGTCTGGGAACTTTCGCTGGCCTACCTTCCGGCGACGGCACGGTTGATGTTGCTTTCAGCCACGGTCGGCAACTCGCGGGAGTTCCTCAATTGGCTCAGCCGTTCCCATGGACGAAAACTCGACCTTGTGGAAAGTTTCGACCGCAAGGTTCCGTTGAGCTACCACTGGATTCCCGACGAATTCCTGCCCGAGCATCTGGAATGGATGGCCAAGGGAGAGGGGGAATCAAGAAAAACCCCCGCCTTGGTCTTTTGTTTCAACCGGGACCAATGCTGGAGCGTCGCGGAAATACTCAAGGGCCACGATCTCATGGCCCCGGGCACCCGGGGCCCGCTCCTTGCCGAATTGGACAAGCGGGACATGCGTTTTGGCGCCGGGCCGCGTCTGCTCCAACTCCTGAAGCGAGGAATCGGAATCCATCACGCCGGCCTGCTGCCGCGGTACAGGCGAGTCGTGGAGGAGCTGTTCGAGAAAAAACTGCTTTCTGTCGCTGTTTGCACCGAAACCCTCGCGGCTGGAATCAACTTGCCCGCCAGGTCGGTGGTGCTGACGAGCCTGGCCAAGGGGCCGGCTGGCAAACAGAAACTCATCGACGCCAGCACGGCCCAGCAGATTTTCGGTCGCGCCGGTCGTCCCCAGTTCGACGACAAGGGCCATGTTTTTTGCCTGGCCCATGAGGAGGATGTCAGGCTGCTTCGCTGGAAGCGGCAGTATGACGCCATCCCCGAGGACACCAAGGATCCGGCCCTGATCCGCAAGAGGAAGGAATTGCGGCGGAAAAAACCGGAGCGCAACGACAAGTTCCTGCATTGGACCGAAAACCAGTTCAATGCCTTGCAGGTCGCCGCACCCGTGCGGCTTTACAGCAAGGGGCCGCTTCCCTGGCGCCTCCTGGCCCACTTGCTGAGCCTTTCCCCGGATGTCGGCCGGGTCAGGGCCGTCATCCGCAAGCGCCTCCTCGATTCGGCACGGGTTCGGGCCGGGGAAGTGCTGCTCGAAAGGATGCTCGTTTCGCTTCATCAGGCCGGTTATGTCCGGCTTGATCCACCCCCTCCCCCCGAGGCGGAAACAACGGCCGGCAGCAAGGTCGAATACCAGGCGGCCCTGGCGCATCCCGAACCTTCGCTGGCGCGGTTGCTTGCCTTCCGAAGCGTTCATCCCTTGCTGGCCGACTGGCTTTGCCCGCGGCTGGCGATTGCCGATGACCTCGAGCGGCTTCAGATTCTTGAGGGACTGCTGGGAATGCCCGTGGCGCTGGTGCGTTCGACCCGGGTGCCCGGACCCGAGCACCTGCCACCTGGAAAATGGCAAACCGAAATCCTGGATCCCGAACTCTTGAGACGGGGGTTGATCGCCGCTCCGAAGCCTCCGGGGGAGGAAGACGATGACGATGATGATCCCAGGTTCAGGGAGCGGCCTCCTTGCCTGGTCGACAGGGCCAGGATGCTTTTCGAGGACCTCCATCCGGGCGTGGGAGAACTTGAATTTTCAGGTACTTGGGCGGCAGGGGAGATCCTCGAGCGCTACAGCGGCAACTTTGAGGTGTACATCCGCAACAGGGAACTCCTCAGGCAGGAGGGGATCATTTTCCGTCACCTCCTCAGGCTGGTGCTCCTGTGTGGCGAGTTTTCCCGCGTTCCCCCCGAGACAGACCCCGCCGGAGTGGATGCATGGGTCGGCTGGCTGGGAAAGCTGGCCCAAAGGGCGACGGAAATATGCCTGAAAATCGATCCCCAGAGCACCCAGGAGAACGCGCTGGCACTTCAGGATGCCCCGATTCCCGTCGCGGGAAAACAAGCCCTTCCCAAGAACGAGGCTGAGATCGCCAACACTCCGCCGATCCCTTCCAAGGTCCACCCCGGATTCGGGTCGGGCCTGGGTGAGGAGTTGGACTGACCATCCGCCTTCACCTTGTTCCGCAAGTCTATTCCGTGATATCGATTTGACGCGACTTCCTTGAATGAATCGGGATGCGACAATGCTTTCCCCCAGGCTGTTGTCTTTGACGCCAAGAGGCTGGATTCTCGCGGCGATGGCGTTATTTCTGATGGCCTTGACGGTTCAATATCTCGTCAAGATCTCGGATCCCCGTCGCGGCAACCGTTCGGCCATCCAACGCTGGCAACCGCAGTTGCTCGGCTTGGAGCAGGGCGAGGACATCAGCAAGGAATATCAGTACCCCAATCCCCCGGTGATGTCGGTCCTGCTGCTTCCCCTGGCCAAGCTTCCCTCGGGAGCCATGGCCGTGACATGGTATCTGGCCAAATGCCTCATGGCGCTGGCTGTCATGGCATGGTGCCTCCGGTTGGTTGATCCGGGCAACCGGTTGCCTTGGTGGATCCAGGCGGGCATCGTGCTGCTGGCGCTTCGGCCCATCGTTGGCGACCTCCAGCATGGAAATGTCAATTTGTTCATCTTCTTCATCGTGATGGGCGGACTGGTGTGCGTGGCCAATCGGAGATCAGCTTGCGGCGGTGTGCTGCTGGCACTGGCCGCCTGCTGCAAGGTGACTCCTTTGTTATTCCTGCCTTACTTTGTCTGGAAAAGAGATTGGCGTTTCGTCTCGGGCTGGGCCGCCGGGGTGCTTTTGTTCCTTTGGCCCGGAGTCATGCCCTCGATGGTTCTGGGATTCGAGGAAAACCAGCGCAACCTGATTTCCTGGTACCGCGAGATGGTGCATCCGTTCGTGGTCGAGGGCAAGGTCACCAGCGAGCATTCCAACCAGTCGCTACCGGGTCTCGTGTTCCGGTTGCTCACCGAAAGTCCATCGTTCGTGGAATATCCAGGCGGCATCTTCACCCCCGCCGAATACCACAACCTCCTCGCCCTGCCACCGCGCGTCGCCAAGCTGATCACCCAGGTTGCCATGGCTGCCTTCGGGCTTTTGATCCTGTGGACATGCGCCCCGACGGCCAACCGCGATGCCGGCGATCGCGCCGAAGCCTGGCCCCGCCTGGCCGCCGAGTGGAGCCTCGTGTTGATCGGGATGCTGCTCCTGAGCGAACGAACATGGAAACACCACGCCGTGACCTTGGCCCTTCCCTGGGCCGTGATTGTTTCGCGGGCGTGGCTGGCCGACAGCGTTATCGCGCGAAGGTGGTGCGTGGGCTTGTCGGCCGTGGCCGTGGTTGGCATGTGGGCCACCAGCACGGGCCTGCTGGATGACCGCGCCGCCAAGCTTGGGCAGGTTTATGGTGGGTATACGCTGGCTTTCCTGAGCCTGACCGGGGCCGTGGTCGTCTGCCTCAAGTCAGTGAATGCCGACCCTGTCACAAAAAACGAGCCGGTGGCCATTCCGTCCAAGGCCGCCTAGGCCACGGCGGGTCATCCATCCGGGTTTAGCACCCGGTTCAGGGCTGCTTGCTCCGAGTCGTTCAACTCCCTGACCAAGTCCAGTTGCAGGTGGAACTGGCCACCTTCGAACGAGATTTCAATGGCTCGGGCCGTGCGCGGGGGAAGGGCGCCGCGGATTTTCTTTTTCAGGTCCCTGGCCATCACCTGCAACGGGTCGAGGCACACGCATGTCTTGCCATCCCGCATGGCATCCAGATGGCCGCTTGCCGCGGCGGCATGGGGATCCGATGGCGGCAAAAGGCCCAAGGCCTCCGCGAACATCCCCTTGGATGCGGACCTGTCGCCCCGATGGGCCAGGTGCATCCCGAACGCCACCAAGGCTTTGCCCGTCATTTCCGGATGGGATGATTCCCGCGCCCAGTCGACCGCATCCTTGTACAGGCCATGCGCCTTGTCATCGTCTCCCCTGTCGGAATGGAAGCGGCCCAGGTTCCGGGCCAACTGTGACATCAAAGGCAGGCTTCCGGCCCGTGTCGCCTGGTCGAGCGCGGCGCGGTAATCGGCTTCGGCGTTGGTGTCATCGCCGGCCTCGGCCAGCGCCAGCGCCCGGCCCTGCAAGGCCTGGATCGCGAATCCATCCTCCCGGCGGGCGCGGTATATCTCGATGGCCCTGTTGATCGCCTCGACCTGCGCCGCCGTGTCACCCATCGAACCGGAAAGCCCGGCCAGCACCCCATAGGCTGCCGGTAGCTCACTGTTGTCGGGCGAAACCTCCTCAATCCAACGGATTCCTTCGCGAAACACGCGCTCCATCACCACCGGATCGGATTCCTCGGCGCGCTTCGCCAGGTCACGGAACAATTGGGTCGCGCCCTCATCGGTGAGTTCCGGCATGTCGGCGAAGGAAGGTTCTCCCAGCACTTGGCGGGCCTCCTCCCTCAGCGCCAGCGCCCCGGTCACGCGTTGATGATCCTGACGGGCGAGAATGGCGACGGCCTTGTCGAGGAGTTCGAGGGCCCGTTCGGTTTGCCCGAGCGAAAGGAGTGCCTGCCCCAGCGGTTCGGCCAGAAGGGCCTGTTCGAGACTATCCCGTCCCAGGATTCGCCCTGTTTCTTCCCATGCCTTGCCGAGCGCGTCAGCGGCTTCCCCAAGGCGGCCATGCTCCGCCAGCAGCAGGCCGCGATCGCGCAGCGACCGCACATACGCGGAGGCGTCGGGTTCATCCGGCCCGGGCGGCGAGGCATGACAGCGGGCGAACTCCGCGAGGGCTTCCTCTATCCGGTCGGTCCAGGCGAGAACCCAGGCCAGCTCGAATCGGGCGGATCTCTCACCTCTTCGAAGGGTGACGGCTTCGTCCAAGCGGCGCCTCACCGAGGCGAGCGCGCGGTCGGGCTGCCCGGCCATGAGCCATTGCCGGGCCATGGACAAGGAATCGGAAGACTCCACCTCAGGCTCCCAGCAACTTCGCCGCGAGTGCCTTGGCCTCGGTGAGCGCCGCCGGAAGGTTTTCGGTTTCCTTGCCGCCCGCCTGCGCCATCCCCTTGGGACCGCCGCCCTTGCCGCCCACCCGCTTGGCGATCTCGCCGACGAACTTTCCGGCCTCGATGCCCTTGCCATGGAGGTCGTCGCTGACGGCGGCCAGCAAGCCGACCTTTCCTTCCTCCCGCCAGCCAAGGAGGAAGATCGAGCTGCCGGCTTTCTGGCGGAGCCTGTCGAGTTGGATCCTCGCCTGTTCGGGTGGCACGGCCGGAATCTCACCCGCGCCGACGACGGTTCCACCGATGGTGGCCGCTTCCGCCAGGATCTTGTCCGCCGCGCCGGCCAGGTCTCCCGATGCCGCCTTCTTGAGCTGGGCCTGCAGTTTCTTGACTTCCTCCCGCAACGCCTCGACGCGCTCGGCGGCGTCCTCCGGCTTGCAGGTGAGCTTCGCCGCGACCTCAAAAAGCAGGCGGGTTTGCTCGCGGCGGGCCTTGAGCGCGGCTTCCCCGGCCACGGCGGTGAGCCGTCGCACTCCCTTGCCCACGGCCTCCTGGGAGAGGATCTGGAAGCTGCCGGCCTCACCGGTGCCGCCTAGGTGCGTCCCTCCGCAGAACTCGATCGACGATTCCTCCCCGGCGGATTCACCTTGGCCGGCAGCCACGGTCACCACCCTCACGGGATCGGGATATTTCTCGCCGAACACGGCGCGCACGCCCGGAAGTTTCTTGGCGTCGGCCAGGGGCATGAGCACCGCCGCGACGGGAGCGTTGTCGAGGATGCGCCCGTTGACGAGGTCCTCAACGGCCTGGATCTCCTCGGCGGAGAGCGCCTTGTCGTGGGCGAAATCGAAGCGGGTCTTTTCCGCGTCGACAAGCGATCCCTTTTGGTCGATGGCCCCGCCGAGCACCTTTCGCAGGGCCCAGTTCATGAGGTGTGTGCTGGTGTGGTGGCGGGTGATCGCCTTGCGCCTGCCTAAATCAACGGCCAGGCCCGCCGGTTGGCCGGCCTCGACGAATCCCGACTCCACCACCCCTGAATGAAGGATGCCGTCGCCAAGTCTCTGGGTATCCTCGACCCGAAAGACCCCGGTGGCCGTCGTGATGGTTCCCGTGTCGCCCACCTGCCCGCCCTGTTCGGGGTAGAAGCAGGTGGATTCGAGCACGATGGCGGCCTGGGTGCCCGTGGCGAGCGTTCCGGCGGTGATGACGGCGTTGTCGGTCACCCAACCGGCGATGGCCGAGTTGGCCGAGGTGCCCAAATGCTTGGCCGAGTCGTCGCAGCGGGGCAGGGTGCCCTCGATCGCGGAGATCACGAGTTTCTTGCGATCCTTGCCCGAGGTGTCGCGGAACTCGTCCATCCGCTTCTGGTAGGCTTGCGAATCGATCCCCAGTCCGACCTCCTCGGCCATCTGCCGGGTGATGTCGGAGAATAGTCCGTAGGTGGTGTGCAGGTCGAAGACATCATCGCCCGAGATGACCGGCTTGCCGGAATCCTTGGTGCGCCTGGCGACATCGTTGAAAAGGCGCATGCCGCGGTCGAGCGTGCGCAGGAAGGCCTCCTCCTCGTCGAGGAGGATTTTCGAGACGGCCCCGGCGCGCTGGGCGATTTCCGGAAACACATCCCCCATCGATCCGACCACGGCGGGAACGAGGCGGTGCAGGAACGGTTCCTTCGCGCCGAGGTATTGCCGGCCGTACCTCTCGGCCCGGCGCAGGATGCTGCGCACGACATACCCGCGCTTCTCGTTGGATGGTATGGCGCCATCGGCGAGTGAGAAGACCAGCGCGCGGATATGGTCGGCCACGACACGATAGGCGGTGTCGCGCATGTCGTCGAGGCGGCCGGCGTATGGTTCGGAACCGGTCAGGTCGCGCGTGGCGCGGAACAGATCCTGGAAAAGGTCGATGTCGTAGTTGCTCGTTTTTCCCTGAAGCACCGCGGAAACCCGCTCGAACCCCATGCCGGTGTCGACATGCCGGGCCGGCAACGGCGTCAGCTTGCCGTCGGCGCCCCGGTTGAACTGGATGAAGACCAGGTTCCAAATTTCGATGCACCGGGGCGTGCCCTTGTTGACAAGCGGTCCGCCGGAAAGGTCTTCCGTCAGGTCGATGTGGATCTCGGTGCATGGGCCGCAGGGCCCGGTGTCGCCCATTTCCCAGAAGTTGTCCTTGCGGTTGCCCAGGTGGATGTGGCCCTTGGGAATGGTGGTGAGGTCGGCCCACAGGGAGGCGGCCTCCTCGTCGCGAGGGACACCTTGTTCGGGATCGCCCTCGAACACGGTGGCATGGAGGCGGCGAGGATCAAGCCCCCATACGCCGGTGAGAAGTTGCCAGGCCCACTCGATCGCCTCCTTCTTGAAATAGTCGCCGAACGACCAGTTGCCGAGCATCTCGAAGAATGTGTGGTGGTAGGTGTCCTTGCCGACATCGTCGAGGTCGTTGTGCTTGCCTCCGGCGCGGATGCATTTCTGGGTGTTGGCGGCCCGCCTGAAGGAGCGGTTGCCGGTGCCGAGGAAGACATCCTTGAACTGGTTCATGCCGGCGTTGGCGAACATGAGGGTGGGGTCCTCAAGCGGCACCACGGGGCTTGAGGGCACGAAGGTGTGTCCATGCCTTTCCACGAAGAAGTCGATGAATTCGCGGCGGATTTCTCGTGCGGTTTTCATGGGATGTCAGTCCTGCCTGGCGGCTTCGATCGCCGCGTTCCTGATCGTCGAGAGGGGAACGGAATGCCGCCGAGCCAGTTCGGCGCAGTCGTCGTGTTCGGGATCGGGGCGCTCATCCCGGGGGGCCACCATGGCCCACTTCACGCGGACGGTTCCCCACGGGGTTTCCACGGTTCCCTGCCGCCTGGGCAGAATCCAGCGCTCGATGACGCCGTGCCTGATGCCAAGGGTTCCGGTCTCGCGGAACATGAGCCGCGCGAGCCTTTCCGCGTCGGCCGGCCGGGCCAGGATGGTGATCGCGTGCCCCGAACGGCCCTTCTTCATCGCCGCGGGCACGGCGGCGGCATCCAGCGCGCCCTCCGACAGGGCCAAGGACAGCAAGTGGGCGACGACATCGCCCGGCACATCGTCGACCCAGGTTTCCAGCTTCGAGATCCGTTCCGATTTCCACGGATGGGAGCCATGGCTGTCCAGGAACACGCGCAGGAGGTTGGGGTGGTCGATGTAGCGGCGGGTTCCCGCGCCCGTGCCGACCGTGTCGTAACCGGGTGGCTGGTCGCGCCACTCCGAGACCCACGCCTTGAGCATCGTCGCGCCGGTGGGGGTGGTGAGTTCACCCGGGACGGGCGGGTTGGCCACCGGCATGCCCCGGGCCAATAGGGCCGTCGCCGGCGCCGGAATCGGCATCCTGCCGTGCTCGCAGGTCACCATGCCGCTGCCCAGCGGTACCGACCGGCTGCTGATCGTGTCCACCCCGAGAAGCTCAAGCGCCAGGGCGCACCCCATGAGGTCGGTGATGCTGTCCAGCGCCCCGACCTCGTGGAAATGAACCTTGTCGACCGTGGTTCCATGAATTTCAGCCTCGGCCACCGCCAGTTCCCTGAAGGCGGCGATCGCCCGGTCGCGTGCCCGGGTTGGAATGCCCGACCGGTCGAGGAGTGCCGTGATCTCCGGCAGGTTGCGCGCCGGCTGCTCCTCCGGCGCCTCCACCACGAGGTGCAGCGCCCTGATGCCGCAGTGGGACACTTCCTCGACATCCACCGACACCGGAAGGTCGAGGCGCGCCAGCGCCTCCCGCAGCGGATCGAGGGGGGCACCGGCGTCGGTGAGCGCCGAGAGCAGCATGTCGCCGGCGATGCCGCTGAAGAGGTCGAGGTGCAGGTGCGCCATCAGTTTCGCATCCCATCACGAACGAGTGGCCCGGGCGGGACTCGAACCCGCACCTCCTTACGGAGACAGGCTTCTAAGACCTGCATGTCTGCCATTCCATCACCGGGCCCCATGGTTGCTTCCGATACCGTCGTCAAGCCGCTTCACCAACACCAGCGAACGCCGGCCGCTCTTGTCGTACTTCTCACGCCTCGAAACCGGAAGGTCGGCGGGCGACCCTTGTATGAAGCCGCCCTTCTGCTGGAAGTAATTGAACGCCTGGGTCGACAGCAGGAACATCTCCCTCATTCCCGCCTGCCTGGCCAGCGACTCGCCGTATTCGATCATCTTGCGGCCGATGCCGCGGTTTTCAAACCGGGGATCGACGCACACGCACGCCAGCTCGGCTTTGCCTTCCGAGGGGTGAAGGTGCACCGCCGCGCAGGCCACCGGCAGCTTGTCGACCTCGAACACGAAGAAATCCTCCGCCGTGCGCTCGATCTCGGCCCTGCTGCGGCGCACCAACTCGTCGTTGGCCACTCCCTGCGCGATGAGGCTCAGGATCGCCCGCCCATCCTTCTTGGCGGCCTTGCGGATCGCCTGGTATTCGTTGGCATGAACCATGGTGCCCACGCCCAGGTTCGAGAAAACCTCGGCCAACAGGCCCTCGCTCACCCTGCCGTCGATCAGGTGAACCCGCGGCACGCCGAGCTTCACCCCCCGCACCGCCTGCTCGAGCTTCGATGCCAATTCGGGAGCGATGTCGGCGCGGTGGCCCGCCAGCACCGCCTCGGCCTCCTCCAGCGACAACGACCTCAGCAACCCCTCCACCGACGGTTCGCGCTGCCGGTCGATCGCCGTCTTCACCGCGCCAGAGGCTTTTTCCGAGGCCAGGTTCGTGAGCGTCACGCCCGGCAGCGTGCTCAGGAAAATGAGCTTGGCCGCCTTGAGGGCGGCGGCCACCTCCACCGCCACATGGTCGGAGTTCAGCCGGTAGGTCCTGCCCTCGCCATCGGCGCCGACGGGCGACACCACGGGCACCATGTCCTGGGCGACCAGCGACTGGATCAGGCCGGTCTGCACTCGTTCGATCTTCCCGGTCCACTGGTGGTCGATCCCGCCCAATATGCCCGCGGGATGGGCCACGAGGAAGCTGCCCGACACCCCGTGCAGGTCGGCCGCGTCGAGTCCCTCCACCAATTCGTAGGCCACCCGGCTGCTGGCGAACAGCGCCAGTTGCAGCGTGGCGTCGTCGGTGATGCCCGACCCGTCCAGGTTGCTGGGCTGTTGCTTCGTGAGGTCGGCGAGCTTGAGGATCTGGTGCAGAGCCCCATGCACCAAAACCACGCCGATCCTCAGGCTCTTGAGCAGCGCCAGGTCGAGAAGCACATTGCGGAAGTTCTCGTCCTCGACGACGGCGCCGTCGATGGCGATCACGAACAGGCGGTCGCGGAACCTCGGCACATACCGCAGGATTTCGCGCAAGTCGGTCAGCCTGTGCATCGCCAATGGCAAGTCCCCCGGCGCCGGGCCGATTGACCCCCCGGCGCGCCGCGTTAAGATTGTATCTTCACAGATGCAAGCGGACTCGGACAGGGGCGCCATGAGCGAAACGGTCGTCATCATCGGTTCCGGACCCGCGGGCTGGACCGCCGCCATCTACGCCGCCCGGGCCAGCCTCAAGCCGCTCGTCATCGAGGGTGCCGTCACCGAGGAGAACCGCCTCAAGGGAACCCTCCCCCTGGGCCAGCTCAACCTGACCACTGAAATTGAGAACTTTCCCGGTTTTCCAGCCGGTCACCTGCGCGATTACCTGGGCTCGGCCCTCGCGGAAGACCGCAGGCCCTACTGGATTCTCGACAACGGCCCCCAACCCGCCCACGGCCTCACGGGCCCCGAACTGATGGAGTTGATGCGGCAACAGGCCATCAACTTCGGCGCCCGCATCATCACCGATGATGTGGTGTCGGTCGATTTCTCCAAGCGACCCTTCACGATGAACACCATCGAGAACGGGGCCATCTCGACGCACGCCGTGATCGTGGCGACCGGGGCCCGGGCCAACTGGCTGGGCCTTCCTTCCGAGGAACGGTTCAAGAACCATGGAGTTTCGGCCTGCGCCGTGTGTGACGGCGCCCTGCCGAGGTTCCGGGGCAAGCCTTTGGCCGTGGTGGGTGGCGGTGATTCAGCGGTGGAGGAGGCGAGCTACCTCACCAAGTTCGCCAGCACCGTGTACCTGATCCACCGCCGCGACAAGCTTCGCGCCAGCAAGATCATGGAAAAGCGCGCGCTGGAAAACCCGCGCATCGTGCCGGTGTGGAACAGCGCCGTCTCCGAGGTGCTGGGCAACGACACCGACGGCGTGACGGGCATCAGGTTGGCCTCCACGGTGGGTGGAGAGGGGAAAAGCCTCGACATCGTGGGCCTGTTCGTGGCAATCGGGCACACTCCCAACACCGATTTTCTCAAGGGCGTGCTGGAACTGGATTCCAAGGGCTACATCGTTTGGCCGAAGGCCCACCGCAGCGACACCACGGTGGAGGGCATTTTCGCGGCGGGCGATGTGGCCGACAGCCACTACCGCCAGGCCGTCACCGCGGCTGGAAGCGGCTGCATGGCGGCCTTGGACGCCGAGCGTTGGCTCGCGGCGCAGGGAGTGCACTAGAATAGTTTTGACACCGACCTCGTAGCTCAGTCGGTAGAGCAACGCACTTTTAATGCGTGGGTCCTGGGTTCGAATCCCAGCGAGGTCATTTTGTTTTTCACGCCTGGCCCGGTGCCTGTCGGCACCCGGCTCCCATCCCTTGCGAATCGGCGCTCCCACCGGTTTCTGGCGCCCCTTGCGGCTTGGGCGCTGTCATGAAATGATTGAAACTTGTTCCGGTCCGTCCTGCCGGAGGCATGGCCATGCCCCAGGATTCGTCAAGCGCCGTCACGAGCGACTCGGGCGCCCCCGTCGCCGTGGCAGATTCCGGGCCGGTGCCCGAAACCATTGGCAGGTACCGCGTCGACCGGGTCTTGGGCAAGGGCGGGTTCGGCCGCGTTTACCTGTCCTTGGACACCATGCTCGGCCGGGCGGTGGCGATCAAGGTGCCGCACCGCCACCTGGTTTCCTCGGCCGCGGATGCCGAGCCTTACCTCGCCGAGGCGCGCGCGGCGGCGTCCCTCAGGCACCCGGGCATCGTGCCGGTGTTCGATGTCGGCTCCGCCGACGGATTCCCGTTTTTCGTGGTCACGCAGTTCATCGAGGGTGGCGACCTGGCCGGCAGGTTGGACAAAGGCCCGCTGTCGGTGCCCGATGCCATCCGCATTGCCGCCGATGTCGCCCGGGCCCTCGATCATGCCCACCAGTCGGGCCTGGTGCACCGGGACATCAAGCCGGCGAACATTTTTCTTGATGCCGCCGGCCGCGCGCATGTGGGCGACTTCGGCCTGGCGCTGCGGGAACAGGAGTTCGGCACCGGACCCAGGCACGCCGGCACGCCCCAGTACATGAGTCCCGAGCAGGCGCGCGGCGAGGGGCACCGCGTGGATGGCCGGTCCGACATTTTCAGCCTCGGCGTGGTCATGCACGAGATGCTGACGGGCAAGCGGCCGTTCCGGGCCTCAACCAGCGCCGATTTGCTCGACGAGATCATC
Source organism: Planctomycetota bacterium (assembly GCA_016873225.1). GTDB lineage: Bacteria > Planctomycetota > Planctomycetia > Gemmatales > Gemmataceae > REEB421. The sequence continues at coordinate 4,455 of VGXS01000003.1, read as the reverse complement.
ACGCTGGAGGTGAAGCCACCGCGCCAAACGCGGCCTGAAATTCCCCGCGAGCTGGAGCGCGTTTGCCTCAAGGCGCTTTCCAAGCGCGCCACCGAGCGCCACGGCACGGCGGGCGACCTTGCTGATGAACTCGAATCGCTGTTGGCCGAACGGCCGCCCACTCCCGCATTGGCCGGCGCGGAAACGCGCGGAGGCGGTTCGGCGCCCACGCCGCCGGCCACTCCGAGGCCGGACACGCCGCCGGTTTCCGGGCCGCTCAAGATCGTGCCCAAGGGGTTGCGGTCGTTCGACGAGTCGGACAAGGATTTTTTCCTTGAATTGTTGCCCGGCCCGCGCGACCGCGACGGCCTGCCCGATACCGTCCGTTTTTGGAAGAGACGGCTCGAGGAGGAGAACGCGGCCGAACCGTTGCGCGTGGGCCTCATCTACGGGCCGTCGGGTTGCGGGAAGTCTTCCCTGGTGAAGGCGGGGTTGCTGCCGAGGCTGGCGCCTTCGGTGCGGCCGCTTTACCTCGAGGCGACGGGCACCGACACCGAGGCGCGCCTGCTTGCGGGGTTGAGGCGCCTGGTGCCGGGCCTGCCGCCGGACTGCGGCCTCGCCGGGGCGCTCAAGGCCGCCCGGCTGGGGGCTCTGCCGGCGGGCGCGCGCGCCTTGGTGATCGTGATCGACCAGTTCGAGCAGTGGCTTCATGCCAAGGGCGCCGAAACCGAAACCGAACTGGTGAGGGCGCTCAGGCAGTGCGACGGCGACCGCTTGCGTGCCGTGGTGATGGTGCGCGACGACTTCTGGCTGGCGGTGAGCCGCTTCCTGTCCGACCTGGAAATCCCGTTGCGCGAGGGAGTGAACGCCCGGCTTGTGGACCTGTTCGACATGCCGCACGCCCGCAAGGTGTTGGCGGCGTACGGGCGGGCCCATGGCGCGTTGCCCGATGAGCGGGTCGGGTCGGGCGACCCGGAACTGCGCGCGGCGCTGGCTCGGGCCGAGGCATGGCCCCAGGGCGCCTCCGAGGCCCGCGACGGCGTGCGCCGCGCCATCGACATCGCCGAACGGGACGCCGAAATGGCGCTCACCCGCATCCGCAAGGTGCTGGAATGGGTGGTGCGCGCGGTGTACGAGGCCAAGGTGGGAAAGCCGGCGGGCACCAACCCGCTCGACAACCTGATCGACCGGATCGTCAAGGACGGGCATTTCCCGAAGCGGCTTGAGGCTTACGCGGCGGCGGTCCGCAAGCTTGGCAACCTCGGCACGCACGGGCATGGGGAAACCGTCACCGTGGCCGATGTGAAAAGTTCCCTTTCCCAGGTGGAACCCATCGTCGCGTGGCACTGCGGCTTCGAGGTGGCCTTCGCCGAAACCACCGACGCGCCGTCGCGGGCTGAGGCCGGGGAAAATGAGCTGTTCATCGCCCAGGCGATTGAGGGTCTGGCGCGCGACGGGAAGGTCGTGTCGGTGCAGATCGCCCTGCTTGCCGAAATGGTCAAGGCCAGGCCCTGGGTGCCGGCCACGCTTCTGGCGCTGGGCGGCGTCGAGGGAATTGGCGTGGCGTTCTTGGAGGAGACATTCAGCGCCCCGGGGGCCCCCGCGGGGCAACGCGCCCGCCAAAGGCCCGCCCGCGCCGTCCTGCGCGCCCTGCTGCCCCCTCCCGGCTGCGACATCAAGGGCCACATGCGCGCGCGCGACGAGTTGTTGAGGATCTCGGGACTCGCCGCCCGGCCTCGGGAGTTTGAAGACCTCATCGCGCTGCTCGATGGCCAGCTCAGGCTGATCACCCCCACCGACCCGGAAGGCGCCGGTTCGCTGGAAGGGGAAATCACGGCCCGGAACTATATCCTCACGCACGACTACCTGGTGCCAGCTCTCAGGGAATGGCTGGCGCGCAAGCAGCGTGAGACTTCCCGCGGCCGGGCCGAACTCGTGCTGGCCGAACGCGCCTCGGCCTGGGCCGCGAATCCGTCGGCGCGGCAATTGCCCTACCTGTTCCAGTGGCTTGGCATCCTCAGGCATGTGCCGCGGCGCGACTGGTCGCCGCCCGAGCGAAGGATGATGGCCGCGGCGCTCGCGACGCACCTTTCGCGCGGGATGGCCCTGACGGCGGCCATGACCCTCTTGGTGGCGGGTGCCTGGTACGCGCATGGCCAGTTCCAGGCGCGCTCATCAGCCGACCGGTTGGCCGTCGCCAGCACCGCCGAGGTGCCGGCGGAGGCACGGGCGATCGGGGCCTACCGCTGGTGGGCCAAGCCGCTGCTCAAGGCCATGCTCGCGGGCGACCAACCCCGGGCCCGCCTGCACGCGGCGATGGCCCTGGCGGCGGAAGATGACGAGGCCGGCGAGATTGTTTCGGAGCACCTGACACGGGCTGAACCCGGGGAAGTGGCCGCGTTGCTCGATTCGCTAGAGCCCAAGGCCCCAAACCTTCTCAAGCGCTGGTGGGAGTTGGCGGGCGACGGCCGCGCCGGCCCGGGGCGGTTGCGCGCCGCGGCGGCGTTGGCCCGGTTCGATCCGCAGGGCCAAGGCTGGCCCGCCGTGGCCCCTGCCGTGGCCCTCGACCTCGTGCGCGAGAACCCGGTTTATCTGGGCGCCTGGAGCGAACTTCTCAGGCCCGCGAGCGAGGCGTTGTTCGCGCCGCTGGAGCGGGTGTTTGCCGATGCCAACCCCGACCGCGCCGCCGAACGGTCGCTGGCCACCAACCTGCTGGCCGATTGGATGGCCGACAACCCCTCGAGGCTTGCCGACCTGCTGGCAGGCGCGGATAGTCGCCAGTTTGCCGCCTTGTACCCGCCCCTGGCCGCGCACCCTGAACGGGCCAGCGAGCTTTTGGCCCGGGTGCTGGAGGAATCGTTGCCGGCCAACCTGCCGCTGGCGGAACCCCGGCGCGAGACACTGGCGACCAGGCAGGCCAACGCGGCGGTGGCGCTCTTGAGGCTGGGCCAGCCCGACAAGGTCTGGCCACTGCTGCGGCATTCGCCCGACCCCCGGGTGCGCAGTTATCTGGTTCACGGGCTGTTTCCGCTGGGCGCCGACGCCCGCGTGGTCTCCCAAAGGCTTGGCGAGGAACCCGACCTGTCGGCGCGGCGGGCGCTGCTGTTGGCGCTGGGGCAGTTCGACGAGGCGGCATGGCCACAGGCCGCGCGGGAGGCGCTGCTGCCCATGGTGCGAAAAGCCCATGAGGACGCCGACCCCGGTCTTCACGCCGCCGCGGAATGGCTGCTCAGGCGCTGGGGACAAGGGGCTTGGCTGAAGGCCACCAACGACGGGTGGACCCGGGCGAGCCTGAAGGCGTCGGCGCCCGGGTTCTTCTTTCCCGCGAACAAGGCGAACGGGGGGGCTATGGCTATTGGCATATCCCCCGCGTGGTTCGTCAACACGCGCGGGATGGAGTTCACGGCCATCCCCGGGCCGGCGCGGTTCCGCATGGGCTCCCCGGAAACGGAGGCGGGTAGGTTCACGAATGAAACCGAGCATGGGCGAATCATCGGCCGGTCGTTCGCCATCGCCGCCAAGTCGGTGACGCTGGCCCAGTACCGCCAACTGACCGGGGACCGTTACGAGATTGGAGAGAATTACACCTACGACCCCGACCTGCCGGTGGTGGCCATCAATTGGTACATGGCGGCGCGGTTTTGCAACCGGCTCAGCAAGGAAGAGGGAATACCGGAGGAGCAGTGGTGCTTCGAGATATCCGGACCCAAGGATGGAGACATCCGTCTGAGGAAGGATTACCTCAAGCTGACGGGGTACCGGTTGCCGACCGAGGCGGAGTATGAGTACGCGACGCGCGCCGGGTCGCGGACAAGCCGGTGCTTTGGCGAAAGCGACGCGTTGCTGGTTGAGTATGGCTGGTACCAAAAAAACTCAAGGGAAAAGCCACATCCAGTGGGTTTGCTGAAGCCGAACGAACTGGGGTTGTTTGATTCCTTGGGCAATTGTTACTCATGGTGCATGGAGGCCTATGGCGATTATCCCGAAGGCGCCGAATCCGCAGACAAGGAGGGTCCGCTTATGATTGACAGTGCATCACGGCGCGTGTTGCGTGGCGGTTCGTTCTACATTCAACCGACGGACCTCCGCTCCGCCATCCGCATCATCGATGTGCCGGCGGACCGTAACGACTACCTCGTCGGTTTTCGTCTCGCGAGGACTTTACCGCATTAGATTTTTACTCCATTTTCTATCGATTGTTTCTTGCATTGGTGTGAGGGGGTATCGGCGGGACCCGGTGCCTGACGGCACTCGGCTCCAGGCGTGTTGGCGGGCGGGACCCGGTGCATGACGGCACTCGGCTCCAGGCGTGTTGGCGGGCGGGACCCGGTGCCTGACGGCACTCGGCTCCACTGAGACCCCGTCACGATGAAGGCTTGCGCGCATTCTTACCCAACACGCTCCAGACGGGCGTCGGGCCGATTCCCTTGAGATCCACGGGGGGCACCGGCGCCATCGCGATATCCGCCGCCACGA